>JARGNZ010000002.1:0-178233 GCA_029209985.1 Parvibaculaceae bacterium
AAAGGCACGCAGCATTCTGTGTGCCTTTTTTGACTCACTTACACCGCGATGCTGAATTGGTTAGCAAAAGGTTAACGAAACTCTTGCCAACAATCGAATCGGTGCCGCATAGTCACTTTACGAGGTGATTCGTTTTGAACGAATAGTGATTGAATTTGGTGTAGGGAGAAGGGTGTGTCAGTTGAGAAGGGCCAAAGAGAAATAGGCCAGTTTCCGGCGGGCCAGCAACCGAGTAACGGGCCACAGGCATCCGCTGAGCAGGGCCTGACCTCCGGGGATAGACCAAATTCCAGTGGGACGCGAAATTCTATTGAACACGCCGACGCGTTTAAGGCGCAACTTGTGACCGCTGAACAACGCCAACTTTTTGAATATTGGGATGCACGATGTGTTGGGGAGGCGTTGCCGAAGCGCGCCGACATCGATCCCATCGATTTTCCCCGCCTGCTCCCCTCGATTAGCCTATTGGAAGTGGAAAACGCAGGCCAGCCGCAGGCCGAGCACAGAGTAAAGGTGCGTCTGGCCGGAACACGACTGCGCGACATGTATGGCCGCGAAACCACCGGGCTTTACCTTGACGAATTTCTGCCCCCCCAAAGTGATAGCTATTGGACGGCAGCTTTTACCCGCGTGATTTCCCAAGGCAAACCCGCCCAAGGTGTATTATCACTAGAAGACTTGGGACAGCTCGGCACATTTCAGTTTTGGTTGCGCTTGCCGCTAGTCGATGCGGAGGGAAACATTGCAATGGTGCTAGGACTTGATACGCTTCTGGTCTCCGAGAAAGCACGGGTTGCTGTGCGCAATACATCGTTGGAATCTTTGATTGCGTGATGTGCTGGCGTAAGCGCCTTTCTCAACCGCAGAACATCTATGAGATGAGCGCGGAGCGCGACATGCACGGTACAGCACGGAGGTGCGCTGTACGAAGGGATGGGAGACTTCTAATGAAAAACAATAATACCCTGAGAACAAGATCCGAACAGCAGCCCAAATCAATCAAAGCACGGATGCAGGGCGCGCTGTTGGCGGGTCTGTTGGCGCTGGTGGGAACGCAATCTGCCCATGCGGTGGAGGCTAAGTTTGTCGGCGGGGACCAAGAAATTGGCCTGCACGAACGGGCGTCTTTCCCCGTGCAAACCAGCACCAGCCAAACCAGTGAATTTACGGCATGGTGTGAGATATCCTCACTGGGTGGGTCTGCCACCGTCATGTTTGACGGGGAAGGCTATGTCCCATTGTCTGATCCCAACGTGGGCGACATGATTATGCTAAACGGCGGTGAAACCCGACGGTTTGAACTTGCAGGAACTTTTGCAGCGGGCGGGCAAGGCGAAGTGGCCTTCTATTTTGCCAACATTCCAGCAGGTTTCTGTTTCCCTGGGCAGCAATGCGCCAAGGTTGAGGATGGTGGTGAAAAAGTGCTCGTGAAATGTGGCGCACACTAACGGAGCTGTTTAAGGCGCGCTGGGGAGCGCGCAACTCCCACTCCGAGGGCCCCGCATCAGGTCCGGGTGAGGAGGACGCCAGTACGCAGGGGCGCACACGCTTCTTGAAACAGACATTTGTCTATGCAGGGTTAGCAGGCATCACGCTGGCGATTTCAATTGTGTTGATATTGATCGCTGGCTCCTACGTGCCTGCGCTCTCGCCGTATCAATCAACGGCTGTGCAGGGGTTCAGCTCGCCTGCAACTCAACGCCTTGACGCAAGGTTAGAAGCAGCTTTGGCAACCGCTGATCAACTGGCGCAGGTGAATAACGAAATCTTGCAATCGTGCGATATATGCCTTGGTGTCTCTGACACGAGAGTTTATTTGGGCAAAGAAGCCGCAAGGCTGATGAGGCGCATTCGCCGCTTGGAAGGGCGGCTGTTTGAGGAACGCAAGGCAGGGCTCTCCCGGTCGGGCCGTGACCCCGCCGACTTGCCAGAACAGGTAGTACGGTTGGAAGGGCAATTGGTGTCCGCGCGTAAAGCAGCCGGGCTGGCGATCAGTGGCCTACGTTTTTTCACGACCGCATCAGAAGACTGCATTGACCAAGGCCTATGCCAAAAAGGGCCCCGGGAAAAAGCAGCCTCTCTCACACAAATAAATTGCGAACAAGATGGCCCCAGCCTGCAAGCCGCCGCCGCCCGTTTAATCGCGGTGGGCGATAGCGTGAGTGCCGAAATGGCGACATGCCAAGAGCTTGCCTGTGTGGAAATGTCGTGCGGGAATGCGGGTAAACTAGATGCCGATTTGCAGGTGGCTGGGCGTGCATTGGATGTTTTGATGAGCAGCGTTGCCGCGCCCAAAACAAATCCTCTGGAAGAAATCAGAAATAGAGAACAGCGCGCCGCCTTGGATGCTGTTGCATTACACGCCGCCAATGAATGGCGGGATTTGCTCCCCGTGGTGCTGAGGCGGGTGGAGGATGTGGATACGTGGCGCATTGTCAGCGGGCGTTTGGCCGTGCTGTCCGATCACTTGCGCACATCAGCGTCTGAAACAGACTTTTCCGCCAACGCCAACCCAGATTCAGATCGGGAAGAGACGTCTGCAGAGACAGAGGCGCAGGCTGGTGAGGCGGTGCCGCATTGGCGCATGTCCATTTTGGCCATGAAGTTGGAGCAAGCCGCTGTTCAGGCCGAATTGATGTCGGTGGGGAAAACAGAGCCGGAACTATTCGTTGCGCAACTGGCCGGACTTGAATTGCATCTGGCCCGGTTGCGTAAAGGCCTACACCCTCAACCTGATACAGAGAGTGCCCCGTCCAACGCGGACCAACAGGCAGCCCAGCTGTCGAACCAAGGCTCAACGCTGGCCTGCGGATTAAAGCGTCTTGCCTATGCTCGTATTGTGTTGGAAGAAGCCCGCGTCCGCTTGGAACGATGTAGCACCCGCGCGGCCTGTCCGGCCCCTGAGGTGATAACGGGGGGCGCATTACGAGCGGTGCAGGCACCCGTCGATGCATATGAGGCATTAAGCCAAGGCTTGCCGTTAACACCCGCACGCTCGCTGGAGGTGGCAACACGCGAAGCCACAGCTCTGGATTTGAAATTAGGTACCGGCGTATTCCGGGCAGGCGAAGTGATCCAAATTCCAGAAACCATGCAAGGCAATCGATGCCTGTGGAGCGATGGACAGCTGGCCTTGCGGGGGCCAGATCAACGGGTGCGCAGCTACCAACTAAAGGGACGCCCCACCAGCCCCGTGTTGTTTGAAGCGCCGACAACCCCGGGCGACTACATGCTGGTCGCCACATCATCGCCCGAAGGCGGCAGTAAAACACTCGCAGAGGTGCCCTTGCATGTGGAGGCCATGCCAGCGGGATGCACTGGGTTTACAGGACGTTGGAACACAGATGTTGGGGTGTTGCATTTGATGGAGAGGGGCGGGTCGGTTACAGGCACATATCGGCAAAATGAATATGCCCGCGCCGGATTTTTTATCGGCAAAAAACAAGGGGCGATGGTCGAAGGGATTTGGCTTTCAGAACTTGGGGCGGGAAAAACAAAACTGGTGCTTGCCAGAAATGGACGAAGCTTTTCTGGCACATGGTCCGCACATCTCAAAACAAATAGAGGCGGGCAATGGAATGGACGCTGTATTGCCCCGGTGATTGAGCGTTAAGGGCTGGTCTGTTTCAAATCCAACACATATCCACAGGCCCGCCGTCGCAAAACATACCGCTGGGCGCGTAGCATCAAAATGCGTTGAGGCGTATATAGGCTCGGCATGGTCTTTTTGACAGTCGCCGCCCATGCGATGCGGCGCTCTAAGGTCTCAATGGTTTCTGTGGTTTCTATAACTTTTTCTGTGTGCCGATAGTGATGTGCAAAGAAAGTCATGCTCTGTTTTGCCTGCCGGAAACAGGCGCGCGCAAAAGCGCGGTCAATGTCGTCATATGCGGTCATTGATAGAGGGTAAGAGAGATAATCCGCACGGGTATAATGTGCGCATGAAATGACACCGCCCCTTCGCCATTGCCCAATTTTACGGAAGGGCTTACCCCTCATTGGCCGCGCGGATGCTGAAAACCAAAACGCCGACCCAATCAAAGTGGCTAAACGGAAAGAATGACGCATAGGGGGTGCTATCTTCCAATGTGAGAATTTCGTCTTTTATGGCGATCAATTTGCGAAGCCATATGGCGCCCGTGGGAGCGCGGAATAAACAATCCTTCCCAATCAAAAGTCTGAGTTGTTCGTAGGGCACAAGCCGCGCGACGACAAAGTCGTTCGCTTTATAAGGACCAAGGTCCACGGATAATCGAGCACCTAACGTATTTTCAAAAAGCAATTGAAGTGGCGCAAAGGCGTGAGGCGAGGCGGCATGGTTTTGTACAATGCCTGTGTCATCAAAAACACCCAAATGCGGCACATGAACAATGTGATTGGGCGTTATGAGCAGGTCGCCCGGCGAGATGCCAAGAGCGTTCCCCAAACGCTCCACCCATCTGGTCGATAGGGTCATATCTGTTGTTTCAAGTCTGGAAATAGTGGCGGCAGTTGATCCAACCAAACGCGCTAGCTGGGCTTGTGTCAGCCCTTTGGATTTCCGTACTTGCCGAATTCTATTGTTCAGCTTTGTCATTTCTTTTCCCCCATCTCATGCCTCCCTCCAATCAAGTTATCCCCGCAATGTACGGAATATGTAATTTTTGACCTATTAAGTAAACTGCCGGTATCGCCATGGCGAGCAGAGGTAGTGGTCCAAATAGATGGGAGTGCTGAATGCTTTTAGAGAAAATGACGATCAGAGGTGATCAAAATCCGTTAGGGCATCTATCAAAATTACCAAGTTCACGGCCCCAGAATATGGAATGGGAAAACATCGCGCGGGTGTCGCGCACCACTGAGGCGGTGGCGCAGGTGTTTGATATTTCGATCTCCGAAATTATGGCATTGACCCGACGCCGCGCCAACGTCGCTTTTGCACGGCAGAATGCAATGTACTTATGTCATGTCGCATTCGGTATGAGCTTTGCCGATATTGGGCGGTATTTTGGGCGGGATCGCACAACGGTTTCTCATGCGTGTCGGCTGATTGAGGATGCCCGCGATCTTGCTTCTTTGGATGTGATGCTGGATCGGTTGGAGTTCTCTTTGAAGGCAGAGTTGGATATCGCAGATATTTGTCGCCGTCCTACACATTAAATGAGGTGAACGTGAAAATAGCCCACGGAGAACTGACCCGAGAAGCCAAACGAATTTTCCGACGACTTGCCGAGCCGGGTACTTATCTATCGCCCCTAGGGGAGAAAAAATATGGTCTGTTTGTCCCTCGCAACCGAGGACGCAAACCGGTGATGAAAGTAGAAGAAAGTCTGGTTGACGCATTTTGTCAGAAAGATTGGTTGAAGGTTTATTTGCCTACGGATGAATTTCAAGCGCCGCAAGCTGAAAGCTATCAATTATCAGAGGTGGGTTTGGCATGGTGGCGCAGGCAGGCGGCTGAAGTTGGTGCGATGCCGTTTCAACGACAGCATCAAGATATCGCAAGCGTGGCAGGAGGAAAGGGCAGAGTGAACCACGGGGAAAGTCCGCTGGCGTGGTTACATCACCGAAAAGGCAAAGACGGAAAAGCATTTCTAAGTGATGCCGAGTTTGATGCGGGGGAGCAGTTCCGTATTGATTTTACGAAAGCCCAGTTAGGCCCCTCTCTCACAGCCAATTGGGAGGCCCAAGCAAGGGGGCGGACAAAGCGAGCGTCTGCTGGAGGTTTAGCATTGGACGCCACTCATACGGCCTTGATGGCGCGTAAGAGATTTGACCAGGCCAAGGACGCAGTAGGGCCGGGGCTACAAGACATTCTGGTCGATGTGTGTTGTCACTTGCAGAGATTGGAGGGCGTAGAGAAAACCATGTGCTGGCCTCAACGGTCGGGCAAAGTGGTGTTGAAAATCGCTTTAGATCGGCTGGCCCACCACTACCGAATGACAAGATCAGAAAACTAGACTTGCGCCGCAGCCGCAGCGGCATCTGCTCTAATGCGCCCGACCATAGAAAACAGGCCATTGGATCTTTGCGGGCTAAGGTGTTCGTTCAACCCAAACTGAGCAAATATCTCACGAGGTTCGATGGCCAAAATTTCAGATACAGATTTGCCCGAATACAACACCAGAAGGATGGCGATTAAGCCACGTACAATATGCGCGTCTGAATCCCCTCGAAACGTGAGGCTCGTTTCTGAATCTGATTTGTCGAGTGCCGTGACAAGCCAAACCTGACTGGTGCAGCCCAAAACTTTTGTCTCATCGGTACGTTCATCGTCAGTCAATGGATCAAGCTTTTTGCCCAATTCGATGACATAGCGATACCTGTCTTCCCAATCGTCGAGAAAAGAGAAATCTTCAATCAGTTCTTGAATTGACATGTACCCAATCCCTTGTCGCCGTAAGTCAGGGAGGGGCGCTGCATCCTGCACAGAGCGGTGCGACCCCCGTTATGGGTATGACATAACGGGAGAACGGCGAAAGAACAAGGTCTTGCAGGGCGTAAAAATGACGGTCCGCGTAGTTAAAAGAAGGCGCGGACCGTCCCAAGGCGTGCTGTCGTATAACGCCCGGAATGAGGAGGGGCTACCCGCGCGCGTTACTGGGGCGCTGCAGGGGAATGCCGATGTGATCGTTTTGAGCGCGCGAGCTGCTCGGATTGAAGAAAGGTTTGTTTGAAAGGCCGTCTTCGGCATGAGCGCTCTGGTCGGCGAGGTTATTTACAGCCCAATCCAACGCAATACCGCCATAATGCACCGTGTTATCTAGCATGTGCGCAAAGCTGGTGGATGCGGTTTTGCAGGTATCTGGATTGCGGCCACAAAAACCGGCGATATCCTCAGCGGAGGAGAGCGCAGCTGAAAAAAGCGCGCCCGTATCAGGTGCTGGTGCACTTGCATAGTGATCGCTCGAAAGCGGGGAGCCTGAAGCTTCTTGGTCCGCAATTCTGGAACGACCATCCAGCCCACTCGCAATCTGCGGTAGAACAAATGCGGCCAATACTAGCCAAAATGTAGCTCGGATAAGAAACATGCGACGCGCCTCGATAGTTTATGCACCCTGACAAGCTAACCGGAGAAGCTCACAGGACGGGAAGGAAGAAGGTCCTTCTTTATGCAAATAAACATAGAGTTTATCTTTTTACATGCTCCTAAATTTTCATGTAAAAATTTATGTAGTTGGAATATTTCTAAGTATAGAAAAGTATATGTAAAATATATACAAATTGTATATGAATTTATTTCAACTAAAATATAAAATTGATACAAATTTGATTTAATTTGAATCTATGAGCCAAGATAATCGGGCAGGCAAACACAGGAAACAAAAGAGCGCACCAACGGGCGCGCTCTATCGAGTTTCTTCAAAGTCTGCTTGGTCTTTACTCAGCAGGCTCTTCGCCGCGCAAATTATGCGGTAAGGCATCAATCCAACAGACGCGGACATCGTTGAGAGCATGGCGCGAGGTGCACCAAGCGACTTCGGAAGGGAAATGCGCGGCGGCGAGGCATTGATTGAGGTTGAGCCGCGCCCAACGCAGGCAGCGTGTGCTTTCTACAGGTGGCAGGGCGGCGGCAAGCTTAGTCCCTTGCGCCATTTCTTCGACAACATGTTGCGCGCCCAAGGTCATGATAGATTTAACCAATGGATGTGTGTAGGACGCCTGTGCGCTGCTAATCGGTGAAAATTCCTGAGAGAGGGTAGCGAAAAACGACTGCCGTTGTTCTTGCTCAAGCGCAGCAACATCCGTGGTGCTATCCCCAACACTTGGAAGCTGAGCGGGCGACAGTGCGCCCCATTTGTTCTGTTGAAAACTGCGGGAGGCGGCCATCAAACGCTTGGCTAACGCCGCCATCACTTGATTGTCGGCTGAAATGGCTTTGATGACGTTGGATTGCGCCTTTTTTGCCCCTTTTACTTTTAGAATATAGCCGCTGTCTGCACGTAAGCGATTGAGGAAGGCGCTTGCGCCAAGGGTGCTTACTTCGTGGCGAACACCGTTTTTGAAGCCGGGATCCTGCGCGGCGACAAGCGCTCTATGGGCCATCCAGCCTTGCGACAGCTTGCCAGCTTCTCTGTACCGCAAGCCTCTGAGCAAGTTTTTGATTTGGCGCGGGGTTTTCATTTGGCTGGACACAGCCTTTGTAAGGCCGAGGGCAAACTTTTGGTAGTGGGCCGCAGACTCCACCATTTTATCATCCAACATGCCCAGATCTACCGTTTGGCCCAGTTCCAATTTTTGCGGAATAGGTATGACGGTTGTTGGTGCAGGAAGGGGTGGACTGAATGCAGTGGCGATTGTCTTTGTGCTCGTCATCGCCCGAGGGACACTGACGTGACCGCTCAACGGGCGCGGAATAGGGACGAAGTGCCCTTGAGCTGCGAGCGACACATAGACTTCGCTTGGGCTTGGCGGCGCCATAACGACAGGCGCAGGCGCAGGTGCGGAAGCAGACAACGTGCCGGCATCCATGCCACACGCTGAAAGGCCAAACGCACTTGCTGTGCATATCAAAGCGATGCGGAATTTAGGTAGACGATTTGCTAGCATTGGTAGTCGCGACATTAAGAACCCTCGTTTGGACCTACCCCCCGGTAAGATACCATGCATCCACAGACACAGATGCGGGCTCATACTAAGTCTGATGGTCTGGGGGCGCAATCAATATGGCTTGGATAGCAGCAAAATTCAAAAGCTCGGACTCTAAGGTCCTACGGATGACGCGTACGGGCCGCTATTCTTGCGTTTTTGCGCCAAAATCAGCGCAAAACTTCGTTAACGATGTTTGGAGGTTTTTCCGTCATACACCTTAGTGTGGGCAATTTGGCTAGTGCAAAGGGCCTGACCCAGACAGAACACGGCAGAAACGCGGACAAGACTTCTAGATTAAAGTGCGGGATGAGGAGATCGATATGAAGAACAAAGCAAACCTATTAGGCGCTGTGATGTTGGTGGTGAGCGTGCTGGCGCTGAGTGTAACCCCGCAGCACGCGACGGCCTATACGGTCAAGCAATTGGGGACCTGCGCCGATTGGGTCGGCGGCCCAGACGACAGGTTTTGGATTTTAGGCTTTATCTCTGGCGTCAATTTCGCTCAAGACGCGGATCATGCGCGCGGTGTGGAGGCAAAAGAAATATACAAGTTTGTAACTAAGTATTGCACAAAGAATCCGAATCATGATTTAGCTGATGCAACTGTGGCCTTTATTTCTATTCATGAATGAGTGGATGTAAATTTACTTAAAGGGCGTAATGTTGGGGTGTATTGAGTTGTATTCATAAATTAATACTCTTGCATTGAACAGTTTGACTTGTTTTAATTGAGCGTACGAAGTGTTGGGGGCTGTGTGGCACCACGGTTAAAATCAGATGTTTGGGTGCAGGCCTTGGTATTGCGTTGCAAAGCAGAAGCTGTGCCCGCACTTGTGGCGCAACGGGGCGACAAGATGTCCGGCGCAATTTTGGTACGGGTTAATCGCCTTGATGGCACCTCAGATGTGTATCAAGCCGCACGCAATGGGCTGGGTGAGCAAATCTGGATACGCGGCACAGGCACCGCCCCTGTGGAAGAGGCGGTAGCAGATAAATTTGTAACGCGCCAAATGGGATTTGATCCCGATGTGTGGGTTGTGGAGATAGATGACCGCCAAGGCCGTCATTTTTTACAAGAACCCGTAGAATAACGCCTTTTTCTGCCGAATTGTTTCCATTTATAAAATAGAAACGCGCGCCCTGTGACAGGACACGCGTTGCACAGGGCCTAGTTTAGGGCCCATAAACATTTAGGGCCGCATAAACATAAAGTCTGCATCTGGGTCGAGGTTCTCAGCGGCACCTTGAAGCTCCGCAGCAATGTCCTCAATGTCCCGCTCTTCCCGATAGATCGCGATCGCTTTTTCGAGCATGATGCGGGCGACCGCATCCCGCGACAGTTTCAGCTCATTGATCTCGTCCATCAGCGCATTAATATGTTTCGTCGCAACCTCTCTGGCAGTGGCCATAACAGATCTCCTTGCAAGTGATATAAAATTCAATATTTCGATAATAGCAGCATAGGGCCTGGCTCGAAAAGAGCCATGCGCTACATCAATTGAACCAAATCATCGGGAATTTAGGCCACGTTCAAACTTGTTCAATGGTTTTAGCTGATACTGGCCCCCACGCGTATAGAGGGCCAATCAGGCAGGGCGCGTCTCTCTCGGTTTGGGAGGTTTTGGCTGGAGTTTGCCAAGTTTTGAACGGGATTGGATCGCCACAGGAAGTGGAATGATGGATTTATTTTTATACAACGAGCAGGTCATGCCTTTGACCTCAGCAACGGATCCTATTGGAAACACAGCGTTTCCGTTGCCCGCTGAGCAGGCACAAGAGTTGATGCCAGAGCAAATCATCAATTTGCTCACAGAAGCGTTGCAAACAAACCCGGCTTATGCCCTGCAACGGCCCGAGCGGTTTTTCATGTTGTGCCACTTACTCTTTCGCAACTTTGGCATCAATGCACTGCGTAAATACATCAAAAGAGACATCGTTCACCTCACCTATACGACCATTCCCAGTGAAACTTTTTTAGCGCTCACCGCCATTCAAGAAATGGGGGAATTATCGATGGAAGTCATCGATGAAGCGGTTTGGGATCACGTCACGTAGGCTATTTGCTGTTTGTGCGGCAATCGAAGGCATGGCCTCTAGCCGAACGCGGCCCCTTCGGTTAGATTGCGCCGAATTGACCCCATTTGACGCCACCTCAAGCCTTGTGTCACCGCGTGTGACCGGAGAACCGCCGTGAGTGATGCTGTAGACCTTATAAAAGAGCCTCAAACAGAAGAGGTTCGCCGCCGTAGGACCTACGCAATCATCAGTCACCCTGATGCGGGTAAAACCACATTGACGGAAAACCTATTGCTGATGGGGGGCGCCATTCATTTGGCTGGTCAGGTGCGCGCAAAAGGCGAAGCCCGCCGCACCCGTTCTGACTTTATGAAGATCGAGCAAGAACGGGGGATTTCCGTTTCCTCCGCCGTGATGACCTTTGAATATGAGGGCGTCATTTGTAACCTGCTTGATACGCCGGGTCACCAAGACTTCTCTGAAGATACCTACCGCACCCTGACCGCGGCCGACAGCGCGATCATGGTCATTGATGCGGCTAAAGGTATTGAGGCCCAAACACTGAAATTATTTGAAGTCTGCCGCCTGCGCGATGTGCCCATTATTACCTTCATCAACAAAGTGGACCGGGAAGGCCAAAGCCCCTTTGAGCTGATGGAAGAAATTGCAGACCGGTTGGCGCTGGATACAGCGCCGATGATGTGGCCGTGCGGGACGGGCGGTTTGCTGCGTGGTATTTTCAACATGGCAGACAAAACATTCATTCCGTTCACAAAGGACAGTGAGGTTCATCCTGCCCCCATTCCGATGGACAGTGATGAAGTGCTCAACTACATGACCGCCGAGGAATTTGAGACCCATAAAGAAGAAGCCGAATTGGCGGTGGAGGCCAACCCAGCTTTTGACATGGAGCTTTATCGCGCGGGGGCATTAAGCCCGGTGTTCTTTGGATCCGCTTTGCGTAAAATTGGTTTGAAGCAACTATTGGATGCCGTCGCATCGATGGCACCGCCGCCTTTGCCGCAAAGAACCAATCTACGTGTTGTCGAGCCAGACGATAAAAAAGTGACGGGATTTGTCTTTAAGGTGCAAGCCAATATGGACATCAACCACCGTGACCGGATTGCCTTCATGCGTGTTTGTTCGGGAAAATTCAAACGGGGAATGAAACTCAAACAGTCCTCTACCGGCAAGAGCATCGGCATTCACAATCCCATTTTGTTTTTTGCACAAGACCGGGAAATTGTGGAAGAAGCATGGCCCGGCGATATTATTGGTATTCCCAACCACGGCACCATTCGGGTGGGTGATACACTGACCGAGGGCGAAGATTTAGTCTTCAGTGGCATTCCAAACTTTGCCCCTGAAATGCTGCGCCGTGTCCGCTTGGATGACCCGATGAAGGCAAAACACTTGCGCCGTGCGCTAGAAAGCCTAGCCGAAGAAGGGGTGACGCAGGTCTTCAAACCGCAAATCGGGGCGAGCTGGATTGTCGGCGTTGTCGGGCAGTTGCAACTTGAAGTTTTGGTCGAGCGCATTGAAGTGGAATACGGCATCAAGGTTGGCTTGGAGCCATCTCCTTTTGATACCGCCCGTTGGGTGTCAGCAGAAGATGAGGCAGAATTGGAACGCTTCATGGATGGGCACAAGGGCAACATGGCTGAAGATCGAGACGGGGCACCGGTGTTCATGGCCAAGAGCCAGTGGGAACTTGGATATTCCGAAGAGAAGTTCCCTAAAGTCACGTTCTCCGCAACACGAGAGCGCCATGCGGCACCATCTGGAAAATAAAGGTGTCGCCTTTTCGTGAGACGCTCTTTATCTGATTGAAAATAATGACACCAAGGAAGTATGCAATGTTTGAAAGTGTACCAACCAGTCTTGCAGAGCTCTGGGATACTGTTCGCGAAGTCTGGAACACAGGCATTATGGGCTATAGTTTCGGCGATATGATCATCGCCTTCGGCATCTTCCTTGGCTTCTATATTTTGCGTGGTTTGTTTTCGCGTTTTATTTTCTCCTACATTGACCGGTGGGTTGCAGACAGCTCAACCAAAGCCGACGACATGTTGCATTCTGCTTTGTCAGAGCCTTTGCGATTTGTCTTCATTATTCTTGGGGTGTTCTTCGCGTTTCAATATTTGAACCTTGCTGGAGCGGCGGGCGAAGTGGCGGACAACACCACACGTTCACTCATTGCCATTGCGATTTTCTGGTGCTTGCGGAATGCGATCACGCCGCTGGGAGTTTTGCTGCAAGAGTTAGAAACCGTTCTGACCAGCGAAATGATCGACTGGCTTATCACCGGCGCTAAATGGACAATTATTTTTGTCGGTGTCGCAACCATTTTGCAACTCTGGGGCATTCAGGTCGCCCCCATCATTGCAGGCTTTGGACTGTTTGGTGTGGCCGTCGCCTTGGGCGCTCAAGACCTCTTCAAGAATTTGATCGGGGGGCTTTCTATTTTGGTGGAGAAGCGTTTCTCAAAAGGTGACTGGATTAAGGTGGACGGGGTTGTGGAAGGCACTGTTGAAGCAATCGGCTTCCGCTCCACGCATATCCGTCGCTTTGATAAAGCGCCTGTATTTGTGCCGAACACAGAATTGTCGAATGCCGCCATCACAAACTTCTCAGCCATGACTCATCGCCGGATTTACTGGATGATTGGGTTGGAATATCGCAGCTCTGCTGAACAGCTTGCGGCCGTGTGCAATGGCATTCAAGACTACATCAGCACTCATGAAGACTTTGCCCAACCGCCTGAGGTTGCACAATTTGTGCGCGTGGACTCCTTTGGCCCCTCATCCATTGATGTGATGTTGTACTGCTTTACCAAAACCACAGATTGGGGACAGTGGCTCGAGATCAAAGAGGCCTTGGCCTTCAAAATAAAAGACATCGTGGAAGAAGCTGGGACCGGTTTTGCATTCCCAAGCCAATCTATTTATGTGGAATCCATGCCTGTTCTCGACGCGCCTGAAAACTTTACCCCACCCGTAAAGGCATAGGAGCCGCCGGAGACTGTAGCTCAGCGGCTTTGTCCATTGTTTGACGTCGGATACGCCAAAACCGCATGGTGCGCTGGGCGACATCCGTGGGCACTTGGTCGTATAAGGCCAGCAGGTGATAGGTCGTATCCATTGACCGAGACTTATCTGTAGAGCCGAGCAAGACCAAGGTTGAAAACGTTGCCCGGTCGAACCGCGAGGCTTTGCAGGCAACGGCCAAGCCTTCGCCGCTTTTATCAAACAGAATGCGTTTGGCCGTGCGTTCGTCAAGTTCCGTCAAGCGGGCAAAGGCACACACCAATTCCGGTAATAAGTTTTCCCGAATAAGCTGCACCAGCAAAGCCTCATTCAGCTCTCGATTTTCAGCTTTGCGGTTGATGAAGCGTTGGGCTTGCGACAGGCGCGGTTTCTCCGCCTGAACACTCGTCACCACATTGGCTTCAGAGGCGGCCAGCAATTCATCTACAACCGCCGGGTCGAGGTCTTGGGCCTTGGACAATATTCTCTCACGCAATTGCGAGGAGACATACCAGAACATGTCATGCATCAAATCTGCAGGCATATCCGTCCGATTGAGCAGGGGGGCATGAAGGGCTTCTACCTGTTCGGCTTTTTCCACCACTTTGCTCATCGTCACGCGATTAATCTGCGCGCCGGTGTTTTGAACCAACGTGGAGAGGGCAGCTTCATCGCCAGACTCTACGAGCGCATCACTGAGATCTTCTGAGACATCTTGGCGCCCTGCAATGGCCGCGAGATGGGAGGTTTTGTGCTTTGATACAATCGCGGAGAGGTGATCATCCCCCAACGCAGTGGAGCGCTCTAAAACGGGACGAGCAACTTCAATGTCGTCATTGGCCAAATCGACTAAAAGATTGACCGGAGCATTGGGAACATCTGCCAAACGGTGCGCAAGTTCGGCGCGCACTTTGCGCTCCATTTCACCAGCGACTTGCGTCATGATGTGATCAAGGTGAGATTTCTCTTTTGCCTCAAATTGATCCGGTTCGTCCAAAAAGATATCGGTCACGCCCCGCAATAATTTCCGGCGTTTTTCGCTTGATGGTTCTTTGGCTAATTCTACCAATTCTTGTAGACGTGAAAACTCGGTCATGCACCCGCTCTATAGTCATCTTTCCGATGGGCTCATGGTGCTCTGGAAGTATTAAGATGGGGTGCCGAGACGCCGTTAATTTTAGGGAAATATATCCTCTGCAAATGCACTTAAAATTATTCTAAGGGGGGAGCAGCCAATGCTAAAATATTGATTACGCAGTATTTGGAATACAATGATCTAGATAATTTGACTCGTTAACCTACCATTCATCATAAATAGCCGAGACTACAAAGTAGGGAAGCGACAATCAGGTGTGGGACCGAAAGCAAAAATGCGAGGGTCACATGGTACAGATTATAAAGCTCGAGCCTAAAAAGGCCGAAAGAATTATATACCGTCCAACGTCGGCAGATATTTTGCCGTTTCGCCCGAAAGAGGCGAAGCTGGAAACGTCTGGGCTTGTCACCGCTAAAACATCGTCTGAGGACAAGCTGACACTGGAAACCAAAAACAGCTTGTGCGACTTGATTGAGGAATCTTGGCCAGGGTGCCGTGATTTGACGGACTAAAGGCCGGGTGTGAGATGAAACCCTAAAACCTAGCCTAAGCACCCCGGTCCTAGCTTTTGCCGTGCGGGACATCAGCACGGATTTTGAACTGTCGATGAGTACCTGTTGAGCGCCAACAGGTGACAAATGGTCCAGAATGGCTCCCCCGCGCGTTCTTCCCCTCGAAAACTTTCCCCAAAGCCTTACATTAGAAGCATCCCCTCTTTGAGTCGTTTGAGCGATAGGGTTAAGAGGGCCTATGAGCGATGACTAAGGAACACAAAATGCGAGCCGTTGTTATTGGTGCAGGCGTGGTGGGTGTAACAACCGCGTGGCGTTTGCGAGAAGAAGGCCATGACGTGACCGTCATCGATGCCAGTTCAGCCGCCGCATCTTTGACCAGCCACGCAAACGGGGGGCAATTGGGGGCCAGCGAAGTGACCCCATGGGCCGGCCCCGGTTTGATCCTGCAAGCTTTGAAGTGGATGGGCCAATATGACGCCCCTTTTCGCCTGCGTCTCACTGGCAGCGTGCGCCAGCTTCGATGGTTATGGAAGTTTTCAAAACGCTGTACCCAAGAAGCCCGAATAGAACGCATTTCCCCCAATCTAAAGTTGGCGTTGCGGTCGCAATCGGAAATGCACCGGCTTTTGGCGCAGTTTGAAGCGGAAGGCAGCCCCATCGAGTTTGCCCATAAGCGGGCGGGGATTTTACGCATTTTTCCAACAACCAAAGCGCTGACGGAGGCCATGGAAACCATGCCGCTGATGGAAGCGGAGGGTGTGGAACAACAACGGCTTTCATCCGCCGAGTGTGCGGTGCTGGAGCCTGCTTTGGGCGCAGCCCACCAAAAAGGCGAAATCGCGGGGGGGCTTTTTGCCCCCGGTGACGAAAGCGGAGACGCATTTTTGTTTACGCGCACCTTAGCCGCGCACGCAGCCGCTCAGGGTGTGGCATTCCAATTTGATGAAAAGGTGACACGGCTGGAAACGAAAGCCGGACGGATCGTCAAAGTCCATACGGATCGAACAATCTATGAGCCAGATGTTGTGGTGCTGGCTGCCGGTGTCGCCAGTCCAAACTTAGGTAAAGTGATTGGGAAGTGGCTGCCCGTTTGGCCGGTCAAAGGGTATTCGGTGACATTGGAGGCAAACCCAGCTGCACTTGGTATTCCCAATGTGTCCATCACCGATGAAGCTCGCCGAATTGTGGTGTCACGCTTCGGCACAACTTTGCGTGCCGCCGGACAAGCCGAAGTGGGGGGGTATGATTTGACCCTCGACGAGAAGCGCGGCGAAGGTGTGCTGGACGCCCTGACCGCCACGTTTCCCGCAGCGGGCACCTTAGGTAAGCCAGAGTATTGGTGCGGCCTGCGCCCCATGACACCCGATGGCAGCCCGATATTGGGCAGCGTGCCAAAAATTGAAAACCTCTATCTGAATACAGGCCACGGTACGCTGGGGTGGACACTTGCCTTAGGCTCGGCAGATCTTATTGCGCGCGAAATCAGTGCCGACAAAAATGTGACCATGTTGAGCGCGCAGGAGCGTGCGGAGCTTGCAGAGTTTTCCCTGAACCGGTTTTAGGGAAAATTTAGAGCAAAGGCTTCAATCGGCGGCGCACCATGGAAGTGCCCAAAGCAGAGAGCAGGACACCGGCGGCAAACAACGCCACCCCTTGGTGAATGTCGGCACTTGAAATGATTTGCCCATTGAGCACCAACACCATCAACGCGAACACGAACACATCGGTCATGGACCATTTTCCTAGCCAAATAAGGCCGGTTAACAGCCTTTCTGTGCCTACTTTTCCCGGTTGGGCCACAAGCAAGGCCGCCAGACTGATGAGAATTTTTAGAATGGGAAAGACAACCGAAACGGCAAGCACGAGCAAGCCAAGGGCCACTTGCCCTTGATTAAAAAAGCTCTGAATACCTTGGAAAATAGAAATTTGGGTGTCGTAAACCCAAAAAGCGCTCACAGTTAAAGCCGGCTGGGTAAGCCCCAGCGCCACAAGCACAAGAGAAGCACACAGAACAAAAGCGGGCAGCTTTCTGCCGCGCATGGGTCGAATTGTCTGCTCTACAACCTGTGTCATGTTCCCTCCTTTTAAGCTGGGAGGCAATCTATCGCTCAATTGGGGCAAAAATTCTACGGTTAATCATGTTCTAAGTGTTGCTGCGTAAAATGAACCCCGGTGGGATAGGGCCGGGATGTAGAAACCCGCGTTTCCCCGACCGTGGCGTGTGTTGGCAAAAGGCGTTCAGTGATGACGGCAGTGCGATTTGGGTGGCGACAAACAAGCCTCATGATGGTGGGGGCGTTGGCTCTGTCGGGGTGCGTGCAACAAGCAGACCTTGGCCGGGCGACAACCGGCGGATTTGGCGACACAGTGGTGAGCCTTGTCGAACATTTGCCGTTTGATATGCTCAGCCCAAAAAAGAACTCCCGTTTGCCCCTGAGCAATGACGAAATTCAACAGCGTGCGATGGCCGAGCAACTGGTGCGTCCCAAAAGAACCAGCGACGAAGAAGAAGTGCTCGTTGCTTTGAACTTGCTGATATCTGACGGGGTAGATGAACCGCAGGAAAAACATATCGCAGGTGAAGAAAAAGAATATTACGAGAATATGCGCCAAATGCACAATGACAGCCCAACAGGCCTGCTCATCGCAATGCACACTCATATTCGCGAAGACTTATTGCTGATGGATAACTTTATGCCCATCAACATGCGCATCACCGGTGCAGACCTCTACCGACTAGAAGTGATGGGCCGCTTGGCACGGAGCAAAGCATTGGAGCGCAGCGATAAGGTGGCTGAAGCAGTCGAGCTAATGTTGCGCATAGATGAAAATGCGACGGTGATGGACAGCACATTGCAGGAAATGGTTTTCCGTGTGAGCGCTTACCAACATGCATTGGTGATGGCAACCGCAACAGTGGCCCAACCGGCAAAATTGCTAAACGTCGAACAAACTCTTAAAGATCTCGCAGGCCGGGTGACACATCTCGCGGGACAACGTCAGCGCCATAGCACCATGCTAACAAATGCTGTAGGCGGAGCAATTCCGCACGGGCTGCAAGGACCAAAGCTGGCCCCCGGCATTGAAACGCTCAGCCCAGACCCCGCACTTGGGGCGTAGGCATGGGCTGGCGTGTGGTTTAGTAGCCAGTACGGCGACCTGGTGCACTTGAGCCAAGGCTGACACCAGAAATGCAGCAAGGGCTTTCAGAACGAAATGGGACGGTTACTTTAAGCCGACACTTTGCCTCTGGGCCTTCAACGCCCGGTTTGACAAAGGACCACGCTTGGCATTGGCTATCTGCTTCACACATACGCAGGCAACTGTTTGGCCCTTGTTTGTCGAGTGAGATAACTTTGTAGTCTCCCCCATGGCGCGCAGTGTTATGCTCCATAAACCCCTTGGCATCGACGGAACCTGTTAGCCCGGTCACAGATAAAACAAGCAATAGACCCGCGCTAACTTGTGCGATGGACCCTTTGTGTTTTGGACGTACTCTTGCTCTCATCATCATACTCATTTCACTAACCCCTTAGCTGTCAGATGACACAATAAGGGCGGGTATGTTTGGAAAGCCTGAAATAGATAGTGCAGATTTTAACAGTTCTGTATTTTTCTTGAAATCGCAGGAATATAGCCAAAAACCGGACTGCATAGGCAGCCCGGTTTGAAGGTTGTCTTTTATGGAAGGCTTGAAAGCGCTATTTGTGGCGTGCATTCATAACCGTATCTTTGGTCACGCCTGTCGGTTGATACGCAATCGAAAGCTCTCCGATGGACTCCGCAAAAACTTCCGGGGTGATCGATTGGTTGACGTGAAAGGCATCAAACCCACAGCGCCACATCAAAGAAAGCTGATCCCGCAACACATTGCCAACAGCCCGCAGCTCGCCGGTATATCCAAACCGCTCCCGCAGGAGGCGAGCGTAGGAATATCCACGGCCATCCTTGAAGGCGGGGAAGTCGACGGTGATGAGGTCAAAAGACCCAACCACATCGGCAATCGCTTCTGGCGGCTCACTCGCTTCAAGACGTACACCAAGCTTGCCTGCCCGCGCGGTGAGGGCGGCGGCGTTTTCTTGATAGCGGGTCAGAGAGACGAGGACATCGCCTTCTACCGGCAGGTCTGTTTCATCGTCTACGGAGATCCACTCGTCGGAGACCCATTCGCCTTTTTTAATTATCGGCATATAATTTCTCCTTGAATGGGGCAATCCCTACGCGGCGATAGGCATCGAGGAAACGCTCGTCAGGGCTTTCGCGCAGGTCGAGATAAACCTCAACAATCGTCTCGATCGCATCTACGATTTCATGTTCGGTAAAGGCGCGGCCAACAATTTTACCAACAGATGTGATTTCATCCGCAGAGCCGCCCAGAGTGACTTGATAGTATTCGGTGCCTTTTTTATCGACACCCAAAATCCCAATGTGGCCCACATGGTGGTGGCCACAGGCATTAATGCACCCAGAGATTTTCAGCTTCAGCTCGCCAATGTTGTGTTGGCGGTCCAAGTCGGCAAACCGTTCGGTGATTTCCTGACCGATGGGAATGGAGCGCGCATTGGCAAGTGCACAATAGTCCAAGCCAGGGCAGACGATTTGGTCTGTAATCAATCCTAGATTTGGTGTGCCCATGCCGTTTGCTTCCAAGGTTTCCCAAAGAGCAAGCAAGTCTGATTTTTTAACGTGTGCAAGCACCAAGTTTTGCTCGTGTGTGACACGAATTTCTGAGAAAGAATATTTCTCGGCCACATCCGCCACAACATGCATCTGCGCGTCGCTGGCATCACCCGCTACCCCGCCGATGGGTTTGAGCGAGATATTGGCAATGGTGTAACCTGCTTGCTTGTGCTGCGCTGTATTGGTGTTGACCCATGCTGCAAAGCGTTTATTGGACGCCATTGCGGCGTCGAGTTCAGGGCACTCAGCATCAAGAGTTTCAAAGTCCGGTGCCGCAAAATAGGCACGAATGCGGTCAACCTCTTCTTGCGGAAGTTGCAGCACCCCTTGCTTTTTAACGAGGGCAAACTCTTCTTCAACCAGACGTTTCATTTCTTCTGCGCCAATGTCGTGTACCAAAATTTTGATGCGTGACTTGTAAAGATGATCGCGACGGCCAGACATATTGTAGACGCGCAAGGTGGCTTCAAGATAAGCCAGCAAATCTTCGCGCGAAATGGCTTCGCCAATCAGCTTGGCAATCATAGGGGTGCGGCCTTGGCCACCGCCCACGTGAATGTCGAAGGCAACGTCGCCGTCTTTCCCGCGTACAAGCTCAATCCCAATGTCATGGACACGGATGGCGGCGCGGTCGTTTGAACAGCCGGTGACAGCAAACTTAAATTTGCGTGGCAGGAAGGTAAATTCCGGGTGGAACGTAGACCATTGACGAATGATTTCAGACCAAATCCGAGGATCGTCGATCTCATCTGCGGCCGCCCCTGCATATTGATCAGCGGTGACATTGCGAATGCAGTTGCCTGAGGTTTGAATGGCATGCATTTCGACTTCGGCCAATTCATCGAGAATTTTCGGCAGGTCTTCAAGCGCAGGCCAATTATATTGCAAGTTCTGGCGCGTGGTGAAGTGGCCATAGCCTTTGTCATACTTCGTTGCGATGTCGGCAAGCTTATGCATTTGTACCGACGACAGCGTGCCGTAAGGCACCGCAACGCGCAGCATATAGGCATGTAGCTGGAGATAAACGCCATTCATCAACCGGAGCGGCTTAAACTCATCTTCGGTCATTTCTCCGCTCATGCGGCGGGACACTTGTCCACGGAATTGGTTTACGCGTTCCGTAACAAGTTTATGGTCAAATTGGTCGTAACGATACATGTCGGTATCCACTCATTTCATTGAGTATGTGCATTCAAACGGGGCGCGAAGTTTAAGACCGCACCGCTGCTTGTTTGCCAAGGTCCAAACGAATAGTCGGTCCTGCCATACGAATTTTCTCACGCACGCTTTTGGGAACCATTTTGCCGTCTTCTTGATCGACTTCAAAAAGGTAGGGATCCACAATATGGCGTGTTTCTACGGACGGGAGAGCTTTTGCAAGCAAGGCATCCGCTTCTTCTTTGCCGTCGGCCAGAACTACATCATCCACCCAGTCAGACCATTGGCCTTCTGCGGTGAAATACACCACATGCCCATCCAAAAGGCGGTTGGCCGTGACAGCCTGAATTTTCGCTAATTTATTACTGTGCTGTGCCAATGCAGCATCCTCCAGTACAGCTGTTCAGTGATTTTGGGACTTCTATACCGAAAGCTGGTGAATGTCCCGCATATGCTGCAGAAGATGGTGTTTTTTATATTGCACGTCAATGGCTGTGTGAAAATAAATATATCACATCAAAATATTGTTATTATGAGGTTTTTGGCTCTAACCCTCACGAATGACCGCACTTTCGTGCCAACGTCGCAATAAAACCCGCTCAAGCATCGAAAGGGCAAAGAAAATGACGATGCCAGTGAGGGAGAGCAAAACCAATGCGGCAAACATTTTGGGGATTTGCAGTCGATTCCCCGCTTCAATGATGCGCCACGCCAGCCCAGACGAAGTGCCAGACCCGGCGACGAACTCGGCCACAATGGCGCCAATGAGCGCCAGCCCGCCTGAAACCTTCATGCCAGATAAGATGTGCGGCAGGGCAGCAGGCAGCAATAGGTGGCGTAAGGTCTGCCAACGGCTGGCGTGATAGAGCTGAAATAGGTCGCGTAAATTGTGATCCGCAGAGCGAAGCCCCAACACAGTGTTTGAGAGGATCGGGAAGAAGGCAATGATCCACGCCAGAATGAGAAGGGCCAATTGCGCCCGGTCAAAACCCACCCAAATCAAGACCAGCGGCGCGATGGCCACAACGGGGGTCACTTGCAAAATGACGGCATAAGGAAAAAGGGCCATCTCCAACGTACGACTTTGAGAAAAGAGCACGGCTAAACCCACACCGCCAACAAGGGCGAGGAAGAAAGCCGCAAGGGTGATTTTTAAGGTCACCCCAAGCGAGCCGAGCAGAGAGGGACCATCTTCGAGCAAGCTAGCCCCAATGCGCGTGGGGGAGGGAAGGACAAACTCAGGCACGTCATTGATATGCACGAGAAACTCCCACAGGCCCAGAACGCACCCACCGACCAACATTGGAATGAGAAGCGTATCGATCGAATAGATGCGGAACGCGCTGCGGTTGCTCATGATGAAACCTCTGCCGAAGGCGCGGGCATCCGCATGGCAGTGCTCACCGCACGGCAGGCATCGAAATAAGCGGCGCTTTCACGAAAAGCTTGGTCGCGTGGATAGGGCGCATCGACCACGACATCGCCAATAAGGCGTCCCGGCGTCTGGCTTAAAACCATGACACGTTGCGAAAGATAGACAGATTCATAAATAGAATGGGTCACAAAAAGCACCGTCCACTTTTGTGCATGCCATAAAGCCAGTAGGTCATCGTCCAGTTTCTCGCGGGTAAATTCATCTAAGGCGGCAAAGGGTTCGTCCATGAGGAGGACCTTGGGCTCTGTAATGAGGGCGCGGGCAATAGAGACCCGCATTTTCATACCGCCGGAGAGTTCGCGCGGAAAAGCATGGGCCCGGTCTGCCAACCCCACCCGTTCTAAAGACGCCATAACCTTGTCTTCAACCGTTGCGCGGGCGGCACCTGCCAACTTGAATGGGAGGTACACATTGTCAAAAACACTGGCCCACGGCATCAACGTCGCATCTTGAAAAACATAAGATAGGTCGTCAGAGGCGTGCAGGGACACGCTGCCCGATGAGGGCGTAAGCAACCCAGCAATAAGTTTAAGGGCAGTGGATTTGCCGCACCCAGACGGACCAACAAGAGAGACAAAGCTTCCCTGCTCAATAGCGCCCGTGAGTGGCCCCAACGCAATCTGAGAGCGGTTACCTGTTGCCGGATAGGATTTACAAAGTTGATCAAAAGAAATTGCAGGCGTGGGAACTGACGACATTATTTTTCCAACAATTCCTGCTTTAACGTCATGCCTGTTTTTTTGTTTACGAATTGAAGCGTATAGGCCTTCGTAAACTCAACATCGTGTTCCCAAACACCTTCACCCGCCATTACCGTATAGAAGCGTGACCATTGTGCATGGTTCATGGCACCAATGCCGTGGTCCAAGGCATCCCCGCTGTCTGCAAGGCCGTAGGATTTCATCTTAGCAATGGCTTGCGAGATCGTATCATCATCCACTTCCGGATTGTCGCGCTTGATGAGTGCATTACCCGGTGTCGGGTCGCCGTAAAGATAATCATACCAACCGCGAATGGTCGCATCGACAAAGGCTTGCACAACCTCAGGTTCGCTCAAAATCATTTCATTGCGGGCCAGCACCATAGTGGCATAGGAGGGATATCCGGCATCTGACATCAAGAAGACAGTAGGGTCAAAGCCACCTTCTTTTTTAATCAAAAAGGGTTCGGCAGACAGATATCCTTGCTGGATTGCATTTGGATCTACAATGAAGGGCGCCAAATTATAATTGTATTTGCGAATTTGCGTGTCTTCAAAGTCAAACTCTGCACGTAGCCACACCCAGAAGGACGTGATGGCGGAGTCTGAAATCATGATGGGGTGACCCTTCATGTCTGCGATGTTTTTGATGTCTGCACGCGGATGGGTGATGAGAACTTGCGGATCTTTTTGAAAAACCGCCATCACCGCTTTACCTGGCGCTCCGGCTTCAACCATGTTGATGGGAATGAAACTGTTGGAGCCAATCCCAAAATCGATCGTATCTGTGACGAGCAGCTGAGGCACATTTATCCCCGGCCCCCCTTGAAGCAGGGTGACGTTCAGACCAACGTCTGCATAAAAACCTTTGGCAAGGGCTTGGTAAAAGCCACCATGCTCTGCTTGAGCTTTCCAATCTGTTGCAAAGGAAACATCGCGCAATGCAGTCTGGCCAGACCGTTTAGCCCCATCAGGGCCTTGAGCCTGTTGCCCTTTTTGTGTGCCTGTCATCAGGGAAAACAGGCTTCCCAGAATGACCAGAACGAAAAGTGCAATCGAGATGCGTATGAGTGTTTGCCGAGACATAAGCGACCCTTTGAGCAGAGAATTGTTTTGGCAAGTGTATCAGCGGCACCCGCACGCGCAAGTCTGGCTATGAACCCCTCATGGGTTTAAGCCGGAAACCTTGAGCTTTGGCCTCAAAGCGGTGCGCAGGTCGCCTGTTGGCGTATCTGGTTGAGGGCCTCAAACTGATCTTCTGATTGGATCAGGGTGCGGAAAAGCACAACCCCCGTGTCGCTTGGGCTTAAAATAACAGGGGCCCCTCCTAGGGTGGGCGCTTGATAGCCATCGCGGGCCAACACAAATTCAACATGGTCGGTAGAAATTTGCCGGTCGTTGACCACGAAGAAATTATTGGTGTTGTCATCGAAGGCAGACAGGGACCAATAGGTATCAGCCGGTACCGGCGCGGACAGTGCGAGAGGCCCCTCGCTCAAGTCGAAGACACACATCGAATAAACGAGGTCTGGGCTGGGGCGCACGATTTGGCGCGAGGTGGCATCCGCGCGTTTCCCATGGGCGATCGTGTTGACCCCACCAACGTCCCCCGCGCGAGAGATCAATGTGCCCATAATGACATTAGGGACGGCAAAAATGCCGATGATGTGAATGATGACAGCTAAGGTGAGGATAGCGGCGGACCATACAAAAGTTTGTCTCATTGGCAGTCACCTTTCTCAATTGAAGGCAACACCAAGGCGGATAAATCTTCCGCCGCGTTTTCTTCCAAATTATACAAGCGCAAGGTCAGCGAGAACCGCTCACCTTCGCCGTCGCTATAGCCCGTCGGAATACCGTTCGGCCCTTCGGGTGCGCTGGCGACTTGAATGACATAACCCTGGTCGGCATTGCGCGTGACTGTGTTCTTAGCCTGGGAAAAAATACCTTGAGGATTGTCGACGAGATAATGATCCGCACCATAAAGGGTGATGGACCACCAGCCAGTTGGAATCGGTTTGCCCGTTACCGTGTAGCGACAGTTAGAGACAAGCGGCGTGCCAGAGCTATCGGCCTCCGCATTGAAATAAACCGTTTCTCGTTTATTCAAGGCAAGAAGGCCCCGGCGGGCAACAATGGCGCGGGTATAGGGGGCCGCGTCAACATCGCCGATTTTTTCATTGGTTGTCCATGGCCCAACAGCAATGCCGCCAGTGCCGGAAAGGTCACTTTTTTCGACAAACCAATAGACCGATCCCAATCCAAGAAAAACTGAAACGAGAAAAGCCGCTCCAAGTTTAAGCGCGAGTTTCATTAAATACCCCAACGTGCGTAGTCACCTTTGAGGGGACTATAAAGATGATTGGAAGGAACGCCAAAAAAGTTTCAAAGAACTCGTTAATGCCAACAGAAAGCGCAGAAAAGTGGGGGATGTTAAGGGCGTTCATAAGATGTGCCTCCCCGACGAACCAATCCTGTATTTGGGCGCTCTGGCCGCAAGGGGCGTGTGGTGTGGAAAAGGTCCGACAAGCGGGCATAAAATTGTTGGGCTTTAGACTTGTCCCGGACCGCCGCACGGGCTTTCCAAGCCCCCGTAAGGGAGGTGAGGCGTTTGCCTTTGTAGGCGTCCTTCATGACGTGCGCCCAGCTGCTTGCTGCAATGTTGCCCCCATAGGCTTTTTCCATCGGGGTCTCATCATCATTGCCGTACCAAATGCCCGTCACATAGTCTTGCGTGTACCCGACAAACCAAACGTCACGATGGTTTTGGGTGGTGCCTGTTTTGCCTGCACCGGCACGCGAACCAATGGAGGCGCGTTTACCCGTGCCAGAGGCAACAACTTGATAAAGCATATATGTCATACGCCGTGCCGTTGATCGCTTAATCACCCGTACAGGGGTGTCGTCATGTTCATAAAGAATACGGCCCTCAGAATCGGTGATCTGTGTGATGCCATGTGCTTGAGGCAGGAACCCCTCCGCCTGAAACGGAATATAGGCGCGGGTTAAATCAAGCAAGGTGACTTCCGCCGTGCCCAGCCCAATGGAAGCATGGGCCGGAATGGGGGTGGAGAATCCAAACTTACGCGCGGTTCTGGCCACACGGCCTTGCCCAAGCTTTCGGGTCAGACGGACCGTTGCGGTATTGATGGAGTATTTGAGAGCATCGCCAATGGACACTTGTCCCCGATATTTTTTGTTGGCGTTTTTGGGGCTCCAATCCCCGATCGTAATGGGCGCGTCGGAAATATAGTTTTCACGGCGCAAACCTTTTTCAAGCGCTGCAACATAGACAAACGGCTTAAACGCAGAACCCGGCTGGCGCTTGGCTTGGGTCGCGCGGTTGAATTGACTGGAGAGATAGCGTGCCCCGCCGACCATGGCCCGAACGGCCCCATCTCTTTCTAGCGTGACCATGGCCCCTTGAGTGACCGAATATTCCTCACCTTGTTCTTTAAGAGTGGTGTGGATTTCTTCTTCTGCAATTTTTTGCAGGTCTGGGTCTAGTGTTGTGGTGACAAAAATAGCCCCGTTAAAATTGGGCACGAGGTCATCGACTTGAGAGGCGACCCAGTCTGTAAAATATTGAGATTCAGGCACCGGAATTTGCACCCGTGCCAGAGCTGGGTTGGCAATGGATTGACGAATGATGCGTTGGTCATACCGATTGGAGGCAGCCATGACAGTTAGGACTTCACGGGCCCGCGCATGGGCGCGCTCTAAACTGCTGGTTGGCGCATAATCGCTGGGTGCTTTCGTAAGACCCGCCAGAAGGGCCGCTTCTGCCAAGGAGACAGCGCGGATGTCTTTGTTGAAATAGAACTCGGAAGCGGCCTGCATACCGTAGTTTCCAGCCCCCATATACATCCGGTTGATGTAGAGCGTCAAAATTTCATCTTTGGAAAAATGCGATTCCAGCCAGAAAGTGTAAAGCAGCTCTTTGAGCTTGCGCGAGAAAGTACGTTCATTAGAGAGGTAAAGGTTTTTGGCCAACTGCTGGGTAATTGTGGAGCCACCTTGAAGCACTCTACCCGCTGACACATTGGTATAAAGCGCCCGGGTGATGGCGATCACATCAACACCCCAATGAGAATAAAAGCGTTTGTCTTCAATTTGAAGCACAGCATCTATCAAGTAGGGGGGAAGGTCCTGCAATGGCACAATCGGCGCATATCGTCCCCCGCGTGCGCCAAGTTCACGCCCGTTTCGGTCCAACACGCGGATCGACGGTGTGTTGAGCATCGCCGGGTGCATGAGGTCATCTTCTAAGCTTGGCAGCACAATAGAGCCAAAATAGGCCCCGCCAATGACAGAGAGGAGGATAAGTAGACTGGAAAGGGACAGCGTAAACCGCCAGAAGAGGGACGGGCGGTTGCGGCCCTCGTCCGTGCGCACATACTCATTTTCCCCAGCAATTGCTGGAAAATATGGTTGTTCTTCGTGCCCCCCGGCCTGTGTTGGCCCATTACGCATACAAATTCGTCCCCTTTTGAGACAATGCCTCGAAAAATTGGTCTTGTCATGCCCTCATCAGCAATATGTGTGCCGATGGTAAACGGCCAAAAAGGGCTAACCCCAAGCTTTTGAGTCGTAACCTTGCCCGCGCGAGGGAAAGCTACCCTTGCGCTGGTCCTCATTTCGGCTTATCGACGGGGACCGACGAAGAGAGTGCGACAAATGACCGACGATTTACCTTTCTGGAAAACCAAGTCCATGCAGGAGATGACCCGCAAAGAGTGGGAATCCCTTTGTGATGGGTGTGCCAAATGCTGTTTGGTGAAACTAGAAGACGAAGAAAGCGGCGCGCTCGCCTTCACAGATATCGCATGTGACTTACTCGATTGCGAGACATGCGCCTGCGGGGATTATCCCAATCGTTCTGTCCGCGTGCCAGACTGCGTAACGCTTACACCTGAAAATGTGGACCAACTTTATTGGATGCCCGCAACCTGTGCGTACAAATTGATTGCCGAAGGCGAAGACTTGCCGTGGTGGCATCCGTTGGTGTCTGGTGAGCAAGAGAGCGTTCACCAAGCAGGCATCTCAGCCCGTGGGCGTGTTGTGCATGAAAGCACCGTGCCTATGGAAGAGTGGGAAAGCCGCATCGTGCATTGGCCAGCAGTTGGTTTTGAAGGGTACTATGAACCGGGTGAGGGAATTAATCCCGATACAGATGAAAAGAGCGATTAGGCATCCTCTAAAAAATATTTAGCGCGCCCTCTTGTATCCGAACGCTGCAATCCCAATTCATTGTATATCAGATAATGTGTCTGGTAGAGCGCACCCCGCGTTCAACTTTCCAAACATCATATAGATTTATCCTCCTGCGCAGGTGGGGTGATACCTTATGCATTCATTCTGGGAGTGATCTGCATTGAAGCCTTCTGATGCCGAAGCTTCAGCCGTGCAACCTGTGGCTGGCGTTCAAAAAACACAGTCCCCACCTGAGCGGGCACAAGCTAAACGTACAATCGGACAAATGCAGTGGGATGAAATAGAGCGCGCCTATCTGGAAACGACTGAACCCTTGGCGGATTTGGCGAGACGGTTTGGGATTAGTTTTCAACGCATTGTTGCGCATGCCAAAAAACAGGGATGGCCCGCCCGCCGAATTTCACGGGCCGCGAAAGGGGAGCACTACGGGACGCCAGAAATACTGCCGTCGCACATGAGCGCCCAAGACAAAGCGGAAACAAAAGACGGTCTGCATACACGGCTGCATAATTTACTCGCTCACCATATTGCCGATGCCGAAGAGAGGCTGGCAAGCATTGGGAGCGGTGTTGAACAAAGCACAGCGGCCGATAGAGAACGCGATGCCCGCACACTGTCCTCGCTCATACGCACTTTGGAAAAATTGATTGAGCTGGACGACCGCCGGGTTGCCGACGCGAAGAACGCCGTTGCTGAACAAAAGTTAGAACAGCTTGCACTGACCGAGGGAGAAATGGGTGACGCAGAAGACATGCGAACAGAATTGGACCGCCGCTTCCGTCGCCTTGCAAAGCTCCATCGCCCGACAGAAATGGATTGAAAGTTTAAGTGCCCAAGAGGCATCTTTTTTATGTCACGACTGGCCATTTTGGGCCCGCGCAGACCAATTAGCCCCTAAGAAAGATTGGACATCTTGGTTGATACTTGGTGGGCGCGGCGCAGGAAAAACGCGCGCGGGCGCAGAATGGGTGCGGGCCCAAAAGGAACACTGCCAGCACATTGCCTTGGTCGGAGAAACTTACGGAGATGCGCGGTCGGTCATGGTGGAAGGCCCATCGGGATTGTTGGCCATTGCCCCGCCAAATGATCGGCCACATTTTGAACCTTCCCGCCATCGTTTGGTCTGGGGGAATGGGGCGGTGGCTACTTTGTATTCAGCCAGCGACCCCGAAAGCCTACGCGGTCCGCAATTTGATGCTGCTTGGTGTGATGAGTTGGCAAAATGGCGATACGGCCAAGCGTGTTGGGACATGTTGCAATTTGGCTTGAGGTTGGGAGAGCGCCCGCGCCAAGTGGTGACGACAACACCGCGTCCGGTGCCGCTGTTGAAAAAGTTGATGGCGGACCCGCATACGGTGATCAGCAGGGCAAGTACCTATGCAAACCGTGCAAATTTAGCACAGGCATTTTTCGACAGCGTGGTGACGGCCTATGAGGGCACGCGGCTGGGACGGCAAGAATTGAACGCAGAATTGTTGGAAGACAATCCAGATGCTCTATGGACCAGAGATATTATTGAGGCGGGGCGCCAATTAACAGCACCAGCATGCATACGGATTGTAGTTGCCATTGATCCGCCGGTAACAAGTGGTCCTGATGCCGACGAATGCGGCATTGTTGCCGTGGGCTTGGATGCACAAGGGGGCTTTTATGTTTTGGAGGACCTCTCCAAAGGCGGATTAAAACCGGCTGAATGGGCCAGCCGCGCCATTGGCGTGTTTGACCGTTTGAAGGCAGACCGAGTGGTCGCTGAGGTCAATCAAGGTGGAGAGATGGTGGAGGCAGTTTTGCGCCAAATCGCCCCGCATGTTTCTTTTAGAGCGGTGCGGGCAACCAAAGGCAAGGCCATACGCGCAGAACCTGTTGCAGCCTTGTACGAACAAGGCCGGGTGCATCACTTGGGACAATTGGCCAGACTAGAAGACCAGCTGTGTGAATTTGTGCCGGGTGTGACCCGCAAAAGCCCTGACCGAATGGATGCGCTCGTTTGGGGCATCACCGATTTGATGGGAGCTGGGGCCGGGCGCCCCCGTGTTCGAAACCTCTAATTGACACAAAGGAGACATCATGGGGACCACGACTAAGGGAGCAACCGCTACTGGTTTGCTGTCGCGTGCACTGCAACGGGTTAAGCCTGCCAAATCGGCCAGCCCGAGTGAGGTGAAGGCCAGCAGAACCGGTCCATTGGTGGCCATGCAAATGATGGGGCGTCCCGTGTGGTCGGGCCGAGACTATATCTCTTTTGCCCATGAAGGGTTTGAGCGCAATCCCGTCGTGCATCGGTGTGTACGAGTGATTGCGGAAGCAGCGGCGTCTGTACCTTGGGTGCTTCACGAGGGCCGCCAAGAGCTGGATGCACATCCCTTGTTAGATGTTCTGACGCGGCCCAACCCGGCTCAAGGAGGCGGGGATTTATTGGAAAATTGGTACGGACATTTGTTGGTGGCCGGGAATGCTTATCTTGAGGTTGTAGAAATTTCGGGTGCACCGAAGGAACTACATGTTTTACGCCCAGACCGCATGAAAGTTGTGCCCGGAATGCAAGGGTGGCCTGCCCGGTATGAATACACAGTGGCAGGGCGCACGATTTCATTTGATCAAACCGACGCCCCAGCCATTTTGCACATGCGGATGTTTCACCCAACGGACGATCACTATGGCTTGTCGCCGATGGAGGCCGCAGCTTATGCAGTTGATATTCACAATGCCGCCGCCGGGTGGAACAAGGCTTTGATTGACAATTCGGCACGCCCGTCGGGGGCTCTGGTTTATCAAGGAGCGGATGGAAATCGCTTTTTGTCTGAAGAGCAATTTGAGCGCCTTAAAGGGGAGCTGGAGAACAACCACCAGGGAGGCGGTAATGCAGGGCGGCCTTTGCTTTTAGAAGGGGGACTGGATTGGAAGCAAATGAGTCTATCTCCCAAGGAAATGGATTTTGCGGAAGCCCGCAACGGCGCGGCCCGTGACATTGCCTTGGCTTTCGGCGTGCCACCGATGTTGCTTGGCATCCCCGGGGATAACACCTACGCCAATTACCGTGAGGCCAATGTTGCGCTATGGCGTCAAACCGTTCTGCCACTGGTGGCGCGTGCCTCCCGCGCATTGGGGAACTGGCTTGCCCCGCGCTATGAAGGGCGGCTGAAGCTGTCTTATAACTTGGACAATATTCCCGCGTTGAATGCCGAGCGAGATGCCCTATGGGACCGCCTCAACCAAGCAAGCTTTCTGGATGACGCAGAAAAACGCCAAGCCGTTGGCTACGGGGAAAGGCAGGGGGGAGAATGAGTACATCCCCAAATGAAGCGGGCAGATGGCATTTGGATAAGCGGGTGCCGATTGCCTTGATCGTTGTCATTCTCATGCAAACAGCGGGGGCATTAAGTTGGGCGGGCGCAGCCACGCAACGCCTCGCGCAAGTGGAACGGCTTACACAAGCACAATCGGGTTGGGCGGAACGAACAGCCCGGCTAGAGGAGCAATCTCATCATCTGCGCACCTCGTTGCAGCGCATCGAAGAAAAATTGGATGACTTGGCGAAAGCCCAGCGTTGAACAGCGACTGCGGTTCATTTTATGATTTCAGGAGTGCCATGACCAGATCTCTCGCAAAAAATTCTCTGGAGCAAAAACGCGCAGCATTTGAATGCCGTAAGCTGAGCGATACCGGACAGTTCGAAGGTTATGCCAGCCTCTTTGGTGCAGAAGACTTAGGCCGTGATGTGGTGCGCAAAGGGGCTTTTAGCAAGTCGCTTTCGCAACGAGGAGCAGGCGGAGTCAAATTGCTTTTTCAACATGATCCCGCTGAACCCATTGGCGTGTGGGACCGTATTCAGGAAGACCAAAACGGTCTGTATGTGCAAGGGCGGCTATTGATGGAAGTGGCCCGCGCCCGCGAAGTCCATGCATTGATGAAAGCAGGGGCGCTAGATGGTTTGTCCATAGGGTTTCATACCAAACGCGCACAAACCGACCGAAAAACGGGGCAGCGACATTTGCTGGAAGTTGATCTTTGGGAAATTTCAATTGTGACGTTTCCCATGCACCCTGATGCGCGGATCCGCTCTGTCAAACGCATGGGCGGTGAGGCACGGATGCCGACCCCGCGCGAAATTGAACACTCCCTCCGGCGGGATGCCGGACTGAGCCGTAACCAAGCCCGCGCGCTGATTGCGGGCGGTTACAAAACCCTCCGACCACTGCGCGACGCAGGCCCAGAGGGATGGACGAGCGTGCTTGGCACGCTGGAAGCTGCCCGTGAACGGATAGCTTTAACCTAGAACCCAAACAGAACTGGAAACACGATGTCAACGATCCGCATGAAAAACGGAAGCGGTGGTCTTACGCGTCTTTTTGCAGATGGCCAACCTGCCCAAATGGAAACAAAAAGTCATTCTTTCTCAGACCCCGCCCCGCACGAAGTCCGCGACGCAGTGGATGAATTTATGTCAGCTTTTGACGAATTCAAAAGCGCAAACGATGATCGTCTTGCTCAGTTGGAACGCAAGCTGTCAGCAGATGTGGTCACCGAAGAAAAAGTCAACCGTCTCAACTCTGCCCTCGACCTCCAACAAAAAACGGTTGAAGGCCTAACACTCTCCATGCGCCGCACCCCGCTGGGGAGCAATGGCGGCCCCGTTGACCCCGCCACACAGGAACACAAGGCCGCATGGGAAGCCTATGTGCGCAATGGCCAAGCTGCGACATTGCGGCCTCTGGAAGCCAAAGCCTTATCTGCGGGGAGCGACACAGACGGGGGCTATTTGGTACCCACCGAAACTGAAACCATGATTGACCGAGCCGTGGCGCAAGCTTCACCCATTCGGGCAATTTCGGGTGTGCGCCAAATTGGGGGCAGCAGTTACCGCAAACCATTTGCTACCTCGGGGCCAGAAACAGGCTGGGTGGGTGAGACCGCAGGTCGCCCAGAAACCGATACGCCGGTTCTCTCAGAGCTGGAATTTCCAGCGATGGAAATTTATGCGATGCCAGCGGCCACTCAAAGTCTACTGGACGACAGTGCTGTCAATATTGAGCAATGGTTGGCGGAAGAAGTGCAACTGGCATTTGCCGAGCAAGAAAGTACCGCCTTTGTGACCGGCGACGGCACTGCCAAACCCAAAGGCTTTTTAGCTTATACGCAGGTGGACAACGACAGCTGGACGTGGGGAAAGTTGGGCGTGTTGGGAACCGGCGTGGCGGGGGGCTTTCCAACGTCTGATCCAGCAGACAAATTGATCGATCTGATTTATTCGGTGAAGTCTGGATACCGAGCCAATGGCCACTTTGTGATGAACGGTCAAACACTCAGCCAAATTCGTAAATTCAAAGACGCTGATGGGAATTACATTTGGCAACCCTCGTTGACACCGGGCGAGCTGTCGCGTGTGTTGAATGTGCCTGTCGCTGAATCTGAGGATATGCCGTCCATTGCGACTGATACGTGTGCCATTGCTTACGGTGATTTTAAGCGGGGTTACCTTGTGGTCGACCGGGTGGGGGTGCGCGTGTTGCGCGATCCATATTCGGCCAAGCCCTATGTGCTGTTCTACACAACCAAACGTGTAGGCGGCGGTGTCCAAAACTTCGAGGCGATTAAGCTCTTGAAGTTCTCATCATAACAACGTTGAGCGCGCCCCGGTTTGTCGCAGGAGCAAACCGGGGCGGCGACAATAAGGGCCGACAACTGGGGAAGGATGCCAATGACAGAGATGATAACACGAGATGACGGACGCCCACCGGTGCTCTCCAATGGACGCTTGTTGCAAACTTTGCCGCCCGCATTGAGTGACACCGATAGATTTGGCCTGCCTGTTGACGCTCTTGATGCACAATGGGTTGCTCATGTCGTGCAGATCGGAACATGCCAAAATAAATTGAATGAAGCCCGGCACATAAACCTGTCGTTAGAGCAGTCTCAGTGCGGCGCTGTATGGATGCCTGTTCCGGTGTCGGTCGGGCCAACAATCACGTCAAACCATTTCGCCTGTATAGACGATCAATCACTTGATGGGCACGCTTATGGAAAAGTGTATGTGCCGGGCACCCGTTTTAGCCGAGTGCGCATCGACTTTGTCGGCGTGTGTGAAGAGCCTGTGCCCATGTCTGCGCTGGCATTGGTTGGTCCTCTCAAAGTGACCTCGTGATCGAGTAACTCCAGTAACTCTTGCCACACGTTCATTTCATTCCTAACGAAGGAGGCTTTCATGACGCTTGTCTTGAAGAGCGGCCCTGCGCTTGAGCCGATTACGCTTACGACCGCAAAGTCACATGTGCGGGTGACGCATGAGGCAGATGATACGCTCATTGGTGGATTGATTACCTCTGCACGTCTCACCGTGGAGGCCATTACTCGGTCTGCGTTGATCACACAATCGTGGTCTCTCATTGTAGATGACTGGGGGGCGCGTCGCAGCCTCAACCTGCCGCTGGCTCCGGTCATGTCTCTTGATCGCATTAGCTTGTGGGACGAGGCGGGCACAAAGAGCGATGTGGGAACCGAGTTTTGTCATTTAGGACTGGGTGCCCAAGCAAAACTGACACTCAACCGAAACGCATGCTGGCCAACCCCTCTGCGTGAGGCCAGCGGTATATGCATCGATTTTACAGCTGGTTATGGAGATACGGTTGAGGATGTACCTGCCCCCCTGCGCCAAGCCACATTGCACCTCATCGCCCATTGGTATGAGCACCGGGGAGAGGCATCCCTTTCCGATCTGACAATGCCTGTGCCGGCAAGCGTTGGGGAGCTGGTGCGTCCATACCGCCAGATGCACCTATGATTGGTCGGTTGCGCCATAGGTTAATCCTCGAAGCCTTATCAACCAGCGCAGATGGGGGCGGCGGTGTCGCCGATGCATGGCAGGAGGTCGCAACCATTTGGGCCGCCCTGACCCCCGCGCGTAGTTTTGCGGAAAGCCGTGGAGGCAAACCGGAAGCTCAAATGGGCCATAAGGTTTTGATGCGTTACAGGCCAGACCTTACGGCAACAATGCGCTTTCGTGCAGGCCAACGCATTTTCCTCATCCAAGCCATTCGTAACGTAGAAGAGCGCGGCGTTTATCAAGAGGTTCTTTGTATCGAAAGGAGCGTCTCATGAGTATGGTCTCGCTTTGGCCCTTACAAAAAGCCCTATACGCCCATTTGGTCGCTGATCCCGATGTCTCTATCAGCTTGGGCGGGGCGCGGCTTTATGACGAAGTGCCAACGGCAGCGCTTTACCCCTATGTCACCTTTGGTGCGGCGACCTCAAGCCCCTTAGGCGAGGATAGCAATGCAAGTGCGGCCCATAGAGTGACACTTAATGTGTGGTCGCAGCGGCGTGGCAGCGGACAAGCAAAGCAAGTTCTTTCCGCATTGGCAGCAGCCCTTGAAGAAACCACCCTCACCGTGTCGGGGGCTGTGTTGGTGAGTTTGCAGGTGACTGAGCTTGAGTGTGACTGGGACCAAGAAGATTTGTTGACCAAGGGCAGCTTGACCTTACGTGCGGTGACACATAGCGCATAGCCGTTTCATTTATAAGACAGGAAAGCATTATGACAATTCAACGGGGCAAAGACCTCCTCCTCAAACTCGATAGCACAGGATCAAGTGCATTTGTCACCATTGCCGGGCTACGCGCGCGGTCCATTTCGTTAAATGCAGGGACCGTCGATGTCACGCATTCAGAATCCGAAGGAGAATGGCGTGAGCTGTTAGCCGGGGCGGGTGTGCGCAGTGCGAGCTTGTCGGGGGCGGGGTTGTTTACCGATGGGGCAGCTGATGCGGCAATACGGCAGGTCTTTTTTTCCGGCGTTCTGCGGGCATGGCAAGTCATTCTGCCGGACTTCGGCACACTTGAAGGGTTGTTCCAGATTTCAGCCTTGGAATTTAGCGGGCAGCATGACCGGGAATTGACGTTTGAAATATCGATGGAGTCGGCAGGTACGTTGACGTTCACGGAGGCCTCATAATGGTAAATCGACACAGAGGTGAAATGAGCATCCAGATGAATGGCACCCCGCAGAAGCTCTGTCTTACGTTGGGGGCCTTGGCAGACTTGGAAGACCGATACGGAGGGAAAAATATTCTCGCATTGGTCGATACATTTGCCGCAAAAGGTTTGAGTGCAAACGATGTGACCAATGTCTTGCGGGCAGGACTGCAAGGCGGTGGGGCAGAACTCCAAGATGAGGCCCTCATGGCGGCCCAATTTGACGGGGGCTTTGCAGGGGCAGTCCGTGCGGCCACGATGTTGCTCAAAATTTCTTTTGGGCTGGACGATACACAGGTCCCCGCCGCAGACCCAGCCCCCCGCGAGGTTGTTGATGAACCAGCCCCTTTCCCTGGCGTGGTTTGATACGTGCATGTGCGGGGCATCTCAAAATTTCTCCGGATGAATTTTGGCAGCTGCGGGTGGCGGATCTTTCAATGTTGCTGGGGGGAGAGGCCACTTCTGGGCATGTGGACCGCCGCACACTTGATGACCTGCAGAAGGCATACCCGGACAACAGCAGCATAGTGGAGAGATAACCCAATGGCTTTGGAAGATCAAAAGGCCCTAGATGATTTGAGAAAAAACCTTCAACTTTTCAGAGTTGAACTGGATATGGCCAACAAGGATACAGCCCGGTTCTCCTCGCAAAGCCGGAATTCTATTGGAGCGGTGTCGCGGGAAGCGAGTGCGCTCAGTGTAGAAAGCAAGCGCATGGGCACTGCGCTAAGTTCTGCTTTTTCTGACATTATCTTAAAAGGGAAAGATGTTGGCGATGTTCTGAGCGACCTTGCCTTAAAACTTGCAGATGTTGCGCTCGATCAAATCTTCTCCCAAGGAGGTGGCTCTGGTGGTCTCGACAGCCTATGGAAAAACCTCATACCCAGTGCCAAGGGGAATGTATTTTCTAACGGTTCTCTAGAGCCTTTCGCCAACGGTGGCGTGGTGTCCAGTCCCACACTTTTTCCATTGCAAAATGGAACGGGCTTAGCGGGAGAAGCAGGGGCCGAGGCAATCCTGCCCTTGGCGCGGGGCCGTGATGGCCGTTTGGGGGTCCGTACCCAAGGGGGTGCCGGGCAAGTGACCTTGAACATTTCCACACCTAATGCGGACAGTTTTCTAAAAGCTGAAGGGCAAGTCGCGGCCATGGTGGCTCGCGTGACCGCACGCGCCTCTCGCAACCAATAGCTACGTTCGTGAAAGGAGGTCTACATGAGTTTTCATGACATTCAATTTCCTACCGACATTTCCTTACATTCTGTTGGAGGGCCGGAGCGCAGAACGCAAATCGTGACACTTGCCTCTGGGCATGAAGAACGAAATAGTCCGTGGGCGCATTCGCGTCGGCGGTATGAGGCAGGCTATGGCATTAAGACCCTTGATGAGTTGCATGTGGCCATTGCCTTTTTCGAGGCCCGCTTTGGGAAGCTGTACGGTTTTCGATGGCATGATCCAATTGATTACAAGTCTTGCCTTCCCACGCATACCATTGCCCCAGACGATCAATTTTTAGGAACGGGCGATGGCACGCGACGGGCATTTCAGTTGCAAAAAACATATGCCTCAGGGGAGGAAAGCTATACGCGGCCCATTACAAAACCCATTGGGGAAAGTGTTATTGTCGCCTCCAATAACATGGTTGTAGATAGTGAAAGTTATCATTGCGACGCGGCAACGGGCATCATCACCTTTGATAGCTTTTCTACGCCAGCACCGGGAGATGTGATCACCGCAGGTTATGAATTTGATGTGCCCGTGCGGTTTGACACCGATGCGCTCAAAATTGACCTTGCTGCATTTGCTGCTGGGGAAATCCCAAACTTGCCAGTGATCGAGGTGAAAAGCTAATGCTCGACCTTCATCCAGATCTCAAGAGCCACCTACTGACAGGCACAACAACACTTTGCAACTGTTGGAAACTAACTCCCAGAGGCAAGTTGCCATTGGGCTTTACTGATCATGATGTCACGCTTTCCTTTGAAGGCGTGGTCTATGAAGCCGCCGCCGGGTTTACCGCAAGCGCCATTGAGGCCCAGTCGGGGCTTGCTGTTGACAATCTTGATGTCATTGGCGCGCTTGAATCTGACAAGCTGAATGATGCTGATTTGGCGGTCGGGGTTTTTGATGATGCGGAGATTGAAATTTGGCGCGTGAATTGGCAACAGCCAGAAGCTCGTGTGTTACTGCGCAAGGGTAACATCGGTGAAGTGTCGCGCGGCACGCTCGGCTTTCGAGCGGAGGTGCGCGGGCTTGCACATCGCTTGAATCAAGCCTCTGGCCGGTTGTTTCAATATGCGTGTGATACTGAACTGGGGTCATCCCGGTGCGGCATCAATCTGACGGATGCTTTGTATCAAACCACAGCAACAGTGACATCGATTGTGGGGGAGCGAGAGTTCACTTTAGCTGGCGCCAGCTCTTACGCTGACCAATGGTTTACGCGAGGCGTGGTTGACGTGAACACCGGCGAAAACTCTGGACGCCAAGGAGAAATCAAAGAGCATCAAAAGAATGCAGAGACTGTGCGTATTCTTCTTTGGCACCCAATGCCTAAGCCCATCGTGATTGGGGATGAGATGGTTTTAACCGCGGGATGCGACAAAAATTTTAGCACGTGTAAATCCAAATTCAGCAATGGCGCACGGTTTCAAGGCTTTCCCCATATGCCGGGAAATGACTATGTGGTGTCGTATCCATCGAAGGGAGGCGCCTATGATGGTGGATCACGCAATGGTGGCGCCTAACTTTATGGACGGTGCGACGGTCGTGGAAAATGCCCGCGCATGGATTGGTACACCGTACCGCCATCAAGCAAGTTGCAAGGGCGCGGGAACGGATTGTTTGGGGCTGATACGTGGGCTTTACCGAGAGCTATATGGGCGCGAACCTGAAATGCTGCCCCCCTATAGTGCCGCATGGGCTGAAACATCCCCCCACGCACCCCGCGAGATGATGTTTCAGGCTGCACGTCGCCACCTCATTGAAATAGATACCGCAGACGCCCGCCCGGGGGATGTGTTGTTGTTTCGCATGAGACAAGAACAGCCGATGAAACATGCGGCCATTCAAAGCAGGGCGTCATGCATGATACACGCTTACGCCCGCCACTGCGTCGCAGAGACATCTATCGGCCCCTGGTGGCAAGCCCGGTTGGCTGCTGCATTTCGGTATCCGTCAAAAGCGGTTCTTCACGCCTTGCCATAGAAAGAGAATGTCATGTCATCAATGGTCTTATCCTCCGTGGGCAGCTCCCTCGGCACAACACTGCTGCCAGAAGGCATCAACCTGCTGGGCATGAACATTGCGGGAGATGCGCTTGGACAGGCGATTGGAGCATCCTTGGGCGCGGTGATTGATCAAGCTCTTTTTGGGAGCAATGTTGTCAATCACGAAGGCCCGCGCTTATCTGACTTATCCGTGCAAGCCAGTACAGAAGGCGCGGCCATTCCACGTCTTTATGGACGTGCTCGATTGGGCGGGCAGCTTATTTGGGCGACAAATTTTCTGGAACACAAAAGCAGTCAAGATACGGGGGGCAAGGGAGGCGGTGGATCGGTGACGTCCTATAGCTATAGTGCCTCTTTTGCCGTGGGCTTATGCGAAGGCGAGGTGGCACGCTTAGGACGCGTATGGGCAGATGGTGAGGAATGGGATTTAGCAGATACGACGTATCGGTTTTATCGAGGCACGAGCGGTCAATCCCCCGATCCCCTGATAGAGGCAAAAGAAGGGATGGGAAACGTGCCGTCTTATAACGGCTTGAGCTATATTGTATTTGAAGATCTACCTCTTAAAGAATTTGGCAACCGTATCCCGCAGCTAAATTTTGAGATTTTCCGTCCCCTGAGCTCGTTGGAAGATCAGGTCACGGCTGTCACCATTATTCCCGGCGCGACGGAGTATGGCTATGATACGCAGGTGCAGCGGCAGGTGTTTTTTGACGGGGTTACCACAGCCGAAAACGCGCATTCCTCTGAAACGGGAAGCGACTGGACCGTCTCGCTCAATCAACTGCAAGACACATGTACGAACTGCACACGCGCCGCTCTTGTGGTCAGTTGGTTCGGGGATAACTTGGCGGCAAATCACTGCACTGTCCGCCCCAAAGTTGAAAACCACCTGAAACTTATTACGCCTGATCCATGGGGCGTTGCGGGGCTGAGCCAAGGGGAGGCAACGCAAGTCAGCATATTGGACGGATACCCCGCCTATGGGGGAACGCCTTCTGACAGCGCCGTTAAACGCGCCATTCAAGACATGAAAGAGCGCGGCCTTGAGGTGATGTTCTATCCCTTTATTCTGATGGACATTCCCCCTGATAACACATTGGCAAACCCGTATGGTGGTGCGCCGGGGCAACCATCACATCCATGGCGCGGGCGCATCACCCTATCGACGGCACCCGGAGAAGTGGGCTCTCCTGACGGGAGTGCGGAGGCAGAAAGCGAAGTAGGGGCCTTCTTCGGTAGCAGCGTTCCCGGCGGCTCAGAATGGTCGTATCGGCGGATGGTGCTTCACTATGCACATTTGTGTGCGCAGGTTGGAGGTGTGGAAAGTTTTTTGCTGGGCTCTGAGCTTAAAGGCCTTACGGGCATTCGCGGTGTGGGCGGCAACTATCCGGCGGTGACGGCATTGGAAACTTTAGCCGCTGACGTGCGCGCTATTTTAGGGCCTGACACGAAAATTTCATACGCGGCCGATTGGTCAGAGTATGGCGCCTATGCGCCGCCAGATGCGAGTGGCACAGTGGACTTTCCGCTCGACAGTCTCTGGGCCCATGCAGATATCGATTTTATCGGCATTGATAATTATATGCCGTTGTCAGACTGGCGTGATGGCAGTACGCATTTAGACATTGAAGACGGATGGGACGGGCCGCATCAAAAGGAATATCTTCAGCATAATATAACCGCAGGAGAGGGCTTTGAGTGGTACTATGCCAGCCCTGCTGACCGGGAAAGCCAAACACGCACACCGATTACAGATGGCGCGTATCACAAGCCGTGGGTTTGGCGTTTTAAGGACCTGCGCAGCTGGTGGGAAAATGCACATGTGCCTCGGGTGGGCGGTGTGGAGCTGGCGTCTGCAACAAATTGGGTGCCGGAGAGCAAGCAAATTTATTTTACCGAGCTTGGGTTTCCAGCCGTAGACAAGGGCACCAACCAACCCAACAGTTTTATAGATGGAAAGTCGAGCGAAAGCGCATTGCCCTATTTTTCCGATGGCCGTCGGGATGACTTTCTGCAGCGCCAAGCCCTACAAGCTGTGCTCGACTATTGGGACCGTTCCCTGCATCCAATGCCTGATAGTGCCAATCCGCTCTCGTCCGTCAATGGCGCGCCAATGGTCGCTCATGATAGAATTTATTTATGGACATGGGACGCGCGCCCCTATCCTGCGTTTCCACAACTAGCAGACGTTTGGTCTGATGGGGTAAATTGGCAGCTGGGTCATTGGCTCAATGGGCGGTTGGGGGCAGCGCCACTTGCAGACTTAGTAAGAGAAATTCTGACGGATGTCGGGTTCCACAATTTTGATGCGGCGCAATTGTTAGGACAGGTTGAAGGGTACATCATCAACCGAACCATCTCTCCACGTGCCGCGATTGAACCTTTGATGCTTAGTTACTTTTTCTCAGTTGCAGAGAGTGAGGGGATGTTAAACTTTCAGCATCTCAATAAAACTGTGGGAAATGAGTTTCATTGGCAGGGCTTTTCTGTGCCTGCACAAGAAACAAGCAGTGCCTATACCATCACACGCAAACAAGAAACCGAATTACCCAAAACCGCAAAGATGACGTTCATCGATGCTGATGGGGGGTACCGCCAAGCTGTTGTGGAAGGGCGCAAGGGGCATGTAACGAGTGAGCACACAGCCACAGCGGACTTGCCGATAATCTTGCGGGCAGCTGAGGCGCAATCAACAGTTGATAAATGGATTCAAAATGCTTGGGTGGAACGGGAGGCCGTGGCTTTTCGGGTACCGCCGTCTGCGTTGCATTTAGGCGTTGGCGATGTGGTGGAGCTGAACTTAGAGGGGCGCTCTGGCACATTCCGTATTACAAAAATAACAGATGAGCTGGACCGACAGGTGGAGGCCAAAGCAACTGAGTTGAGCGTATTCTCAGAAATAGCGGCGAGTGAGCGGGTTTACGCGTTGCCGCAACCAACCGTTTATGGACCTGCCGACCTCATCTTTCTTGACCTGCCCCTTATCCAGGGAACAGAAGTTCCCCATCAACCCCATGTCGCTCTCTATGCTGATCCGTGGCCGGGGAGCGTTTCCTTGTTGCGCAGCGCAAGTGGTGAAAACTTTACGCTAGATCAAATGCTGACCTCTCTTTCGGTCATGGGACGGTTGGAAAGTGTGTTAGCGACAGGACCGGAAAGCCGGTGGGACAGGGGCAATAAGGTGCGTGTGACCCTTTCATCAGGCGTTTTAGAAAACGTGTCCACATTGAGCCTATTGGAAGGCCATAACCGATGTGCGATCCAATCGGCCACCGGCGTGTGGGAGGTGGTGCAATTTAGAGATGCTGAGTTGGTGGCTACCAATCAGTTTGAATTGTCCATGCTGTTGCGCGGGCAATTTGGTTCTGAAAAAGCGATGTATGTGGGGCACCCCGTCGGCAGTCGGTTTGTGCTCTTAGAGGGGAGCATGGCGCAAGCGGGCGTAACCCTAGCCGAGCGGGAGTTGGAACTTAATTGGTTGTATGGACCCACCGACAAAGCCATCTCTGATGATGTCTATTTGACCCAACACATGACACCCCACGCAGTGGGCCTGAAGCCGCTCAGCCCAGTACATGTGAGGGGGCACCGTTTGGAAAATGGTGACGTAGCGGTCACTTGGGTGAGGCGCTCGCGTATAGACGCGGACAATTGGAGCAGTTTGAGCGTGCCGGTTGGTGAAGAGCTTGAAATGTATGAGGTGGAAGTCATGCACGGCGCAGAAGTCGCCCGCGTGCTGTCAGCATATAGCCCCGCCGTCATTTACACCGCCGCCGACCAAACGACAGACTTTGGCAGCCCCGTTGCCGAAGTGACTTTACGTATTTATCAACTCAGCCAAACGGTTGGAGCTGGGACAAAAAGAGAGGCCATTCTTCATGTCTGAATCTCATCACCTATCGCTTCCCTATGTGCAAGCCTCGCAAGCTCAAAAACACGTGACGGTCAATGAGGCGTTGCAAAAGCTAGATGCGCTTGTGCAATTAAGTGCGCTCTCGCAAACGCTAAGCGTACCACCTGTAAGCCCGGCAGAAGGGGCGCGCTATATTGTGGCCCCCGCAGCAACGGGGGGCTGGCTTGGATGGGAGGGAAGCCTTGCCCACTGGGAAGAGGGCGCGTGGGTGAAATACACCCCGGCGAACGGTTGGCAATGCTGGGTGGAGGACGAAGCCTCCTTGGTGACATATATTGGGGGAGCATGGCGTGAAGGCGGTGACAAAACAATTTTGGGACAAACACCTTCTGGGGCACAAGCAGTTATTCATAGCATTGAAACCGAACATGTGATTTCTGCTGGTCTCAGCAACGAGACAAGTCTTCTCATCCCCAACAAAGCAATGGTGTTCGGGTTAACCGGCACCGTGACAACCGAGATTGTGGGGCCGTCTGATTGGGCTTTAGGTGTTGGCGCGGATCATTTTCGATATGGCAATGGTCTGGGCATTGCCGAAGCAAGCACGGTTATTGGCATCAGCAGTACGCCCCTGACTTATTGGTCTGACACGCCGATTGTGGTGCGCGCCAATGGAGGTTACTTTGTCAGCGGGGCGCTCCGCCTAAGTTTAAGTTACCTAGCCTTGACGGCCTGACCGCCGCTGCCAGATTTGTCTGAAGGCAAGCCCTCTGATAAAAGAGGGCAACAGGAGGCGTCGATGGATCTTAAATTAAACTCAAAAACCGCATTTGTTTCTGGCTCGTACCGGGGCACTGGCCGGGCAATCGCACAAACTTTGGCACGTGAAGGTGTGAACGTATTGATACACGGTTTTGAGGCAGGCCAAGCAGAGCCTGTCGCCCAAGAGTTGTGTGAGGCGGGTTTGAGTGCCGCAGCGGTGACAGGAGACTTACTGTCCGACGCGGGGGCAGACAGCCTCATGGCGCAAGCGCAAGCAGCCTTTGGTGGGGTGGATATTCTCATCAATAATTATGGAACCGCAGACGCAGGCTCATGGAAAAAAAGCGCGGCATCAGACTGGATAGCCGCCTACGAAAAAAACGTGCTTTCAGCGGTAAGGCTCTCCCAACGCGCTGTGCCGTATATGAAAGAAAAAGGCTGGGGCCGTATCATCCACTTAGGCACAATTGGCTCTACGCAGCCAGCCGCACGCATGCCGCACTACTATTCGGCCAAAGGGGCGCTGGCGACCATGAACGTCAGCCTTGCCAAAGAGCTGGCCAATACAGGAATCACAGTGAACCTTGTGAGCCCCGGATTGATCCGCACAGCTGAGGTTGAAGCCAATTTTAGAGCTTTGGCAGAAAAAAAAGGCTGGGGCGATGAGTGGTCTGAAATTGCCCGTAAAGGCATGGAGAAATTTGGGAGCAGCTTGACGGGCAGCATGCCTGACCCGCAAGAAATCGCCGATGCCGTTGCGTTTTTGGCAAGCCCTCTGGCGGCTAATATTACGGCCACGAACATGCGCATTGATGGAGGGGCCACAGCCCTTGTGAGTTAAAGCAGCCAGTGCAGGGACCACGCCTGATCTCTTCCCTTGAACCGCAGCCCGGCATGGGCAAGAATCCCTACAAGGACATGCCACCACAAGAATGGTCAGGATAAGGCCAAGAGCAGGACGGGAAATGCAATCATTTCGCTTCGATTTATGCGAACTGCCAGAAGAGACAAAGGGATTGCGCCAAGAAGTGCGTGCGTTTCTTGCAGAGGAATTGAAAGACATTCCCTTGACCACACGGGCGCAGACGTGGATGAGCTTTGATGGTGAGTTTTCCAAGAAGGTAGGGGCCAAGGGTTGGATTGGTCTGACGTGGCCAAAAAAATATGGGGGTCATGAGCGCACCGCTTTTGACCGCTATGTCGTGCTGGAAGAAATGCTTGCCGCCGGTGCGCCTGTGGGTGCCCACTGGATTGCAGACCGCCAAAGCGGGCCGTTGCTTCTTAAATTCGGGACGGAAGAGCAACGCCAAACCTTTCTTGAGCCCGTGACAAAGGGCGAGTCGTACTTCTGCATTGGTATGAGCGAGCCGGACTCTGGGTCTGACCTTGCTGCCACCCGAACCCGCGCGGTGAAAGCCGACGGGGGATGGATTGTGAACGGGACGAAGCTGTGGACCTCTGGCGCTCAACATGCCCACGTCATGATTGCGTTGTTTCGCACAGAGCAAAATCCAGAAAATAGGCATGGGGGGTTAACGCAGTTTTTGGTTGATCTCAAAACGCCCGGCATCAGCATTCGCCCCATTACAGACCTGTATGGCTCTCAGCACTTCAATGAAGTTGTTTTTGAAGATGTCTTTGTGCCCGACAACCGGTTGGTTGGAACAGAAGGGGGCGGATGGGCGCAGGTGACAGCGGAACTTTCCTACGAGCGCAGTGGCCCTGAACGCTATCTTTCAAGCTATTTGCTTTTGGTGGAATTGATTAGAGAACTGCAAGCCCAAAACAAGCCGGGCGCAGAAGAAGAAATTGGACGCCTTTTTGCCCATATGATGACGTTACGCCAAATGTCTCTCTCTGTGGCAGGCATGTTGGAGGCGGGCGAAAACCCAACATTAGAAGCCTCTGTGGTGAAAGATTTGGGGGCCGTATTTGAACAAGATATGCCCGTTATTGCCCATAAGCTGGCGGGAGCGCCACCCACCTTGTCAGGCGGTTCAGACTTTCAACAGGTTTTAGGGGTGCTCACTCAGGTCGCACCATCGTTCTCTTTGCGAGGGGGAACGAAAGAAATTCTGCGGGGGATTATCGCCCGTGGCTTAGGTCTGAGGTAGGGGATAAAGATGAACGAATTTCAAATAATCCTGAGCGAAACCATACAACGCTTGTTGAGTGACCATGTTTCCCGCGACCTTATTGTGGCCAGCGAGCAGGGGAAATGGGCGCATGATCTTTGGACAGCACTAGAAGAAAACGGTCTGACCAAAGTGTTGGTCAGTGAAGCAGGCGGCGGGGCTGGCGCACAGTGGAGCGACGCTGCACTTCTTATTAAGGCGGCGGGTGAGCACGGCGCACCTGTGCCCTTTGGGGAAACAATCGTGGCGGCTTGGCTGTTAGACCAAGCTGGCCTACCTGTGCCAGACGGTGCGATGACCTTGCTGGAGGGGGGCAATCTATCATTGACCACGCAGGGCGATGGTTTTGTTCTGGATGGACAGATGGCGGGCGTGCCGTGGGCCAGCTCTTCCAAGCATGGGATTGCAATGGCACAGGGGCCGGATGGTGACATGCGGCTCTGCTGTATCAGCTTGTCCGATGTCCAGCTTATCCCCGGTATGAATGTGGCACGCGAAGCGCGTGATCGCTTGATATTGGAGAAAACACACGTCATTGCGAGTGCCCCGTGCGGGCCGTCGGTGTTGGGAACGACTTTACGTCATTGGGGGGCACTCATTCGGGCCTTGCAAATGGGCGGTGCGCTTCAGCGTTTGTTGGAGCAATCGGTTGCATATGCCAATGAACGGACACAATTTGGCAAACCAATTGGAAAGTTCCAAGCCATCCAACAACAATTATCAGTGTTAGCAACCCAAGCAGCGGCCACCGGCGTGGCGACAAATTATGCGGCACAGGCTGTCGAAAAAGGGCGTTTGAGCCATGAAATAGCCGTAGCCAAAGTGCGAGCAGATGAGGCCGCGAATATTGCGACCAGCATTGCGCACCAAGTTCATGGTGCAATCGGCTTTACGTATGAACACACGCTCCACTTTGCGACGCGGCGGCTGTGGTCGTGGCGGGCGGAATATGGTGCCGGGTGCGACTGGGCCGCCGAATTGGGCGCGCAGGTTATGCAGAATGAACCTGAGGCGCTTTGGCCGCTCGTAACACAAAAATAAACCCTCCCTCTTTGAGTCTCTGTTGCAGAGGCGCGTGTAAGGAAAAAAACATGGATGTATCTCAAGCGGTTGACAGTCGGATCAGTTGTCGCGCCTTTCAAGACAAACAAGTGCCGCGCGCGGTGATTAAAGAGCTGTTAGAGAAAGCGAAACGCTCTCCATCTGGCGGAAACTTACAGCCATGGCATGTGTGGGTGATGGACGGTGAACGCCTTGCAACTTTTAAGACAGACATTGCAGCCAAGCTGGCAGATAACCCTTTTGGGGAGGGGACGGAATACGATATCTATCCCAAAGGTCTGGTGAACCCTTACCGCGCCCGCCGGGGTAAGTGCGGCGAAGATATGTATAAAAGCATCAACGTCGCACGTGACGATAAAGTGGGACGGTTAACGCAATTCGCGCGGAATTTTGAATTATTTGGCGCCCCGACAGCATTGTTCTTTGCGATAGATCGCCGCATGGGCATGGGTCAATGGTCTGACCTTGGCATGTTCATCCAAACCTTTATGTTGCTGGCACGGGAAGCGGGATTGCACAGTTGTGCGCAAGAAGCATGGGCTATTTGGCACAAAACCATCAGCGAAACGGTGAATATGCCAGATGATTTGATGTTATTTTGTGGCATGGGCGTGGGCTATATGGATGAAACAGCACCCATCAATTCTTTGCGGACAGACCGCGCACCTACAGAGGAAATTATCACCTTTCTTTAACTATCAGCAATTTGCCCCCGCGACATCCGAGCGAATTCATTTATAGTGACAGTCGCTTTGTTCATTCCGGGTTCAGTCCGATAGGTCTAGTTTGAGTTCATGAATAGATTCTCAGTGTTCATAGCGGCAATCGCCGTAGCCTTTTTAGGGGCCTCTTCTCTTCCTGTGTCAGCAGACCATCATACGGGAGCATTTTCGCGTGCTGCCATGGTCGATGGCTTTGGACTGAAAGGTCAATTGCAAGTAGGACCACAGGCCCCTAGTTCTCCAGACCAATTTGCACCGACCGCTCCGTCTCAGGCGAAAATTGTTGTCGCCGCGGGTGGACGCAAAGTGCCTTTGGGAACAGTGCTCAAGGATTTGCGCCGGAGATACAAAGGGAAACATTTGAGTGCCGTTGAAAAAAGAGGCCAATACCGCATTAAATGGAAAACGCCAGATGGTCGGGTCCGGTTGATTGTGGTGGATGCTCAAACAGGGCGGGAGCTGTAGGGGAATGACCTCCGACAGCTTCTGAGGGGACAGCCAAATAGACGGCTGCCTCGTAGGAGAAACAAATGCGCTTACTCGTGGTTGAAGACGATAAAGATCTAAATCGCCAAATCAAATCGACTTTGGAAGATGCTGGCTATGCAGTGGATGTCGCCTTTGACGGCGAAGAAGGCCACTTCTTGGGCGATACGGAACCCTATGACGCCGTGATACTCGATTTGGGCTTGCCAGAGCAGGACGGCATTACCGTTCTTGAAAAGTGGCGCCGTGAAGGCCGCAATTTCCCCGTGCTCATTTTGACAGCCCGTGATCGTTGGAGCGAAAAGGTGGCAGGCTTTGACGCTGGTGCAGACGACTACGTCACCAAACCTTTCGTGACCGAAGAAGTGCTGGCCCGCATCCGTGCCCTGCTGCGGCGTGCTGCCGGGCACGCATCAAGCGAATTGGAATGTGGGGCGCTACGGGTGGATACACGATCCGCGCGGGTGACATATAATGGCGAGCCTATCAAGCTCACTTCCCTTGAATACCGGTTGCTGACCTATCTTATACATCACCGTGAAAAAGTGATTTCGCGTACGGAGCTGGTTGAGCATCTATACGATCAAGATTTTGATCGGGATTCCAACACAATTGAAGTTTTTGTCGGGCGCTTGCGTCGTAAAATAGGCAAAGACGTGATCGAAACGGTACGTGGTCTTGGCTATAGATTGGCATCGGGTGAAAAATCAGAAAGTTAAGCCTGACAGCTTAGCCTTTCGCTTGACGGCTGCGGCCGCGCTTTGGATTGGCGTGGTGTTGCTGGCGGCTGCTTTCGGCTTGACCTCGCTTTTTCGCAATGCGGTGGAAGCAAGTTTTGATACAAATCTTGATGTTGTCCTCGACAGCCTTATTGCCTCCGCAGAGGTGGTCGAAGGCAATGAGTTGGTGATGATCCGTTCCTTGGGAGAGGCCCGTTTTCAGCGGGCTTATTCTGGTTGGTATTGGCAGATTACCGCGCTGGACGACAGAGGCACGCCACTCGAAAAAGCCGCCACTCCGTATCGCTCTCCGTCACTGTGGGACAGTTTGCTGTCCTCGCCCGTGGATGCAGGCACGCCGTTCGATAGCATCAACCTGTCTCGCGCAGACATGTTAGGCCCTGTTGACCGCACCATTCGGGTGTTGGAGCGACGCCTTATTTTGCCTGAAACCAATCAATACTATTCGTTTATTGTCGCGGGTGAGCGTTCCCAGATTGACGAAGAAGTCGGAAATTTCCAAGGAACCGTCTTAATCGGCTTGTTGGTTCTAGGCATTGGTGTTTTGATCGCGTTGCTTATCCAAGTTCGCTTTGGTTTGCGCCCACTTGAATCTGTCCGCGAAGCCTTGGCCGATATTCGCGAAGGCCGAGAAGACAAACTGCGTGGCGAATTTCCATCTGAAATTAGACCGTTGGCTGAAGAGCTGAATTCGCTTCTCGACTATACGACTGACATGCTGGAACGCTCGCGGACCCACGTTGGCAATCTCGCGCATGGACTAAAAACACCTCTTTCAGTTTTGGCAAATGAAAGCCGGGGAGCAGACAGCCAGCTAGCTGATATTGTGTCGCGCGAAACCGCCAATATGAAAGAGCAAGTGGCGCATCATTTGGCGCGTGCGCGGATGGCGGCAAGTGTGCGGGTGCTGGGCGCAACAACTGAAGTGCAGCCCGTGTTGGAGCGTTTGACCCACGCACTGGATAAAATTTTCAGCGACCGTGCTTTAGACATTGATTTGGATTGTGACGATGGGTTGGTGTTTCGTGGGGAAGGGCAAGACCTTGAAGAGCTGGTCGGCAACCTATTAGAAAATGCCTGTAAATGGGGCCGTTCCGAAGTGCGCATTCGGGCGTCAGCATATGCCGGAGCGACCGGCGGGGCCGCTTTATTTGAGCTGACGGTGGAAGATGATGGGCCGGGGCTGCCTGAAAATGAGCGAGAGCGGGCCCTGAAAAGAGGGGAGCGGTTAGACGAAGCCGTTCCTGGAACCGGGCTGGGCCTCTCAATTGTGAACGATTTAACCCGACTATATCGGGGGGAAATCATCTTGAGCACCTCTGATCTAGGGGGCTTGAAAGTTATTCTACGTTTGCCGCGTGTCGTTGTGTCGCAGCGCAAAGTTTAGTTTTTCAATATAAGACGTGTCCAGATTATATTCATTGCTAAGCTTTGAATGATGCACGGTTGGGTATCGCCGTGTGCACCACAGAATTGACACCCCAATTTAGCATGGGAAAGACTTTAAGGTGTGCCTTAGGGCGCGCTTAGAGGGTTTATTGGCTCGTCGCCAGTCCACGCGCTTCGGGTGTCATGCGAATGATCTGGATTTCCTCCGATTGCGACCCCCTTCGACAATCGTTTCCAGATCAGACTAAGGCCGCTCGCTTCCCCATGGCGAGCGGCCCCTGGTTTGCCTGATGTAGAACTTTTACTTTTCTTCCGTCTCAAGAAGGTCCGCAATCGTTTTATCTCCAAAGAGACTTTCGGTGGTTTGATCAATCTCTTGATATAAAGTTTCAATCGGTTCGTAAGGCACTGCCTTTGAAATAGACAAGCTATCTTTCCCCACATGGGCGCGAATGAGGTGAACCACCTGTTTCAAAGGCATAAGCTCCGCCGTGCGCGCGGGCAGAAGTGTTCGTTTTGTCCCCGCACCCTCCATGACATATTTCCCCGCATAGAGCGGCACTAAAATATCTGTCAAAATTTCTTCTGGAATGCGCAATCTATTCGTCAGTTGTTTGAAAGTAAGCGCATTTCCTCCTTGGCGGAATGCTGTTTGTAGGAGCACTAAGAGATGCAAGGCCGTTTGCTCCATTTGTAGCAATGTCAGATTGACGACACCTGATTTGGGTGAGAGATGCTGTCTGTTCTGGAAATAATAGGCGACAGAACAGCCTGTCAGCACGATAAGCCATGCGACATACATCCAAATAATGAAGAAGATGAGGCTCGCAAACGCCGAATAAATTGCAGCATAACGTGCGCTGGTGACGACAAAATTGGCGAAGGTCCAGCCCGAAGCAACCCATAAAAGCCCTGCAACAGTGCCCCCAATCAAGGCCGCCCCGACGCTGACTTTGGTGTTTGGGACAACTAGGTACATGGCCGAAAACATGCCGATCATGACCATATAGGGAACAAGGCGTGTGGCTTGGTTTGAGATGTCTTGGATAAGAGGGTAATCGCTCATGCCCCCTAAAGCGTCAGACCCTAAGGCGGTTGCAAGCACGCCTAGCACCATGAAAATAGCAAGGGGACCGAGCAAGCCGATCGATAGAAACTCGGTGAGGCGTTTACTGATCGAGCGCCCGGTTTGAACGCGCCAAATATCATTAAAGGCACCTTCTACTTTTTGCATGGTTGATATCAATGTGTAGATCAAAAATGCAAGGCCGACCGAACTCAAAACCCCAACATTAACTTGCTCTACAAAGCCCAATGTTTGCTCGGTAATTTTCTGCCCTTGCTCCCCAAGCGGCGCCAGAAATTCAAGCATCAGCCCTTCGGCTTTCTCGTGCACTCCGAACGCTTTGAGCAAAGCAAAGACGATGGCTAAAACAGGCACCAATGAGAGAAGCGTTGTATAAACCAAACTCATGGCTTGTAAATTGTAGCGCCCCAGAACAAGGTCGCGTGCGGTAACCCACATGATTTGCCCAATGTGCGCGCCCGACCTCTCCAGTAATCCCATGTTTTTCAATGGTTTATGCCAAAGCCATTGGTAGGCCGTGTCAATATGGGGGCGGAGCTGCATGAGCTTTTGCATGGGGAACCTCGTAAGCGCGTTTAACTAAGCATGGGTGCTAACATGATTTTAGGTCGTTGGAACGTTATATTAGCAGCTTGAAATATTAATGAACCAATGAAACGAAGCCTTAAACAAGGCGGGCGTATGCTTTTAGATCAGTAAGCGGCAACTCTCATGCAATCAAATTGACGGGCGATAGGCGTTTTCAATGTCGAATGAGATCGAAAACATTAAGAATGCTGGCGAGTTGGAGGCATTCCTCGCAACGCTGCCCTCTGGCGCGGCTCTTAAATTGCTTGCCGGAATTGAGCGCCAATTAGTCCGAGGGCAAGATACTGGTTTACCGATCAGCTTAATCCGTCGAGGCATCCGCCCATTATTGCGGGAGATCAAGGGCGCACGTCCAGGTTTGCCAACACCGCTGCGGTTGTTTTGTCAGCCGTTTGAAGATTTGCTGGTGAATGAAGAAGAGCCGGAAAAGAAGTCCGGCGTTCTGGAACGTCGATCCATTTTCCCTATCTGGGCATGGTTGACGGAAGATCTGCTGCCCGATCTTTTGCCAGATCTTTGCGAACGCATGGCTGGCTATATCATCAAACAAGACCATGAAGCACTGAATGCCGCTGTCGAAGTCATGTATGAAAGCTGTAGCACGGCTTTATTGTCGACCATCAAAGACCTGGAAAAGGGAAGCGCCGCGCGGGCATCAAGTGCAGCATCCTTGGGGCAGGATAGATTTATTGAAGACGCCAAAGATATGGGCCACGCCTTATCCATCGCCAACCAAATGCTGGAATTGCAGACAAGCTTACCAAATCCAATTAATACATTTAGTGCGGCTCAAGTGCGAGAGTGCAGGGCGGTGTATGACGATGTTTATGAAACAACCCCAGAACATGCCATTTATATTGCTTATGCAACCATGGGGCGCCTCAAGCATCCATGGGAAATTTTGCGGCTGGCAAAAGATATCGCCAATCAACATGATGACGTGCTGATTTCGAAAACTGATTTTGCCGTTTTGGGAGATCGATTGCTTTTGCAAGTGGAGCAGGCCGCTCAGAACATCGCAGATATTCGACCCGGCCCCCGCAACCCGATTGCATTGGAAGAGGATGTCTATCAGTTCGCCGCGATCTCCAAAGGCATGACGGCTGAAATGGACATATTGCGCATCAGTGAATGGGGAATGCGCTTGATGGAAGCCCGCCAGATCGTGAGCACAGCCGTTGAAGATTTACTGGGGCGGTTGCCGACGCATCTCAGCGCCGCCTTGCCACTTCAACGCATTGGGGCTTTTGGACGCAGTGGGCCCCGACGACCGGATTTATCCACACCGCCCAAAAGCGACAAAATAGACCGACTGCTGGCCAGCATTATGTTTTTAGCTCACACAGAGCCATTTGCCGAAGCGGTGTGCTCTAAAAATGCCTACGCGGAAAGCCGTGCGGAACTTGAAGAATACCTTCTGCATTACGAAGAGGGGCTGATCGAAGAAATTCGCTTGAGTGAGGGCGAGGCGCGTGCCCATGCCATGGATTTGTTAGAAGCAACCGCTGAAATGGAAGAGGTTGCGATGGGGGCGTCAGCCGCTGAGATGTTACGGCGTCGGGGACGCGTGGCGGCACAAGCCGACGCCTAACCTCATGAATGTGCTGGCGAGGGTTTAGTGAGCTTATGCCGACAGAGCATCAACATAGGCAAACAGACCCGGATAACCACCAGTGTGCAAAAACAAAACCGTTTCATCTGCATCTATTTGCCCGTTGGCGATTAACCCCAGCAGACCCGCCATGGCTTTGCCTGTGTAAACGGGGTCTAATAAAATTCCTTCCGTCTGAGCCAACAACTCCACAGCCGCGCGCATCTCTTCAGTGGGCACCCCGTATCCGTCGCCCAAAAACCCACCAAGCAATTCAGCCGTGTGGTGAGAGGGAACTGGAATATTCAAATGCGTGGCCAATTCTGCAATGTGAGTGTCCAGCTCGGCAACAACCTTGGGGGTGTGAGGCTTATAGACATTGATGCCCGTCATTTTTGTATCGGATGAGAGAAGGTGGCCACCCACAGTTAGACCTGCCTGTGTGCCAAAGCTAGATGATCCGTGTACGATGCGATCAAACGTCAGCCCCATCGCGGTTTTCTGTTGTGCGATTTCTTCAAAAGCCGCGACATACCCTAAACTCCCGATAGGGTTAGAGCCGCCAACAGGCACGACATAGGGCGTATGCCCCGCCTCGGAAAGTTCAGTGAGTGTTAAGCCAAAGAACTCGGCGGCGTCTATGCCTTCAGGGGCAACCCGCACATCCGCACCTAAAAGGTGATCGAGCAATAGATTGCCTGACTGGCGATACGCAGGTTCTTTGTGCGGGACTGTATCAAACAATAGCAGTGTACATTTTAGACCAGCATGCGCTGCCGCTGCCGCAGTTTGTCGCGCATGGTTAGATTGCAACGCCCCTGCAGTGACAATCGTGTCCGCCCCGCGTGCCAGCGCATCGCCAATAAGAAACTCCAGCTTGCGGGTTTTATTGCCGCCGCCAGCCAGTCCGGTCATGTCGTCTCGTTTGATATAGAGCTGGGGACAATGACCAATTTTTTCTCGGATAGCATTTTCAAACCGAGGGAGAGCGTGGAGGGGCGTGGCACCAAAAAGTAGGCTGTGGCGCGGGAAGGGGGAAAGTGAAGCAGCAAGTGTCATGACAAGTCTTCCAATTTAATTAGATAATGCCGCGCGTACGCAGTGTGTCAATTTCAGTGGGGGGGAAACCAATTTCCGTCATGATTTCATCTGTATGTTCGCCCAGCAACGGCGCGCGGTGCACAATTCCCCCCGGTGTGTGAGAAAGCTTAACAGGCGTATCCATGACCGGGGCCGCCCCCTCGATGCCGGGAAAGGTCATGGACTTGAGATAGTCCATTGCTTGCACATGAGGGTCATCTAAAACTTGTTGCGGGGAATAAACAGGCCCCGCAGGTATGCGTGCCTGAGCAAGGGCGCTCAAAGCTTCTTGCGAGGTGAGGTCCCGTGCCCATTGCTGCGTGCGCTCAGTTAATACTGTGCCATTGTCACCGCGTGAAAGGTCGTCAGAAAATCGAGGGTCTGCTAACCATTTGTCTTCTTCTCCCATCAGCCTTGCCCATCGCTTAAACAATGGTTGCCCCATACATTGAACGAGAATCCAGCCATCTTTTGTCTCGATCATATCAGCAGGCCCCGCGTAAGGGCTTCGGCTGCCAATGGCCTCGCGGTTGTTACCGCGCAACGCTTGTTCCATAAGATGAATGTTGAAGAAGTTGAGCGCCGTTGGGAGAAGGGCGCTTTCGACCATTTGGCCTTTGCCGGTTTGTTGCTTGGACATTAAAGCGGCCAGCGTACCAAACGCGGAAAAAAGGGCCGTGCCAAAATCTACCCAAGGCGCATAACTTTTTACAGGCACTTCTGGGGTGCCTGTCATATGCGCAGCGCCACTCATGGCTTGGAGGACACCGTCAAATCCCACCCGGTCACTGTAAGGTCCACCAGCGCCAAAGGCAGAGGAAGTGGTCAAGATGATATCTGGTTTGATGGCGCGAAGCGTGTCGTAGTCCAATCCCATAGAGGCAAGGGTGGCAGGTGGCAAGTTGGCGACAACAACGTCTGCCGAAGAAACAAGACGGCGTGTGATTTCGCGTCCTTCTTCGGTCATGGGGTCGAGGGTCATCCCACGCTTATTCCGGTTCATTTGCAGGTGCATGGTGCCTTCACCGCCCTGTCCAGCTTCTGCTCCTGGTGAAGCTGGCTGTATGAACCGATCTTCGCTGCCTTCGCATTTTTCGACGCGGATGACGTCGGCGCCAAAATCGGCAAGCAGCGCCGCACAATAAGGACCTGCAATATACCTTCCGAAATCAAGCACGCGTACACCAGACAAAACACCCGTCATTTTTTCTCTTTAATCTTTTGTTGACTTTATTCGCAATGAAAATCGTTTCCATATAGGGAAAATACCCTTTTTGGATAGGACTTACCAGATTTTCATATCTTTGAGTTTTCATCAGTACCAGTAGAATCGTTGGGGGATATCTAAGTGGGACTGGATATGGGGGACGGGAGTGCGAGCAGCGAGAGCCGTGCATCTTTATTGATGCGTGACCAAGGGCGCTATACGCGATTTGGTGAATTTGTTGATCCTGAGTTAGAAACAAAATTTGTCTCACAAGCTTGGCCGGAAGTTCAAGCGCGTGCGCGGGCGGCCCTTTTGGCGTCTTTCACAATCCCTGCATCGACTATTCTTGATTTTATGGCCTTAGGGGCATCGGAGCTCTATTTTGAGCTTCTCGCCGCTCGAATTGTTGCGATACTTTTATGTTGCCTTGCAGTTTTAGTGTTCGCGCAGAAAAAACTCTACACCGCTTTTTGCTACACGCTTGCCATAGCAGAGGCATACATCTTTGCTGTCGTGCTCTTTGCTCTCGGTGTGGACGGGTTTGATCCTAGCATGTTGATGGCAACGGTCTGTGTGATTTTGGTGTGTTTCTTTTTTGGGGCGCCAAATAGAGTTCACCTTCTCTTAGCAGTGGGCCTTGCGAGTTCTTTGGGCTTTATCGCTTACGCGTCTCTCTATCTAGCCTTGCCGTCGGATACGGTGGCTTTGATGGCGATTTTATTGGCGGCGCTAAATATTCTCGGTGTCTATTCGTTACAGATAAACAATAAGATGCGCCGCTCTGAATTTTTGACAACCAATGAAAACAAAGCAGTGATGGAGCGTTTGCGACGCGAAATTACGGACCGCTGGCAAGCTGAAGGTGAAGCCCGTTCAAACGCGCTCTGGTTTCAAAGCGTGTTCCGTGCCGCTCCGTTGCCGTTGGTGTTAGTGCGCCCGTCGGATAGCAAGGTTCTGCAAGCCAATAAAGCGGCTATGGAGCTATTTGGATTGACTGCGATCAACGCAGATGGTTTCGACCTCAAAGGGTATTTTGCAGACGGGGAGCAATCCTTAGAGGCAATTGGACGTTCCTTGGAGGATAAAAGTGAAGTCGAAATGAAACTTTCAACCCGCGAGGGCCGTGACATTTGGGCGAATGTGTCGGGGGCTGCCATTCGGTACAAAGGGGCATCGGCCATTTTGTTGGGCATTCAAGACATTACAGAACGAAGACAAGAGGCCGAAGCATTGCGGGCGGCACGTGACCATGCAGATGCCGTCAACAGGTCTAAAACTGAATTTCTGGCCAACATGAGCCATGAGCTACGTACGCCACTGAATGCTATTATTGGTTTTTCTGAAACCATTAACCGAGGGCTATTTGGGCCGATTGGCAATGAACGCTACCGAGAGTATGCGCAAGACATCCATCACAGTGGTGTGCATTTGCTAAACGTCATCAATGACATTCTCGATCTTTCCAAAATTGAAGCAGGACACTTTGATCTTTTTGAAGAAGAAGTTGATCTGGATGATGTGTTCGGTTCAACCGCAATCATTCTGAAACCTCGCGCCGAGCAAGCCGGTGTAGCGCTTACCTATAATGCAGAGGTGAATGGTGAGTTTGAAATCTATGCGGATGGACGTGCGATCAAACAAGTGTTGATCAATCTCATTTCCAATGCGGTCAAATTTTCAGATGAAGGTGATACGGTTCATATTGGGGCCAGCATTCATCAAGATACGTTCCGTATCTATGTCCGAGACGAAGGCGTTGGAATGGCACCGGAAGATATTCCAAAAGCATTGGCACCTTTCACACAGGTAGACGGGTCCTTGTCGCGTTCCCACGAAGGAACCGGCCTTGGCTTGCCGCTTGCCATGCGGTTGGTGGAGCTGCATGACGGTGAATTGATTATCGAAAGCACCCGTGGAGAGGGAACCACAGTTTACATAGAGCTTCCTCTCTCACGGCTCTTGTTCAATCAGGGTGCATGCCAAGAAGCCTTGTTCTAAAGCTACAACATGCCCGGGCGGTAGCGAGCAGATAGGTGCTTCTCTAGTTCGAGTTTGTCCATGTAAATGGGTTTCATTTCTTTGCGTGCAAAGAGAGGGGCCTGATCGTCGTAATGGACCGACTCCTCGTCTAATGTGGCTGAACCAAACTGATGCACTGTTTCAATCTTTTGGTTGCCCTCCTCATCCCAACTGACAAACATAAAGAAGGTGTCCCCTGCAACGGCAGTTAGGCGACCATCTTCTCCGGGTGCACCATAAATGGCCCGTAGCATGTCTGGTGCGCCGTCGAGAGGCATATCCACAGACCCTCGAATCATGCGATTAACGTCACCCCACTCTGGGTCTATGCGTCCAAAGTTTTCTCTCAACGTTGTCACAGCTTCTTTGAAACTGTCGAGAAGGTCTGGCGCTGGGTTGCCTCGCAGTTGAGCAATAATGAAGGGTTGTGTCGTCAAGACAGCAAGGGCTGCCTGCCGGTTGCCTTGGTCGGTTTTCAGGTCCCACTGTGCCAACACTTCTTGTGCGGCAAGCAACGCAGGGTCAGACGATAAGTCCGTGTTGAGAACTTCGTCAATGAGCGCTTTGGTTTCCGACCGGGTGCTATAGGCTAAATCATATTTATAGCGTTTGAAGTCGGCTTCTGAGATTGCGCTATCGGCGCTGAGTAGTTCTTCTGCGCGCAACCCTCGGTTTGTCATCCGCGTTTCAATACCCATCGTTTCTGGGTAGGATGCCGGGTCTACATTGTCGGCCTCTGCTGTGGCCCGAAAGGGCGTGTTGTTGGCATTGAACACAAAGCCTGAGCTTGGGTTGATGATGAAAGGCATCTCTTCTAAATCGTAGAACTCATGCCAGATGAGATCAGAACGATCGCCGGGCAGATAGCCAGACCAATCCCAACCGGATAGACGCTTGGGACTTTGCGCATTGTAGAGATACGCAATATTGCCTTTTTCATCCGCATAAATGTAGTTGATGGAAGGAAGCAAATGCATGTTCATGGCCGCGCGCCATTCGGCAAAGTTGGTTGCTTTGTTCAGGGCGTAATATTGCGCGGCTTGGTTTGTTTCTCCCATGCCAGCATAACGCACCCCATAAGTGCCATGGTCCGTTCGCATCACAGGCCCATGCACAGAACGCAGCACTTCCCGGTTGACTGTCCAAAAGAAAGGGCCCCACAACTTGACGCGAATGGCAACCTCGTGGCTTTCAAGTGAAAGCCATTTCCCATCCATGCGATAGAGCATTTTGTCTTCTGGGTGCATGTCAAGAACGAAGACATCGGCAAGGTCTGGTTTGTTGACCGTATTGGCCCACCCCAAATGGCGCGTGGCACCGTGCAGCATGAAGGGGGCGCCGGGAAAAGTGCCACCAGCTGCGTCCCAACCTTCATCGCTTTTGAGACGCACCTCGTACCAAGCAACCGGACCGGTGAAAGGCTGGTGTGAATTGACAAGCAGGCGCGTGGTTTCATCAGACGAGCGGTGGGGGGCAATCGCCCATCCGTTGGATCCTTTGAGATAGTGCAGCGGATCGGTAAGCACTTTGATCGTACTTTGCTTAAGAAGCGGATCTTGCGCTACCGCATGTGCACGGGTGGGGCCAAAAAGCCCTTTGAGGGTTTGGTCAAGCCCGTAGAAAAACGGGGTGCGAAAAACAAAACCAGCAGCAACGTCCTTGCCTGTCAGAGGAGTAAAGCCGGACCGTCTCTGCTCAGGGTGCAGGGCTGCAAAGAGGTTCACACCGTCTGCATAGGCTTCCATGACACGGCGCAGCTCAGGGTCAAAGGAGCTATAGTCCCGCTCAATCCCTTCCCATACCCCAAAAAAGTGGCTGAGGTAATCGGTCACGGCAGCGTCCGCGCCCTCATAGGCCGCAAGTTCCCCTCGCACCATCAAAGCGGTTGATTCAATCGTTTCAAAATCATCTTCAGAATGAGCAAAGCCAAGCCCGTAGGCCACATCTTCATCGCGCGGACCGTAAATATAGGGAACACCGTAAGTGTCGCGCAAAATTTCGACATCATATTGCCGAGCGGTTTCTAGGAAATTTGCCGTATCCCAAGGAGCCGGTTTTTCTATTTGATGACGAACGAGGATGCCGCCAGTGACAAACAAGGCAAGCGTGAGCAGTCCGAAAAGACCGATTTTGAGATAGCGCATGATATTCCCCCCAAGTTGAGTTTAGACCTTAGCGACCGCACGCCGCAGTGAAAAGGGCGATTGGGGCATTTCCCCCAACCGATTTGCCCGCTACACTGGTCCAAGTGGTGCCCATAGGGCCAAAAATTCAAAAGGATCAAACGCTTGTCACTTGCTCTCTGGTTGATTTTTGCTGCATTGACAGCCGTCGCCCTTTTTGTCGTGCTCCGGCCTCTTTTGCCTTCATCGGATACGCAAGAGGGCGCACAAAGTGCGGGTGGCGCGATTTACCGTGACCAATTACGCGAAGTGGACCGCGACCTTGAACGCAATGTGATTGAGCCTGCAGAGGCAGAGGCCCTACGGGCTGATATTGGCCGCAGACTGCTGAGCGAAGAAGCACGGCGCGTAGCGGAGGGCGCACATGCGTCTCCTGTTCGTAATATTCGTGCTTGGGCCATTGGTTTAATCGTTTTTGTGCCAGTCTTTTCCATCAGCTTTTACGTTTGGCAGGGAGAGCCCAATTTGCCAGATCAACCGATGGCGCAGCGCTTGGCCAAGCCCGTTGAGGAGTTGCCATTTTCTGAAATTATGGCACGCATCGAGCAACGCCTAAAAGAAGAGCCAGAGGATGTGCAGGGCTGGACATTAATTGCGCCGCTTTACATGCAAACGGGGCGCTATCAGGAGGCAATCACAGCTTACGGCACCGTGATGCAGCTAGACGGTCGCAATGCAAATTCTTTGGCGGGGATTGCAGAGGCATTGACGCTGGCATCCGGGGGGCAAGTGTTGCCCGGTGCGCGCCAAGCTCTCAATGCGGCGCTGGCGCTCGAACCAAACAACCATCGCGCTCGGTTTTATTTAGCCCTTGGGGATGCACAAGAAGGAAAGCTGGAAAGCGCCTTATCGCAGTGGCAAACCTTGCGATCCGAGCTAGAGAATAATTCCCGCTTCTTATCCCCTGTGGATGCACAAATCACAAAGGTTGAGCAGATATTGAAGCAGGACACGTCAGCTGGACCTGCCCCCAAAGAAGTCCAGTAGGTTAAGGCCCCAGAAGGCGCGATGCTCTTCGTTGCGGTTATACCCGCAGGATTTTCCTCTTTCATACTCGACGGGAATGAAAGAGGGTTGCACTATGCCCTAACCTGAGACACCAAAAGGAACGGGAAATGGTAACGCAGACACAAAAGCAAGTTGCCCAAGCCATCGTCAACGTATTTGAGACAAGCAGACTGGTGGGCGATTATGACCGTGTGACGTTATTGGCGGGTGATAACGGTCACCTCACCTATGGCCGTTCACAGACAACCTTAGCCAGTGGGAATTTGTTTCTTCTCATCAAAGAGTATGTCGAAGCCGACAATGCGTTATTTGCCTCAGAGCTGACAGCTTATCTCGACCGATTAAGAGACACCGACTTTTCGTTGGACGAGGATCACAGCTTCCGGTTTTGGCTCGCTCAAGCAGGGCAAGACCCGGTGATGGAAGCGGTTCAAGATGCATTCTTTGACCGTATTTATTGGGAACCGGCATGTACCAGTGCGCAGGCGCTTGGCCTAGAAAGCGCACTGGCCTTGGCGGTGGTCTATGACAGCCGTATCCATGGATCGTGGCACTTTATTCGTGATCAAGTTTTAGAACGTCACGGCACCCCAGAAGAGATCGGCGAAGAAGGCTGGATAACCCGGTATGTCATGAGCCGGCGAGACTGGTTGGCGGGCCACGACAATGAATTACTTCACAAAACGATTTATCGCATGGAAGCCTTCCTAAGCTTGATCGGTGACGGGCGGTGGTCGCTGGCCTTGCCGTTTACGCTGCGCGGGGTACGGTTTGAGGAAGGGGCATTGCAATTAACATCTGGCCCCATTGCATCGGCCGAACCGCAAAACGCCCGCCTTCTGATGCTGACATCCCCGCCTCTTGTGGGAGAGGATATTCGCGCACTTCAGAACGCGCTCGTGGGGGAGGGGTACATAATGAACGTAGACGGCATTTTTGATGAGGCGTTGGCGCGGATGGTGAAAATGTTTCAGCAAGAAAAGGGACTTGTCTCGGACGGTATTGTGGGCGCGGCAACTTGGTCTGCTCTGAACCAGTAAGATAACCAAGCAAAGCCCCCATTTTGGGGTTTGGGCGTGGGGGTTGTCAGAAGAAATCTTGTGAAAACGGCCATTTGGCGCGTCGTTTTGCGCTTTGCGCCCTCGTCCCAACAGTTCTATACAAGAAGCAATTGTCTGACCGACCGGTCGATTGTTCTACAGCCATAGTTTGGGAATATTCTGACGATGACAAAAAAGCAAAAGCGTACAAGCTACATTTTGGGAGGGCTCTTACTATTAGGAGCCATCGTGAGCCTCATGCTTTTTGCGTTGAGTGAGAATATCGCCTATTTCAACAGCCCTTCCGATATTGTGGAAAAGGGCGCGGTTCCCGGTGAGCGCATCCGATTGGGCGGGATGGTGGCTGAAGACTCCGTCAAGCGCGGCGAAGATGCCTTGATTACATTCGATGTAACTGATTTTGCAGAAACAGTTTCCGTTACCTATCGTGGACTGGTGCCTGACCTGTTTCGCGAGGGGCAAGGGGTGATTGTTGAGGGCGCTTTTAATAACAGCAATCTCTTTATTGCCGATACAGTGCTCGCCAAACACGATGAAAATTACACGCCGCCAGAAGTGACCGACGCGCTGAAACGCGCAGGCGATTGGCAGGGCGAAGGAGACGCCAAAGGGGTGTCGCATGACAAAAAATATGGAGAGGGCTCCTATCCGTGATTGCTGAAACCGGCCACTTTGCCCTGATCCTCGCGCTTGCGCTTGCATTCATCCAAACCGTTTTGCCTTTTCTGGGCGCACAATGGAATGACCCTCGGCTTATGGCGACAGGACGACCGGCAGCACAGGGACAGTTCGTTCTTGTTCTGATTTCGTTTCTGGCCTTGGGCGCGGCCTTTGTGACATCTGATTTTTCTGTGGCCACCGTCGCCGCAAACTCCCACACAGACAAGCCGATGATCTTCAAAATTGCCGGGGTGTGGGGCAATCATGAAGGCTCAATGCTGCTGTGGGTTTTGATTTTATCCCTCTTCGGTGCGGCCGTTGCTACCTTCGGCAGAAATTTACCGGATACGCTAAAGGCGCGGGTGTTGTCGGTCCAAGGATCAATCAGCATCGCCTTTCTGCTCTTTATGCTGTTGTCGTCAAATCCATTCACCCGTCTCTTTCCGGCACCGTTTGATGGGAATGGCCTCAACCCAATTCTACAAGACCCTGCTTTGGCGTTTCATCCGCCATTTTTATATGCCGGGTATGTGGGTTTTTCGATGGCCTTTTCATTTGCTGTTGCAGCCCTTTTAGAAGGGCGTGTTGATCCTGCATGGGCGCGCTGGGTGCGCCCTTGGACGCTCGCGGCGTGGTGCTCCCTCACTCTTGGCATTGCGATGGGCTCGTGGTGGGCTTATTACGAATTAGGTTGGGGCGGTTGGTGGTTCTGGGACCCGGTTGAGAATGCGTCCTTCATGCCGTGGCTACTGGGGACAGCTCTATTGCATTCCGCCATTGTGGTGGAAAAACGAGGTGCCCTGAAAAGCTGGACAATCTTGCTGGCCATTTTTGCCTTTTCGTTGAGCTTGGTCGGTACGTTCCTTGTGCGCTCTGGCGTGTTGACATCCGTGCACGCATTCGCTGTTGATCCTGAGCGTGGTCTCATCATCTTAGGCATTTTGGTGTTGTTCATTGGGGGCTCTTTGGGCCTCTATGCGTGGCGGGCGCCAGCCTTAAAGGGCGGGGGGCTGTTTGCCCCAATCAGCCGGGAAGGTGCCCTGCTCGTCAATAATCTGATATTGGCAACCGGGGCGCTGACCGTGTTTGTGGGCACACTTTATCCCCTTCTGCTTGATGCATTAGATGGTCCTAAAATCTCAGTGGGTCCCGGCTTTTTCAACATGACATTCGTGCCGCTTATGGTGCCGCTCCTATTTTTGGTGCCCTTTGGTCCCATGTTGAGCTGGAAGCGCGCGGACATTGCCGCAGCGGCTCAACGCTTAAGCGTGGCTGCAGGTGTCTCTATTTTCACACTCGCGCTTGTTTTCTATCTGCGGTCCGATGGACCTTGGATGGCCCCTTTCGCGATGGCCTTGGCCGTGTGGATTATCATAGGCGCCGTCTCTGAAATCAGTTGGCGCATCCGTCTCTTCCGTGGGCCGTTCAAGGACGCGTGGCAGCGAGCAAAGCACTTACCACGTTCTGCCTGGGGCAGCGCAATTGCGCACGCAGGTGTTGGCGTGATGGTCGCGGGTATTGTGGGCATTTCAGCTTGGCGCGAAGAAGTGGTCACCGCCTTGCCTGTGGGGGAGAGTTTTCGGATAGAGCAATATGAGCTGCGGTTTGACGGAGTGGAAACCCACGAAGGCCCGAACTTTACAGCTCAAACGGCTCAAGTGACCGTGTTCACCCCGGAAGGTGAACAGGTGGCTGTTATGACCCCAGAAAAACGGACCTATACCGTCAGCCAGATGCCAACGACAGAAGCCGCTATTCGAACCCGCTGGATCGAGGACCTCTATATCGTATTGGGGGATGAGGATGGTACGGGGAGCTGGGTGATGCGCGCTTACGTAAACCCAATTGTGCCGTGGATTTGGATCGGCGCTGTGATTATGACGTTCGGCGGCATGGTGTCCTTGTCTGACCGGAGATTACGCGTTGGTGCCCCAAAGGCAGCCAAAGGACGGGTTGGAAAAAACAGCAAAGCCGGAGCACACCCATGATACGAAGATTGGTCGTTTTGCTTTTTCTATGCCTTGCCGTTTCCTCCGGTGCGCACGCGGTAGAGCCGGACGAGGTGATGGCCGACCCTGTGTTGGAAGCACGGGCGCGGGCATTGTCTGCAGAGTTCCGGTGTTTGGTGTGTCAAAATCAATCGATCGATGGAAGCTCTGCCCCTCTCGCCCGTGACTTACGCATTTTGGTGCGCGAGCGGCTGGCGGCAGGGGACACAGACGCCCAAGTCGTCAGCTTTGTGGTGGATCGCTACGGAGAATTTGTCCTCCTAACACCCCGTTTAAGCGCAGCAACGCTCATTTTATGGGGGGCGCCCATACTGATCCTTCTGATTGGCGGCGCTCTGGTCATGAGGATACTCTTACGTCGCAATACGTTAGAAAGTGCCCTCGTTGAAGAATCGGGCGAGCGACAAGAACACGGCCAGCCGCTGGATGAAGATGAAGCAGATGCATTGAAACGGCTGCTTAAAGAAGATGTGACCGACAAGTGATCTAAAAAGACATGATCCACACGCCGAATTGCTGCAAACTCACGCCAAATTCATTTTGGAATAGGAAGCAGCATGGCGATCTCTGCACAAAAAGTGACATTCACTGGATCTCTCGGCGAAACACTCGCCGCACGGCTTGAGCGCCCAGAAGGCACCGTGCGCGCTTATGCGCTGTTTGCTCATTGCTTCACATGCTCCAAAGACATTTTTGCAGCCGCCCGGATTGCCGAGGGGTTGGCGCGCCAAGGCATTGCTGTACTGCGCTTTGACTTTACTGGTTTGGGGATGAGCGGCGGTGACTTTGCTAATACCAATTTCACATCCAATGTTCAGGACTTGATCACAGCGGCAGAGTTTCTACGCGAAAATTATGAAGCCCCAGACATTTTGGTCGGGCATTCCCTTGGCGGGGCAGCGGTGCTGGCGGCCGCAGAACATGTGCCAGAAGCCGTGGCTGTGGCAACCATCGGCGCCCCATCGAACGCGTCGCATGTGGCGCATAACTTTGCCGACAAAACGATAGACATCGAACGCGACGGTGAAGCGGAAGTTGACCTGAGTGGCCGTAAATTTGTGATCCGTAAGCAATTCCTAGATGATATCCGAGGCCATACGCTGACCGACAAAATTGGCAGCCTAAAAAAGGCGCTGCTGGTTTTCCATTCCCCATTGGACAGTCAAGTGTCAGTGACAAATGCCAATGAAATTTTCTCCGCCGCCAAGCATCCTAAGAGCTTCGTGTCATTAGATAAGGCCGACCACCTTTTGCGCGACAGGGGTGATGCCAATTACGTCGCTGATGTGCTTTCGGCTTGGGCTGAGCGATACATAGATACGCCTCAACCCGCAAAACTCGACCCGTTGCCCGCAGGCGTTGTCGCAGTGCGCGAAACCCGGACAAGCAAGTTCCAACAGCAAATCAGAGTGGGAGAACACGAGTTTTTCGGCGATGAACCCAAGCGAGTGGGCGGGCAGGACACAGGCCCTGCACCATATGACTTGTTGCTGGCGGCGCTGGGAACCTGCACGGCAATGACAATGCGCCTCTATGCGGACCGTAAAGGCATTGCCGTGCCCGCTTTCTCCGTAAAGCTGAGCCACGCGAAAGAACATGCGCAAGATTGTGCCGATTGCGAGGAGGGGTCGAAAGGTCTCTTGGACGTGATTCGTCGCGAAATCATCATTGAGGGCGAACATGATGAAGCCACCAGAGCCAAATTATTGGAAATTGCGGACAAATGCCCGGTTCATAAAACGCTGCATAACTCTCCCCAAGTCATCACAAAACTAGGGGGATAGGCCGAATTATTTCCCCACCCTTGAGATGCAGGCGGCTGAAAAAAACAAACATTTCCTGCATTACCAATTTGTAATCTGATGGACAGAAACATGTAAGGCGAGGGGCTTCATTCTCTACTCAAGAACGGGCACGGGGGTGTCTTATACAAAGTGAGTAATGAATGTCTGAGGACTTTTTTACCAAGATCAAAAACAAACCAAGCACGAAGGACGTTAAAACCTTTGGGCTGGCAGCCTCATTAGCTGCCGCAGGTGTGCTTGCTTTCGGCCTCACCGGACAACCAGCACCTGTAAGTGCAGCCCCCTTATCAGCACCGTCAATGACACAACAGCGCCCCGGTGGATTTGCAGACCTAGTGGAGGAGGTCTCTCCAGCGGTGGTGTCTATTCGCGTTTCTCAATTGGCGGCCAAAGCGCCCACCCAAAATGGAACGCAACGCTCTCAACGCGGTATTCCTAAGGGCCATCCCTTAGAGCGGTTCTTCCGCAACCGTCCGGGCAGCGGTCAAGACCAGCAACAACCACGTCGGCGCGGAGTATCGCAAGGCTCAGGCTTTGTCATTTCCGCAGACGGTTATGTGGTGACAAACAATCATGTTGTTGAAGGCGGCGATGAAATTACCGTTGTGTGGAGCGACGGTACAGAACGCGTGGCGACACTGATTGGGACAGACAAGAAAACAGACTTGGCCCTGATCCGTGTTGAAGCGAAAGAAGACCTTCCTTACGTCGCCTTCGGAAGCTCCGATGGTTTGCGCGTCGGAGATTGGGTCGTCGCTGTCGGGAACCCCTTTGGCCTTGGGGGCACGGTGACGGCTGGTATCGTTTCGGCTCGTGGCCGCGACATTGGTGCCGGTCCTTACGACGACTTCATCCAGATTGATGCCTCTATCAACCGAGGCAATTCAGGTGGCCCAACATTTGGCCTCGACGGACAAGTTGTTGGCGTGAATACGGCAATTTATTCGCCCAGCGGTGGCAATGTCGGCATCGGTTTTGCGATCCCATCGGAACTGGCGCAGAACGTAATTGCCGAGTTGAAAGAAAACGGCAGCGTAGAGCGCGGCTGGTTGGGTGTGGGCATTCAACCTGTAAGCCCTGAAATTGCCGAGAGCTTGGAGCTTGAGGGTACGAAGGGGGCCTTGGTCGCAAATGTCGCTGAAGACAGTCCGGCTGAACGCGCTGGCCTACAGTCGGGAGATATCATTCGCACAATCAATGGTGTGCAAATGGAGGAGCCGAAATCTGTGAGCCGGGCAGTGGCAGACCTTGACCCTGATGCAGAAGCAAAACTGGGTGTTTGGCGCGATGGGCAGAGCAAGCAACTGACTGTGAAGTTAGGGCGCTCCCCTGACGATCAAGTGGCAGCCCTTGAGACAGCCCCGTCCGATTTGGATGAATTGGGCCTCGCCCTTGCTTCCTCTGAGGACGGCGTGACAATCAGCGGTGTAGACCCGAGTAGCCAAGCTGCTGAAAAGGGCCTGCGTCCCGGTGACATCATTGTCAAAGTGGCCGGTAAAGAAGTTTCCTCACCTAAAGACGTATCTCGTGAAATCAACCGGATGCGAGAGGGAGACCGTAAGGCGGTTCTCCTCTTGGTGAAAAAAGAGAATGGTCAGCGCTTCGTGGCGCTGAGCTTAGAAGACGCATAATAGCGTGAACCATGTTCCTTTCTCCAGGGAACGTGTTGGAGACGGTGGCTCGATGTTCCATCCAGTCAACAGGGAACTACGTTTATGATTTTGTACCCCGCGAGGTCAGCAACGTAGTTCCCGGCTCCAGCTTTAAGCAAGCCGCCTTTAAGTGGCACTCCCTCAAGAATTTCCGACTGACATTGAGCATTAAGAAGCAACCGTTCGTGGCGTTTAGAACGAGGGCTGGCGCACGGATATGTAATGCGTTTATGCTGTGCCACAAATTACCCAAATTCCCTAGGCAGGCTGAGCAAGTGGGTATGAAACCGAACAAGGGCTTTGCAGATGCGTATATTGGTAATTGAGGATGATTTAGAAGCCGCTGCCTATGTCACTAAAGGCTTACGTGAAAGTGGCCATGTGGTCGATCACGCCGCAGATGGAGAAGATGGGCTTAGCCTTGCCTTGGCGGGAAATTTCGACATGCTTATTGTCGACCGGATGTTGCCTAAACGCGATGGCCTTTCTGTTGTCCAAACCTTGCGAGAGCAAGGAGCCACAACACCTGTATTATTTTTAAGCGCTTTGGGTGAAGTTGATGACCGCGTTAAAGGCTTGCGGGCGGGAGGGGATGACTACCTCACCAAGCCCTTTGCTTTTGTGGAGCTTTTAGCGCGCATTGAAGTGCTGGTGCGCCGCGCCGCGCCCGAGCAAGTGCAAACCAAATTGCAAGTCAGTGATTTGGAAGTCGATTTGTTAGGCCGCAAAGTGACACGTGATGGACAGGCGATTGATCTGCAACCACGTGAATTTCGGCTGCTTGAATATCTCATGAAGCACACCGGCCAAGTTGTGACACGCACAATGCTGCTGGAAAATGTATGGGAATATCATTTTGACCCTCAGACCAATGTGATTGATGTGCACATGTCCCGATTGAGGGGAAAGATAGACAAAAACTTTGAAACACCATTGATCCATACGATCCGTGGTGCGGGGTATTCATTACGTGCAGCAGGCTAAGCTTCTCAATACCTCGACCTTCAGACTGGCGATCATCTATTTGGTGTTGTTCGTGACGTCGGTCATTGCCTTGTTGGGATATATTTATTGGACAACTGCGGGCAATCTTAACCGCCAAACTGTGCTGGCGGTGAATACCGAGATGAGCGACCTTGCTCAGCGCTATCGGTCAGGTGGTCTGCCGATGTTGGTCCACACCGTCATTCAGCGCAGCCGCGACCCGCGTCAAAGCCTTTATCTTGTGATGGATAATCGAGGCAATGTGCTTGCGGGCAACTTGCTCGATATTCCCCAAGCCCGCACCACCCAAGACGGTTGGCGCGACTTCACCTACATCAGGTTGAATATGGAGGGGCAGGAGCGCCGCCCCGGCATTGGGCGTGAGCAACGACTTCCGGGAAATTTCTATCTCCTGGTCGGGCGAGACGTTAAAGAAGTGCGCCAAATTGAAAACCTCATTACTTCCTCCCTTGCATGGGCGGTGGCGTTGACCATTGGATTGGGACTGATTGGCGGCCTCATTATGAGCCGGAACATGTTGGCTCGGTTGGACGATATTAACCGGACCAGCCGTGAAATTATGGGCGGCGATCTGGCCCGACGCATACCCGTAAGCGGCACCGGGGATGAATTGGACCAACTGGCTGAAAATCTCAATAATATGTTGGAGCAAATAGAAGCCTTGATGATCGGCATGCGCCAAGTAACTGATAATATCGCCCATGATTTGCGCTCGCCGCTCAATCGCTTGCGCAATCGTGTTGAAGTGACGCTGATGTCAGAACACAGCACGACCAAAGACTACCGTGATGCATTGGAGCGGACCATCAGCGAAGCCGACTACCTGCTATCAACGTTTAACGCCCTCCTGTCCATCGCCCGCGCAGAGGCAGGTAATAGCCGGGAAAGTATGGAGTGGATAAACCTCACAGACTTGGTGGAAACCGCCGCCGAATTATATGAGCCGGTCATCGAAGAGCAGGGGGCGCGGTTCTCCCTTGCGGTAGAAAAAGACCTCCGTCTGTTTGCCAACAGAGAGCTGCTCTCCCAGGCCATTCTCAACCTCCTTGATAATGCGATCAAACACGGAGGCCTTGAAGGGGATATAGCGGAAGAGATTGTCCTATCTGCTCAGCGCATAGATGCCCGCGTGATCATCAAAGTTAGCGATCGGGGGCAAGGCATTCCGGTCGAGGAGCGTGCACGGGTTATGGAACGTTTTATCCGTTTGGAAGCCAGCCGCAACACGCCAGGAACAGGCTTGGGATTAAGTTTGGTTGCAGCGGCAACGCGCCTTCACGGCGGCACGGTTGAATTGACGGACAATGAGCCGGGCCTCACAGTTTCTCTTAGTCTGCCGGCCCCGCGCGAGTAAACCTATCACGAACGTGAGACGGTCGAATCAGAACGCCCTCCGAATCAAACCGGCGCTAAAAGGAATCAGCGTCCCAATGCGTGATTTTGTCGACGTGTGGGCAGGTGTTTATGTGCATAACGCGCCTTTTACGCACCAAAACAAGCTGAATTGAAGAAAAAGCCCGTCATAAAGCCGTGCCGTGCACAATTTCGTAGCGACCTCTATTGAGTTTTGTTATGGGTTTTAGGGTTAAGAGCCACGATGATGGCTCTCTTTTGGGCCACCAAAGCGGCGAATTGGCAAGGAGAATACGGACATGAGTAAAGCGCTATTCATTGAGAATGTTGCGGACAAAGGCGGACTGAGTAAAGCCGAAGCTAAACGTATGGTTGAACTTGTTTTCGGGGAAATTGAAGCAGGTCTGAAGAAAAGCAAGAAGGAAGGCAAGTACACGATCGGTACGTTCGGCACCTTCACAATCTCTCAGCGTAAAGCACGCAAGGGACGTAACCCACAGACTGGCGAAGAGATTAAAATCAAAGCCAAGAAAACTTTGCGGTTCCGCCCATCAGCTCAGTTGAAAGCTTCAGCAGGCTGCTAAAAATTTACAGTTGTGCGCGCCCTGATGCGCGGCTTCTGAATTGAAAGGGCTTGCCGGGGAGGCGAGCCCTTTTTATTTTGGTCTTCAGCATGTGTAACCAGGTTGGACGATAGGATGAGAAATACAACTTCGCTTCTTGTGGACAATATGGGCACACTGCCCGTTCCCTTTGATGCTGATAAAGTGCGTCACGCTACAACTGACCTTGTCGCTAAAATCAGTCAAGTGCGCCCCCCACAATTGTCTGCGGCTCTGCTCACAGCAGTTGAAGACCCCAAAATGATGCTTCTATTGGAAAGCGTCTTCGGCAACTCGCCTTATTTGACGCGCCTTCTGCTGGCACGCCCTGAGATGCTTCTACCCTTGAGCCGCCAACCTGTGGGGGAGGCCATGGAAGGCCTGCTGACGAGCATGTGGGATCATGGGTTAGCGGCAAATAATGAGGCAGAGCTAATGAAGGTTCTGCGTCAAGCCAAAGCCGAAGCTGCATTCTTGATTGCCCTTGCCGATATCTCCGAGGCGTGGGGTGTTATTCAAGTGACGGAGACACTGTCGCATTTTGCAGATACAGCCCTGTCCGTTTCGGTCGAATGGTTATTGCGCCAAGCCTATAAGGCGGGACGTATTGATCATAAGGGTCTGCCAGACGCATTTGACGGGGAGATGGAAAACCAAAACCGCAGACGTGTCCTGTCACCTTTGTCCGGGCTGGTTGTGCTGGGCATGGGGAAATACGGCGCTTTTGAACTCAACTATTCAAGCGATATCGATATCGTTGTTTTTTATGACCCCGACAAGCTGCCGCTTGTAGATGGTCTGTATCCGTCTGATTTTTTTGTAAAACTCACAAAGTCACTCGCCCGCATTATGCAAGACCGGACTCAAGACGGTTATGTCTTCCGCACAGACTTGCGCTTGCGACCAGACCCCGGCGGCACAGCGGTTGCAGTGTCACTGCCTGCGGCAGCGGTGTACTACGAAAGCCGAGGGCAAAACTGGGAACGTGCAGCCTTTATTAAGGCTCGTCCCGTTGCTGGGGATATTGTGGTTGGGAATGAATTTCTAAAAGACCTTGCGCCCTTTATTTGGCGTAAGAATTTGGACTTTGCCTCCATTGAAGACGTGCATTCGATGAAACGTCAAATCCATGCCGTCGGTGGGCACAGCAAAATTGCCGTCAGCGGCCACAACATAAAACTGGGTCGAGGCGGCATTCGGGAAATTGAATTTTTCGTGCAAACCCAACAACTCATTGCTGGTGGCCGCGATGAAGAATTACGTGGTGCCCAAACACTCGTCATGCTGGACATGCTAGCTGGCAAGGGGTGGATTGAAGACGATACGGCCCGCGAGCTGAAACATGCCTATAAGTTTTTGCGCCGTTTAGAGCATCGGTTGCAAATGATCGAAGACGCTCAAACTCACTCCATCCCGGCGACCCCCGAAGGACTGGCACATATTGCCTGCTTCAGCGGTGAGGGGAGCGTAGATAGTTTCAGCGCTTCGGTGATTGCGCAGTTGAGCTGTGTGCAATCTCATTATGCAAATCTATTTGAAACAGCCCCGCCCTTAGCAGAAGAAAGTGGCAACCTTGTTTTCACAGGGGCGGATGATGACCCCAGTACACTAGAAACGCTTGCAGAGCTTGGCTTCAAGCAAACCAAAAGCATGTCGACGACCATACGCAGCTGGCACACGGGACGGTTTGCGGCAACGCGGAACCCACGGAGTAGGGAACGCCTTACCGTGTTGATGCCACAGTTGTTGAGATGTTTAGGGCGAACCTCTGATCCCGATGCGGCCTTTGCACGGTTTCATGATTTCCTTGTGGGTCTGCCAGCAGGGGTGCAGCTGTTCTCATTGATTTATTCTAACCCGTGGCTGTTAGACCTCTTGGCTGACATTTGCGGAACAGCGCCCCAATTGGCATTGTATCTGAGTAAAAATTCAAATGTGCTGGACGCTGTAATTGCACCAGATTTTTTTGAAACGTTAGCCGAGCCTATTGTGCTGCGCGAAGAGGTTGATGCGCAACTCGCCGGTGTCGATGATTATGAAACCGCGCTCGATAAGATGCGTATTTGGGCGCGCGAACAACGCTTTAAGCTGGGCACACGTATTTTGATGGGCAGTGCGGATGCCGAAGAGGCCGGTCCTGCTTACGCGCACCTCGCCAGTGAAATTATTCAGGGGCTTAAACCCATCGCAGAGCGCGAAGTGATGAAACGCCATGGGCGTTTAGCAGCAAGCTACAGTGCAGTTTTGGCGATGGGAAAATTGGGCAGCGAAGAGATGAGCGCGGAATCCGATTTGGATTTGATTGTAATCTACGATCAAGAAGATCCGGATGTGCAATCAGACGGTGAAAAACCGGTAGAGGGCGCACAATATTTTGCAAAAACCTCCCAACGGCTCATCAATGCATTAACGGCCCCAACCGGCGAGGGCAGCCTATATGAAGTGGATATGCGTTTGCGGCCGACGGGCAATGCAGGGCCGATTGCGACACGCTTGGAAAGTTTCGTCGCCTATCAACGCACCAAAGCATGGACATGGGAGCACATGGCCCTCACCCGCGCCCGCGTTGTGTGTGGGGCCTCTGACCTCCAATTAAAAATCGAAGCGGCGATCAAAGATATTCTCACCCAGCAACGGGATGGGGAGATGTTGAGTGCGGACGTGCGGCATATGCGAGACCGTATTGCACGCGAACACTCAAGTAAAAATCCATGGGACTTAAAATATGTGCGTGGCGGTTTGCTTGATATTGAGTTCATCACGCAATATCTGCAATTACGATACGCCCACGACAATCCAGGCATACTAAAACGTCACACACGCTCAGCATTGCAAGAGGCTGGCCGAAGTGGGGTGATTACATCGGTAGAAAGCGATGACTTGGTCAGCGCCTTAGATTTGGTGTTGAACCTTACTCAGATCAATAGAATTTGCATTGCCGGGACGCTGAAACCGGATGAAGCGACAGCCGGTCTGAAGGGGCTTCTCGCGCGCTCAGCTCAGGCACCAAGCTTTGATGTGCTCGAAGCCGAGCTTGCATCGTCGCAAGCGCGTGTTTTGGAACTTTTCCATAAACTTGTTGTGCCGTATTAAGTCCACGTTGGCTGCAACAGTCACTAGGGGTGGGGCTGATGTGGCGGGATACTTGCAGCATAATCGGGAGAGAAGGCAGCACCGTGTTGTGTCGACGCCTTCCTTTTGGAGATTGGCGGATTTCTGCCAAATATGATTGATATATTTTCTCCAAAACATGTGAATGAAAGCGCAGTCCCTTTTTGGGACGTGCTAATATGAGATAGCGGAGTTGCGGATGGGTGCATTCGCAAAATAGAACACGCTAAAACGAGTGGGTGCTCAAGTGCAGTGTTACGACGCGATTATAATCGGTGCAGGGGTTAATGGCCTCGTTGCAGCCGCGCGTCTATCTCGCAGGGGCCTTGCTGTTCTTGTGTTGGAGCGCGATGAGCAGCTTGGCGGCATGGCGGCGTCAAAGAACCTTTCGCCGGATGTCATTTCTCCGGGGGCAACTTTGACATCAGGCTACATTCCCCCAGCCTTGCTCCATGAATTAGACCTCGGACGCCACGGTTTACGTTTGATGCGTCAGGAGGGGGGCGTCAGCTTCTTTGCCGGGGAACAAGGAGAACCGGCGCGTTATGTCGCGAGCTACCGAAATCCGCTTGCTCAACGCAAAGAGTTCGCACGCCTTTCCAAACGGGATGGGGATGCTTGGCAACGGTTTCAACGGGATATGAAAAAGGCTGTCGCAGCTGTAGAGGCCGGATTGCTTCACCAGCCAACAGACCCCATGGCGCGCCGTTTTGGTCGCTTGAAAGAATTTGGCAACCTTGCGCGGCAGGCTGTATCTCAATCGCCGGAACATCTCTACGAACAATCAAAGCTTTGGACACTGTCCATGGACGATTTGTTGTCCGAGTATTTTGTGTCCGAAGAAATTAAGGCCCATATTGCTGCCCCCGCGTTGGTCGGTGCCGCAATGAGCCCCTTGGCCCCCACAAGCGCAAGCCTGTTGGTGCCGCAATGGTTGGGACATCAACAGGCCCACGCCCGTGGTATGCCTGACCAGTTCACAGCTATGGGAGGCCAACCGGCTTTGGTTAAGGCACTGGAAAGTGTGATTAAAGCGCATCAAGGTGAAATTCGCCTTGAGGCCGAAGTGACAGACGTGCGCCTGAAAGACAAAAAGGCAGACGGTGTGGTGCTGGCAGACGGTGAAGAAATTTCAGCGCGCGTGATCCTGTCTGACTTGGACTTAAAACGCTCCTATCTCAATTTATTTGAATGGTCTTCTCTGCCTAAAGAATTTGTGGAAGATGTGGGCAACTTCCGCATGGAAGGAACGTGCGCACGTCTTAATTTGGTGTTGGAGGGAAGTCTGACATTCCCAAGCTTGCCGAGAGGCTGTCCGGCAATTGCGGGGGGCTTCCGTCTCCCCGGCAGCCTGTCTCAACTAGACCACGCATTTGATGATTGGTTAGAGAAAATGCCCCCTCGCGAAATTCTTGTGGATGCAAGCATTCCAAGTCTGAGCGACCCCACACTTGCCCCTGCCGGTCAGCATATTCTCAGTGCCAATGTGCAATACGTGCCCGGTTCTTTGAACGTGGATGAATGGACCCCGGCGCGAAGAACAGCCTTAGAGAAACAAATTGTGGAAAAAATGTCGATCGCAAGCCCAGGGATCGCATCTCAAATTGTAGCGTCTGAATTGTTATTACCGAGCGACTTGGAAGAAAGAACCGGCGTCACCAAGGGTGATTTGACCTATGGCCAAGTGGGTTTAGATCAAATGTTCTTTAACCGTCCGTTGCCAAATATCGGGCATTATGCAAGCCCAGTGAAACATTTCTATGTTTGTTCGGCGAGCATGCATCCCGGCCCAATGGCGCTGGGGGCAGCGGGTTCTAACGCGGCGCAGGCCGTTTTACACGCTTTGAAGGTTGGAGAGAGTGCATGAGCACGGTCCAGACCAGTGATGTCCTAATTATCGGTGCAGGCCACAATGGCCTGATTGCAGCCGCATATCTGGCACTCGCGGGTTACTCTGTGCGTATTTTGGAAGGGCAAGAGCGTCCCGGCGGGGCCGCTGTGACAGAAGAGTTTGCGCCAGATTATTATTTATCCACCTGTGCTCATTTGTTGGATGGCTGGTCACGCCAGATCGAAAAAGACCTCAAACTCCACAAACTTGATTTTGAAATGGCCGCGCGAACGACCATGACGACAGCATTGGACCGTGATGGCCGTCATTTGGTTTTACCGGCCCAAAAACGTGAAGACATCCAGTTGCTCGCGGAGCACTCCAGTGCCGATGCGCAAGCCTATCCCGCATTCAGAGATCGGATGAACCGTTTTGCCGCGACCTTGGGCCCCTTGTTGACCCAACCGGTTCCCATGTTTGGCGCAGAAAACGACAGTGCGGCAAGCCGTAAGCTTGCGTCATCCTTAGCGTGGCGCGTGCAAAAAATGTCCAATGCGGACCGCCACGACTGGTTGCGTTTTCAAGGCAATTCAATAGCAAACGAATTGGACCGGAGCTTTGAAAGCGACCTCATCAAAGGGGCGATTGCATTTGATGCCACCTTTAGCCATGCCATGGGTGCGAGCACGCCGGGCAGCGCCTTTGCTTTGGCCTACAAAGGAGCGGTGCGCCACAATTCAAAAGGTGAGATGGGGAACCCAGCTGGCGGCATGGGCGCTTTTACAGATGCCTTGATAGAAGCCGCAAGCCAGCACGGGGCCGAACTGCATACAAATTGCCGCGTCACAAAATTGCTGGTGGACGACGAACGTATTGCCGGAGCAGAGCTCAGCGATGGCACACGTTATGAAGCGAAGGTAGTTCTATCGAGTGCCTCAGCGCGGACAACATATGTTGATATGCTGGGGCCTACCCATGTGCAACCAGCCATGCAGCGGCGTTTAACGCGTATCCGCAAAACCGGCACAGTAGCTAAATTACACCTTGCACTTGAGGGGCTGCCTCACATCGAAAATTGCGCCGAGCGTGAATATGGCGGTCGGATGATTATCTCACCGTCCGTCGCCCATGTGGATCAGGCATTTGCAGCTTGCAAAAGAGGCCGTATTCCCGATGAGCCTGTGATGGAAGTGTTTTTACCATCCTTCCATGACTATCGTTTAGCCCCACCGGGACATCATGTGATGTCCATCATTGTGCCCTTTATCCCCTATGAGGTGGAGGGCGGCTGGGAAGCCCAAGAAGAGGTGTTCACGAAACGTATTGTCGACATCGTGTCGACCTATGCAACGGACTTGAAACTTAAAATCATTGCAGGCGACACATTGACGCCGCCAAAAATTGAAAAACAATTCGGCTTAGGCGAAGGTGGGTGGCATCAAGGCGATATGAGTTTCGATCAGGTTTTTGCGTTTCGACCAGCGCCGGGCCTTGCCCACCAAGCCCCGGTTGAAGGGTTGTTTCTATGTGGCGCAGCGGCCCACCCCGGCGGCGGCATGACTGGCTTGCCCGGTAAACTGGCCGCAGAGCAAGCGTTGTCCTTTCTAAAAAGGGAGGGCAAAGATGTCTGAAGAAAAAACTAAAGAAGGGCACGCGCACGAAGTGTCTCAAACATCCCGGCCGTCGACGCTATTGGATGAGTATAAGCCCGTGCACGATCCTGCGCTGTTTGAAGCGCCGCGCATGGCCCCTGTTTTTGACCAAACAGTTCAAACCTCTCCTCTCCATCTTTTTGCGGCGGAACATAGCCAAACGAATGAGTGGGTGAGATGGAATGATTTTAGCTGTGTTGAACATTATCAAGACCTAGATAATGATTATCAGACCATGCGATACCGCGCGGGAATCTGTGACATTTCAGCTCTCACGAAATATCTCTTTACGGGTCCAGAAGTGGCCCAAGCTCTTAATCGCTTGATGACCATTGATGTCATGAAAATTGCCGTTGGCCAAAGCGCGCGCACTTTTTACTGTACGGATGAGGGAGCCGTTATTGGGGAGGGCATTCTCTATTGCTTAGAAGAGAATGAATATCGTCTCACGACAGAAGGCTATCATCTTGATTGGTTCGTCGATGGCATAGAGCTGTTTCAAGCCGTGGTGGAAGACACCACGCAACAGGTGGCCGGGCTTTTACTCGCCGGCCCGTCCATCGGAGAAATTCTAAAAACCATGGGGCTTGGAGATGTGCTGTCCTGGCCAAAAGGACAGGGAGCGTGGATCAAGATGTTTCACGAGCCTGTGTATCTGACCCGGACAGGCAGTCTGGGTGCAGATAGCTTTGAGCTTTGGGTGGATGTTGAGGATGCGCCGTTGATTTGGACACGGCTTCTAAAGACAGGGAGCCCTCTTGGGTTGGCCCCATTCGGAGAGGGCGCGCGTCGCCTCGCACGCCTTGAGGCAGGGCACCCAAGCTTTGCCATCGATTATGTAGGCGCTTTTGCACCTGATGAAGGGGCGGGCACCGTGACCCCCTTTGATCTTGGTTTGGGGAAATTGGTGGACGATGAGAAACCGACCTTTGCTGGCAAGGCACCCTTAAAAGCGGTGCGACAGCGGGGAGCATCTGTCGCTTTAATTGGTATTGAAGTTCTTGAGCATGGTCCGCTATCACTCTCCACACTCCACGCCAATGGAAAACGTGCTGGATGGGTCAGCAGTTGCTTGTGGTCACCGGGCCTTAATCGATATCTTGCGCTTGGACACCTTTCCATGGCGGCGTTAGGGACGGATGGTGACCTTGAAGTTGATGCGGTTTTGGGCGAAAAATGGGCCCAAACCTCAAAACGACTTATTGTGAAAATCGCTCAAAAGCCCTTTATAAGCAATTGAAATATATAGGCTTTATGGGTGCTATTTGCGCCTTGTTTTCACGTCAAAAATCAAATTCCAAAATAAATCAAATAAGTGCGACGGAACACTCAGCACCTTGCGTGTAAATAGTAATTCCGCCGCTTAGTCTCGTAGAGTGCCCCATCAAGTCTAAGTCGTCGGAAGTGCTGACGGTGGTCCCCTAAACCACCGTCAGCTTTCCCCCCAACTAATAATGACGACTGGAGTGACACGATGAAAAATACAACAAAAGTTTTAGCCGGGACCATTTTAGGTACAGCCATTTTGTCCGCGAGTGTAGTGATGGCCAACCCTATGGGTGGTCCGCGCCATCACAACCCAGATGCCTTCTTTGAACGGTTTGATGCCAATGAAGATGGTGCTGTGACCAAAGAAGAATTGACGCAGCACAAAGCATCCCGTGGCAAAAAGCTTGAAGAAGCCGATACCAATAAAGATGGTGTGCTCAGCAAAGCCGAAATGCGGGATCATATGATGCAGCGTTTTGAAAAGCGGTTCGAAAAGCGGTTTGCTAAGCTTGATACAGACGGCAATGGCAGCGTGAGCAAAGAAGAGCGTGAAGCAATGCACGCGAAAATGGAAAAACGCCACGGCGGTTCTGACAAACGTGCCAAACGCATGGAACGCAGGTTCGACCGCATGGACGCCAATGACGATGGTAAAGTAACCAAAGAAGAAATGGCCAAAATGAAAGATCATCGTAAAGGTCATAAACGCGGATGCGATGAGCCAGATAAAGGCTAAATCGTGTACCAAGTAGGTAATGCGTAAATACGCTTGGAAATAAAGCTCGGGTGAGTGGTAGGGTGCTACTCTCCCGAGCAATTAAGGAACTGGGGCACGTGCAAGATTGGGATGATGACAAATTGCTGGCTAGTATTGCCGGGGGAGACGAAGCGGCAACACAGCTGCTCGTGGACCGTCATTTGTCGCGTGCTCTTGCATTGAGCTACCGTATGCTGCGAGACCATGGTGAAGCTGAAGAAGTATCGCAAGATGCTTTTTTGCGGGTTTGGAAAATGGCGCCAAAGTGGGAGCCGGGCCGAGCTAAATTCACAACGTGGCTCCATCGGGTTGTAACAAACCTATGTATCGACCGGTTGCGCAAACGGCGCACGGTTCAGCTCGATGAAGATTTTGACATGCCAGACGATAGCCCCGATCCGGAGGCAACTTTGGTGCAAGGCGAATTATCTGGCCGAGTGAAAGAGGCAGTCGATAAACTTCCCGATCGACAGAAAACAGCAATATTGTTGTCTCACTACCAAGGGATGAGCAATACCGAAACAGCAGAAATCATGGATGTATCGATTGAAGCTGTTGAATCTCTATTAGCCCGTGGACGACGGGCTTTGAAAAAGACGTTGAAACCTGAATGGGACGACATTCAAGGCGCAGCGTTTACCACATGAACCAAGCATTATGCTGATGTGAGAGCATAGGAAAGTATGGGGTCCGTCATGGATGGACAAGATGATACAAGCACTGGGTCCAACGCGGAAAACCAGTTAGAGCGCATACAAGCAGATCGGCTTGAGCGGTTAGATGATGTGCTGAACATATACGGTGCGCAGTACGCGGACTGGCCGGAGGCCGTGCGGCTCGAGTTCCCACGCGATGACCTCGCTCAACCTGCCTTCGCCCAACGGATCGAAGAAGAGCGTGCTTTTGCACAACTTCTAAATATGGATACAGCGCCATCACCAACGGCCTCTTTGCGTGCAAGCATTTTGGCCTCAGCCCCGAGCGCAACCAATGCGAAAGCAACTCAGCAACCTCTAAAGCGTGCAGCGGTGGTGCCAAAATCGCGTGTACGTGTATGGGTGGAGACGCTTTGGTCTGACGGCGCAAATTTAATTCCAGCAGGAGCATTGGCGGCGTCTATAATGGGCGGTGTGATTTTGGGCAGTACCGGGGTGACCGGCAACCTTGCCACAACAACAACTGATCCGACAGAAGAGCTGATGACGTTGGCATTTGCAGATACTCAATATAGCGGTGACTGGTAATGACAGATAATGAAAACAAAGGGGCTTCTGCACCCACAAGCCAAGCTTTTGGTCAAAGCGGGTGGCTGCGCTGGGTGCTTGTCGGCTCTTTGGCAATCAACTTATTTTTTGGCGGCATGGCCGTGTCACACTTCGTTTTCAACGATCGTATGAAGGATCGCCCCCCATCTGGTGCGGCGGACCCTCTAAAGCATGCGTTTCGCGGATATGTTTTTAGTCTCCCGAAAAGCGAGCGTAAAACGATACATTTGAAAATGAGAAAAAGTTTCCGCGAAATCCGGCCTGAGTTTCGGAAATACAAAACCTTGAATGAACGGATTGCAAGCCTCATAGAAGTAGAGGTCATTGACGAGAAGGCGTTACGGGATACTTTAGAAGAGCTCAGCCTAGTGCGCGGCGATTTAGAATTGCGAGGTCGCATCGCTATCTTTGAGCAAATTTTGACATTCCCTCTGGAAGCGCGTCGTAAAATTGCGGAGAATATGAGACGCGACCCACGCCGCAAACACAAAGGTGAGCAGGACAAGGAACATCATGGGGGTCGAGCATCTGACGTAGACACAGATGTGAATGCCAATGATAACATCACGCCGAAGGGAGTGCCCGTCGGTCAGCAATAAGGCGCCGACGGAGAATGAGATCCAAGCTCTATCACCACTCGATTTTTGATGCGACCGACCATGTTCCCAGTTGGTGGGTGCAATCGGCACCAGCCTTCACGGCAACCGATGAGAGCCTTCCCCCTGAAGTGGTTGAGGTTGCCATAATCGGCGGGGGCTATACGGGCCTATCGACAGCCTATCACCTTGCAAAGTTCCACAACATTCAATCCCACGTTTTAGAGGCAGGTCCCATTGGTTGGGGGGCGTCAGGGCGCAATGGCGGCTTCTGTGCGCCTTTTCCAACAGCCCTCGGTTTTCAAGATTTACAGCGCAAATATGGAGATGACGAGACTCGGCGGTTTGTAGCGTCGCAAGTCGAAGCGGTACACCGCGTCCGAGAGATTGCGCGGGATGAAAATTACAGCATCGACAGTCAAGGAGAGGGGGTGTGGTGTGTTGCCCACTCCCCAAAAGTATATCGGGCACTGGAAGACGCAGCGGCTGGTTATCAACACTTTGGCATTAAAAGTACCGTGCTATCAGGCGACGCATTTGGCGCGGAAGTTCATCACAGTACAGAGCAGTTCGGCGGAATGTGGCAGGAGGCGGGTTTTGGCTTGCACCCCATGAAGGCGGCGCGCGGACTGGCGCAAGCGGCCCAAACAGCAGGGGCAAAACTACACGAAAAATGCACTGTCACTGCATGGCAAAAACAGGGAGCGGTTCACGTTCTGGAAACCGAAAAGGGAGTGATTCGAGCCAATTCGGTGATTATTGCGACGAATGGGTTTTCACCAGAAGGCTTAATGCCGCCCATAACGAAGAATGTAGTTCCTCTTTTGTCTAATATAATAGTCACGCGACCGCTGTCAGAGGACGAAGTTGCTGCGCAGAATTGGCAAACTGAAACACCTATTTACAACACCAGAAACCTTCTCTTCTATTACCGTATGCTACCCGGAAACCGGTTTCTATTTGGCGGGCGGGGCGACATGACCGGGACACCGCGCGCGGGTGAAAAGATGCGCGCGCTGTTAACCCGCCAGCTGGGGGAGGTGTTTCCTGCGTGGAAAACCGCAGAGATTACCCACTTCTGGCGTGGGCTTGTTTGCATGGCGCGCAACATGACGCCTGCGATGGGGCGGTTGCCGGATGACCCATCGGTTCTATTCGCATTGGCATATCATGGGGATGGGGTGGCCGCATCCCATGGGGCCGGGCAGCTACTGGCCGACATTTTGGCCGGGCGCAAAATGGAAACAGACATTCCGCTGCCCATGCGTGGTCCGCCGCAAAACTTGCCTATTCCCAGTTTGAAGCGCTGGTATTTAAGGGCGTCTCTTGGCTACTATGCTTTTCAGGACTTCATGTCGAGGTAAGTTAGATGAGCGATCGTAGGGCGATGGACACCACAACACAGAATAAGAGCCAAGCCACTCTAGCTGAATGGAAAGCTTTTTTAGCTGAGAACGGTCCCGTGGAACACCTCGACGCCATCTTCGTTGATATGTGCGGCAAGGTGCGTGGCAAAAGATTGCCGGGGTCAGATTGCGAAAAAGTTTTCACGTCAGGTATTCAGATCCCCAAGTCACTTTATTTTTTGGACGTAACGGGCGTGAATGAAGACATCTACGGCATGGGTGTGTCCGACGGTGATCCCGATGGTCAAGCTTGGCCATTGTCGGGCACCATTGCATTGACCCCGTGGGGGGACGGCCAACACGCGCAAGTATTTATGGGCATGATCGATGAGAAGGGCGCGCCCTTTTGGATTGAACCCCGTAATGTGCTGCAGGGCGTGTTGGAGCGCTTTACAGAGCTGGGGCTGCGGCCCGTTGTGGCTGCTGAATTTGAATTTTATCTGACGGACCCACAACGCGGAGAGGGCGGCGCACCACTGGCTCCCTTAAACCCACGCAATGGACGGCGAGAAACGGCTAATGAGGTCTATTCCATTGATGGCCTCGACAGCTACGCAGATTTGATTTCAACCATCACACGCTATGCAACCATTCAGAATATCCCCTCCTCGGCAGCAACCGCTGAGTTCGCCCCTGGTCAATTTGAGATAAACCTCAATCACGAAGATGATGTGCTCAAAGCAGGTGACCATGCGGTGATGCTACGTCATCTCATACGCGCCGCAGCCCGCGAGCATGACTATCGGGCAAGCTTTATGGCAAAGCCTTTCGTCGATCAAACCGGTAGTGGCTGTCACATGCATGTGAGTATCTTGGACGAAGAAGGTCGCAATATTTTTGATGATGGCGGTGAACTCGGTGCCGACGCTCTGCGTCATGCGATTGGTGGATTGCAGCAAACCATGGCCGCCTCAATGGCGCTGGTGGCGCCCAATGTAAATGCATTTCGTCGTTTCGAAGCGAACAACTTTGTGCCGGTGAACGGGCAATGGGGATACAACAATCGCTCGGTTGCCTTTCGCGTCCCCACGGGAAGCCCCGAGGCGCGGCGGGTTGAACACCGGGTTGCCGGGGCGGACGTAAACCCCTATCTACTTTTTGCCACGGTGTTAGCAGGCATACATCACGGGTTAAGCAAAAAAATTGATCCGGGTGCCCCCTACGCCAACAATGCATCAGAAACACCAGACCCGCGTTTGCCACGCAATGTCCCAACCTCACTAGAGGCATTGCGTGCTTCCGATGTGATGCGGGATTATTTGGGCTCTCGGTATGTGGATGTTTATACGCGCGTCAAAGAGTTTGAATTTGAAAAACTCTACGAGACAATCAGTAGCAAAGAATATCAGTGGTATCTCTAGGTAAGCAACTTAAGGGACCACAGGACGCGGTTTAGGGGTTAGCGAAGGGGAGAGTGAAGGACACCTCAGTGCCGACACCTTCTTCGCTTTCAATGATGAGAATGCCTTCATGCATTTCAATCAGGGAGCGAGACAACGCCAACCCAAGTCCGGTGCCGTTATATGTTTTGCTGTGTTGGTTTTCCACTTGCTCAAAGGGCCGCCCAAGCTTAGGCAAAGCGTCTGCTGGAATGCCGATGCCACTGTCTTGCACCGTGATACGCGCCCATCCCGGATGGCCCGCATAAGGTTCCGCCTTCAATGCAATGTCGCCACCTGCTGGCGTGAATTTGACCGCGTTGGACAGTAAGTTGATGAGCACTTGTTTGACCGCACGTTTGTCGGCCAAGAGCAATGGGAAGTCGTTAATCTGATTATTGATGCGAACGCCAGCGACTTCTGCGCGCCCACTGATCAAACGCAGGCTCTCTTCTGCAAGACTGTCCAACTTCAAATCGACAGGCTCTAGGGTTAAGCGCCCGGCCTCAATCTTTGACATATCGAGAATGTCATTGATGACATCCAACAAATGCTGCCCGCTGGCATGGATGTCTTGACTGTATTCTTTGTATTTTTCATCACCGAGGGGACCAAAAAACTCCCCATTCATCATTTCAGAAAACCCGATGATCGCATTAAGCGGCGTGCGCAGCTCATGGCTCATGTTGGCTAAAAACTCAGACTTTGATCTATTGGCAGTTTCCGCACGTGTTTTCTCGATAGAATATTTTTCTGCCAACTCCACCAACTGGTGGGCTTGCTCTTCAAGTTTGCCGCGAGAATTTTGCAAATCAGCCACTGTACGCTCCAACACAGATTTATTTTGTGTGAGCTGAGCTTCTGATTGTTTAATCGCGGTGATGTCTGTGCCGACACTCACATGCCCGCCGATTTTAGTGTTGCATAAACTGATCTGCAACCAACGCCCATTTGTCAGTTGCAACTCGCTGACCGCTTGAATGCCTGATGAGGGGAGCGGCCAATTGCCATTCACAGCGGCAGATCGGGCAATCACCTCTTGGAAAGTCGTGCCCGGCGCAATATCGGCCATGGTGAGTTCGAGCAATTCACGGAATTTGGAATTACACGTGACAAGTTGATCGTGGCTGTCCCACAGCACAAACATTTCGCCGATGCTTTCAATCGCATCCCGCAAAAACTCAATGGCTTGAGCTTCACGTTCTTCGGCCAATTTCTGTTCGGTGATGTCAATGGTGATGCCGATCAGGCGTTCCCCTTGATGGCGCGTGTCCTGCCAAACTTGGCCCTTTGCGTGGACCCACACCCAGCTGCCATCTTCATGGGCCAAACGGAAGATCGTGTCATAGGAATGATGCACGCGATTGGGAGTTGAGAAAATCAAATCGATTTCAGGCACATCGTCAGGATGAACGAGCGACTTGAGTTCGTTGAATGATAAACGTTTGGAAACTTTGCGACGTCCGAGCATGTCAAACATGGCTTCAGACCAGTAGATCCGGTTTTCACTCAGATCCCAATCCCAAATACCGCACCGCGCCCCAGCAAATGCCATATCGAACCGTTTATGGCTATCGGCAATGGTGGCTTGAGAGGCGGCGCGACCAGCCATCAAACGCAAAAGCGCATAGCCCAGTCCAATGGCGGCAAAGCTGACAAAGCTAGACAGAAAAAGACTGCCGCTAAACCCGTCCGCCATGAACAAATATACATTTGACCCCAAGAGAACAAAGGCCGTGAGGCCAAATACCAAATAGTTCAGAATGTTGCGCCCATTGCGCTGGGTAGAAGGCATGTCAGTTGTATAGGAGGGCACATCGGCAAGCGGCTGAATGCGAGGCGTGCGACTTTGAACGCGGCGGCGCTCGCCGGGTTGTGTGTAGACCTCGCGGTCTGTCGCTTGTTCGCGTTGCGTAGTGCCAATGTCCGCCATGCTGGTTTGCCTTCTGCAAGTGCTGTGCATGTGACCCGCTATCCTGCCGAATCAGTCTCCCTATTTTTGAAGCGAGAGCTGATCTCTGTCCAGTAGCTGGGATTCATTAAGGGTCTGAATTGGGCAAAACCGATGCAGAATTGACTCACTTTTCTTCAAAGTAAGTCATTCCGTAAAGAAGGCCGCAAAGCGGGCCGCAAACAGAACCACAAAGGGCGACGTTCTTGGCCCGCTTTGGCAGATTAGGCGAGGGTTTTACTCGCGATCTCATAGACATCTGTTGAAAGGCCCTCATGCTCGCAAATCCGTGCTAACTCGGCTTTCATCAATGCTTGGCGTCCCGGTTCAAATTGGCGCCAGCTTTTGAAAGCACCCAGCAACCGAGCCGCAACTTGTGGATTGATCGCATTGAGTTCCAGCACTTTGTCCGCAACAAATCGATAAGCTGCCCCGTCCTTACCGTGAAAGCGCAGCTGATTGGCACTGGCAAACCCACCGATGAGCGAGCGAACCTTGTTGGGGTTGGTCATTGAGAAGCCAGCATGGGCGGTCAGTGCTTTGACCTGTGCCAAGGTGTCCGGCAAGCTAGAAAGTGCTTGTAGCGAATACCATTTGTCCATCACCAAATGATCATCCTGCCATCGGTCATGAAGCTGATCGAATGCGGTTTGACGCGCTGGTGTGTCCATGTGCGACAGCAAACTGAGAGCGCCGATGGTGTCGGTCATATTGCTTGCTGTGTTGAAGTGATTGACCACCAGCTCCAGCGCTTCAGGGCGCTCGCTCGCCGCAAGGTAGCTCAAGCATGTCGTTCGTAACGCACGCTTGGCTGCATGTTCTGCATCTGGGGAGTAAGGCCCCGTGATTTCGTTGGCGTGATAAGACTGGAGCAACGGCTCCCAGAGCTGAGCGCCTAACGCAACCTTCAAGTTGGTGCGGGCAGCATGAATGGCATCCACATCAACATGGGTCCCAATCGTTTGGGCTAATGTTTGCTCGGCAGGCAATGTAATCATCTGCGAAACAAATTCTGGATCAAGTGACGTGTCCGCCAATAATGCGGCAACCGTATCAGCGAAAGCCGTCCCTTTTCGCTGGCTTTCCCCTTTTTGCAAAGCTTCAATGTTATTGGTCAAAACGGCCGTTGCGTATTTCTGGCATGCCTCCCAGCGATTAAAGGGATCGCTGTCATGTGCCATCAAAAAGGCCCAGTCGCGTTCATTCAAATTGGCGGCCAACTTTACAGGCGCTGTGAAACCACGCAGGAAAGAGGGGACGGGTTTCTGCTCAACATTGATAAACCGATAGGTTGTCTCTCGTTCTTGGAAGCTGAGGACCCGCGAGGTTTCGCCTGCAACATCTTCGCCCTCAAGCTGCAACGCAATGTCCTGTCCGTCAGGACCAATAAGCCCCATTTCAATCGGCATATGAAGCACGTGCTTTTGAGGTTGTCCCGGTGTGGGCTGCGTCACTTGATTAAGGGTCACAGTATAAGATTTGGCCCCAGCATCATATTTGCCAGACGCCAGTACTTCCGGCGTGCCAGCCTGGCCGTACCAAAGCTTGAACTGGCTGAGATCAAAGTCACCGCCCTGCGCTAGGCTGTCGATGAAATCTTCAACTGTTGCGGCACGTCCATCATGTTGCTCGAAGTAAACATCCATGCCTTTGCGGAAACGCTCTGGCCCCATCAAACGATGGATCATCCGCACCAGTTCAGCGCCTTTTTCATAGACGGTGGCCGTGTAAAAGTTATTGATCTCAATATAACTGTCGGGGCGCACATTATGCGCCAGTGGTCCACCGTCTTCTGGGAATTGATGGGAGCGCAATAAGCGCACATCGGAAATACGTTTCACCGGACGAGAGCGCATGTCCGCAGAAAACTCCTGATCCCGAAAAACAGTAAGCCCTTCTTTCAGGCATAGCTGAAACCAATCACGGCAGGTAATACGGTTGCCAGTCCAATTGTGGAAATATTCGTGGGCAACGATGGCTTCAATATTGGCGAAATCAATGTCTGTCGCCGTGTCAGAATTGGCCAAAATGTATTTGTCGTTGAAAACATTTAGCCCCTTATTTTCCATCGCGCCCATGTTGAACGCACTTACGGCGACAATCATGAAAATATCTAGATCATATTCACGACCAAATTTCTCTTCATCCCACTTCATAGAAGCTTTGAGGGATGTCATGGCAAAGTCGCATCGATCTACATTGCCCGGCTCAACAAAAATTTTGAGGGCAACATCGCGGCCGGACATGGTGGTGAAGGTATCTTCCAAGGCCACCAAGTCGCCTGAGACCAATGCAAACAAATAGCAAGGCTTGGGAAAAGGGTCTTCCCATACAGCGAAGTGACGTCCATTTTCCAGCGCACCCGTTTCCACGCAATTGCCGTTGGCCAGTAAAACAGGTTGGGCTTTGACATCCCCAATAACTTTTGTGCGGTAGGTGGCCATCACGTCTGGCCGGTCCAGCATATAGGTGATACGCCGAAACCCTTCCGCTTCGCATTGAGTGCAAAAAATACCATTGGAGAGATAAAGCCCCTCCAATGCGGTATTTGTTTCCGGGGCAATTTTACACACTGTTTCCAGCTCAAACGGTTCTCTTGGCAAATCGTTGAGGGTCAAATGTGTTTCGCTGACCTGATATTGATTGGCGCTGAGCGTCTCGCCATTGACCCGAACCGATTCCAAGGTCAAAAATTCGCCGTTCAGAGCTAAGGGCTGGTCTGATTGGTCTTCATTTGGCCGTACAGAAAGCACGCCAGTCACTTGTGTAGCTGTGGCATGGAGGTCGATTGTCAGATCAACAGCATCAACCCAATGAGAGGGTGCCGAATATTCTTTGAGGAAAATGGTGCGGGGATCTTCAGTCTTCATGGAGGATATCAGCTCTCAATTTACGCGACAGGGAAGGGGAGACGTCTGTCTCTATCTCTATAGAATTTGGGGCCTCTTGTCGTCTAAATGAAGGCCCGTAGAGCGGTTATTTTTGCTCATTTGGATACAAAAAGAGCACTTGCTCTAAGGCCGCAGGGCACATCCCTCAAATGAGGCTCGAATCTACCAAAAATGAGCTTTTGTCAAATTTCCATTGAAACAGGGAAAACGACGCGATTGGGCCGGTTTTGAGGAGTGCAGCATGACGTTGCGGAAACTGGGGAGGCATAAATTGGGTCTTTCCACATGCTTCATAATGGGCTGAAATGCACTTCGAAATGGGCCCGTCGCATCTGTGGCGACATCAATGAGACCCTAGAAACAAAAGGTGCTGGCCTCAATAAATGAGTTCGGCAAGCCACCAACGAAAGCTGTGCCTACACCCACAGCGTAATGGGAGACGTCATGAATTTCGACTTTTCAGACGATCAAAAAATGCTCAAAGAGCAGGTTAATAAATTTCTGACCGACAAATGCGGAATGGATGTTGCCCGCCGCATCCTCGATGGGGATGAACCTTATGCCAAAGAAGTATGGCAAGGTCTTGTGGACATGGGCCTGATGGGCATTGCCATTCCAGAAGAATTCGGTGGCTTGGGTCTGGGCGCTCTTGAACTATGCGTTGTGGCAGAAGAGCTTGGCCGCGTGGCAGCTCCAGTGCCATTCTCCACATCGGTTTATATTGCGACAGAAGCGATGAAGCTGGCAGGCACGGACGAACAGAAAAAAACATGGTTGCCAAAGCTCGCTGCGGGTGAGGTTATTGGCACCTTGGCGATGTCTGAAGGGCCGCAAGCTGCTGGACCACGCTCTGTTGAGGTTAGTTTCTCTGGTGGCAAGCTCAACGGAACAAAAATTCCAGTACCCGATGGTTCCGCTGCAGATTTCGCAATCGTATTGGCAAACACGGGCGGCAAAGGCGACAAAGCGCTTTCCTTCGTTCTCGTGGATTTGACCGCGAAGGGCGTGACCCGTGAGGACGTCAAAACAATTGATCCAACACGCCCCCACGCAACAATCAGCTTCGACAATGTGGATGCTGAATTGATGGGTGAAGAAGGCAACGGCTGGGCTTACACACAAGAAGTGTTTGATGCAGCGGCTGTGTGGATGGCCTTTGAACAAATCGGCGGCACAGAAGCTTCTATGTGGATGGCGCGTGACTATGCGTTGGAACGGTATGCTTTCGGTCGTTTGATCGGCTCCTACCAAGCCATTAAGCACAAAATTGCGGACATGTACGTCAAGCTCGAATTGGCCCGTTCTAATGCCTATTTCGGAGCGATGATGCTGAACGATAAAGGCGCTGAGTTGCCACAAGCAGCAGCTGCAGCACGCATCAGCGCAACGGAAGCCTACCGCTATGCTGCTCAAGAAAACGTGCAGGTACATGGCGGGATTGGTTACACGTGGGAAGCAGATACCCAATTCTTCTACCGTCGCTCAAAATTGCTCGCCCTTGCTTTGGGATCATCCATTGAGTGGAAAGACAAACTTGTCGCCCGCCTTGAAGCGCGCAACGCCGCTTGATCTTCAACGCAGACGAACGCGACACGATAATTGAATTAAGGATAATACCCATGGATTTTAACGACACACCTTCAGAAGCCGCCTACCGCGCCAAAGCGCGCGCATGGTTGGATGCAAATGCAGAGCGTAAAACGGCAAAAAAAGATAGCTTGCCAGCCCTGTCACTCACAGAAGCACTAGAGCGGGCCCGCACGTGGCAGCGCACAAAAGCCGAAGGCGGCTTTGCGTGTATTACATGGCCAAAAGAATACGGCGGCCAAGGCGGCAGTTCTTTGGATAATGTTGTCTACTCTCAAGAAGAGTCGAACTATCTTGTTCCCGGTGGCTTCTACGCGATTGGTCTTGGCATGTGCCTGCCGACCGTATTGGCGTGGGGGACCGACGCTCATAAAGAACGCTATGTAGCTCCGGCTGTGCGTGGTGACGAAATTTGGTGCCAATTATTCTCCGAGCCTGCGGGCGGTTCCGATGTGGCGGGCTTGCGCACACGGGCTGAAAAAGACGGAGACGAATGGGTCATCAATGGTCAAAAAGTTTGGACCTCAGGTGCTCACTATTGCGACTACGGCATCGTTGTGGTGCGGACAGACCCGAATGTGCCAAAGCACAAAGGTTTGACCATGTTCATCATCGACATGAAAGCGCCGGGCGTTGAAGTGCGTCCGATTAAACAAATGTCGGGTGAAAGCGAATTCAACGAAGTCTTCTTCACTGACGTGCGCATTCCTGACAGCGATCGTTTGGGCGAGCCGGGCCAAGGCTGGAAAGTTGCTTTGACCACGTTGATGAACGAGCGCTTGGCTGTGGGCGGCGGCGGCGGTGCTGACTGGGAAGAACTTCTCGGTTTGGCGCAAGAAGCTGAAATGGAGCAAACATTGGCGACAGCAAACTCTGCGGTGCGTGAGCGTATTGCAGACTGGTATGTGCAGACCCAAGGTTTGAAGTACACACGTTTCCGTACGTTGACTGCCTTGTCGAAAGGCCAAACACCTGGCCCAGAAAGCTCGATCTCGAAAATCGTTTCGGCAACAAAAATGCAGGAGCTAGGGTCTTTCGCAATGGACCTGCAAGGCCAGCACGGCATCGTGCGTGATCGGGAAATTTCACCAAACGCGGCTGTGTTCCAGAACCAATGGATGGGCGGGGCCGGTTATCGGATCGCTGGGGGGACAGATGAAATTCTGCGCAACATTGTGGCGGAACGTGTTCTCGGCATGCCGCAAGATATCCGAGTGGATAAAGACAAGCCATTCAGTGAGATGCCTGCCGGGAAGTAATTCTGGCGGTTTTGACGATCAAAGGGCTCGCTTCGGCGGGCCCTTTTCTCATGTGCAGCTTTCTGCTATTCTATGCGGGCTGATGGGTGGCCCGAGAGGCGGCAAAGCAGTGAAATGAGAGCGTATGAACAGCGATCACCGGCGAACAAACTCTAAGCCTCCTAAGCGCTCCCTTTTGGCACGCTTACGGGCAAACCTATCTCACAAAAAGGAAAGAGCCGTCCATCATACGCGGCTCCGGTTCCCCCATTTTATTTGGTTGGCTTTGGTGGCAGGAGGCATTTTTGACGCCTTATTCATTCCAACGCGCATTCCCCACGATCTCGCCAGCATCGTGGAAAGCGGCGAATTGGTGATCGCCACCCGCAATGGGTCAACGACAGTCTACGAAGGACGCGATGGCCTGACGGGTTTTGAATATGAATTGAGTAAAGCGTTTGCAAAGCACCTCAAGGTTCAACCACGTTATATCTATGCGGACAGCCTTGAGGGCGTTTTGGAGCTTGTGGAAACTGGACAGGTCAATCTGGCTGCCGCAAGCCTCGCCATAACCGAGCTGCGCGAAACAGAAGTGAACTTCAGCAGTCCCTATATGCAAGTTAAGGAACTGTTCGTATGCCGGCGCGGGGGGAAAAGGCCGAAAACATTAGAGGAGTTGCTCGACGTAAACCTCGTTGTCACCGAAGGGTCTTCATACGCGACGCACCTTAAGGCCGCCATGAAGGGCGTCGAGTTGCCAAAACTATCATTTGATGAGGCCGGGCCAGAAGAACTCATGGTGCAGGTATGGGAGAAGAGCATCGATTGCACCATCGCCGATACACCGATGTTTGATGTGACGCGCCGTATCTATCCGGGGCTCGTGTCCCCCATGGTTCTCACCCCAAAGCAACCATTGGCGTGGGCGCTTCCTGCCAGTGCCGACGAGCTGGAAGCCGAAGTTGATACGTGGTTGGCATCACAAAAGAAGAAAGGCGAGATCAAAAAACTGACTTTCCAGTATTTTGATTTTTTCCCCAAATTTAACTTCACCAACATGGTGCAGTTCCGCAAAGACATTAAAAATACTTTTCCAACCTACAGCAGCACCATCCACGCCGTTGCCGAAGAAAACAATCTGCCATGGGAATTGGTGGCCGCTATTGGGTATCAAGAATCCCATTGGCGTCCTGATGCAAAAAGCCCAACAGGGGTACGGGGATTCATGATGTTGACGAAAGCCACGGCAAAAGAAATGGGCGTGAAAGACCGCCTTGATGCAGAGCAATCCATTGAGGGCGGGGCGCGGTATTTCAGTAAACAACTAGCGCGCATCCCAGAAGGTGTCACAGGCAAAGACCGGTATTGGTTTGCGCTTGCCGCCTACAACATGGGGATGGGGCATGTGTATGATGCACGCGCTTTAGCGGAAAAGTTGGGTTTGAATAAAAATAGCTGGCAAGACATAAGCGCGGTTCTACCAAAGCTCACACAAAAGAAGTATTTCAAGGACTTGCGTCACGGCTATGCACGTGGCCATGAGGCTAAACGATATGTCGCCCAAGTTCGAAGTTTCTGGCGTATTCTAGATGAGCATTAACGAGCAGCCGAGGGGGGGAATGAAGAGGCGCTCACTTGGGACGACATCGGTGTTCTCCTATCCATTTGGTGCAGTCAAAGGGGTGTTTCTTGTGGTCTTTTTGCTTCCTTTTTTGGCTGCAACAGCGGTGATGTTGTTTCTCGCCATGGGGCTGGTCTATGCGGTAGCTGTTAAAGGCTTTGCGGCAATAGGTGTCGGACAATTGTTTTTATTCTGTTTTGCCGTCATCTGGTCGTACATCATTATTTCCCGCTTAGTGACAAATTGGTTTGGGGCGCTCCATTATGCAACAATTGTATTGGACGATAAGGGCATATCAAGCCGTATTGCTGGGGTGAGGGTGCGGACAATAGCGTGGAGAAATGTTGAAAAAATTTCAAAGCACCGCAAGCTTGCTCGGCAACAAAATCGATCTCAAAAAAATTCAGACTATTTTACCATCGAAAGCAAAACACAGAGATTGCCTAAATGGCTTTTGGAGAATCTCCTTGGCAACATTGTTTTTACGGATGAGCTAAATGAACTCCAAGGGCTGGTGAGGCGGATAAATACTCAGGCGAAAAAACGCGGTATTCCATTGTTTTTTCATAATGATGAAATATCGGGCATGAGCAGTGCAGAGCGTAGAGCATTGGCAAAAGTAGATAAGAAAATCGACATGGATAGCGATCAAGTGAGTGAGCTTTGACCGTGCCCCGTTTGGTGCCACAGAGGGGATAACGGATGAAAACATTTATATTTCCAGCCTTTCTGCTGGGCTTTGTTCTGAGCGCATTCCCTGCTATTAAGGCGAAATGCAACGACCTCGCCAAAATAAATTCTCTGTAGCCCCCATGATGGAATGGACCGATCGGCACGACCGGTCCTTTCTGCGGATGATCTCCGCACATGCTTTGCTCTATACAGAAATGGTCACCTCCGCCGCTCTTGTGCGCGGGGGGCGGTTGGATTTGCTCGACTTTAATGCCGCAGAACACCCCATTGCGCTCCAATTGGGCGGCAGTGAGCCTGAGGAATTGGCGCAGGCTTGCCGGATTGCCCAAGACTATGGCTATGACGAGGTAAACCTAAACGTTGGTTGTCCATCTGATCGGGTGCAATCGGGTAGCTTCGGTGCCTGTCTCATGAAAGAGCCGGATCTTGTCGCGCGCTGTGTTGAGGCGATGCAGGCCGCCACGTCGATGCCTGTGACGGTGAAGTGCCGCATTGGCGTAGATGAGCAAGTGGAACAAGACGCACTTCCCAACTTGATAACCCAAGTACGGGAGGCCGGGTGCACGTCGTTTGCCGTCCATGCGCGTAAAGCGTGGTTAAAAGGCTTGTCCCCAAAAGAAAATAGAACGGTGCCGCCGCTCAACTACCCCCTTGTTTATGACATGAAAAAACGGTTCGCCGAATTGGAAATTGTCATCAATGGGGGCATCACCACATTGGATGAGACTGCGGAGCATTTGAGGCACGTCGATGGGGTGATGATGGGGCGGGCAGCCTATGAAACACCCTATGTCTTGGCGGAAGTAGATCAGCGCTTTTTTGCGAGCACCGCGCCAGTGCGCACCCGTCACGAAATTATAGAGCGTTTCCTTCCCTATATCGAAGAGCGCCTGTCTGAGGGCGTGCCGCTTCATGCTATGACCCGCCACATTCTAGGTCTTTTCCATGGGGAGAAGGGCGCGCGGGCATGGCGACGACACTTGAGCACTTACGCGGTGAAAAAAGATGCGGGCCTTCACACCGTCCGCGAAGCACTCGCCCTGATTGACCCCATAGCCAAGCCAGACGGCGCGGCAACACAACAACACGCGAAAGTATGATTTGATGGATTTGTTGGCAGGATATTCCACAATTGAGTTGGTCATGTTTGCCGTTGGCTTGCTTGCCACGGGCATTATCGCAGGTGTGATTGCCGGACTATTGGGCGTGGGCGGGGGCATCGTGATCGTGCCTGTGCTTTTCCATATTTTCACAACCTTAGGCATCGATGAATCCATCCGTATGCACTTGGCCGTCGGCACATCGCTTGGAACCATCATTCCCACCTCAATCAGGTCAGTGCGGGCGCATCATAAAAAGGGTGCTGTGGACTGGGCATTGCTGAGACGTTGGGCGGTTCCGATGTTGCTGGGCGTCTTACTGGGCACTGTGTTGGCCTCCCATGTTGATGGTAAAGTTCTCACAGGCGTGTTTGCTGTATTTGCAATTGTTATTGCGGCAAACCTTGTCTTCGGCCGCGAAGAGTGGCGCCTCGGTTCAGAGTTGCCCTCTTTGCCTACCCAGTCGGCAATCGCGACGGTCATTGGCGGCTTATCGTCTATGATGGGGATTGGCGGGGGGACGTTCGGTGTCACCACAATGACCCTGTTTGGCCGTCCTATTCACCAAGCTGTTGCAACCTCTGCTGGTCTTGGTCTTATTATATCGGTGCCCGGCGCAATTGGTTTTCTCGTCTCAGGACTGTCAGCAGAAAATTTGCCGCCCTTTAGTGTTGGATACGTTAATCTGATTGGCTTGGCATTGATCGTGCCGATGACGGTACTGTCGGCTCCTTGGGGGGCCGCACTCGCGCATAAAATATCGCGCCAAACCTTGGCCCGTGCCTTTGCCTTTTTCCTGCTTGTCACATCTGTCAAAATGATGATGGGCCTGTTTGCCTAAGAAACAAGCCCATCCAAATTTGATGCAGTCTAACGGCGAGCGATTAGATTTTCTGATCGTATTCGCCAACTTCCGAGTGGGCCGATAGGCGGGTATCAATATCCTCAAACATGGCCCGCATGTTGGCCTCAGCGGTGGGGCTTTCAACCACAACAACCAGCCCCGGTTTGTTGGACGAGGCACGCACCAGTCCCCATGTGCCATCTTCAAGCACAATGCGAACGCCGTTGACGGTAATCAATTCAAGGATTTTTTGACCTTGAATGAGAGCGCCGTCTTCATAAAGTTTCTGGTACTCAGCGACCATTTTGTCGACGATCCCATATTTAGTTTCATCAGCGCAGTAGGGGGACATCGTGGGCGAGCCCCATGTTTTGGGTAGGGCGTTTTTCAGGTCCGCCATCGTCTTGTCGCCTGCACGGTCCAGCATGTCGCAAATGGCGATGGCAGAAACCAGCCCATCGTCATAGCCGCGCCCAATAGGTTCGTTAAAGAAATAGTGGCCCGACTTTTCAAACCCAACCAGTGCCCCAAGCTCATGGCTACGGCGCTTAATATAGGAGTGACCAGTTTTCCAATAATCGGTCTTCGCGCCATTCGCGATTAAGACCGGGTCAGTCAGGAACAATCCAGTAGATTTCACATCCACCACAAATTGCGCATTCTCGTGCTGCGCAGATAGGTCCCGTGCCAGCATGACCCCAACTTTGTCGGCGAAAATTTCTTCGCCCTCATTGTCCACCACACCGCAGCGGTCGCCGTCGCCGTCAAAGGCAAGGCCAACATCAGCCCCCGTTTCCAGCACTTTGTCGCGCATGGCATGAAGCATTTCCATGTCTTCAGGGTTGGGATTGTAGCGGGGGAAATTGTAATCTAACTCACAGTCTAACGGAATAACATCGACGCCGATGCTTTTGAGGACTTGCTCGGCAAACAAACCTGCTGTGCCATTACCACATGCCGCGACCACTTTAAGTTTGCGACCAATCGGGGCACGGTTTGCAAGGTCCGCCATATAACGCTCGCGCATGTCTGGGACAAAATTATAGCTACCGCCAGGGCGGCTTTCATAAGCGCCAGCCAGAACAATTTCTTTCAGGCGGCTCATTTCATCTGGCCCAAAGGTGAGTGGGCGTGACGCACCCATCTTCACACCAGTCCACCCATTTTCATTGTGGCTGGCTGTCACCATGGCAACCGCAGGCACATCCAATTCAAATTGTGAAAAATAGGCAACCGGAGAGAGCGCCAAACCAATATCGTAAACTTGTGCACCCGCACTCATCAGGCCAACCATCAAGGCTTGCTGAATAGACCCCGAATAAGAGCGGTAGTCATGCCCCACAGAAATACGCGGCTCGACACCCATTTCATGCAGCAATGTGCCAAGGCCCATGCCCAAAGCCTGAATACCGCGCAAGTTAATGTCCTCAGGAAAGAGCCACCGTGCATCATACTCGCGAAAACCGGTTGGCTTAACTTGCGGAGTGGTTTCATTGTCAGCGGTATTGGGGACAAGGTCAGCTCGGGGGGTGGGGAACATTATGTTTCCTTAAAGATCAAGTGGTCGAAGGTTTGATGCTGTGATACTGCACACGCAATCAAAAAGTTCAATTGCGAAGCGTCAGTCTGTCATCAGATATTTCAAAGGATGAAAGGCGTCTTAGAAAAGTCATGCCAAGGAGCGAATGATCCAACCCTTCTTTGAGCACAACTGCCCGCACGTCAGGGATGGTAATAGAGCCAACTTGCACTGCTGCAAGTGTTATAGGCGCACCAAATACGACGCCATTGGCGGTGCTGAATTGGTGCGTGAAGGCGAGGCGCGATCGATCAACGCCCAAACGGGACGCATCGAATAGGGTGAGTGAAACAGTTGAGGCACCCGTGTCGACCAAAAACCGGATATGGGACGTTTTGCCAGAACCATTTGTTCTGGATCCCTCAACAAGCGCATCAACCGAAAAATGACCTAAATGATCTGCTGGTAAACTCACAACGCCGTAAGCTTCGTCATGGGCCACAGTTGGCATCAACTCCCCACTGACACGTCGATTGAAGTCTTCGAAATAATCGCGGTAGGAATACCCAATGATGATGACCATCAAAATGGCCAGCCATGTCAGAGCTTGTTTAATGGCCAAGGTGACGCTGCCACGATAGCCAAACACGCGCCGCCCAGCGATCGCCGCAAGCAAGATCGACAGGTAAATAAAGCGCATAAGATTGTCTGTGGAATCTAATGCGCCGGGATAATAGTTGAATAGAAAGAGCAGTAGGACCGTGAGGCCACCAATTACTAACCCTACTATAAGCCATGGATTGTGTCTCATAGGTCCAGACTGTAGTATTGAAAAATTATAGAAACATGAAAAACCGGCGTTGTACCTCATTTTGGAGGCATCTTGCAAAATGTTGGTGACAGTATTATCTACACTATGCCCTGTGTGTTAGTGCAATACCACACAAATAAAATGCAAATAGGAAGATCTGTGACTGGCTCCGACCCAAAAAATAGGACGATAGCCGCCAATGATGCGGCAACTGGTGACGACCAGACGGTTGCCACGGCTGCTGATGAAAAAGTAGTTCATTGGCGCAATGCACTCCCGCGCGCGCTGCCAAAAGGGCTGCGGAGCTTGAACTTGCCAGAATTCGAGGCGGGCTGGGTTTGGCTGGTTGGGGCAGGGCCGGGCGATCCGGGTCTTTTAACGCTTCATGCGGTCAATGCCATCCAGCAAGCCGATGTTGTGATTTATGACGCGCTTGTGGGGGAGGAAATTTTAGGCCTAGCTCACGAAGACGCAGAAATGATTTACGCGGGAAAACGGGGCGGGAAACCAAGCCCGAAACAACGTGATATTTCTGCTCGCCTTGTAGAACACGCGAAACTGGGCAAACGGGTGCTGCGTCTCAAGGGCGGGGACCCTTTTGTTTTTGGGCGCGGCGGCGAAGAAGCCTTAGCCCTTGTTGAGGCGGGTATACATTTCCGTGTGGTGCCCGGCATCACCGCCGGTATTGGCGGGTTAAGCTACGCCGGTATTCCAGCCACGCATCGCGATACAAACCATGCGGTGACTTTCGTGACGGGGCATATGGCTGGTGGTAATGTTCCAGAAAACCTTGATTGGACGGCCATCGCACAAGGCTCACCAACTGTTGTGGCCTATATGGCTTTGTCCCACTTGCCGCAAATTGCCCAATTGTTTTTAGAGGCTGGGCGTCCCCCCTCACAACCAGTGGCGCTGGTGCGTAACGCAAGCCTGCCGGATCAAAAGGTTTTGGAAACCACCTTGCGAGACGCCGTCAAAGACGTGGCGAGCAGTGGTTTTACTGCACCGGCAATCATTGTGTTTGGCGATGTCGTGCGGATGAGAGCGGGCCTAGATTGGCTGGGCGCATTAGAAGGACGCGCCCTTAATCCCGACCCACTGGGGCACAAAAATCAAGACGAAGATACAGCGTAAATCCAGCGGGGGCTAAGCGGCCCCCAGCTTATGGGTGGCGTCCGGCCAGTTTGATTTTGTTCGCTTCAAGGCGAGCGGGCAAGGCGCTCATAATGTCTTTGCGTTCTGTGTCGGAGTAGCCAGACCAGCCAGCAATTTCCTTTAACGTACGCCCACAGCCCACGCAATTATTGGTCATACCACTAACCCCACATTTGCTCACGCAGGGGCTTTCGATCGTTAAATGGGGAGCGAGTGTATTTGTCATGCTTTTTCTAATACCATAAAAACAGCGGTAAGGAAGGCAACTTCACTCACCAGCTCAATTGTGAGCACGTCATAAGGGCGATAGGTGCCACGCGCCGACGTAACCACAAACCCCATAACAATCAAAGCAGCACACGCAGCCGCAATGGCGAGGGTCGCCAGCAGGGCAGGCAACGTGAGAAAGCAAATCATGCCGGTAAAGATAAGACCTTGTATGACTGTTGCTTCACGTGGGCGCACATCATGATCGGTATCCACGCCCTCAATGGGGACAAAGTGGCGAAAGAGAAGCCCCGCAATGCCCGCCATGGCTTGGGAGGCAATGAGAGCTAAGAGCACCATGCCCGGATCGCTGGCCGCCCCAACACCAGCAATAAGCCCAACCTGGACAATCAGCAAAAGAACCAATGCTGTCGCACCAGAAGGCATGGGAGAATGTGATCGTTCATTCGCAGATCTACGCGCCAGTCGGTTGACGGTTTCAACAAGACCGTCCTCACGTGCGGCCCCTTGGGTGAGGATCATAATGCCCACAGCCAATGCCGCGCATACAAGCTCCGGCAGATCCGCCGCCGCCAACAGAAGAAAGGCCATGCCGCCGATGAGGCCGATGACAGCCCCCACTAAGGGAAGGGCGCGGTCGCGTCTCAGGTCGGCCGGTTGGAGAGGGGCAGAGGCAGGGTCGGGAACAGGTTGATCCACTGGCATGCCTGCAAGTTGCGTCCGCGCACCCAACACATCTATGAAGTCGGATGAAAGTTCGGTCGGGTTGATGTCGAGCCAATGGTCGCGCGGAGGCAGGACAGGATCGGGTATAACCTTGTTGGACGGCCAAACCGGATCGCTGAGAGGCGTGCCAGAGGGTTTTTCTTTCTCTGTATTGAAAGATTTAGCCATTTTTTGCCAATCCTTTCTCATGTGCAAGGCGGTTTGCGCGCTTGCGTCATTTCCTGCCAAAAGATATAGGAGAGCATCAGAGAGAGCCGTGAACGCTCCTGTTCTCTCTTATATGAATATGGCATTCAACATACACCTATTTTCTGCTCATGAATATGACGTAAACACTTGTAAATAACGCTAATCCGCGACCTGCATTTTGCTCAGTGCCTTTTGCGCCGTAACGGTGGCGATCGTCAAAATCTACCGCAGACCAAAGACCGAAAGCGATACCATGACCCGCGCAGCCACAGGCCTTCCTTTTGATGACATTCGGAATTTATTGGAGGGCTTGCCTCATCCAGATACGGACGCGGTGGACCAGCTCAAAGAGCATATCGCAAGCTTGGCAGTGGTGCCGGGCGGTTTAGGTGTGATGGCGCAACACGCCGAATGGGTGGCCGCTTGGCAGGGAGATGCAAAACCACAGATTGCACAGCCACTTATTGCTGTTTTTGCGGCAACGCAGGGCATTGCGACCCGTCACCTTCCCCAAGAGGTGCTCGTTAAAGAAACGCGGACTCAATTGGAGTTGATGGCCGCAGGCGGTGCCCCCGTCAATCAAATCGCTCACGAATGTGGAGCTGGATTGAAAGTCTTTGATTTGGCGTTGGATATGCCAACGCCTGATATTTGTGAAGAAGACGCATTAGATGAAGCAGCCTGTGCGGCGACCATGGCTTTTGGCATGGAAGCGATTGCCGGTGGGGCTGATATCTTGTGCGTATCGGATGCTGGTGTGGGCACAGAAGCAACAGCCAGCGCGCTTGCAATGAAGCTTTTTGGTGGGAGTGCGCAAGAATGGGCAGAAGATCCCGCAGTGCAGGCCGATATTCAAATGGCGATAGAGCGCCACGCAGATACGCCAGAGGATTTGCTGGAAGTTCTCCGCCGGATAGCAGGCCGCGATATTGCCGCCATGGCGGGAGCCATTTTGGCTGCCCGGTATCAGCATATTCCTGTGTTGCTTGATGGTTTTGCCAGCACCGTGGCAGCGGCTTTATTGTTCAAAATCAGCCCGAACACCATTGCCCATTGTATGGCGACTCACAGTGCCCACGCTGCACATGACAAATTATTGGAAAAAATCGGCAAAAAACCCTTGCTCGGGTGGGGTATTCGCCAAGCTCAGGGCACGGGGGCCGCTCTGGCTATTGGGTTGCTCAAGTCTTCTTTGTCTGCAGTGAGTGGCACAGCCCGCCGGGATCAACTGTCTTGACGAGGCAGGATTTGGCCCGTTTTGGTTGCTTTCCGTTACGTCTTTCAAGGCTTTTGAAGGCGTTTCGGCTTGCGCTCTGCGAGGGGATTGCTTTCTAAGCTTGCCAACTGACAGCTTGTCACTATTATCCCCCCAAATAATTTGACGGTGCTTCTGGCTGTGTTTTTTCAAACAGGCCTGTATGATGCGCCTGAAGACTCAGCACAAGCCGTTGGGGCAGGGGCATTTGCGCCCCGGGGTCTGTGGCTTGCAAAGACAACAAACCGAGTTCAAAGCTCGAGTATGAGCAAATTGAGAGAGGATGTTCACATGGATATGAGCTTTTCGCCAGAAGACCTGGCGTTCCGCGACGAAGTTCGCGCGTTCATTGAAGAAAAATTCCCCCGCGAGATTGCCAATAAGCGTAGTCGTGGTGACATGAGCAAAGAAGACATTCTTGCTTGGCACCGCATTCTGCACGACAAAGGCTGGGTAACACCAAGCTGGCCAAAAGAATATGGCGGCGTTGGCTGGACCATTACACAGCGCTACATCTGGAACGAAGAATGTGCGCGGGCTGAAACCACACCGCTTTTACCATTCGGTCTCTCCATGGTTGGGCCTGTGATTTATTCTTTCGGGAACGAAGAGCAAAAAGCCCGCTTCTTGCCGGGCATTCGCTCAGGTGATGATTGGTGGTGCCAAGGGTATTCTGAGCCCGGTTCTGGCTCTGACCTTGCGTCTTTGCGCACAAAAGCTGAGCGTGTTGGTGACGAATACGTCGTAAACGGCTCAAAAACGTGGACAACATTGGCTCAATTCGCTGATTGGATGTTCTGTCTTGTGCGCACCGATTCGAGCGTTAAACAACAAGAAGGCATTTCCTTCTTGCTGATCGACATGAAAACACCCGGCATCACAGTGCGTCCGATCATCACCATGGACGGTGCACACGAAGTGAACGAAGTTTTCTTGGAAGACGTTCGCGTCCCTGCTGAAAACCTCATCGGTGAAGAAAACAAAGGTTGGACATACGCCAAGTTCTTGCTGGGCAACGAACGCTCAGGCATTGCCGGTGTTGCTCGCTCGAAAAAAGCTATTGAACGCCTCAAGGTGATCGCAGGTGCTGAGCTTATCGACGGACAGCCTTTGCTGGACGAAGAAGAGTTCTCCCGCAAAATTGCTGAAGTTGAAATTGACCTTGCAGCTTTGGAAGTAACCGAGCTGCGGACGTTGGCATCTGAAAGTCGCGGGAAGGGCCCTGGCCCAGAATCATCGATTCTCAAAGTGAAGGGAACCGAAGTTCAGCAACGCATCACAGAGCTGACAATGGAAGCGGTTGGCAACTATGCCTTCGTATATTCCCCGCACGGTCATGAACAGCCGGGTAACAATTTTGTACCGGGCCCCGATTATTCTATCGGTGCGTCGCAGAATTACTTTAATATGCGCAAAACATCGATTTATGGCGGTTCGAACGAAATTCAGCACAACATTATTGCCAAAATGGTGCTTGGGCTCTAACACATACACATAAGCAATTCAGGGAGCTCTCAAGGCTCCGGCTTGTCCACTCCCCAAAAGGGAGTGTGGCCAGTTTAAGATTTATAGAAAAACAGGGAAGAGAACACGATGGACTTTTCGTTTACCGAGGAGCAAACCTTACTCCGCAATATGGTGCAGGGCTTCCTACAGGACAAATACGACTTTGAAACCCGTCGCAAGATTGTATCGAGCGACGAAGGCTGGCGTAAAGATTACTGGCAGGAATGGGCTGAACTCGGCCTTTTGGCAGCTCCTTTCTCAGAAGAGCAGGGCGGCCTCGGCGGCGGCGCAATCGACACCATGGTCATCATGGAAGAGTTTGGCCGCGCACTCGTTGTTGAGCCTTACATGGAAACAGTTGTGCTTGCAGGTGGTTTCTTGCGTGAAGGCGCTTCAGAAGCGCAACAAGCTGCACACATTCCAGGTATCGTTGCTGGCGAAAACGTATGGGCTGTAGCCTATGCGGAGCCACAAGGGCGTTACAATTTGGCTGACTTGGTGACCACCGCTAAGGCGGACGGTGACGGCTTCGTGCTCAACGGCTACAAAGCTGTTGTGCTTGGCGGCCCATGGGCTGACAAATTGATCGTGACAGCACGGACATCTGGCGGCCAGCGTGACAGCGATGGCGTGTCAGTCTTTATTGTTGATAAAGGTGCCGCTGGTGTGTCAGCGCGTGACTACCCAACAGTAGACGGACGCCGGGCATCTGAAATCACTTTCGAAAATGTGAAGCTTGGTGCAGACGCACTGATCGGCGAAGCTGGCAAAGGTTTGCCACTTGTTGAAAAAGTAATCGACCAAGGCATCGGTGCTTTGTGCGCGGAAGCTGTTGGCGGCATGAAAGAGCTGAACGACGCGACTGTTGAGTATTGCAAAACACGTAAACAGTTCGGCGTACCAATCGGTAAGTTCCAAGTTCTGCAACACCGCATGGTTGATATGTTCATGTCTTATGAGCAATCCGTTTCTATGACTTATATGGTCAACATGAAAATGGATGAAGGCGATGTGGAACGGACTAAAGCGGCTTCTGGCGCTAAAGTTCAAATCGGCAAAGCAGGTCGCTTTGTTGGTCAACAAGCGGTTCAGCTTCATGGTGGCATGGGCATGACAGACGAACTCAACGTCGGTCACTACTTCAAACGCCTGACCATGATGGATACGTTGTTCGGTAACGTTGATCATCACCTAAAGCGTTTCACAAACGCTGCCTAAGGGCATTACCAATTAAATACGAAAAAGGCTGCTCTTAACCGAGCAGCCTTTTTTTATGGGCGCAACTAAATTTATGCCCCACGGGTATGCACAATTATGCAATATCGCGGTGGGTCGGGGTGTCGTGTTGTGTGATGGACGTCAAATTTTCTGACATATCAGCACGGCTCATCCGTGTGGGGGGCAGCCAAATTTGTGCAGTGGTTCCTTCACCAAGGGTGCTTTCAATCGTCAGCTTCCCATCATGCTCGTTGACCAACCCTTTAACGATTGCCAATCCCAAACCTGTGCCTGAGCCAGGTCGCGCAATGCCTTCTGAACCTTGAGAGAAGGTCTCCAAAATAAGGTGCATTTCATCTGGGGCAATGCCGGGGCCTTGGTCTTGAACAGAGATAAGAAGTCCACCCTCTGCGTCCTGCTCTGCATGGAGGCGGACAATGGACTGAGGCGGTGCGAATTTCACCGCGTTGGTGAGCAAGTTGATCAGAATTTGACGTATTGCTCGGCCATCTGCCAAGAGGTCGGGCAGGTTGTCTTCTATGGTATTTTCCAACTCAACTTTTTGCCCCTGCGCCCGGAGCTCAATGAGATGGATACATTCAGTTCCGATCTCTTTGAGGTTCAAAATATCGGTAGACAGCTCAAAGCGCCCAGCTTCAATGCGGCTAAGGTCGAGCAGATCATTGATCAATCCGAGCAGCAGTTGACCGCTATGATGGATATCGCCTGAATATTGTTTGTAGGAGGGTTGTGTATGTTTGCCAAACAGTTCCAACTCCATAACTTCTGAGAAGCCGATAATGGCATTGAGCGGGGTGCGTAATTCATGGCTCATATTGGCGAGGAACAGAGACTTGGCCTTGTTGGCGTCTTCGGCCCGTCTGCGCGACAGCTCAAGCTCAGAAGTTTCATTCGCAAGGGCAACAGCTAAGTCTTGTTTTTCAATCGCAAGGAATACGGATTGTTGCAGTGAAATATTGACTTGGCGCGCCATGCTATACAAAGCAGGAATGAACAGGGGCACGAGGCACGACATATAGAAGAACATTGGGTCTTCTGCCCGCAACAACATCGCCCATAAGGTGACGATGAGAGGTGTCGTGGACCACCATATAGCCGGCAAGAAGGCGCAGGCCAAAACAAGGCTTGGTGCAAGAGCAATGGAAATGCCGACCAAGGAGAGGGTGGGTAAGGCGGATTGCGATTGCTGTTGGAACAAGAGAAAAGCACCGCACCAACAGACCGTAACAAGAAAGCCGCTGAGGCCAATGTGAGTTGACCATTTGGCGACAATGTGCCGCTCAAGGTTTTGGGTGCTTTGGGTGAAGGCGCGGAATTGATGCAAAATATACCAATTCAAATTGATCGCAAAAAAGGTGCTGATCGACCAAAGGCCAATTGTAAAAGGGTCTCCTCCTTGCTGTATCAACACGAAGGAGAATATCGACCATACGAGATGCAGCAGCCCGACAGTTTTGAACTGCAATGCCGCAAACATTTCGATTTGTTTTAAGAGCGCTTGGTCTTGTTGGCGTTCCGTTATGGTGGGTAAGGGGTCGTCGTGAGGTTGAGAATTTTGGCCCAGAGAGTGAACTAAAAGGCGCATTCTGCCAAATACCGAGGAGGTGTCTGAACCCGGTACAGGACCGGTGTTAGACAGCTGTCTCGATTGCTCGCTCGACATAAAAAATTCCTCAAATACACGAGTGCTTTAATGGGGTGAGCGCAGATTGGTCGAAATGTCTTAACAGGAAATTGTAGGGATGATTCAAATTTGGTCTAATTGGGAAAAGAAATAATGTTTCTCAAAAACAACAAGATTTGAGGATGCCACAGGGAGAAAGCGGTGATGCAATGACACAGAATGGGACAGCGCATAGTCACTCCGGTTCTAACCGAAGGTTGGGCCTTGATGACTTCTGAGCAAGTGCGAATCAAGTCCGCCAGGAAGATGCAGGAAGATAAAGAGACTTCTGTCGCAAATGCGCCGTACTTTCGGGTATAACTGAACACGCACAACAAGAACGTCCCAGCTGTGGGGACAGGGAAGGGAAGATCGATGACCGATCCGCTACTATTCGAGAAAAATGGGCATATTGTTACGTTGACAATGAACCGTCCTGAAAGCCGTAATCCACTGGGCGAACCAGAGGATGCGGCGAACTACCAAGCAGCGGCCACGCGCATCAACATGGACCGCGATGTGCGTTGCGTGGTGTTGACCGGGGCTGGGTCGGCTTTCTCGGCGGGTGGCAATGTGAAGGCGATGAAGGAGCAAGACGGAAACTTTTCCGGGCCGGGAGTGCGTATTGCCGATGGCTACCGTGAAGGTATTCATCAAATTGTGCGCGCCATCTGGGGCATTCAAGTGCCAGTGATTGCGGCGGTAAATGGACCAGCCATTGGGTTAGGCAATGATGTCGCTTGTATGTGCGATACGCGTATTGCTTCTGCAAAAGCTAAGTTTGGCGTCACCTTCTTGAAAATTGGATTGGTGCCGGGGGATGGGGGAGCGTGGCTTCTACCCAAGATTATCGGTATGGCGCGGGCCTCTGAATTGTTTTTCACCGGTGATGTGATCGATGCCACCACCGCTGCACAGTGGGGGCTTGTTTCTAAGGTGGTCGAGCATGATGAGTTGCTCGTGGAAGCTTATAAGCTTGCTGAACGCATGTGTGTGCAGCCGCCGGATGTTTTGCGGATGACAAAGCGCCTCATGCGTACCGGAATGACCAATTCATTCGACACTGTCATGGACATGTCAGCTTCATATCAGGCACTGGCTCACCACACAGACGACCATATGGAAGCATTGGATGCCTTTTTTGAGAAACGCCCGCCATCATATAGCGGAAAATAACCGCTGTTTTCGCCCCACTTTTGGGGGTGTTCAGGGCTGAACAGCCAAAACCACACGCTGAACAGACGAAAGGCCTGCTAAATCCCGACTTTACGTTGCGGTGGCAGGCCTTTCGGCTTAAATTGCGGCAACGAAATTCGTCTAATACAAATCAGTGAGTCCGAGCGAAGTCTGTTGGCCAAAAGGTTTGACAGAAAATAGGACCAAATGGGAGATCCGTCATGGGTGTTATTAGTTTAGTTGCAACGATGAAAATTGCCGAAGGCAAGAATGATGCTTTCGAAACCGCTTTCAAAGACCTTCAAGCGCAAGTGCGTGCAAACGAAGAGGGTTGCTTGCAGTACGATCTCACCCGTTCAAAAAGTGATCCCCTCACATATTTGATCATCGAGAAATACGCGGATGCAGCCGCATTGGATGCCCACGGCAAGACAGACTATTTCAAAGCAGCTGGTGCAGCTTTGGGAGCCGCTCTTGCGGGCGCGCCAAAACTCGAAATTCTGGACTTTGTGAACTAACGCCAAATAGTTCCATTATAATTTTGAAACACTAGTAGTTAAGGGAGTTCAGAAATGGATTTGACCTTCAGCAAAGAAGACGAAGCCTTCCGTCAGGAAGTTAAAGATTTTATTGGTGAGCATTTCACCGAGCAACTTCGTGATAAGCGGTCTCGTTCTAAGAACGGATACCTCGATAAGGCTGACCACATTCAGTGGCAAAAAGCTTTGGCGACTAAAGGTTGGGCAACACCCAACTGGCCAGTTGAGCACGGTGGCCCCGGTTTCACCCCTACCCAGAAGTACATCTTCTCTGTAGAAATGGCGCGTGAAGACACACCACACGTGGTGCCTTTCGGCATTACCATGGTTGCTCCCGTGATCATGAAATTTGGGACGGAAGAGCAAAAGAAACGCTTCTTGCCAGACATCCAAGCAACAAATGTTTGGTGGTGTCAGGGATACTCTGAGCCGGGCTCAGGGTCTGACCTTGCTTCTTTGCAGATGAAAGCTGAACGCGACGGTGATCACTACGTGCTCAACGGATCGAAAATCTGGACATCTGTTGCACAACACGCAGACTGGATTTTCTGTTTGGTGCGCACATCGAAAGAAGGCAAACGCCAAGAAGGTATTTCCTTTGTTCTTGTCGATATGAAAACACCAGGCATCACTGTTGATCCGATTGTTTGTCTCGACAACACACCCGCACCTCACCAAGAAGTAAACCAAGTGTTCTTCGAAGACGTGCGTGTGCCAGTTGAAAACCTTGTTGGTGAAGAAAACAAAGGTTGGACCTGCGCGAAATACCTGCTCGAATTTGAACGCGGTAATGCGTATTCACCGGGCCTGTATCACGGTTTGAGCAATGTACGTGAAATCGCATCTGAGCAAATTGTTGATGGCCGTCCATTGATTGAGGACCCCTCTTTCGCAGCCAAGTTGTCGGATGTTGAATCGCAAATCCGTGCAATGGAATTCACCGAGCTTCGTATCTTCTCTGCATTGTCTGCAGGCGGTAACGTCGGCCCGGAAAGTTCATTGTTGAAATGCCGTGGTACAGAGCTGCAGCAAGCCATCACTGAATTGTCCGTAGAAGCCACTGGGGTGTACGTGAACCTTCACGTTGCAGATCCATTGTTGGACAGCAACGAAGAAGACATCGGTCCATCCTACGCAAAAGTAACAGCACCACGTTACTTCTCAACGCGTAAAACATCGATCTTTGCTGGGTCTAATGAAATTCAGCGCAACATCATGGCGAAAGCTGTTTTGGGTCTTTAAGTTCCAAAACACGATGATACAAATTAAAAGGCGGTTGCATAGCAACCGCCTTTTTCGTTAGTCATTTGCAAACCGCGCCTTTAAATTTCGCCATGCACCACGCGGAATAGGCGAGGTACGGTCTGGCCGCCCATAGGCTTGGGTCACGCGGTCAAAGACAATTGCGAGCGCAACAATAGCGGCCCCCGCAAGCAAGCCTTGGCCAACGTCTAGCCGTTGAATGCCAAGCAACACTTGTTCCCCTAAGCCACGTGCCCCAATCATAGAGCCGATGACGACCATAGAGAGAGCCATCATGATGGTCTGGTTCAACCCTGCCATCAGGTTTGGCAAAGCCAAGGGTAACTCAATGTCGATGAGCTGGCGCCAACGCTCCGCCCCAAGGTCATTGGCGGCTTCTCTGTAGCGAACATCCACTAACTGTAGGCCAAGGCTGGTGAGGCGGATGAGCGGCGGCGTTGCGTAGATGATGGTAGCAAAAACTGCTGGCACCATACCAAGCCCAAACAACATCAGCGCGGGAATAAGGTAGACGAAGCTAGGCAAGGTTTGCATCGCATCCAGAATGGGCATCAGAATGCGGCGTGCGAGCGGGCTACGAGATAGAAAGATGCCGAACGGAAGTCCAATCAGCACACACAAGAAGACCGAGACGAATGTCAGGGCAAGGGTCTGCACAGCAAGCTCCCAAAGGCCCAGATAGCCAATGCCAAAGAGCGCCGCCCCAAAGAGCACAGGCGGTAAAAAATGCGCAGTGGCGTGATAGCCAATGGCCATGGCTATCAGAATAAGAACCCACCACGGCAAGGCACTCAAGCCCTGCTCTACAGTGAGAATGAACTGAAGCATCACGTCACTGATGGTTTGAAACCCACCCCCAAATTGACCGACAAATGCGTCCACGGCCTCGTTGATGTTTTGTTGCAGGGCAGGGCCGACGGTGACAGGAAAAATGGATGTTGTTGCTGTGCGTTCTTGAACCACTTTCGCCGCAATCTTAGGACTTACCCATTTGCGCCATACCTTAGGGTATCGACCAATAAAATACTCTGCGGCGTCACGCGCTGTACTGCCGGGGCGCGCCTGCATGTAGGCGAGCGCGTCGCTCACCATTTTACTGGTGGTTTCATAATCGGTGAGGAAGCGAACAACTTCGGGAGCAGAGGCCGCGAACTGACTGTTGGCCCCGACCACAATTTTGCTTTCGGGATAGGCGACCGCTGGCGCAGCTTGAGGATTTGCAACAAAGGCCTGCCAAGCTTCAGCTGTATAGGCAGGCTCTTCGAGTTTCACCAAATCATATGAGCCTAAAACCCATGTGGGTCCCCAATAATAAGTGAGAAGTGGCGTGCCTTGTTTGAAAGAGGCCGCAATGGCGGCGGCGAGGGCCGCCCCTGTTCCTGGATGAAAATTGGTGTAGCTATCGGCAAGACCGTAGGAAATCAATTTATTCGAATTGTTGACCTCACAAGACCAACCAGCAATGCAATTATAGAAGCGCCCTTTGTCGGGTTGTTCAGGGTCTTGAAAAAGGTGTTTGTATTTGGGCAAATCAAACACCGACTTGAGATCGGGAGCCACCGCCTTAAGGTTGCGAGAGGGGTCGCCCTCGATTACATATCGCGGAACGTACCAGCCCTGAACCGCATCAGGAAAGTTGACCCCAAGGTCGACAACCAAGCCGTCCTCCAAAGCTTCTGTCCATGCAACGGTGACATTGTCCTGCCAAACTTCCATCAGGACGTCGATGTCCCCGCGAGCCAAGCCTTGCAAAAGGGGAAGCGACGTACCCGGCAAGACGTCCGTTTCGCATCCGTACCCGCGCTCTAAAATGATACGTGCCACTTCTGTATGGAAGGCATTGGAATCCCAATCCAATCCACCAAACAAGATGGGGCGGTCAACGCCGCATTGGTTAGGGCTCGGTGTTTCTGCAATGCTAGGTGTAGGGGGTAGGCAGAATAAAAGGCAAAATAAGCAAACCCAAACGGTCTGAATGACAAGCGGCTTGTTTCTGCGACCGATGAGCTGGTGGGGAATATATTTTTGCATGACGGGGAGAATAGATCATTGCTATAGGAGCGTCAAAGTAGTCCCCTGCGCTTAGGTTATCGCTCAATTAGGCTTTTCAAATGGGCCTGAAGAGTGGCGCGGGCCATTTTCCGGTTAGCCGGTGTCGGGTGCACCGAAGTTTGCACCACCAATCCATTCATTAGGCCGACAAATATCTTGGCTTCCACCTTTACATCCAGATTGTCGTTGATCTCCGCTAGGATGGGATAGAGGGATTTATACCACTGATGATGGCGTATATCGTTTTCTTTAGCTAGCCGCGGATCGGTGCTGGCGAAATTCCAGAATGCCATCCACACACGACCTTCACGTAGCCTAAGGGCATCGAGGGGCAAGACCTCATCGACAATGAGTAACATTTTTTCAAGGGCAGGAATGTTTTGTTTCAAAATTTCGTTGGTGCGCTGGTCAATATCATCAAGAGACGCTTCAATCGCGGCCAAGAGAAGCTCTTCTCGGTTGGCAAAATAATGGGTAATGCGGCCTGTAGCGCACTTGGCAGCAGTGGCTACTTTACGCAAAGAAAGTCCTTCAACGCCTTGGTCGGATAATACCGTCCAACAGGCTCCAATAAGTTCTCTGCGTCGATCGTCGTGGTTTACTATTTTGGGCATAGCTTGTTATAGGAAATTTTTCTTTACAAAACAATCGTTTCGTGAAAATCTTTGCAAATCGAACGTTTTGTAAAAGGATGTGCCCATGTTGGAGTTTCTTCAAGGTCTATTGACCATTCGAGATTCTGATCAAACATTTATTTTGATTGCCCTCATCGTTGCTGATGTGGGTTTGACACTGGTGTTGGGCAAAAAATACTACCGCGCGGCAGATACATTTGTGTCCGTCGTGTTGGGACTAACCTATGCCTTGACCATTGCTGTGCTCTATGGGGTTGTCTTTGCCTTATATAGCTGGGTGCATCAGTACCGGGTGTTGGATGTGGACTGGCAGGGCAGTGTCATCCTGTTCTTGTTGGCCTACGTGCTCGTGGACCTTGCCTTTTATGTCTATCATTGGGCGATTCATGTCGTGCGGATCGGTTGGGCAGCGCACGTCAACCATCACTCCAGTCAATATTTCAATGTTGGCACAGCGTTGCGTGCCTCATTTGTTGAAGCGATCTATGAGCCGTTGATGATCGCGCCTTTGGCCCTGTTAGGGATTGAGCCGATCATGTTGATTGCGCTCTTGTCGTTAAACCATCTGTATCAATATTGGCTACACACCAACCACATTGGAAAGCTGGGGCCGTTGGAATGGGTGTTGAACACCCCCTCACATCACCGCGTACACCACGGCAGCAACATTCAATATTGCGACAAAAACTTCGGCGGCACTTTTATCATTTGGGACCGTTTGTTTGGCACCTTTGAGGAAGAAAAAGAGCAACCTGTTTTTGGCATCATCCATCAGTTGGAAAGCCACAACCCAATTTGGGTGACATTTCATGAGTGGGTGGGGATTGCAAAGGATGTGCGTAAGGCACGGAGTATAAAGGAAGTATTGGGTTATCTCTTTATGGCACCGGGGTGGGCACCAGATGGTAAGTCGGAGACAACGCGCGTTATGCAAGCACAGCTAAAACAGCAGAAAGAAAAGTTGGGCTGAGGGCCTCTGCGAGATTCCTGAGCTAATGAGACAAAAGTGGCGGCTCTCTGGGGGGAGGAGGCGGCCACAAAAAAAGGGAGCCCGAAAGGGCTCCCTTAATTCTGTGCAAGCAGTTAAAGCTTAGCTCTTTTTACCAGCAGCATATTCGAAGAATTTGCCTGTCTGCTCGCCACCCATGAAGTAAGGCTTGGCAGTTGAAAGGTCTGACAGAGCGTCCCAGTTCTCAGCAATTTTCTCAGCAACATCATCGCCTTTACCCAAGAACTTGCCTTCGGTTTCAACGATTTTGGCAACTGAGAAGTGACCAGCACCGGCCGCAACAATAACGCCTGTAGGCGCATCTTCAGAAGCCATGAAGGCAACCGCAGGTGCAACGCTGTCAGGGGTGAACATTGCTTCTGCTTCCGGTGGGAACAAATCAGAAGTCATATTAGTGAAAGCAACTGGTGCCAAAGCGCTGGCGCGGATGTTGTCTTTCTGGCCTTCAAGTTTCAAGGTGTTGATGAAACCAACGAGGCCGAGTTTCGCAGCGCCGTAGTTGGTTTGACCAAAGTTGCCGTAAAGACCTGAAGAAGAAGCGGTTACGATGATGCGACCGTAGCCTTGCTCTTTCATGATTGGCCAAACAGCTTTCGTTGGCTTGACGGAACCCATGAGGTGCACGTCCACAACCAAGTTGAAGTCTGACATTTCCATTTTGGTGAAGCTTTTGTCGCGCAAGATGCCAGCATTGTTGACGAGAATGTCAATGCGGCCATAGGCGTCCATAGCTGTTTTGACCAACAGAGCAACGCCTGCGTCGTCAGTTACAGAGGAACCATTTGCAGTGGCTTCGCCGCCAGCAGCTTTGATTTCAGCAACAACTTTATCCGCTGCTTCGGAACCAGCTGAGCCATCAGCTGCTTTGCCAAGATCGTTGACAACAACTTTAGCGCCACGACGCGCCAGCTCTAAAGCGTGAGCGCGACCAAGGCCGCCACCAGCGCCAGTAACAATAGCCACTTTGCCATCGAAACGAATGCTCATAAGTAAAACTCCTAGTAGGATGTTTGCGAGATTTGAGGATCTCAGAATTTCGAAGTCCGTATCTCATGCCCCAGTAATTGGGTTTGAGGACATGGGTGTACGGCGCTGTACCCAAGCTCAGCCACAGGATGTGACCCAAGGCGAGCTTTAAGCGCTTTTTTTGCCTGAGAGGCGGCTCCGGGTCAAGCCGAAGCTTCGTTCTGGCGCTGTGCACAGACAATCAGACCTCTTCAGTCTTGAACAGAGGCAAAATCCGTGGGCATATGCCAGTCCCACTATTTGCCGTATAATGAGGCTGTTTGGGGAAAACGGGGGATGAAGGATGCCTTTAGCGCTTCAATCAGGGGTTGGTGTACTGCTTTTTATCGCCATTGCATGGGCAATGAGTGAAAACCGGGGCGTTATTGTGTGGCGCACAATTGCTGTGTCTCTGGCAGTGCAAATTGGATTGGCTGCCGTATTCATTAAAATTCCTGAGATAAGACAAGGACTTGTCAGCCTCAATCAAATAGTTGAGGCGCTGTCTCAAGCAACCCAAGCCGGCACACAGGTGGTTTTCGGCTATGTGGGAGGCGGGCCTGCCCCCTTTGAGGTGAGCAAACCGCAAAATGCCTTCGTTCTCGGTTTTCAAGCCTTGCCGCTGGTTTTGGTGATCGCTGCATTGTCGGCCCTATTGTGGCACTGGCGCATTCTCGAGTGGGTAACACGGGCCTTTGCATGGGGGCTTGAACGCTTGTTGGGCTTGAGCGGCGCTGTCGGCTTGGGGGCGGCCGCAAATGTTATTTTGGGCATGGTAGAGTCTCCCTTATTGATTCGCCCGTATTTGGAACGCTTAACCCGCTCTGAGCTTTTTGTGCTCATGTCTGTTGGCCTAGCCACCGTCGCAGGCACAGTGATTATTCTCTATGCTCAATTGATTGGAACACTCATTCCAGACGGCTTGGGTCAAATTATGGTGGCATCGCTCATTTCGCTGCCCGCCGCAATTTTGATTGCCACAGTGATGGTGCCAGAAACAGAAGCCGCCAGCACCGCCGACAATGTGCCGATCGATCACGCGTATGACAGTGCAATGGATGCGGTCACAAAAGGCACCGGCGAGGGGTTGAAACTTCTCCTCAATATCATTGCGATGCTGTTGGTTTTATCGGCGCTGGTGGAGCTGACAAACATCATATTGAACGGCCTGCCAGACTTCGCCGGTGCGCCGTTGACCCTCCAGCGTATGCTTGGCTGGGTGTTCACACCATTGGTTTGGGCAATGGGTATTCCCGCCGCTGAGACGCAGGCGGCAGCAGAGTTGATGGGGGTTAAAACCGCACTCAACGAGTTCCTTGCGTATTTGCAGCTGCTTCAATTACCCCCAGGCACTTTGTCTGAACGCAGTACCTACATTATGATTTACGCCCTGTGTGGTTTTGCCAATTTTGCAAGCGTGGGCATTATGATCGGCGGCTTGACCGCCTTGATCCCCACACGCCGCAAAGAAATCATCGCGCTATCCTTACGTTCACTCGTTGCCGGAACGCTAGCCACGTCAATGACCGGTGCGGTTGTGGGGATGTTATATTAAACGGTGGGGAGCACGCGCATCAATGCCCGGCTTTGAATAATCGTCCACGCTCCGTTGCGAAAATGATGGCCAAAGCGATGAAGCCGCAGAGCGCATAGCCCCCTGCGACGGGGATGGTTGTTTCATTGTAGGCTTGCCCAATAAGATACCCCAGATAAGCGCCTAAGGTGGTTGTGACAAAACCGAGAGCAGAAGATCCTGTTCCAGCAATATGGCCCAGTGGTTCCATGGCCAGAGCGTTGCAGTTAGGAATGATCAAGCCTGCGCAAAAGAGCGTTGCGCATTGAAACGCGATAAACACGGCAAACGTATCCAGCCCCGCAAGCGCTACAATAAGGTGGGCGGCATTAATCACGGTAAGGGCTAAAAGAGCCCCATGGGAAATGACGCGCATGCCAAGCTGTTCTACAAAGCGAGAATTCACCAGCGAGGCGATGGCCATAAATGCGGCATTAAAGGCAAAGGCAACGGTGAAAAAGTCTCCCAACCCATAAAGTTCCTCATAGATTGGTTGTGCTGAATTGAGGAACCCAAAAAAGGCCCCCATGGCAAACCCCATTGCAAGCATATACCCAAGCGATAAGCGGCTGGTGAGTGCAAAGAAATAGTCTTTTGAAATACGTACAAGAGAGAGGGGAGCTTTATCTTGCGGGTTCAATGTTTCGGGTAACCGCCAAGCAGTCCAGCCGAGCATAATCATGCCGCCAATAACGAGCATGAAAAAGATCATAGGCCAAGGCCAAGCCAGCAAGATAAGAGCACCGACCGACGGGGCCATAATAGGTACGGCAATAAAGACGATCATGGCGAGCGACATAACGCTCGCCATACGGCGGCCCCCGTAACAATCGCGGACGATGGAAACAGCAATGACCCGAGTAGCGGCAGCTCCAACACCTTGCAAAAAGCGCGCGACAAGCAAACTGTCAAACCCAAAAGCGTAGACGCATCCGATACCACTGACGATGTAGAGCACCAGCCCTGGAATCAGAACTTTCTTGCGCCCGAAAGCATCAGCAAGCGGCCCAAAAAAGAGCTGAGCAATGCCAAAGCCGAACATATAGACGGTTAGAATGGTTTGCCGTTCATGCACATCTGCGCCAAGGCTGGTGCCAATGTTGGGCAGCGCAGGCAGCATAATGTCAATTGCCAAGGCATTGAGTGCCATCAGACAAGCGATGAAGACAACAAATTCTTTGAACCCCATTGTCATTTTTACACTCGCGTCAGCTTCGGTATTTTCATTCTGAGGAGGAGAAAGGTTGGCGCGCGGCGAGCTCATAGGTGTTCCATTCAAAACGATGGTAGGGGGGACTGAGGAGGCCCCTTATATAACAGGGAATTAGAAAATGCGTAGGGGCAGATCCACATCATCCGCCAGCAATATTGGATTGGCCTTGCGTCGTTTGATGTAATGAGCCACTCTTTGCAAAAGTAATAAATAAACTTAACTAATAGCGAGTTCTCAAAATGAAATTATATGACGACAAATATGCGCCCAATCCCCGTCGAGTGCGCATATTCTTAGCGGAAAAAGGGATTGAGGTGCCAACCCAAGAAGTGACGATTATGAAGGGGGCTCATAAAACCTCAGAATTTCGTAAAATCAGCCCGATGTCACAGGTGCCAGCAATTGAATTGGACGACGGCACCTGCTTGACCGAGACATTAGCGATTTGCCGGTATTTTGAAGCGACGAACCCGGAGACACCGCTCTTTGGGCGCACGCCAGTTGAAATCGGATTGGTGGAAATGTGGCAACGTCGTGCCGAGCTTAATTTGATGATACCGATCGCGATGTTCTTCCGCCATACAAATGAAATTATGGCTGGACTAGAAGACCAATTGCCGGAGTGGGGTGAGAAAAACAAACCGCGCATTACGGGTGGGATGAAGTTTTTTGATGCCCATTTGGCCGGACATGATTTCATCGTGGGAGACTATTTTTCCATGGCCGACATCGTCCTGCTGACCGCAGTTGATTTTGCGATGTTCGCCGGAGTGCCTATCGCCGATGACCTTGTGAATTTGCAAGCTTGGTATGACCGCGTATCCGCACGTCCATCAGCAAAAGCTTAGGCGTGGGATAAAGTTCAAGCATCAACCTAAATATAAAACGCCGGATGAAACCGGCAAGGCATTAGGGCTTTTCAAAACTCAAAACACGATCAAAAGTTGCTGGAAGATCTGCTTGAAAAAGCAATGGGAGAGAGCAGGGCAATACCCGGGGGTACGGTAAGAGTAAGGCTCTGACTCTCTCCATCACGTTCCAGAAGAGCTAAAAATGGAACGTGCAGGTCTCACAAGTGACCATGTCTTATATTCGTGTTTTGAACCTGAACAGAAGCTGAAGGAAAATGCCGGGCACTAATACTTTAGAGGTACACTATGAGTGAAAAGCCAAAAAAACTGTTAGCAAAGACTACGTTAATTGCTCATGGGCAGATGGTCATTCCTCTGGCTGTGATTGGCTTGCCAGTCAATATCTATATACCTCCATTCTACGGTGATACCCTGGGCCTCGACCTTGCACTTGTTGGATTTATTTTATTTGCAGCCCGCTTGACGGACGTTGTGACAGACCCCTTGGTCGGAAGGTTGTCAGACCTGACCAAAACACGTTGGGGGCGTCGGCGTCCGTGGGTGCTTGCAGGCGTTCCAATGATGATGATGGCGTCCTACTTGCTTTTCTTCCCCCCCGAAGTGGTCAGCGTTTGGTATCTTTTAAGCTCAGTCATGCTGATCTATTTGGGCTTCACATTCATTGTCATTCCCTACGGCGCGTGGGGGGCTGAGCTGGCGACAGACTATAATGAGCGCAGCCGGATCACCGGTTATCGAGAGATATTTTTGCTGGTCGGCGTGATGCTGGCGATTACAGCACCTCTTCTGTCCGGTTTGAGCGACGCAGAACTTCCCGACGGCGAGCAGCCTAAAACAGCCAGCCGAGAAGCAATGGCGGCATTGGGGTATTTGATATTGGTGTTGATGCCGATTTGTGCCGCGATCTTGTTTTGGAAAGTGAAAGAACCCAAACCGGTTTTGGTCCATCACCAGCCATTTTTCAAAAGCGTGCGTTCCGTACTGCGCAATGGGCCTTTCCGCATCATTCTCATATCCACAATGTTTTCAGCGCTGGCGGGGTCCTTCAACGGCGCCCTTGCTATTTTGTTTTTTGATCACGTCGCAAAATTGGAGCCCATTCAAGGGCAATTACTTATTTTTACAATGATTACGATGGGATTCTTGGGGGCACCTATTTGGATATGGGCCGCGAAGAAATTTCAAAAGCAGAAGGTGCTGGCCTGTGCAGGGGCAATCAGCCTGTCTTGCTTTGCCTTAGTACCCGTCATCATTTATTGGCTCAGACCTAGTGCGCCAGAAATGGTGTTCTATGCGTTTTTGATCACGTCATCGCTGCAGGGTTTGTGCATGGCAGCCGGCCCCATTTTATCACAATCTATTTTGGCGGATGTTGTTGATCTTGATACCATCAAAAACGGGGGACAAAGAGCTGGTTTTCTTTTTGCCTTTCTCGGGATGGTACGCAAGATTTTTGATGCAGCCGGTCTGATCGCTCTTCCGATCATTGCCTATTTTGCTTTCGACCCAGACTTGCCGGTGAATACCCCTGAATCATTGTTTGCTTTATTGGCGATGTACTGCTTGGCACCCTTAGCGCTATGGATCATTGCGACATATGTAATCTGGAAATATCCGATCACGCCAGAACGCCAAGCGCGGTTACGGGCAGGTCTAGATAGGCGAGAGCAACGCCAAGCTCTCACCATGTCGTCTTCTGATTAAGTGAGTTGGAACGCGTCTGCCAAAAGTTCATAAGAGCGTGTCCGCGCGTCAGCATTATGGGTGATGGTTAGAATGACAAAGTCATCAACACCGTATTCAACACCCATCTGTAAGAGGCGCCCTCGGACATGTTCCGGGGTGCCTGTGATGCCTCGCTGCTTGATTTGAACCATCATGGTTTCTTCTTCAGTCGTCAGCTTTGTTGCCAAAGCTTCTTCGTCTGAGACAAAGGGGCCAGCACGGTTTTGCAGAAGGCGTAAGATCCACAAATTGCGACTAGCAGAAATTAATTGTGCTTCTTCCTCTGTGTCGGCGACAGTGACGGAGACGGCAAGAGACGCATGGGGCGTGGCAAGGGTTCGCGAGGGCCGGAAATGCTCGCGGTAAACCTCAAGCGGCAGGGCACCTGCATCTTGATTGATGAAGTGCGCAAAGCAATAAGGCAACCCAAAGCGGGCGGCATGTTGGGCACCATCTGTACTTGAACCGAGCATCCACATTTCGGGCATCCCCTCTCCCATGGGGCAGGCATGAATGCCGCGATAGGGGTGGTCGGCAGGAAAACCGCCTGCCTCTCCTGACAACCCATTTGAATCCTCAAGGAATTGAGCCAGCAACTCCACCTGTTGGGGAAAGACTTCCGTGCTGTAGGCTTGCGGCCCAGGTTGGAGGGCGGCGACGGTGCGTTGGTCTGTCCCGGGTGCCCTGCCTAAACCTAAATCAATACGACCAGGATAAAGCGCTTCTAACATGCGAAATGTCTCTGCAACTTTAAGGGGGCTGTAGTGGGGCAGCATGACCCCGCCGGGGCCAACTCGAATATGGCGTGTGGCGGCACAAATGGCTGCTGTCAGAATTTCAGGTGTGGCGTCTGCAAAAGAGGTCGAGTTGTGATGCTCCGCAACCCAATAGCGTTTATATCCAAACCGCTCAGCAGCTTGCGCAAGCACAATGCTTTCTTGCAGCGCCTGAGCCGCTGTGCCGTTTTTACGAATGGGGGATTGATCTAAAACACTCAAGCTGACCATAAAATTTCTCCTGCAGGCGGGGTGCACTCTCCCTGTCACATTAGGTTATGAGTGCGGCCCATTGTACCTAATATGCTTAAACACCGATCCGTTTGATCACGCCATTAAAGGGTAGAATGATCTCATCGCCACAAAAAACCTCACCGCGCACGAAGATCAAACTGCGTGTGTTGCGAACAACAGACCCGCGTGCCTCAATTAATTTGTTGGGCCGCCCCGCTGAAACAAAGTCAGAGTTGAAGCTGACCGTTACGCAAGGGCCATTGGTGATATCTTTGGCAAAAACAAAGAGGGAGTAGTCTGCAAATGTCATCAAACTCCCGCCGTGCAGATATCCACCACCATTGCAATGGTGCGGCTTGCTGACGAAAGCAGATTGAATGGTTCCATCGTTCATACGCTTAAAGAAGTATGGCCCGGTATAGTCTTCGAATGGGTCCGTCCCATCCCAAGATTCATAACCTTCAGGAAGTGTCACTGTGGCGTCGTCGTTCATTGTATGCCTCTTTATTGTTATGCGAACCGTCGCTAACGTAAGCACTTAGGCCCCGAAAACAACCAACTAGCAGTTTATTAACATGGGACGTGTATTTTCACAGTGTGCTCGGTCCATCTGCTGGCAGTAGCACATTTGTCAAGGTGGTTTCAATGAAACTGAGACGGGGGTCTCAAGGGTTGAAACCGGGGTGAATGCTGCAGAAATGCAGCAGACAAGGCTGTGAAGGACTTTGTGTTACGCATGAAAAATGAACACAAGGAGTCTGCTGAGTTGGCGGGCTTGCGAAAAATGGCACGCGCGGATGATGAAATTGGGGCATTGATCAATTCCATCGATGTGTCTCCGCTCGTGAATGCCGGGCCGGTTTCATTCCAGACAATAGAATCTGAGGTGCTGCAGCAAGTGCTGGCCTATTGGCGGGACCTGCGCGACGGTGCTCAACTGCCCCTGATGAACGATCTTGATCCCGTAAAAATGGGACGGTGGTTAAGCCATATCACCATTGTCGAAGTGCAGCGCGATCCACTTGCTTTTGTGTATAGGCTCACCGGGGAAAAGTTAGAGGTAGCACATGGGGCAGGGATTAAAGGGACAGACGTTCGGGCGGTGAATGATATTGTCCCCGGAATGGGCGATGCGCTCCATATCATGTATAAAAAGCTGGTAGAATACAAAAAACCATTGGCTTTACGGGGCGACATGGTGATGAAAAATCCAAGCCTAAAGGGCCTTGAGCTTTTTATTCTACCGATATCGCTTGAGGGTGAAAACGTAGACAGGCTGATGAATGTCGCTCACTACTATAAAGAATCTCTCGTGCCAGACGAAACAGAGCATCTGATGCGGGGGTAAGGGCACCCAACACACGTGCGTTTTGACCTCAGCCCAACCATGCCTTACATTCTGCAGAAATACCGCTCAGACACACGGTGCACGCGCACAAAGCGCTGAAATAGGCAGCTTTACGTGGTCAAGAAATGTAAGGAAGATAAATTCATGGCGCTCGATCTTGAAACCCGCGACCAACTACTCTCAACCATTCGGCGGTTTGTGGAGGAGCGTCTGATCCCATTGGAGGCGCAAGTCTCTGAGAACGACGAGGTGCCCGCCGAAATCGTGCAGGAGATGAGAGAGCTAGGCTTGTTCGGCATTTCCATTCCTGTTGAATATGGGGGCCTTGGCCTGACCATGGAGGAAGAATGTTTGGTTCTGTTTGAACTTGGCAGAACCTCGCCAGCTTTCCGTTCAGTCATCGGTACAAATGTTGGCATCGGTAGCCAAGGTATTGTGATGGATGGTCGCCAAGACCAAAAAGACGAATGGTTGCCCAAGCTCGCCACAGGAGAGGCGATCGCCAGCTTTGCCCTAACAGAGCCTGAAGCCGGTTCCGATGCCGCGTCATTGCGCACGACAGCCATTCGGGATGGGGACGACTACATTATCAATGGCACAAAGCGTTTCATCACGAACGCAACAAAAGCCAGCATGTTCACATTGATGGCCCGCACGGACCCCGACACACCCGGCGGTAAAGGGGTTTCAGCCTTCATTTGCCCCGCTGATATCCCCGGCATTACGATTGGTAAGCCGGAGAAAAAGATGGGGCAGCAAGGGGCTCACATCAGCGATGTGATATTTGAGGATGCCCGCATTCCCGCCTCCTGTTTGTTAGGCGATGTTGAGGGCAAAGGTTTCATCACAGCCATGAAAGTATTGGAGCGCGGACGTCTGCATATTTCTGCCGTTTGTGCGGGGGTAGCAGACCGGCTGTTGGAAGAAAGCGGACGCTATGCGGCTGAGCGCAAACAGTTTGGGGCACCCATCGGTAATCTGCAATTGGTTCAAGCGATGCTGGCAGATATGAAAACAGAACACTATGCGGCACGCTGCATGGTGCTAGATGCCGCACGCCGCAGGGATGCGGGCGAGGATGTTGCAACGGAATCATCATGCTGCAAATATTTTGCGTCAGAAATGGTGGGCCGTGTTGCAGACAAAGCCGTACAAATTTTTGGAGGCGCAGGCTATGTCGCAGATTACGGCATTGAGCGTTTTTACCGTGATGTGCGCATCTTCCGTATTTACGAAGGCACCAGCCAAGTTCAACAGGTTATCATTGGCCGGAATGTCGTGAAAGAATATGCGGAGTAACATCAGTCTCACTTGAGAAACTGGTTCCAGAATAGTGTGATGCAGAAGAGCTGGTAAATGATTGTATTTACCAGCTCTTGATTTGGTTCTTTGTTCTTCCCAACCAAGAGAGTGTCGTATGAGCGTGCGCGCCTTTTCGTTCATAATATTATTTGCTCTCATGGGGTGCACGCCGCACCGCCAAATGCCGGGTCCTGAGCTTCGTGATCCTGATATTATTCAGTCTGCTGAGTATGGGGAGATAGCCGTAACGTCTGATGGGGTGCAGTTGCCCTTGAGAAAATGGGGAGCAGAAAGGGCACGTTTTGTGGTTGTGGGCGTGCACGGCTTTAACGACTATGGGCAGGCATTTTCAGATTTTGGTGTTTGGTTGAAGCCGCGCGGTGGACTTCTGTATGCCTATGACCAGCGAGGGTTCGGGCAAGCCCCACACAAAGGCATGTGGTCAAGCAGCGCTGCCATGCGCCAAGACCTGAGCGAAATTATACAGCTTCTTAAACAACGTCATAGTGATGTTCCAATATATATCGTGGGATTATCCATGGGTGGGGCTGTGGTGTTGAGCGCAAGCGCAGAAGGCATGGTGCCCGATGCGGCAGGGCTTATTGTGGTCGCCCCAGCAGTGTGGGGCATAGAGGAAATGAACCTTCTATATCGCAGCAGTCTATGGTTAGCCGCCCACACGCTTCCCTCTCAAACGCTGACAGGAGCAGGGTTGGAAATTTGGCCGTCAGATAATATTGAGATGCTTATCAAGCAAAGCCGGGATCCGCTTGTACTGAAAGAAACGCGGATCGACACAATCTACGGCCTGAGCCAATTGATGCAGGAAGCCCAAGACGGAGCTGAAAAAGTTACGCAGCCGCTCTTGTGGGTGTACGGCGCAAAAGATGCGGTTGTACCGCCTGAGCCGACGGCAAAAGCGTTAGCACGGACACAGAAAACGTCAGCCTTTATCTATTATCCTGATGGGTATCATATGTTGCTGCGAGATCGACAAAACGAAAAAGTGTACGAGGATATTTTGGAATGGATAACCACGCACTCAAGCACGTCCCCACATCAAATATCGATGGAGCTGGCCGTCTCTGGGGCATGGGTGAAGGGGCACAAAGGCAATACGCCTGTAAAACGAGACGTGCGGAAATAACCAAAACTTAAAGGGAAGGGTCGGAACCGCCCGCGTGTTGGGGAGCTTGAGACGCCGTAGAAATTTCCACCCGCAAAGTATCAATCAACCCAGTGCTTTTGGGAAGATGTGGCGCTTCAGCATCCAAAATGCTTTGAAACAACTGACGCTTTAGATCAGCGACATCGATGTTGAGCTCTTCCGTGGCCAAAGGTACCGCACTCAGTACAATATCGACAAGGCGATCGGCCCCATGAAGGCGGCCCCAAAGATAATCATTCTCACGGGCTTCCCGGCTAAAGAAGGCCCCAAATTTGTTAAGCTCCCAGCCCCGCAATACGCTGTGGGCACCGCCTTGGCGGATCGCACGTGCATCTTCAGGGCTAATCCGATCAACCAAGACATCGTCAATTTCATCCAGCCCCTGCGACTTAACCAGCGGAAATGTTAAGACGTCGAAGAATGGAAACCCTACATAGGCATTGAGCAAGTCAGGGCGTATCCGTTCGGGGATATGTTCATTCAGCATGGCGCAGAACATAACATCCAATGTGTCATCCAAGGCGCTCAAAGCCATCAATGGGGAGAGGCGTTCGACAATTGAATTCACTTCAAGCACCGTTAATTCGCCTTTTCGATCTCTCAGAAGCTCAGAACAAAACGTCCCCAAGGCAGCACTGAAAAAGGAACAATGAGTGCGATTGGTCACTTGCTCCAATGCTGAATAGAGCATGATTTTGAATTCGTCCAATGCGTCGCTTTCGGCAGCACCATCTGGGGTGTTTTCTGTTTTTTCGTAAAGCTCGTTTAATCGCCGAATGACAAAGCGCAAGCGGCGCTGACGGAAGGGGAGATCGAAGGATCGCAAAAACTCTACCCAAGGGGTATCGGGTCCGGGCCCAGAAACACCTTGGGGTAGATCCATGACAATCGGGAAGATTTCTTTTTGCCGGGCCCAAGCCTCTACAGACCGGGTGAGAGCTTGGCGCTCATGAGGGTGCATGATCACGCCAGACAATTGATCGATCAAATCGGTCACTTGTTCAATCACAGAGAGCACTTTAATTTGGATGTAGCCATCATAAGCATACCCCGCTTGGATGGCCGCCGCAGTGTTTGCTTCGTCGCGCCATAAGGCGAGCGCCTCAGCTGCGGGGGAGGTGTTCGGTGCCCGTGCCAGAATAGGTTCCACCAATTGTATCACTTGGGGGCGGGTCGCTTCGATGACTTGATTAAAGAGCCGAACCTTCTCGCCCATTTTTGTGATGTGGACCAATTCATCATGTACCGGTTCATTGCGGGGGATATCTGAGAGGGCCCCGCGAATGGTTTGGAAGAAGCCGGGAACACGTCCGGCACCATCAAGGTCAATCGCATCTGGGTCAGGGTCAATATAGACCATCCGTCGATCCACCTCGCGAAAGGCAGAGCGGGTTTTCAGGGCGCGGATGGCTTCGTCGAAAGGCTTATTGTTCAACACGGCCCCATCAATGAACGAGGCCGTGATTGGATCAGAGCCCGCCTCGATATGAGGGCGGAATTTTGCATTCACAAAGGCGTCGCGATTAGGCCATTCTTCGCCTCTGGCTTTCAGCACCTTGTCAATTTCAACAACTTGTGCCGCAGGAAAAGCACCGGGATAAGACGAGGACGCCCGCGCCGCAAAAACCAGTCCGGGGGCATGTGCCATGTCAAATTCAGTATCTATCGCGCCGCCCGGATGGTTCAAATAATGAAACCGCAAGGCATGCCTGTGCTCTCGCTCCAAAATAACGGCAGGGTCATGCAAGGGAATTTTGCGTTCATACCCATAAAAGTCGACAACGCTTACAATGAGGTCAAGTGGCAGGCCCATCGGCAATAGGGAGCTTGTCGGGTCGTTTTGGGTGTCCATACTTGCACACGCATCCAACAACATTGAACTAAGCTTTTGGCCTGAGAAGGGCGGCTTAAACCACCTTGAGCGCAAGAAGAGGGAGAGCTTTTCCTGTGTTTCTTCGTCCGGCGCAAACCGGCGTAGCCACCGATTGGTTTTGTCCCACAACAGCGGCATCAAATAGGCTTTGCTCCATTTGCCCGCGATCGCTTTTTCATCCAACAAGGCTGTAATGTCAGAGCGCTCCAACCACATTTCGCGGTGGCTATCGAGTGGCAAATCATGCGCCAACGAACGGGCCAACATCACCCCGTTAATGCCGCCAGCAGAGGCCCCCGCAATAATATCAACCACCACGCGCAAATCTATGTGCTTGCCAATGGCCTTGAGCAACTCAAAATAGACCCGTTCGGTGTCTGTTTCCCGGTCGGTGTCGCCATTAAGGCCATCATAGCTAAAGTCGGCCTCTGGATCGGACTCGTTGAGCGAATGAATGATTTTGGACGCACGAACCAACTTTTGGATCTCTTTTGTGACCCCGTGGATGTAGACAGCAAGAGAAACACCGCCGTAGCAGACCAAAGCGAGCCTAAGTTCTTTCTCTTTCATGCCGGTTTAACCCTAGTTTTGGCCACGCGGTGCGCCAATCATCCCTAACAGCGAGCATACACGATGTTAGGTAAATATCATTACTTCTCAACACCCGGCGCATGGGACTTCAAATATGAAAGAGGGTTAAAGAGCGGCAAAGGCATTCGGCAAGAGTTGCTTGAGGGCCGCCGGAAAGTCATCAAAGTGATCAATGATACGCGTCGGTTTAAGGTCCGCGACCGGCACACGGGCATATCCGAAGCTGACGCAAATAGAAGCAATGCCAGCGGCCCGTGCTGAATCAATGTCTGGATCTGAATCACCAACCATAATGGTGTTGTCCGGTGATCCACCAAGTTGGCGCACGGCGGCCAGCAGATGTTCTGGGTCAGGCTTTTTGACAGGCAATGTGTCGCCCCCAATAACCACGGGGAAGTATTTTGCAAGGTCCAGCGCCGCCAAGGCTTTATGGGACAATTCTTCGACTTTATTGGTGCACACGGCCATGGGGATGCCCATTTCCTGTAGGCGGTCAAGCTGGTCCCGCAGGCCCGGCCATACTTCACTGTGGTCAGCCACATGGTCGCCGTAATGCACCAAGAATTCTTGGAATAATTGATCCAGCAGCGCTTCGGAGGCAGGTTCTCCTGTTTCCTTAAAGCCGCGTTCCATGAGCAGGCGGGCACCGCCCCCCACTAAATGGCGCACGCGTTCAATGGGAACAGTTGGTCGCCCGTGGCGTTGCAACAGAACATTCATCGTATTGGTAAGGTCAGGGGCGGTGTCAGCTAAAGTGCCGTCTAGGTCCCACAAAAGGATTGGTTTGGTACTGGTCACAAAACGCCCTCATAAAGTCTGTCCAAGCTTTAGAGGTGCCATGTTCAGCCTACCATTTCAAGCCTTGCCAGCAGCTTTGCCGCCACCTGAGGCCATTCATCGCGGGTAATCGAAAACATCACAGTATCGCGAAGGCTGCCATCAGCGCGTACCATATGGTGGCGCAGAACGCCCTCGCGCTGAGCGCCTAATTTGGTAATCGCAGCTTGTGATCGTGTGTTGAGAATGTCGGTTTTCAGTTCTATGCGATTGAGCCCAAGGGTTTCAAACCCATGTTGAAGTAAGAGGTACTTGGCACCGGGGTTGATTGTGCTGGCCCAAACCGACCGAGCATACCAAGTGTGACCAATCTCTACCCGCTTGTTGGTGAGGTCAATGTTGAGATAGCGCGTGGTGCCCACCACTTCATTGGAAGGAGTTAGCACCACCCAAACGGCTTCTTTTTGTGTGCGGGCAACTTTGAGCGACCAGTCAAACCACGGATTAAAACGCACGCCTGAGCCATCTAGGAATAGATGGGTCCAGATGAGTGGGTCGCTCGCCGCCGCTCGCAAACCCTCCCGGTGCTTTTCTGATAAGGGTTCCAAACGTACCCATGGACTTTCTAAAGAAACAGAAAGAGGCGTGTGTGTGGCAGACTCGGACATGGAAATACTCCAAATTTGAGGTGCCAGCATATAAAAGCCAGCCCGCGATCGTAAGAGCCAATGCGTTGAGGGGGAGGGGCCGAGCCTTTGTCCGGGTCTTTAAATCCCTCAAGTTTTTACTGGCAACGAGCTTTCAGGGTATGTTCACATGAAAAAGCGGAGAATATCGCGACTCAAAATACCCTCAGGGGGTATTCAAATCAGGTGACAAGAGGAAATACAAAATGAGCATTACAGGCATTATTATTATGTTGGCCATTGGCGCTGTTGCTGGTTGGCTTGCAGGGCTGATCATGAAAAACGCAGGCTTCGGCTTGATCGGGAACATCATCGTGGGCATCTTGGGTGCCTTTGTCGGCGGTTGGGCGCTCGGCTTGTTTGGGATTAGTCTCGCGGTCGGCACTCTAGGCATGATTATTCAAGCAACATTAGGCGCGGTTATCCTGCTCTTTGTTATCGGCCTCGTGAAGCGATAGAGATCAAAAGCGTGGGGTGTGCATAAGTCGAAAAGAGACTCATTTTCAACCGCTTACCCCACGCATCAGACTCATTTTCTAAAGCTCTTGATTCAAATTCTTAAGACCTTGATTCAATCTCTTAAGGTCTTAAAGCTCTTTCGTAAGCAGGTCGGAAATTGGCTGTACTACCAGTCAGTCCGCAGCTGACGCCAAGCCCCACCGAGCTAAGCCTGCGAGTGTTTGATCATAAGCCGTCAGCCCATTTTGCAGCACTGCAGCGCGCCAGCTTTCCCGAGAGGGCGCATATTCATTTTGGAGTAGCGCGAAATAGTGAGCGGCTTCCGGCGCGTCAAACCCGCCTTCAAACCGTAGCCATCTTTCAAGCATGGAAATCTTCAAGGCATCGATTGAGTTTGCTTTGGGTTGAGCCGATCGAAATTCGATAATGCCACCCACAAGGTCTCCGGCAGGCGCAACCAATTTTTCTAACCCCCAAAACATAATGCCCACACGGCTGGGTCTTTTTGATCCCCAAAGTCGATCAACCTTTGCGGGGTCCAGCGCATCCGGTCCCCACCATCGTTGGGCCTCTTGCCATTGGCGACTTTGGGGAGAGGAGAAACAAAGGTAGATCAACTCCCCGTTGCCCACTGGCCCGGTATGCCAATCAATGAACCCAATGCGGGGCGCATGGCGAAGCTCTTTTTGAAAGACTTCCTGTAGGACCGTGCGGGACCAATCCGGGTGGGCACCGCCGTAGTGGAACCCGTCGGGGTGCGTGTATTGCCCCCGGCTAATGGCATCTTCTAGGGCCCAGCGACCATATTTCGCAATGAGGCGTGCGCCTTCTTCCATCAACCGGTTCACTGTGGAGGGCTTAATTTCCGCAGGGCATAGATAGGGGTGGATTTGTTCGTAAAGCGTATTTTCAGGGCAGGCCTCTGAGAAGTCTAACCAGTTGCGATTGAGGTCTACATTGTCATGGGTGCCGCGCAGCCCCCATGCAAAGCCGTAAGGGTTAACCGCATGGATCATCAACAGCGCAACGCCGGGGGGCAGACTGGCCTGACCGCGTTCGCTCAACCACGCAAGTTGCGCTGCCGATCCGGCAAACCCTTCGGCCCCATGGGTGCCACTTGCCGTGACCAGAACAGCATGGGCATCTCGTGGACCAACCCATGCAGTATCCAGAAAGAGGGGCAGACCTTGAGGCCCACGGGCTGTGGGGTGCTGGTGATGGGCGATCACCGCTTGTTGCCGATGGGCAGAAGCTAAGAACCTCTCCCGAGCCTCATCATAGGTCGCAGAAAAATAAGTGTTCGTATTCATAAAAGGCAGTTTACCCTAAAACATGGGAAAAAGGAGCTGGTATGACTGTTAAAGACTTTAAACTCTTTGGTACAGGGAGCAGTGCTGCCACCTTGCTCCCCTGCATAAGGGTGCTATGAAAGAGCATGTTGTGCATAGCTGGCGTGTTGCGATTGGCACAGCTGAATTTTGGAGGATGTTGAGATGAACCTTTCTGACCCAAGCCTATTGCGCTGTGACGCCTATGTGGATGGACAGTGGCAGAGCGGTGCCGCAGGCACCCGAGTGGCCGTGACCAACCCAGCCACGGGGGAAGAAATCTGCACAGTTCCTTCTTTGAATACGGATGAAACCGGGAAGGCCGTTGAGGCCGCATTCGCTGCTTTTAAGCCGTGGGCAGCGCGGACAGCCAAAGAGCGCAGCATCATTTTGCGTGAATGGTTTAATTTGATGATGGCCAATCAAGAAGACCTTGCGCAAATTCTTACAGCCGAACAGGGCAAGCCCTTAGCTGAAGCGCGCGGGGAAATTGCCTACGCTGCATCTTTTATTGAATATTATGCAGAGGAAGCGAAACGGGCACATGGGGCAACCATTCCTACCCCCTCATCAGATCGCCGGATTTTTGCGCTGAAACAACCGATCGGGGTTGTTGCCGCCATTACACCATGGAATTTTCCATCTGCGATGATCACTCGAAAAGTCGGTCCTGCTTTGGCGGCGGGCTGCACAGCAGTTGTGAAACCAGCAATGCAAACGCCCTTGTCGGCTTTTGCATTAGCAGAGCTTGGCCGACGCGCGGGCCTGCCTAACGGCGTCCTGAATATTATCACCGGCAAAGCCTCTGAGATCGGAGCTGTGCTGACCGGATCGCCTAAAGTCATGAAGGTTACATTCACTGGGTCAACGGGTGTTGGCAAAATTTTGATGCAGCAAGCCGCTTCAACGGTGAAAAAGGTATCGTTGGAATTAGGCGGAAACGCGCCCTTTATTGTGTTCGAGGATGCTGATCTGGATGCCGCTGTTGAGGGTGCCATCGCTTCAAAGTTCCGCAATACCGGCCAGACCTGTGTGTGCACCAATCGTTTTCTTGTCCAAGAAGAGGTCTATGACGCATTTTTGGAGAAAATGCAGACAGCGGTGAAGGCACTTAATGTGGGCGAGGGAACGCAAGACGGTGTGACCCAAGGCCCTTTGATTGACCAAGCAGCGGCGGACAAAGTGGCGGAACACGTGGCCGATGCGACGGCAAAAGGCGCGCGCATATTGACCGGAGGCACCCCCCACGCATTAGGGCGCTCCTTCTACGAGCCAACGCTTATCGCGGATGCGACAGTGGATATGCTTGTGGCACAGGAAGAAACATTCGGCCCGGTTGCACCCGTTTTTAAGTTCAAAACCGAAGAAGAAGCCCTGGCTTTAGCCAATAACACCCCCTTTGGTTTGGCCTCTTATTTTTATGCCAGAGACATCGGACGGATCTGGCGGGTGGCCGAGGCGCTAGAATGCGGTATTGTCGGCGTTAATGCAGGCATCATCTCAACAGAAGTTGCCCCCTTTGGCGGATGGAAAGAATCCGGTATAGGGCGGGAGGGGAGCCCTTGGGGGCTGGATGAATACCTTGAATTGAAATATGTGGCCCTGGCGGGATTATAACGCGGGGCCTTAACATCGGATATGAGCGACATGAACGCGGAAGAAATGAAACGCCAAGCCGGCATCAAGGCCCTTGATTACATTGAAGACGGTATGCGCCTAGGGTTGGGCACCGGCTCCACGGCCGAACAATTTGTCCGCGCTTTGGGCGAAAAGGTGGCCCAAGGCATGAAAGTTGTGGGTGTGCCAACGTCTGAGCGCACGGCGGCCCTCGCCCGCGAGCTTAATATTCCGCTGACAACGCTGGATGAAACCCCTGAGTTGGACGTGACCATCGACGGCGCTGATGAGTTTGATGCAGACCTGCGCTTGGTCAAAGGGGGCGGTGGTGCCCTCCTGCGCGAGAAAATCGTTGCAACAGCCTCCAAAAAAATGGTCGTCATCACCGATGAGAGCAAAAATGTTGAAACTCTGGGGGCCTTCCCATTGCCCATCGAGGTCATTCCGTTTGGGTCGCGTGTGACCGCCCTAGCTATTCAGAAAGTGGCCAAAGCCCATGGTTGTGAAGGCGAGCTTAAACGCCGAGAGGACGAATTTGGCGAGCCTTTCCTCACAGACAGTGAGAACTTCATTTACGACGGCCACTATGGAAAATTGCCGGACGCAGATGCCCTTGCGACAGCGCTGAACATTATCCCAGGCGTGGTTGATAACGGATTGTTTATCGATATTGCGAGCGTGGTCATTGTCGGCACGCCAGAAGGTCCTTATCTGGTAGAGAAATCATAATTCAATAATTTGACGAAAGAGCCAGAAATGTCGCAGAGCACATATGACTATGACCTATTTGTAATTGGTGCAGGCTCCGGCGGCGTGCGCGCTGCCCGCATGTCTGCCAGCCACGGCGCAAAAGTTGCGGTGGCTGAGGAACATAGAGTAGGGGGCACCTGCGTTATCCGGGGGTGCGTGCCCAAAAAGCTGTTTGTCTATGCCAGCCAGTTCAGCGAGCATTTCGAAGATTCCGTTGGTTTTGGTTGGACCGTGCCCCAAGAGCCAGTGTTTGATTGGAAAACCTTGATTGCCAATAAGGACAAGGAAATTGATCGTCTAAACGGCATTTATATTCGGAACCTGAATAACTCAGGCGTGGAAATTATTGATGACCGGGCCGTGCTGAAAGATCAGCATACCGTGCACTTGGTGAACGAAAACCGTGATGTAACCGCCAAAAATATTTTGATCGCAGTTGGTGCATGGCCGAACCTGCCAAGCATTCCGGGCATTGAACATGCAATCAGCTCGAACGAAGCCTTCGACCTTGAAGAGCTGCCCAAGCGCGTTGTCGTTGTTGGCGGGGGATACATTGCTGTGGAATTTGCAGGTATCTTTAACGGGCTGGGTGTTGAGACAACGCTTATGTATCGTGGTCCCCTGATATTACGTGGTTTTGACCAAGACTTGCGGCGGAACCTACAAGAAGAAATCGTCAAGAAGGGAATGAACCTCCGCCTTGAAAGCGACATTGCTGCGATCGAAAAGCAAGCGGACGGGACGTTACTGCTCACGCTCAAGGGCGGCGAAACAGTGACGACAGATGCGGTGATGTATGCCACGGGCCGTCTCCCAAATACCGCCAGCCTTGGGTTGGAAACAGTTGGTATCGAAACCAAAGCTAATGGTGCCATTCCAGTGGATGTCTATTCCAAAACCAGCGTTGACAACATCTATGCGGTCGGAGACGTGACAGACCGAGCGAACCTCACCCCCATTGCCATTCGCGAAGGGGCCGCTTTTGCCGAAACCGTCTTCAACAATACCCCTATGGCTGTGGACCATAGCAACATTCCAACCGCTGTGTTCTCTCAACCTGAAATAGGCACTGTTGGGCTTACCGAAGAACAGGCATGTGAGCAGGTAGGGGCCAATGATGTTGCCATCTATAAAAGCACTTTCCGGCCAATGATGAACACATTGTCGGGGAACGAAGAGCGGACCACGATGAAGATTGTGGTGCACGAGAGCACGGACAAAGTGCTTGGGGTCCATATTCTTGGCCCGCACTCTGGAGAGTTGATCCAAGCGGTTGGCATTGCGGTGACAATGGGGGCAACCAAGGCACAATTTGATGCGACGGTCGCCGTACATCCAACCGCAGCTGAAGAGCTGGTGACAATGAAGGAAAAGTACATTCCGCCTGCTGAGTAGGGTTTTGAACAGACGTTGAAGCCTATTTTTGTCAGTAAATGACAATTTGGTTAAGCTGAATGAGCCAAACCAACTAGATAGGCGGTAGATTAGAATTATTTTAGTCTTTTAATCAGGTCTAAGAACGCGTATAAAACTTCAAACAGGCAAGCTGTAGGGGTGCGACTTCCTTTGAGTATTTGGGAAGGAGGGGCCTTTTTGCGAAATGTAAAACTTACAGCCTGTGTGTTTGGAAGGCGCTTTAAGAGTGAGGCGCAATAAACCGAATTAAGAACCAACCTTGAAAACGAGGTTGTATAAGGATGAATGTTATGGCGGAGAAATGGACACCTGAAAACTGGCGGTCAAAACCGATCGTACAGGTGCCGACTTATCCGGACCTAGCTAAGGTCGAGGAAGTCGAAGAACGCTTACGAAATTCCCCCCCGCTCGTGTTTGCAGGTGAAGCCCGCAATCTAAAAAAAGAGCTGGCCAAAGTATGCGAAGGCGAAGCCTTTTTGCTGCAAGGGGGCGATTGCGCTGAGAGTTTTGCCGAATTTCATCCTGATGCGATCCGCGATACATTCCGTGTCTTGTTGCAAATGGCCGTTGTTTTGACCTACGGGTCATCCCAGCCAGTTGTCAAAGTAGGTCGGATTGCCGGTCAATTCGCGAAGCCGCGCTCTTCTGATGTAGAAGAGATCGATGGCGTGACATTGCCGTCCTACCGGGGCGACATTATCAACGGTATTGATTTCACCGAAGAAGCACGCATTCCAAATCCAGAGCGTCAACTTCAGGCGTATTCACAGGCAGCCTCAACGCTGAACCTGATCCGCGCTTTTGCAAGTGGTGGCTATGCCGATTTGGATTACGTTCACAAATGGACATTGGGCTTTGTCTCTGACAGTCCAGAAACAGCTCGATATGAGGAAATGGCGAACCGCATTACGGAAGCCATGAACTTCATGAAAGCTTGTGGTGTTAATTCATCTACAACGCCGCAATTAGCTGCGACAAGTTTCTACACAAGTCATGAAGCTCTGTTGCTTGGGTATGAGCAAGCATTGACGCGGATCGATAGCACCACGGGCGACTGGTATGACACCTCTGCACACATGTTGTGGATTGGGGACCGGACACGCCAGTTTGATCATGCGCACATCGACTTCCTGAGCGGCGTTAAAAACCCAATCGGGATGAAATGCGGTCCGTCTATGGACCCAGACGATTTGCTGCGGATCATCGATAAGTTGAACCCAGAAAATGAAGCGGGGCGCTTAACACTGATCGCGCGCTTTGGTGCGGGTAATGTAGAGAAGCATTTGCCGAAACTGATCCGGGCTGTGGAACGGGAAGGGCATAAAGTTGTTTGGTCATGCGATCCAATGCACGGCAATACAATCAAAGCCTCAACCGGTTACAAAACCCGCCCTGTAGATCGGGTGCTTGCGGAAGTTCAAGAGTTCATGGGCGTCCACAGTGCCGAAGGCACCCACGCTGGTGGTGTGCATTTTGAGATGACGGGTAAAAATGTGACAGAGTGTATCGGTGGGACCCACCCAGTGACTGAGGGTGATCTCTCCAGCCGTTATCACACTCACTGTGACCCCCGCTTGAATGCAAACCAAGCTTTGGATTTAGCTTTCTTGATTTCAGAAGGTTTGAAAAAAGAGCGCGATACATCCAGCGACCGGATGACCGCTTTGGCCTAAAGTGTAGGCGCGCACGAAACATCAAAAGCCCCGCAGCATTCGTTGCGGGGCTTTTATTTTGTAAAGGCGTTGAAGAAGGGCGGCGTTCAGGTCAGCTCACTTTGATCAAGCGGCGTCCATGGTTTTCACCTTCAAACAAGCCAATAAAGGCTGCGGGGGCACCTTCGATGCCTTCAGAGATATCCTCAGTAAACTTCAAGCGGCCTGTAGAAATCCACCCAGCCATTTCCGCTTGAGCTTCTGGGAAACGCTTGAAATAATCATAAACAACCAAGCCTTCCATCCGTAGTCGATGCGTAATGAAGTGGAGCGTATTGCGGATCCCGCGTGGTTCTGACTTGTTATATTCAGAAACAGCACCGGATATAATCAAACGACCTTTTTCATTCATATTGAGAATGGCCGCGTCGAGCATTTCCCCGCCCACATTGTCAAAATAAATATCGACTTTGTCTGGGCAGTGTTCAGCTATCGCCGCTTGTAGGTCATCCACTTCTTTGTAATTAATGCACGCGTCGAAACCGAGTTCTTTGACGACATAATCACATTTGGCTTGTGACCCCGCGATGCCAACAGCGCGGCATCCTTTAAGCTTGGCAATTTGTCCCGCAGTGGCACCGACGGGGCCTGCAGCGGAAGAAATCAAAACTGTGTTGCCTTCTTGTGGTTTGCCTAGATCCAGCAAACCAAAATAAGAAGTGAGGCCAGGAATGCCCAAAATACCAATGGCTGTGGTAACGGTGAGCGGCGGTTGGAAGAGAGAGGCGTTTAATTTAGCCACACCGCGCCCATTAGAGAGGGCGTATTCTTGCCAACCAAAACCACCTGTGACCAAGTCGCCAGCAGCAAATTTTTCATTGTTGGAGGCTTGCACAACCCCCACCATTGCGCCTTCAATCAGCTCGCCTTCTTTCAAAGCGGCAGCATATGAATCGCTGGAGAGGCGGGAGCGCATGCCCGGATCAACCGAGAAATAGCGTGCATGAATGAGAATTTCATGCGCACCGGGGTCAGGCAATTCCTGTTCCTCAAGACGAAAATTCTCAAGGGCAGGTTGTCCATTTGGCCGTGAAGCCAATACCCAACGACGGTTGATCACGCTCATGCGCTCCTCCAATTTTGTTAGTTTAAGTTATGCAGCTGGATCTGAACCAACTTTGACAAGCATCTTACCAAAGTTTGCACCAGAGAAAAGGTTGAGGAATGCTTTGGGGGCATTCTCAATGCCTTCTTCGACAGTTTGTTCCCATTTCATTTTGCCCGAACCGATAAGGGTGGACATTTCCGCGACAAAGTCAGGCAACAGATCAAAGTGGTTTGAAACAATGAAGCCTTGCAGTTTCAGGCTTTTACCAACCGCTTGAATGATGTTATGTGGACCAGGAGCCGGCTCAGTTGCATTGTATTGTTCGATCATGCCGCAAAGTGCCGCACGGCCCATTGGCTTCATGTTTTCAATCGCTGCAACGAGGTGTTCGCCGCCAACGTTTTCAAAATAAACGTCTACGCCGCCCGGAGCCGCAGCTTTAATAGCTGCTGTTAAGTCACCGCATGTTTTGTAGTTGATGGCTTTGTCGATACCGGCGGTTTCTTCCAACCATTTACATTTTTCGTCTGACCCAGCGGTGCCGACAACGAAGCAACCATGTGCTTTTGCCAGCTGACAGACAACACTGCCAACAGCACCAGATGCAGCTGAAACAAAAACAGTGTCGCCGTCTTTCATTTCACCAATTTTGAAAAGACCTGCATAGGCAGTAAGACCCGGCATGCCCATAACACCAAGGTTTGCTTCAATAGGACCATTGGCAGGGTCAACTTTGGAAAGCATGGCACCATCAGTAATGAACGCTTCACGCCAGCCAAGCATAGACTGCACGTACTCGCCGACTTTGAAGTTCTCATTGTTGGATTTCACAACTTGGCCAATCGCACCGCCTTCAAGGGCTGCACCAATTTGGAACGGAGGCACATAGCTCTCCCGGTCCATCATCCGGCCACGCATATAGGGGTCAACAGACATCCAAATGTTGCGCACGAGGAATTCACCTGCGCCGGGCTCTCCCAGTTCTGTGGTGCCAACTTGGAAATCGCTTGCTTTCGGTTCGCCGTTGGGACGAGCCGCTAATTGAATTTCTTTGCTTGTATAAGACATAGTGTCTCCATTTTTTGAGGTTGGTAATTTGGAATTTCTTTTGCGCCCAAAGAGTGTGCTGAATAGTCCCATTAGACTCTCACCATTCGCTTCCCGCGATTTTCACCTGCGAGCAGTCCAATGAGAGCTGCTGGGGTGTTCTCTAGGCCATCAATAATATCTTCTTGAACCTTAATCTTGCCGTCAGCGACCCATTGACCAAGCTCGGCGATTGCCGCGTCACGCTTGGTATAAAAGTCGCTCACAATAAATCCTTGTACCCTCAAGCGCTTGGTCACAATCAGACCCGGAATGCCCCGTGGTCCATGCTTAGGCGCGTCGCCGTCGTATTGTGAGACTGCACCACAACAGGCGATGCGTCCCATATCATTCATGCGGAAGAGGGCCGCTTCCAAGATGTCACCGCCGACATTGTCGAAATAAACATCAATGCCATCCGGGCACGCTGTTTTGAGCGCCTTGTGAACCGGTTCATTTTTGTAATCCACTGCAGCATCAAAGCCAAGTTCATCCACAAGCCATTGGCATTTTTCTGCCCCGCCTGCGATGCCAACAACCCGGCATCCTTTGAGCTTGGCGATTTGACCGACAATGGACCCAACGGACCCAGCCGCAGCCGATACCACAACCGTCTCGCCTGCTTTAGGTTGGCCCACTTCGAGGAGGCCAAAATATGCGGTCAATCCGGCAATGCCATACACGCTGATAAGATAAGAAAGAGGTTCGAGGCGAGGCACGCTGTTGAGATTTTTAGCGGGCAGAGCAGCATAGTCTTGCCACCCAGTATCGGCGAAGACTAAATCGCCAACGGACATACCTTCCGCCTTGCTTTCCACCACTTCGGCAAGTCCACCACCAGCCATGACCTGTCCTGATTCTAGGGCATCGCGATAGGTGGCGCCTTGCATCCATGCCCTATTGGCGGCATCGAGTGAAATAAGGACAGTTTTGAGCAAAACCTCCCCTTCAGAAATAGAAGGAATGGGGGCTTCTGCGAGCTTGAAGTGTGTTGGGGAAAGCTTGCCCTTGGGCAATTCAACCAATTGAATCTGACGATTAATCTCAGTCATTAATATCTCCTCCAAATATTTAATATCGATGGTAGGGAAGATAGTCTGAATAACGCCGGGGAACATCAAATTTGTCGCATTTTGCTTTGATGTTATGCCAACTAGGCTGTGCAAGATTGAACAATGGGAGAAATGCGCTCTTCCTATTGTGGATAACGGCTAGGCGGGCTAGAAAAGCCTCCCCAATTCAACTCTAAGGTCTTGTTTCATAGGCGATTCTAATCAGTATGACTGACACACTAAAAATAGCATTAGCCCAATTGAACCCAATTGTTGGGGATATTGCAGGCAATATGGAGAAAGCCCGTGCTGCGCGTAAGGTCGCTGCAGAGCAAGGTGCTGACTTAATTGTGTTCCCAGAGTTGTTTTTAGTGGGCTATCCACCAGAGGACTTGGTGCTAAAGCCTGCATTCCTTCGAACGGTTGAGGATGCCCTCGACACTTTAGCGGCAGAAACGGCGGACGGCGGCCCCGCATTACTGATGGGGGCACCGTTGCGGCATGAGAATAAACGCCTCAATGCGGTTGTTCTACTCGACGAAGGCAAACGGGCCGCGACCCGCTACAAGGTTTTCCTCCCCAATTACGGCGTATTCGACGAACCGCGTGTCTTTGATGCAGGTCCCTTGCCGGGTCCGATCAATTTTCGCGGGGTGCGCATCGGCGTCCCAATCTGCGAAGATATTTGGTCGTCTGATGTGATTGAATGCCTTGAGGAGAGCGGCGCGGAAATGTTGCTCGTGCCAAATGGTTCTCCCTTTGCTTTGGGCAAGTTTGATGTGCGCATTCAGCACTGCGTGGCGCGCATCAAAGAAAGCGGATTGCCAATGGCCTATGTTAACCAAATCGGTGGGCAGGATGAATTGGTGTTTGATGGTGGCTCGTTTGTTCTCAATGCTAATGCTGAACTTGCGGTGCAAATGTCCGCATGGCAGGAGGAGATCACGCTCACGCAGTGGTCTCGTGGGCCAGAAGGCACATGGTCGTGTGCCCGTGGTGTGCAGCATGCCTTAGTAGAAGAGGGGCTGGCCTCAATCTATCAAGCGGTGACGCTTGGTCTGCGCGACTATGTTGAGAAGAACAGGTTCCCCGGTGTTGTGCTTGGCCTTTCTGGCGGCATCGACAGCGCGCTTTGCGCCGCAATCGCCGTAGATGCCCTCGGCCCAGAACGGGTGCATTGCATCATGTTGCCTTATAAATATACAAGCGCTGACAGCCTCACCGATGCAGACGAATGTGCGGAGTTGTTGGGCGTGAAATACGAGAGCATTCCCATTCAAAAGCCTGTAGAAGGGTTTCTGGATGTTTTGGGAGGCATGTTTGCTGATACCGAAGCTGACACGACCGAAGAAAACATTCAATCACGGACACGCGGCGTCATTTTGATGGCTGTGTCGAATAAATTCGGCTCGATGGTTGTGACCACAGGCAATAAATCAGAAGTATCGATTGGCTATGCGACCCTATATGGCGATATGAATGGCGGCTATAATCCGATCAAAGATCTTTACAAAATGCAGGTCTTTGCACTGTCGGATTGGCGTAATAAAAACCATCCAACCGGGGGCAAAGGTCCGGCGGGAGAAGTGATCCCAACCAACATCATCACCAAGCCACCAAGTGCTGAGTTGAGAGAAGACCAAACCGACCAAGACAATCTGCCGCCTTACGAAGTATTGGATGATATTTTAGAATGTCTAGTTGAAAAAGAAATGGCTGTAAGCGAGATTGTCGCCAAAGGCCACGAGGAAGAGGTTGTGCGTCGCATTCAGCATCTCCTCTATATTGCAGAATACAAACGTCGTCAGGCGGCCCCCGGTGTGAAAATCGGCGAACGTAACTTTGGCCGCGACCGGCGTTATCCCATTACTAACGGCTTTCGAGACGTAACCTAGGAATACCCATGACTGTCACTGTTCGCTTTGCTCCCAGCCCCACCGGTCAACTGCATGTTGGCAACTATCGCGCGGCACTTTTCAACTGGCTCTATGCAAAGAAGCAGGGCGGTAAGTTCATCTTGCGCCTTGATGACACAGACTTGGAACGCTCGACCCAAGAATATGCAGATGGCATTAAAGCTGATTTGGCATGGGCCGGGTTGCCGCATGATGAACTGTTTCGCCAATCCGACCGTTTCGATCGGTATGACCTTGCAACCGCGAAGTTGAAGGAAATGGGGCTTCTCTATGCGTGCTATGAAACCGCAGATGAGTTGGACCGCAAACGCAAACGCCTGCAAGCCCGTGGCTTGCCGCCTGTTTATGACCGCGCCGGAAAAAACCTGACCGAGGAAGAACGCGCAGCGCTCGAAGCTGAAGGCCGTAAACCGCATTGGCGGTTCTTGCTCGACCCTGAAATGGTTGAATGGGATGATGTCATCAAAGGGCGCACGCGGGCAGACCCCAAGTCTTTGTCCGACCCTATTTTGATCCGTGATGATGGGAGCTATCTCTACACCCTCCCAAGTGTGGTGGATGATATTGAGATGGGCGTTACCCTTGTGATGCGGGGCGATGACCACACCACAAACACCGGCGCACAAATTCAAATCTTTAAGGCGCTGGGTGCAGAATTGCCGCAATTCGGGCATTACTCTTTGTTGGTGGATGCTGACGGAAAACCGCTTTCCAAACGTCTACGCGGGGAGCTGTCACTCGAAGCAATTAGAGAAAAGGGCTTTGAGCCTCTCACGCTTGCAGCACAACTGGCTCGCTTGGGCACGTCTCACGCGCCCGAACCAATGCTGAGTATGGAAGAAATTGCCAACGACTTTAAATTGGATGCTTTTGGTGTCAGCCAAGTGCGTTTCGACCTAAAGGATTTGGAACGCCTCAATGCGGGCCTGATGCATCTAACGCCTTTTGAAACGGTGAAGGACCGCCTTGCAGAGCGTAACATTACCGATGAAAGCTTCTGGGATACGGTACGCGCTAATTTAACATTGTTCGATGGCGTGGCGGAGTGGTGGCACATTATTCATGGCCCCGTGGAACCTGTGATCGAAGACGAAGATGCCGAGATGATTGAGCAAGCTGCAGCTTTGTTGCCAGAAGAGCCATGGGACTTGCAGACATGGCAAGCATGGACAGCGGAAGTGAAGGGGGCGACAGGACGCAAAGGGCGCGGGCTCTTTATGCCTCTGCGCAAAGCCTTAACTGGACTTCATCATGGACCTGAGCTGGCAAACCTGCTACCTCTTATTGGTCGGGAACGTGTGATGACACGATTAACTGGCGCAAGCGATTGAAAAAGCTGATGTATTCAGCTTTTGATAAGTGATTGGAACGGCAAATGGCACTCGCGACACGTGCGATTATTATTAAGGGTATGATTACCTGGGGCTCATAAAAGCCGCTGCCGTTCGCACTTGCCTAACTTCCCAAAGAAAAAAGCAATCGATCGGCGCGATAGCTCCGACTTTTCAGCCCCGTGTGGCTGCGAGTCTAATAAATATCGAATGATGTGTGTGATCTGCTTTGAACATTCAAAAGCGGAAAAGTTAGGTTGAGACTATGAGCAAGCAGACCCAAAAAGAACGTCTATACCTGTTTGACACCACCTTGCGCGATGGTGCGCAAACTCAAGGTGTGGACTTCAGCGTCGAAGACAAAAAGCTTATTGCTGGTTTGCTTGATGATATTGGTATCGATTATGTCGAAGGGGGCTATCCCGGAGCTAATCCTACCGATACGAGTTTCTTTAGCGAAAAGCCTGCCTTCAAAAATGCAACCTTCACCGCCTTTGGCATGACAAAACGAGCAGGGCGTAGTGCGGACAATGATCCGGGCCTTGCCATGGTTTTGGATAGTGAAGCCGATGCTGTGTGTTTGGTCGCTAAAGCGTGGGATTTCCATGTGAAGGTGGCATTGGAAATTTCCAACGAAGAAAACCTCGAGTGTATCGCAGATAGTGTGCGCGCCGTTGTAGCGCGTGGCCGTGAATCCATGATCGATTGCGAGCACTTTTTCGATGGGTATAAAGCCAATCCAGAATACGCACTCAATTGTTTGAAAACCGCCTTTGAAAATGGCGCCCGTTGGATGGTTTTGTGCGACACGAATGGCGGCACGCTGCCACATGAAATTGAAGAGATCGTGGCCGAGGCCATGAAGCATGTCCCCGGCGACAGGCTTGGCATCCATTGCCACAACGATACCGAAAACGCAGTGGCCAATACACTGGCCGCCGTGCGTGCGGGCGTGCGTCAAATTCAAGGCACATTGAATGGGTTGGGCGAGCGCTGTGGCAATGCCAATATGGTCTCTCTCATCCCGACTTTGTTGCTCAAGCCAGAGTTTTCTGAACGGTTTGAAATTGGCGTCAGCAATGAGCAATTGAAAAAAATCTCCCACATCTCCCGCACCCTTGATGAGATACTCAACCGCGCACCCAATAGATATGCGCCCTATGTTGGCGAAGCGGCCTTCGCTTCAAAGGCAGGCATTCATGTGTCTGCTTTGATGAAAGACCCAACCACATATGAGCATGTGCCGCCTGAGTTGGTGGGCAACAAGCGTCGTGTGTCGGTATCAGATCAAGCAGGGCGTTCTAATGTTGTGGCTGAATTGGAAGCCGCAGGTATTCCTGTCGATCCAAAAGACCCGCGCCTCTCTCGTTTGCTTGACCAAGTGAAAGAACGCGAGTTCTTAGGCTATTCATACGACGGGGCGGGGGCTTCTTTTCAGCTTCTCGCCCGGCGTATTTTGGGCGATGTGCCTGAGTTCTTTGATGTGAATTCGTTCCGCGTGTTGGTTGAACGTCGGTACAATGCAGTTGGTGAACTGGTAACGATCTCGGAAGCAACTGTGAAAGTGGCGGTTGATGGGGTGTCCACCATATCTGTGGGCGAAGGAAATGGCCCAATCAATGCGCTCGACGAAGCGCTGCGAAAAGATCTGGGTAAATACCAATCCATCATCGATGACATTCGTTTGGTGGACTTTAAGGTGCGCATCCTCACCGGTGGAACGGAAGCCGTGACACGCGTGCTGATCGAGAGCGCAGACAGTTCTGGCCACCGATGGTTCACCGTGGGCGTTTCGGCAAATATTGTCGACGCCTCTTTCCAAGCGTTGACCGACAGCATTACTTATAAGCTGCTGCGTGAAAACGCACCTGCACCGTTGAGTGCAAAGGCAAAGATGCCGGGCGCATCAACCACCTTAAAAGCCCCCGTATAAGCGGGTCCGGAGAAAAACATGACGCATACTAATGTGATATCTTCGCCGGGCACCCCGGCGGGGAACAGCGCCCTCGTGGGCGCGCTTGCGGCTGGTTTTGGGTATCTGTGGTGGGGCTTTTCTGTTGTCTATTACAAGGCAACGATGATCTATCCCATTTGGGAAGTGCTTGCACACCGACCCATTTGGACGCTGCTCGTGACCTGCGCTGCGGTCGTACTTATGGGCCGTTTTCAAATACTATGGGCGATACTCAAAAACAAAAAGCTCATGGGGCAATTGTTTATGACCTCCATGATCATCGGCTCCAATTGGCTTGTGTTTAACTATGCCATATATGAATCGCGTGTGATGGAAACCAGTCTTGGCTATTACATCAATCCGTTGATCAGTGTGGTTTTAGGCGTTGTGCTTTTGTCGGAACGGTTAAGCAGGCCCCAAATTGTGTCTGTCTTTTTGGCCGCTTGCGCGGTCCTCACGTTGACAATACTCCAAGGGTCTTTGCCATGGATATCGCTTTATATGGCGGGGTCATTTGCAGCCTACGGGTATTTGCGCAAGGTGATGGCTGTTGGCCCTCTAGAGGGACTGGTCGTTGAGGCAATGTACCTTTGTCCCTTGGCGGTCGGCTACTTTGTGTATGCCTCCGGGCAAGAGACGTTGATCTTTGGTCATGAAGGCCAAAGCATCTGGGCTATGTTATTGCTCATGGCGATTGGCCCGATGACAGCAATTCCGCTGTTTGCTTTCACCTTCGGGGCGCAACGCATTCGCTTGTCGACGATGGGATTGATGCAATACATCGCGCCCACAACTCACTTCTTTTTGGCGATCCACTACGGAGAGCCATTTGGCACGGCTCACTTAATCTCGTTCGGCCTCATTTGGACGGCGCTCATCATTTTTAGTGCGGATTTATTCCGGCAAGAGCGCCGTATTAGAAGGGGCACCAAAAGGGCTTAGCGGTTTTTGCCAGTCACAGTTCAGTCTATGGATGTGGAAGAAAGGCGACGCACGAGAGGCACAATCTCTTGTGCGTCGTTCACCACATGGAAAAGCTGATGGAGTGAAGGGCGAACAAATCCATTTTCGAGCATGTGGTCAAAGAGGGCGAGGAGTGAATCCCAAAAGCCATCAATATTGGCGATAATAATCGGATGCCGGTGCCGCCCAAGCTGGGCCCATGTCATCATCTCCATCAGTTCTTCAAGTGTGCCAATACCCCCCGGCAAAGCGACAAATGCACAAGAACGGTCATACATGATTTGTTTGCGCTCGTGCATATCCTTAGTGACAATCAACTCAGAAGCATCGGTGTAGGGTATTTCTGCCGTAAACAGGAATTCTGGTATGACCCCAATCACAGGCCCCTTGCCTGAGGTGACAGCGCGCGCAACAGCCCCCATAACGCCGATGGTGGCCCCGCCGTAGACCAATCCCATGCCCGCTTCCACAATTGCCTCACCCAGCTGAGTACCCGCAGACATATAGGATGGGTTTTCTCCAGAACTGGAGCCGCAATAGACACAAATATTCTCAGTCATCGTCATTTTTGCCTGTTAATCACAAAACAAGCTTCCCAATGGGTGCTGTATTTGCAAAATTGTTACTTAAGTACAAACAGTCACTTGGTCTAAGAGTAGTAACCAAAATACTTACGGCACGCCCTCAAAGGTCGCGAGGAGTGTCATGAGGTTATTGTATAATAGAATTAACTTTGTTCTGGTGTTTTGGTGCTAATAAATTTGAAAAGCCATTTTCATGATGGTGTCCCACCAAAGCGCTTTATAGCGCCTTAACGAACCAATTTGGTGTGAATGAGTACCGTAGTAGATACGTCAACGAGCGTTTAAGGACGTTTAGGACGATGATTGGAGGGGTGGAATGGAAAATCGGAACATCTTCATAATTGGAGGCGCTGTTGCAGCAGCCATCATACTGGGAGTGATTCTATTTTTTGTTTTTGGAAGCAGCACGGATGATGAAGGCAGTGTGCCAGATCAAAGTGTGACCGAGCAACCGATTCAGACCCCTGAAATTGTGGATCAAAATACGGATGAAAGCACACCGCCTACCTTCGACATTGTGCGTGTGGAGCGTGATGGTGCCGCCGTTATCGCTGGCCGAGCACTACCCGGCTCAGATGTGAGTTTGTTGCGGGATGGGACCGTCATCGCGACAGCGAAAGCAGACGAGAGCGGCGAATGGGTGATTGTGTTGGATGAGCCACTCAAGCCCGGTGAATTTGAACTGTCGCTGAAAGTGACCACCGCTGATGGGGGCGAGACGGTTTCTACCCAGAAAGTGGCCATCTCTGTGCCAACTCAGCCAAATCAAAAAGCACTGGTGGTGCTCAGCGAGCCTGGTAAAGCAAGTAAAGTGTTGCAAGGGCCCGGCGTTGCAGCAGACTCAGGTCAATTGGTTTTGGAAGTCGTCGATTACGATGAAAAGGGGAACGTCATCTTTTCTGGTCGCGGCACACCCAAAGCGACCATTCGCGTTTATGTAAATGATAAGCCGGTAGGCGACGCGATTGCGGATGGCAATGGCGCGTGGGAACTGCGCCCCGTTACGGTGATCAAGCCGGGACAATATAAGTTGCGTGTGGATGAACTCGGTGAGGGGAATACCGTCGTTGCACGCGTAGAGGTGCCTTTTGAGCGCGGAGAGCCAGCGGAAGTGATCCGCCAGTTGGCAAATGGCAAAGTCGTCATTCAACCGGGCAATAACCTATGGAACATCGCTAAGCAAATTTATGGCTCAGGGTATCGCTACACGGTTATTTACGGCGCAAACAAAGATCAAATCAGAGACCCGGACTTGATTTACCCCGGTCAAATTTTGAACGCGCCTAATCGCTAACTGACACCGTTACGATTGATAGGGCAAAAGCTTGTTATCGGTTGAATAACGGTTATCTATAGAGACCAATCGCCCCGCCTCCATTGGCGGGGCGATTGTCTTTGGGGGATATTGCAAGTGCCATGCATGAGCACTTGGCGATATTTCCCGATATACTGACCTGACGACCAGCGCCTCTACCGCAGAGCGCTTTAGGAGAATGACTTTGGCTCACAGACCAATGCGACGCGCAAACGAAGAAAACCCAATCACAGCGAGCACGGCTGGTTTGCCAGAGGAAAAAAGCCATCATTGGCGCACTCTCACAGCCTTGCTGCCACATCTGTGGCCTAAGGGTGATTGGGATATTCGCGTGCGCGTGATCTTAGCTCTAACCGTATTGGTAGCGGCCAAGGGGGTCACTGTCTATGCGCCTTTCTTTTACAAGGACGCCGTCGATGCGCTAACGGTAACGGACCCAAGGTTGGGTGTTGTGGCAGTGCCTGTTTTCATGGTGGCTGCCTACGGTGTGGCGCGCATTCTCATGATTGCTTTGGCGCAATTACGCGATGCTTTTTTTGCAAAAGTTGGCCAACGCGCGGTGCGAACGGTTGGCCTGCAAACCTTCCGGCACCTGCACGCGCTCTCCCTACGGTTTCACCTAGAGCGTCGCACAGGTGGTTTGTCACGGGTCATAGAACGGGGCACAAAAGGCATTGATTTCTTGCTGCGCTTTTCCTTGTTCAGCATCATTCCTACACTGATTGAACTGACCTTAGTGTGCGCCATTTTAGCTTACACATTTGACTATCGCTATGCGTTAATTACCGGCAGCGTGGTGCTCTTCTATATCTGGTTTACGTTTGCCATTACGGAATGGCGCACACGCTTTCGCCGCGAAATGAATGAGCAGGACACTAAAGCCAACACCCGTGCCGTTGACAGTCTGCTCAATTTTGAAACCGTAAAATACTTCGGCAATGAAGAGCATGAAGCAACGCGTTTCGATAAGTCGTTGGCGGGTTACGAAAAAGCAGCGGTAAAAACATCAACCTCTCTGGCTTTCTTGAACACCGGGCAAGTTGTGATTTTTAATCTCGGCATGATCGCTATGATGCTCATGGCAGCACAGGGAATTATTGAGGATGGGTTGACGGTCGGCGACTTTGTGTTGGTGAATACGTTTTTGATCCAGCTTTATATGCCGCTCAATTTGCTCGGCACTGTCTATCGTGAAATCAAACAATCCTTGATCGATATGGAGAACTTGTTTGATTTGGTACAGGTTCCTTCCGAGGTGAAAGACAGAGAAGATGCCACATCGTTGAAAGTAGACGGGGGCAGCATTCAGTTTGAGAATGTGAAATTCTCTTACGAGCCGGATCGGCAAATACTCAAAGGCATTTCATTCGATGTACCAGCCAATAAAACACTGGCGATCGTGGGGCCAAGTGGGGCCGGTAAGTCCACCATCTCACGGATATTGTTCCGCTTTTACGATGTGCAGTCGGGCCAAGTAATGATCGATCACCAGCCGTTGAATGCGGTAACGCAAGCGTCCCTGCGGTCGGCAATTGGTATCGTGCCCCAAGACACAGTCCTTTTTAACGACACAATTCTCTATAACATTCGCTACGGTCGCCCGGACGCGACGGATGCTGAAGTAAGGGAAGTCGCCGAGCGGGCCCAAATTTCTGACCTTATCCGCCGCTTGCCAAAAGGCTACGACACATTGGTTGGCGAGCGTGGCCTTAAATTATCAGGCGGCGAGAAGCAGCGTGTGGCAATCGCGCGTACATTGCTGAAAAATCCCCCCATTTTAATTCTGGATGAAGCAACGTCGGCGCTCGATAGTCATACAGAAGAGGAAATCCGCACCGCTTTGAGCCTCATGTCGGAGAATCGTACAACCCTGATTATTGCCCATAGGCTTTCAACAGTGGTGGATGCGGATGAAATTCTTGTGCTTGACCAAGGTGAAATTGTAGAGCGCGGCACACACCAAAGCCTTTTGGAAAAGGAAGGTGTCTACGCTGGAATGTGGTTGCGTCAGTTGTTCTCACCAGAAGAAGAAGGCGTCGAGGCCGAATTGTCACTGGAAGAACGCCAAAAAGCACTGGAAATGGCACAATTGGAGGCCAAAAAGTCTCGTTTACCCCCCGGACACCCTTAAATATCAGGGAGATTGAGTAGGGCACTGCGTGTTATTAAGGCACCGAAGGGCTACGTCTATGGCAGTCGGAGGGACTGCTCGTGCTATTTCAGTCCACTTAACGCGCAATCCGCTTACCTTCTGGCTGACATTCGGTTAAGCTCAGAATAAGAGATTTCGCACCGAAATCGGCCTATTTCAGACTGCGCCCTCATTTGGGGCATAGCTAGAGGATGACAGTAGAATTCATGGACGCAATCACCTCACTTTTCGTGCCTATCCATAAAGAAGGCCATAAATTCATCCTAACCTTCGCTCTGGTGACAGCCCTATTATACTATTTTTTAGGGCCAATTGCAGGGTGGATTGGCATCGTGTTGACAGGATGGTGCGTCTATTTCTTCCGTGATCCTGATCGTCTCACCCCGACCCGTGAAGGCTTGGTGATTTCACCAGCTGACGGCGTTGTGAACCTGATTATGCAAGCCGCACCGCCTGCTGAATTGGGCATGGGCGAAGAATTGCGCACACGGGTAAGCGTGTTCATGAATGTCTTTAATTGTCACGTAAACCGGTCACCCATTACAGGCAAGGTGTTGGCTACGGCGTATCGTCCGGGGCTTTTCCTGAATGCCGATTTGGATAAGGCCAGCGATGACAACGAACGGTTCTCGATGATTGTTGAAACGGACAAGGGCCAGACATTTGGTGTTGTGCAAATCGCAGGTCTCGTGGCACGCCGTATCATCAGTTACGCTGAAGAAGGCCAAACGCTGGAAACAGGCGAACGGTTTGGAATCATTCGGTTTGGTAGCCGCGTGGACATTTATTTGCCAACCGGCGTGGTGCCTATGGTGTCGGTTGGGCAGAAAACGATTGCGGGGGAAACTGTGATCGCAGATACAGAGTCTAGCGAACCGGCACGTGAAGCAGCCATTCGTTAAGCACCCGAGTGAAACCAAAGGGGAGCTGAGGGCACACTATATCGCCCCCAGTTAATTCATTGCTTCTGTGAGGGAATGAAATGAACCAACGAGTAGAAAGATCGGGCGCATTAAAATATGTCGTATGAGCCAAAAGACACCGACAGTAAAAAGCAATCAATGCACCCACGGCGGCGTGCAATGAAACGCTTGCCTATACGGAGCCTAATCCCAAATTCACTCACGGTTTTTGCCCTATGTGCAGGACTGACGTCCATTCGGTTCGCATTGGAAGGACGGTTCGAATTTGCCGTGATCGCGATTTTGGTGGCTTCTATATTTGATGGCTTGGATGGCCGTGTCGCCCGCCTTTTGCGCGGTACGAGCAAGTTTGGCGCGGAGCTGGATTCGCTCACAGACTTTGTCAACTTTGGCGTGGCACCGGTTCTGGTGCTCTACCTTTGGTGTCTTCAAGCGTGGGGTGGACTAGGGTGGATTGCGGTGCTCAGCTATGCTGTGTGTTGCGCTCTGCGTCTTGCAAGGTTCAATGTTGATCTGGACGACCCGGACCGCCCGGCGTGGATGGGCAACTATTTTACCGGCGTACCAGCGCCTGCAGGTGCCTTATTGGTCATGCTGCCCCTTTACCTGAGCTTTGAAGGCGTCACGGGCCTTCCAGAGTTGCCGTGGTTGATCGCCATCCACACAGCCTTTGTAGCATTCTTGATGGTCAGCCGGATCCCTTCGTTCTCGGGCAAACGACTGGGCATCAAAATTAGTCGCGATAAAGTCGCGCCAATCTTGTTGGGTGTCGCCTTATTTGCGGCCCTTTGGGTCTCCTATCCATGGATCATGCTTTCAGTGCTATCCATTGGCTATTTACTTCTTTTGCCCGTGAGTAGTTGGCGCCACGCCCAAAATAAAGCGCAACAAATCACACCTTATGATGATCCGGGCAGCCATGTGCTTTGACAGGCTAAAGGAGACGGGCTCCAGTGATTAAATTACCCATTCGCCACCCCCAAACCCAAGAGCTTTTTGCCTATTGGTCTTCTCTCAAGCCCGGCAATGGCAAGGCACCGTTTTGGTCAGACTTTTCTCCGGCAAAAATCGTCAAGCTACTACCAAATATCTTGGTGATGGAAGTGAAGGAAACAACGCTCCCCATTCGCCTTTTTGGCACAGGTTTGGTGGAGACATTGGGTAGAGATGCGACCGGACAGGATTATTATGACTTTGTTCCCATAGAGATGCACGCAGAACAGCGTGAGCATATGGGCAAAGTCGTGTCCACTCCGGCCTGTGCGGTAAGTTATTCAAAGCTGATCGTGGAGCGGGAAGGGAAAGAGATTGGTTTGCTCTCTGAATCAATTCACATGCCAATGAGTGGAGACGATAGCCGGATCACAAGGATCGTGAGTATGAACTCAATCATTGGCGAGGGAGGGCAGAGCTACGTGGTAGATATTGAGGGTCGCACCAAAGAAGATCTTATTTTGGAGCGCTTCCTGCTTCCTGCCTAGGGGACTTTCGTTATTGAGAATAGATAAAAGCCGGCGACGCATCGCCGGCTTTTATTATGCGTATGCCTATTCGGCCGGATGAACTAAATCAGACGAAGTGTCTGATCGTGCTTCCGCCCATTTTCTATAGCGTTGGCGCAACACTTCTGGGGCTGCCAGAAGAACGGGGACGAGCACCAAGGTTAGCAAGGTTGAGAACCCAAGGCCGTAGATGATGGCCGTAGACAGCTGCACCCACCATACCGACACAGGACCGCCTAAGCTCACTTCACGGCTAAAGAAGTTGACATTGAACTCCAAAGCCATTGGCAGAAGACCAAACATCGTTGTGATGGTGGTCAGCAGGATGGGGCGAAGCCGTTGACCTGCCGTGCGCAATACCGATTCAATGGCACTCATGCCATCTTGGATTAACCGTTGATAGGTATCAATCAAAACGATGGAGTTGTTGACCACGATCCCGGCAAGGGCAACGATGCCGGTGCCTGTCATGATAACACTGAACGTCTGCCCGGTTATCACCATGCCCAACAGCACGCCGAATGTGGACAAGACCACAGTCGAGAGGGTGAGGAACGTGTGATAGAAGCTGTTGAACTGCGTAAGCAGAATAACGAACATCAAGAACAAGGCGCCCAGCAACGCTTTCCCAAGGAAGTCGGCTGCTTTCTGTTGCTCTTCGTTGGCTCCTTTGAACTCATATCGCACACCGGGCTCAAGGGTTTGTTCTGAAAGCCATGCTTCCAATTCTTTGACGATGCTGTCTACATTGTATTTAGCACCAGTTTCTGGGTTAATCGCCGCAGAAGCTTTGACCATAATACGGCGGATACCGTCAATGCGATTGATGGAGCTCACTTCGGCTGTTGGCTTGCGAGAAACAAAGTTGCTCAAAGGGATCAAGCCGTTGGCCGTTGGAATACGTAACCGATCAAGCTGAGCCAAGGTGCGATATTCTTCAGGGTAACGCACACGGATTTCAACTTCCTCATCTGAGTCATCGGGACGAATTTCATCGAGTAGGATGCCGTTCGTCACTAATTGCACAACCGCGCCAATGACTGAGATGTCGGCACCAAAGCGTCCGCTCAATTCACGATCGACACTTAGTTCCCATTCAATACCGGGAAGAGGTCGTTCATCTTCAAAGTCGATCAACTCTGGAACATTCTCTTCCATATAGGTGCGAATGAATCCAGCAGTTCGGGTTAGGGCAGAAAAATCAGTTGAAACCAATTGAATTTGTATGTCTTTCCCTGTCGGTGGGCCATCTTCGCGTTTACGCACTTCCACATGAATGCCGGGTATGACGGCAACTCTCTTGCGCAACTCAGCAAGAATTTCAGCGCCGGGGCGGCGTTGCTCATAGGGCAGCAATTCTAGGGTCATGCGGGCAATCATGTCTGGCGGCGTATCACCTCCAGAACCTGGGCCTCCTGAAAGACCGGGACCAGCCACAGAAAAGAGCGCCTGAAAACCATCAATGTCTAAGACAATGTCTTCAACCTGTTGGGCAATGCGGGCGGCTTCTAATGTGGACAAGTTCCCCCGCGCGCTGACCATAATGATGGCCTGTTCAGGTTCGGTTTCGACAAAAAACTCTGTGCCATTGTTGAAATTCATAAACAGCACAAGCGTTGTGATAAGAACAACCGCCGTTGTCGCCATAACCCGAATGGGGTGATAGACGAGAAAGTCTAGCATACGCACATACCGGCCTGTGATGCCGGGTAGGGTACGGATATCACCCGTTTCAGCCCCGTTGAGAAGCGTCAATACATCATTGTCGACATCATCGCTTTTGCCAAACAAAGAGCCTAGAACAGGCAAGAATAGCATGGCGGTAATGAAAGACGCGGTCAGAATAACGATCAGCGTGATCGGCAAATGTGACATGAACTTGCCACTGACACCTGGCCATAAAAGCATCGGCAAGAAAGCAGCAAGCGTGGTGCCAGTAGAAGAGGCAATAGGCCAGAACATCCGTTTGGCAGCCAATCGATAGGATTCAAAGCTGCTGAGACCTTCAGCCATTTTACGGTCTGCATACTCAACGACAACGATCGCGCCATCGACCAAAATACCAACGGACAGGAGCAAGCCAAACATGACCATCATATTGATGGTCATTCCCATGACAGCTAGGAACAGAAAGCCGATCATGAAGCTTGTTGGAATGGCAACGCCGACGAGAATACCCGAACGCATTCCAAGGGCTGCCACCACAACGATCATCACCAAAACAATCGCGAGGGTAATGGATGCTTCAAGCGAGCCCAATGAGCGCATAATAAAGTTGGATTGATCCAACATGTAATCGACTTTGATCGTCGCAGGCCATTGGGTGCGGGCCTCTGCAATAATCGCTCGGATACGATCATTCGTCTCGATGATGTTTTCACCGATCCGTTTCTTCACTTGGATGGCAATGGCAGGTTTGCCGTTAAAGCGCGCATAGCCGCTGGCATCTTTGAAAGTGCGTCGAATATCTGCAAGGTCTGCAAGCGTAACAACACCGTCCCCCGAAACCTTAATCGGCAGGCTCATAATGTCTTCGCGCGTTTCAAATAGTCCCGGCACCTTCACAGAAAAGCTGCCGTCGCCCGTGTCCAAGGAGCCCGGCGCGATGAGCCGGTTATTCATGGTTACGGCATTAATCAGCTCGCCAGGACTGACATTGTAAGCTTCCATCCGGGCCGGATTGATGAGCACTTCAACTTGCTCTTCTCTGTGCCCAGATAGCTCAGCCTCCAGAACAGAAGGAACAGTTTCAAGGCGGTCCTGCAATTCTAATGCGTGTCGGTACAGCGTCCGCTCTGGCACATCGCCTGAGAGGGTCACAACAATGACCGGGAAGAGGGCCGCATTGAATTCGTTGACTGTAGGCTCATCCGTATCGGCAGGTAATTCCGCACGTGCAAGGTCAACTTTTTCGCGTACGTCGAGAAGCGCATCGTCCTTATCAAAGTCGACATCAAATTCCAGAACAATCCCCGCATGGCCTTGCGATGCGATTGAGTGGAGTTCTTCGAGCCCCTCCAAAGACCGCAACTGGGTTTCCATGGGTTTGATCAGCAAACGCTCAGCATCGCCGGGTGAAATACCAGGGTGAGGAATGGAGATATAGAAAACCGGAATTGGAATGTCCGGGTCAGCCTCTTTGGGAATGGCAACATAGGAGATGATGCCCGATACGACCATCATCACCATAATTGTCATGACAGTCCGGGTCCGCGAGAGCGCAGAATCAATTAGACCATTCACAGTTTTGCCTCCGCTGTCGGCTCATAACTCACGTCCACTTTTTGGCCGCTGGTTACAAACTCTTGCCCTGAAGTAATGATTGAAACTTGCTCCGTCAGGCCGCCCACCCAAATGCCGGTCGCCCCGTCATCTAAGATCGTAATGGCTTCAAATTGCACTTCTTTATTATTGTTGAGCGTGCGAACACCCACAACTCCGTCATCATTGAGAGTAAGGACAGACGGAGGAATGAGATGCGCCATGACTTTACGGGATGGCACGGAAATTTGTGCCGTTACACCGTCGCGCAATTTGTGATTTTCGTTTGGAACTTCTAGCTCCACGCGGAAGGTGCGGGTCGCATCATCTGCCGACTTACCAACAAACCGGATGGTGCCGCGCACAACTTCACCTGTCACCAATATGGCAGTGCCGGGATCACCCATGTGGAACGCACTGACTTCAATTTCAGATACTTGGCCGACAACCAAAAAGGGGTCTAGGTCAATAAGGGTTGCACAAGCATCGCCAACACGCATGTAATCCCCAGCTTCCACTTGCCGGGATTCATAGATGCCGTCAAATGGGGCAGTGATCCGAGTATTGGCCAATTCAACTTCACGCTGTTTTACTTGTGCACGGGCAGCATCATAGGCTGCACGAGCCGACGCCACTTGAGTCTCAGAACGATGACCTTTCGCCGCTAGTTTTTGAGAGGCATCAAACTCCAACCAGCGTTGTCTCATCAAGGCTTCAGCCTCAGCCATGCGGGCATCTCTGGCATTCAAAGAAAGTTCGCACAATATGTCGCCTTCTTTAACGTTCGCCCCTTTTTCGAAGGGGGTCCGTACCACGGCGCCATCTGCTTCAGTTCGCACCTGCACTTTGCGCACAGCTTCTGTTTTCCCTCGGATCAAAACTTCAGTCGTTTTCGTCTTGGCGGTAAAAACTTTAGCTTGCACATGAGGGAGGGAAGACCCGACGGTCGTGTGCGCCGCTGCTGCTTCCTCAGTCTCCACTTCAGCTGTGCCAAATTGACCAGAAAGAACCCACGCGATCACCAAAACGGTAATCACGGAAGCAAATAGATAGGACTTTTTCAAAACCATTTTACTGCCAATACTGAATTGGGAGACCATATGTCGGCCCTCCCGGGATCCCTTGAAATCTAATTATCCTATCGCTTCACAAGGCGTGCGGCTGCGCGTCTCGGTTTCACATCCAAGGGCTTCGATGCGAGAACGATTTTTTTCCAAAAACTCAATCATACTAACGGTTACATGAGCGCCAAATTCTTTGACAAGGTCACCGCTCGGGGCTTTGGAGACGCCCCCACCGGCTTCTATTCGCTTCAGCTCTTCTTTAAGCTCTTCCAGCTTGTTGTTCAATATTTCACTGATACGTGCTGCCGGCATTTGGTTGGCAAAAACGAGTGAAAAAAGGAAGTCAGAACGGTACTTATCTGGCTGAATAGGCTGAAAAAGTGCTTCTTGGAACGTCTTGCGGCCCAACTCAGTGAGAGAATAGACTTTTTTGTCCGGTCGGCCTTCTTGAGAATGGGCCTGACAGGTCAATAAACCATCGTCTGTAAGTTTTGTGAGGGCTGGATAGATGGAACCAAAGCTTGCCTCAGAGAAGTGTGAAAACACACCTTCTTCAAACAGCTTCTTAATTTCATATCCTGAAGCATCTCCCAAGGCGAGGGCGCCAAGACAGAGAGTTCTTACATGCATGTTCACACCGACCTGTAACCGTTGAAATGTTCTGCGGGTACCACGCCAACAAACCATTTCAACGGTTGAAATAAAGGGCCATACGTAATGGGGGGTATATCGGCCCGATAGGGGTATATATAGGGCTGATATAGAGTATGCCAAGGGGTAAAGTGACGCGCCCGTCAATTATATCACTTTCTGAAACCAACACTTTATTATGAGGCCAAAAAGCGGTGTTTTTTGCCATTTCTAGGGCTATTCCTGCCGTTTCTTTAAGGCGTTTTGCCTGTTGAAGCTGACGTTGGTCTTGCGGGGGCAGGTGTTGGTCGTGTGCGGAGCGGCATTTTTCTCAACATGCCGGAAGAATCAAAAATGCGACCTGTCGGTGGGCTTTTGTTTTCCAAGGTATTTGGCTTGTCGTTTACATCATGTGTCATATCGACCTCCTGCTCTTGGCGTGGAATAGCCACCAATTGCTTAGACGGACATTGAATCGCTGAGGGCCCGAGCTGGTCCTTTACGCATCATCGCGTGGCATCGAATGAGCTTCAAACGTCCTGATTTCATGGCATTTACCCGCGCTTGCCAAAGTTTGCCCTCATCCATCAGCATATCCACCATCGGGGCGGCAAGTTTGCCTGCTTTGGCCGAGTTCAAAACATTGCGCCACCCAGATTCGATCATGTCCACATAGGAGACCGTGATGTCTTCAAAGACCCGTACTTCATATTTCAGGTCAGCAAGTAACTCCCGGTATTCTTCCATAGTAGATGGGGTAGGCTTAAAAGGTTCCGCCGCGCGCCAGTCTGTAAGTGTGTCATCTTCGCGATTTCGGTTTTCCAACACAAAATCAGTAAACAAAATGGAGGCATTGTTTTTCAAAGACAGGGCAATGTTTTCAAGCGCCGACTTTTTGTCTGTCAAAGAAAAGAACAGCTCCCGCGCCAAAACGGCATCGTATTTATCTTCCTTGAGGTCCATCGTATTGGGGTCCGCCTGAACAATAGGGGCTTGCCCATCAAGATCCATATCGATGGATAAGTCATTGCCAATATCAGACAGATCTTTGTCGCGTTCATACGCTTCCAACCAAAGACCGAATTTTTTGGCCATAAAGCGGGCACCGCCACCCAAACCAGCGTTTAGGTCTATGACAGTGTGTTCGGGTTTGAGCAACAGAGGTTTAACCAGCCCCATAACGTGTGCGTCACCACCGGGAAGGGAATGCCCTTTCCCCCAGGCTAATTGAACAACCTCAACGCGCGCATCGTTCCAATGAATACTTGGGTCATTATAGGGGTCAACTTCCGCCACTTCGATGATGAGGCCCTCATGCGGATTGTCGTCTTTAGCCTTGCGGCGGCGGACAACTTCAACATCGACGCCCTCCCACCATGCTTGCAAGCGGACCCATAGCTTGGTGTATCCGTCTGAATTATCATGTTTGACTTCTTTAGCAGGTGGCTGAGCTTGTTTTGCGGCATCAGCCACTCGTTTGGCCTCAGCAGCTTTACCGCGCGCAGATTTCTTTGCGTTCTTGTCTGGACCTTTCAGACGTTTGTCCGGCCTGTTGTGAAGGTAAGTGCCAAGCGCCTGTGCGTGGTCATCCGACAGCTTTCGCATCCGGCGAAAGCGGTCAATTGCTTCAGGCGTCATACTATCCAAGCCTGCCTGAAAGTCTCGGACAGACATTTTTTTCAACTCTACCGTCCCAAGGGACACTAAATTCACCGCAGATGCCATCTTCGAAGTCCTATTTAGGCTCAGTACCCCCTACCAAGCCATATTAGAAAATTCCCATTCATTTCTACGCCTGTGCCAAAGCAACCCACAGTGCTGCGGTGTTAAGGTTAGGAGAAGATCGTTAAAATTGAGTTTTTATCTGAATATATAGGTCTATGGACGTAGAAGTTGATTTTTATAAATAGAATACTTCAGTTTAGCTGGGAATTGTTCTGGCCCGAATTGCGCTATATAAGAATGCATAGAGGGAGAGTTCGTAAATAGGGTGTTTGCGGGCAAAGTGGGATAGGCGTGGTGCGCGAGTGCCGCCCAATGGGAGTAAGCCTTTATGTGGGTGAGTGCAGGGGTGCTTCGTTTCCCTAAGGTTGTGATCTTTGTAACAGTGTTGGCGTCTCTTCTCTTGGCGGCAGGTGTTTTTCGCATTGGTCTGTCATCAGATACGCGCGTGTATTTCTCGCAAGATAATCAATACTTGGGTAGCTTGAGAGAGTTTGAGCGAAAGTTTTCTCATAACAACAATGTTCTATTCGTCGTAACCGCAAAGCAGGGCAGTGTTTTAAGCGCACAGAACCTTGCCATCATTCGCGAGTTTGAACAGAGAGCCTGGAAACTTCCTTATTCCACTCAAGTTCAATCAATTACCAACTTTCCGCACATTGCCAACGAGCCGGACGAAGAAACCGGGGAGCTTATTTTCACTGTGCGAGAGTTGTTAGACCCCCGTAAACCGCTCAACGCTGAAACAGCGCAAGCTTTGGCAACGGTTGCCCGCAATGACCGCCTCATTCAATACCGGTTATTGTCAGAAGACGAGCGAACAACAGCACTTAATGTGAATTTCAATTTACCCCATGAGGCATCTAAAGAAGTACGCGCGATCAGGTCTGCCGCGCGGGAGTTAGTCGAACAAATGAGGGCTGAGTTTCCCGCTGTGGAAGTGCGCTTGACGGGGAACGTTATGCTGATGGGGGTTTTCTTTGAAGCCGCTCGGAATGATATGATGTTACTCATTCCCCTCACATTGGTGGCAGCGGGTATTATGCTGCTGATCTTCTTGCGATCTTATTATGCGGTCTTTGCAATGCTGGCATTGTTGGGTCTGGCCGCTGCCGGGGCAATGGGTGTGTCAACGTGGTTTGTGCGCGTCATCAACCCGTCCTCTGTTGCGGCACCCGTAATCATCATGACGATTGCGATGGCTTCTTCAATTCACGTTGTCATTGCCACAATGCAGAATTTGAAGGCAGGCCTACCCAAGCGTGAGGCGGTGCAAGAAGCTGTGAGTGGAAACGTCTATGCCATTGGCTTGACGAGCCTCACCACGATCATTGGTTTCTTGTCGATGAACTATGCAGACGCCCCACCATTTAGATATTTAGGAAATGTCGTTTCCCTCGGCATTGCTCTTAATTTTGTGCTGACGTTCACGCTCTTGCCAGCCATGCTGCTTTTAGTGCCCATACGCGCGGGCATGGGAGGGTCGGGCGCACAAATGGCGCGGTTAGGGCGCCTCATTTCAAAGACGCGATGGCTATCCCTCTTTTTGGTGCTTGCTGGTGGGGCTGTCGCTAGTGCTGGCTTGCCGCAAATTCGGCTGGATGATGACTTTATGCGGTACTTTGATGATCGTTTTGAGTATCGCCGCGCATCCGATTATACCGAGGAGCATTTGACGGGGCTGAATGTCATTGAGTTTGAAGTGCGAGCAAACGGTGACGGGGGGGTTTATGAGCCGGACTATCAAAACCGCCTTGCGAAGTTTTCTGACTATCTGAGCCAACAGCAGGGGGTGGTCAATGTCATCGATATGAGTGAGCTCACCCGACGCATCCATAAGACCATGCGGGCTTCCGATGGCAAGCCAGTAGACGCAGGTGCCGCTATTCCGACAAATGGCGATCTAATTTCGCAATATTTCCTCGTCTATGAAATGTCACTGCCTTACGGGGCAGAGATAACTGACCGAATTAATGTTTCCCGGTCAGCCTCTCGGGTTACGGCAATTATGAGAGGCCTCACCTCAGGAAAAATTAGAGATCTCAAAGAACGCGCAGATGCGTATTTAGCAAAGAATTTCCCCGAAGCAGAGCAAGCGGGCGGTATCAGCATCAATGTACTCTTCGCCTATATGTCGACGGTGAACATTCAGCAAATGCTTCAAAGCACCATTGTCTCTTTGCTCATCATTTCATTACTCATCGCCTTCTCGTTGCGTAGTATTGGTTTGGGGATGCTTAGTTTCGTGACCAACTTATTTCCAATTGCCATCGGTTTTGGCATTTGGGGGTATTGGTTTCAGGGCATCGGTGTAAGTGCTGCGGTCATTACCGCGATGACGATTGGCATCGTTGTGGATGATACGATTCACTTCCTCGTAAAGTATCGGGCCAAACGGCTTTCCGGCCTCAACCCAGACGAATCGATTCAGGAAGTATTTCGAACCGTGGGCGTGGCGATGGTTGTCACAACTGTTTCGTTGGTCGTGGGTTTTTCTGTACTGTCGTTTTCCGGCTTTGAAGTGAATTGGAATTTGGGAGTGCAGGCGGCTGTGATTATTTCAGCAGCGTTGCTTGTTGACTGGTTGCTTATGCCCCCAATACTTCACCTTGCGGAGAAAACCGGTTTGATTTCTTTCAGCTCTAGAAAACAATAGGATCTAGGCAGAATATATTTGTGACTGTTTTCTGCCAAAAATTAACCATAAATCCATTAGGAAATGATTAACCTTTGCATCTAGTTAAGAAATTTGATTCTGTAGGGACGAGGTAAAACGGTGAAAGTACGTATGGGCCAGTTTCACCACTAATTATTAGTAAATGAGAGAGTCAAATGCGCACTTACGAAGAGTTAACCGGGGCTGATGGGAAGAAGATGTTTTTTAGGGCCGAGCGATTTCGGGCCAAAGATGTTTTTGCATCGCACCAACCAAAGGTTGATTTAGGAGGCGAGGCCGCCGTCCTAAAAAACGTATCGATGACCGGTCTTGCCGTTCAATGTGCAGAAGATAACGCGTGGCAGGATAAGCTAGGTGCCGAAGTCCCGGTGAAGTTTCTGGTGGGGTCGGATGAGATATTTGCTGGCGCGGGTAAGATACGCCGCTCAGAAATGACCGGTCTGCGCACAACTGTCGCCATTGAATTGACTACAGGTTATCTCGACTTTGCTGAAGTGCAAAAGCAACACGAATATTCGGTATTGCGTCAAACCCTAGATGACCCTTTCTTTGGGGAAACGCATGAGGTTTTGCCTGAGTTCAAAACGCTCTCTGGTGAAATTATAAACCTGTTTCGTTCCTACAAAGACGTTCTGGAAAGCTTTGAAGCTAATCTGTCTCTCGAAGGGGCGGAGCGCGAGGCCGTTTTGCTAGAGGCCTTGAAGATGTGCGAAGATCGTATCGTGCCTCAATGGAAAGAGCTTTGGTATCGCGGTAGCGATATTTTGTGGCCGATCATGGAAGATAAAGACAAAGTGATCGCGCACAAAGCCTACACGGAGCGTGTGCTAACCCCTGAGTTTATGCCCGGTCCCGTAATGCAACGCTGCTATGAAAAGCCGTTAGGCTACCCCGGCGATTATCAAATCATGAACTACGTTTATAAATGGGAGCGCGTTGGCAATTCCCTTTATGAAAAACTACTGCACCGCATTGGCATTGTAACCGGTGAATGTGTGGGGACGCGTTTGCGCATGGCGCAGGCATTCTTGCGGGAGCAAATTGCAGCCTCTGCGGCAACAGCAGGTGATGAAGTGCTCAACATCGCCAACCTTGGGTGCGGATCGGCCTATGAAGTTGCCGACTATCTCAAGATTGAAGAGCTGCCACGATCAGTGCAATTTACACTCATCGACCAAGATCATGATGCGCTGAGTTATGCCTATAACCATGCTCACAAAGAAGTCATTCGTCACGGGGGCAAAGCCCGTGTGCGGTGCTTGCAGGCATCCTTTGCAGAGCTGTTGAAAGCGGGCAAGCTGTTCAACTCTATGCAGCCGCAAGACATCATCTATAGCTTGGGTCTTTATGACTATCTGTCTGCCAAACGTGCCCAAGCATTGACACATGACCTTTATGCGCAAGTGAAGCCGGGTGGCTATTTGATACTTGCAAACGTCAAGACAGGCCGAGAAGCTTGCATGTGGCCTCTTGAGTTTGTCACAGACTGGAGCTTGGTCTACCGCACAGAGCAAGACATGTGGGACATGGTTGATGGTTTGGATTGCGAGCGGATTTCAATGGAAGAAGACTCAACCAAATGTGTATGGGTGATGGTGGTGCGCAAGCCAGCCTAAACATCTGTTGATGCGATGGTTCTGAGAATTAAACGCGATCCCAATATGCTGGGCCTTTAAGTGGCCCACAGCATGTTGGGGTCGTTTTTGTCTTTGACAAAACGACTGCTAGGGAAGGTGACAATCGCTGTCGTCCCATCTCCCACAGCGCTTTTGAGCTCAATTTGGCCACCATGAAGGCTCATGATTTTCTTCACCAAAGGCAAGCCAAGGCCCGTCCCTTGTTGAGTTCTACTCAGGGCGTTTTCGACCTGAATGAAAGGCTCGAAAATACGGGCAATATCTTTCTCAGCAATGCCAATCCCACTGTCAACAATACGAAGCTCTAAGTCTCCATGCGGCGACAGCCCAAGCTCTACCTTAACCAGCCCGTTTTCGGGAGTGAACTTGAGCGCATTGGATGTGAGATTAATGACCACTTGATTGAACAAACGCGGGTCTGCAATGATCCACGGAATTTCATCGAGCACACGGAAAGACAGGCGCACTTTCAATTCAGCAGCCCGCTGGCGGAACATTCTCATGGTGGCATTTAAGGTTTCAACAGGATCGATCACCTGTTCATCCAGTTGCAACTTGCCTGATTCCGCTTTTGAAAGGTCAAGAATGTCATTGATGATGCTCAGCAAGTGCTGTCCGCTTGTGCGTATGTCGCCCGCATAGTCTGGGTATTTTTTCTGCTCGATCGGGCCAAACATTTCATTCGCAATAATGTCTGAGAAGCCGATGATGGCATTCAAAGGCGTGCGCAATTCATGGCTCATGATCGCCAAAAAGTCATTTTTAGCGCGGTTGGCAGCTTCCGATGTTTCCAGAAGGGCCTCAGACCGTTTCTGTTCGGCTTTGAGGCGTTCCTTATCGACAAAACTCGACCGTAATTGCTGCTCTTGCACGTAATTGATGAACACATTGGTGCCAATGGCAAAGCCCATGAAAGCGCCATTATTGATCAACATATCAACGGGAATTGGATTGATATAAAGAACCGTGACCGCATAGGCGACCGCAATGATCAGTGACATCATGGTGGAGAGCAGATAGTCCAATCGCCACAAGCTACAGCTATAGGCAATGATAATCACCAAGCCGCCGTAATACAGGTGGTTTCCGGGGGCATCGGCCAAGGCAATCATGCCGATGACGCCAAAGCAGGGAATAAACATCGACAACGACAGCCATGTTTGGTGCCGGTAGTTAAACCACGGTGCGTAGGAAAGAGCGGCTAGTCCAAGCAGAAGCGGACCACAAATCGCGAGCCGAATAAACCAGGCTTCATAAAGAATTTCCGGCACGATAAAAATATCGAGCACGCCGAATAAGGCAAAAATCAAAGCCCCCCCGGCAATAGAAAAACGGGTTAGGCCGATTTGCTTAGAATAATTTTCTTCAGCGAATTGGTCTTCGAGTGAGCGGTCGCGGAATTTAAGGGAGACAGTGTCGTAATGATAGTCGCGATTCTTGGCATCGGTACCGTCAGCTTGCCCTTTATTGGAATAGGGTGTGCCATCTAGATCCGAAGTGCCGCTATCAGCGGTCGTTTGCTTTACATGGCCTTTGAAATCCTGCGCCATTAGTTGAAGGAGCCCGCTCGTTAATTTGGTTCTATTACTTCTAACGGGTGAACCTATAACACTGTGTTAAAATGGGCATGTAAACCGGCGGAGACTGTCAAACTTCTTGCACAAATATTTAACTCAAACGTTAACGCGCAATATGATTTTTGCTGGTTACTCGGGCGGACGCGTTAAGACTGCATACCAGCAGTAATCTTTGTAAAGAGAATGATAAGAAACGCTGGCATGTTCTCGCGTTGCCAGTGCGGAAAGTGCGTGTGGCAATTCAGCGCGAGGCGAGACATGGAATAGGTTCAGCCAAGCTGAAAGGGCACTGCGAAACCACTTTGGCATTCCCTGTTGCATACCAAAGTCGATGACATGAAGTTTGCCTCCGGGTTTCAAAAGTTTGAATGCCTCATCTAACGCCTGCTCCCACGGGGGGATCATTGACAACGTATAAGACATAAAAACCGCATCGAATTGATTTTGGCCAAAGAGTGTCTGCGTATCAAGCGCGGCTGCATCTCCCAGCCCAAAGTGGCACTGACTTCCTGATGGGGCACGCGCCGCATTGCGCGTGGCCGTCGTCAACATTTCTTGCGAAATATCAATGCCGTAGCATTGTGCGTCTGGATATTGCGCACTGGCTTTCAACAGATTACGCCCTGTGCCACAACCAATTTCTAAAATGGTGTCATCTTGCTTTGCATCTAATTGTTCAATCAAATGATCTCGCCCGAGCAAATAGAATTTTCGGGTAAGGTCGTAGATGTAGCGTTGGTGTTTATAGACCTCATCCATTAGGTCTTGATGCCCCTCTAACGGGGCAGGTTGCGTCGGCATCATGACGGTGTCCCTTTGAGGCTGTAGAGGTGAAACCCTCCATAAATAGAGGAGCGGTCTTGCGCCCCAAAATCCAACGAAGCTTCTGCGTGATAATGCCATTGGTCCAATATCTTGGGGGCAACGCGACCGGGTAACAAATCTTCCGGGGCGGCTGTGCGGAAAATCACACGGGCGCCGTGTCTCGCCGTGCGTGTGATTTCTTCCCATAGAGCATTGAGGTTGTCATTATCCATCCAATCCTGTGCATCCAGCAAAACGTATCGATCGACACTTTGCTCGCCTTGGGATGAAAGATAATCCGTATAGGACTGATTGAGGATATGCGCACGGTCGCTGTTGGTGCGAACGAGTTCGTAGTTCTCACGCTGCAAATACGGAGGAAGCGGGCCTTGGCCTTTTTCTGCATAGCGCCGGGCAAACGCTTGCCACGCGAAATAGTTCTCCGACATTGGAAAGTCGCACACCAGTTTTTCCAGCCGTTCTCGCAGAACCACTGCCATAGCCTTTTGTCCTGCAAGGCTTTCATATTGTGACGGAGGAATGCCGAGGCCATATAGGGAAGACGGGTTTGTTGTAATCCAGCGTAACAGCGGGCGGTCAAACAGGGGAGCGAGCATCGTGTCAAAAAAAGTGCGTTGCGCTTCCATGGTTTTGGCTTCTAGAAGGGGGGTGAAGTCGACCTTATATGCCTTGGTAAGCAGGTGCGCCCACCCAATGAAATAGCCAAGCAAACCATGACGATAAATATTCTTAGCAAAGAGATTGATCCGTTTTCCGCCGGTTAAGCCACGCCCATCCCAATAGCGCCGACTTCTATCGTCAAGCTCTTGACGCAGGTAGTGCGTGTAAAGAGCGATGTTGTAGAGGCTGTTGCCTTCCCCAAAGAAACGATAAAACTCGTCATACGAAGGAAGGTTCGCAGCACCTTTAATTTTCAAATTTCCCAAGGCGACATGTGCAGGGTTTAGATCCAATGCGGTCACCTTGGCGGGAGAGGCCGTCAGGTAGGACATCATATTGCAACCACCCGAGGCAATGGTTACCACATGGTGGCCAGGTGCCAGCTCCATGGCGGCCATATCGACGTCTGGATCTTCCCAAATCTGCGCATAAACCATGCGTGTGAAAACGCTTGTGAAAAGGCGCTCCGCAATACCTGCTCGAGAGACAGCTTTGTGACGGTGCACGGCTTTTTTGAGGCGTTTTTGAACAGCCGCTTTTGAGGTACTCTGCGAAATCATTCGGGCACTTTCCTTTTGAGGGAGTGACGAAATACGCCGATGTGCAAACTCCCAAAACCAATCACGGAACTTTCCCACTTCGGGTATAGCGGTCCCATGACAATGGGGTGACGAATTGATAACAGCTGATGACACCCTATATGCGCCGTGTTGTAATTACGGTATAGATAAGGCTGTTGAACCAAATGGGGCACAACGCCAATACGAGATTGAGAGGGCGCACGATGCGTTGGAATGAGCTAGATACTGAGGAATGTTCTATTGCGAGAACACTTTCAGTGGTTGGAGACCGCTGGACTTTGCTCATTTTGCGAGAATGCTTTTTACGGGTGCGCCGATTTGATCAATTTCAGGAGCGGTTGAAGATCACCCGCCACGTTCTGGCAAATCGTTTGAAAAAATTGGTTGATGAAGGCGTTTTGGCAAAAGTCGCCTATCAGGACCGCCCAGAACGGTTTGAATATCGGTTGACCGATAAAGGCTTGGATATTTACCCGGTGATGATGTCGCTTGTTCATTGGGGCGATGTCTATATGGCTGGAGAAGAGGGCCCGCCCATTCTGCATCGCCATAAGGGCTGCAATCACGTGTTCGAGCCGGTTTTGAGCTGTTCGGAGTGCGGTGAACCGCTGGATGCTCGCCAGGTTGAAGTCATTCCGGGCAAAAAAACAGCATAAATGAGGGTTTTCCTCACGTGTGTGCACATTTTATGAGGTTTGCTCTTCGGTAAGCTCGCTTTCCAGCCGCAAAGTGCTAAGCTACGCTTAACTAAACATCGAGGAGACCGGTGCGGTGCGACCAGCGCACTTTGTTCATTTGGTAAGTGTGTCCTAAGGGGGCGGAGCACATACGATTTGGATAAAGATGGGCCAGTCTGGCATCCCGGTAAATGACTTTGGACCAGAAACGGGACGTGCCGACAAATGGGCACGGGATTTCTGCGCCCGCCCAAGAGCGTGAGACGGAGCTTGTTTCGGGGAAAGAAACAACCAAGGTTTTAGCTGACGGTGCGTCCGTAGAAGAAAAGAAAGGCCGTAAGGGCCGTCGCCGCAGAAAACGGCGTCGCAGTGGTTCTGCGTCTGGTGACCCCGCGTCTAAAGACGCAAGCATCCCTCCGTCGCGCCAAAACTCACAATCTGATAGTCCAACCGTCAATGCCCTAAGCGCCGATAATCCAACTCATATGGATCAATCGGGAGCAGACCCCCAATCTGTTTCTGGCACCGTTGATGGCACGCCGCCCTCGGATACCCCGCCCGTAAAACGTAAGCGCCGTCGGGGCCGTCGCCGTGGGGCGGGTGCTCAAACACCGCAAACGCAAGGCAAACCACACGCAGAACATGGCGAGAACACACCGCAAGCATCCCTCAAAGGCGCGCAAGTCGTGAGGGATAATAGCCCGCCTGTGTACGGGGCCTTGGATCTGGGAACAAACAATTGCCGCCTCCTTGTCGCCCGGCGGGTGAAAGAGGGCTACCGGGTCATTGATGCGTTTTCACGTATTGTCCGGCTGGGCGAGGGCCTCGCGCATTCTGGGGCATTAAGCCAAGAAGCCATGGACCGGGCTGTCGAAGCTTTGGGCATCTGCGCTGATAAAATGCGTCGGCGCGGGGTCACCCATGCGCGCACCATTGCCACAGAAGCCTGTCGCATGGCGAGCAATGGCCCCGAATTTATTGCGCGTGTAAAGCGAGAGACTGGCATCACATTGGATGTCGTATCCCCAGAAGACGAAGCCAAGCTGGCCGTCGCAGGCTGTGCACCACTTTTGTGTCCAAAAACAGGCTCCGCTCTTGTCTTTGATATTGGCGGTGGTTCGACCGAGCTTATGTGGGTGCGCCGTTCTAATCGAGGTCGGGGCGTCATTGAAGACTGGGTCTCATTAAGCTCCGGCGTTGTCACTTTGTCTGAAACCTACGGGGGCAAAGAGCTGACCAGTGAAGGTTTTGAGCAGATGGTCTCTTATATCTCAGGGCAACTCACGGAGTTTAGAGAGCGTGTTGGGGCCAAAGGTTTGCCAGAGCGCGGGTTTCATCTACTGGGCACATCAGGAACCGTGACAACAATTGCCGGTGTCCAAATGGGCCTGCGTCGGTATGACCGATCCCGCGTTGACGGGGCATGGGTATCACCAGAAGATGTGACGCGCATTACTGATCAATTGGTAAATATGAGTTTTGAAGAGCGCGCAGAAAACCCATGTGTAGGCTACGAAAGAGCTGATTTGGTGCTGGCGGGCTGTGCAATTTTGAAGGCCATTATGCTGGCATGGCCTGCCGACAGGCTCCGTGTGGCTGATCGTGGTTTGCGCGAGGGGATACTGTTTTCGTTAATGCAGGCGGCAGAACCACGCACGCGCCGCAAGCGTAAACGCCGCCGCAGAGGGGGCACCCGGCCTGAAGCTGCCAACAGTGAAGGGGGTAATACGCCGCCCGGAAAGGCCCCGGCTGCTTAAAAGTATGGCCAATTCTTGAAGGGGAGCGAATGCCCGTGCGAGGGCATCACCCCACTAGGACTAGCCATAAGCACGAAAGGCGCGTAACTAAGGGCCGAAACTGTCCATTCCGTATCGGCAAAAGCCGACTAAAGATTTTGGTTGAGAGAAAAAGATCATGGCAAAGAGTTCAGGGCCGAGCAATGTTGGAGGCGGCGGTGGCAAGCGCAACCTCAAAGTAAAGGTGAAATCGGCGAAAGGTCGCCGGATTTCCTCTACGCGCTGGCTTGAGCGTCAATTGAATGACCCCTATGTTGCCGCTGCCCGTCGTGATGGCTATCGCGCCCGCGCGGCCTACAAATTGTTGGAATTGGATGATAAGCACCACTTCCTCAAACGCGGCGCTCGGGTGGTCGATCTTGGAGCGGCCCCTGGTGGATGGTGCCAAGTGGCTGTCGCACGCACGAAAGCCGATATTGGCAAAGGCACGGTGATTGGGATCGATTTGCAGGAAATGGAGCCAATCGCTGGTGCCACGCTGCGCCAACTCGACTTTATGGGGCCGGGTGCGGATGATGTGGTCAAGGAAATGCTTGGCGGCGAGGCCGACGTTGTGTTGTCTGACATGGCGGCGTCTGCAAGTGGCCATCGCCAAACCGATCACCTGAAAATCATGGCTCTCGCTGAAGCGGGTGCTTATTTTGCGCATGATGTTTTGACCACTGGCGGAACCTACTGCGCGAAAGTGCTTCAGGGTGGGGCGGAAGCAGATCTTCTCAAAATGCTGAAAAAAGATTTCCAAGTGGTACGGCACGTCAAGCCAGAGGCCAGCCGCTCTGATTCCGCTGAAATGTATGTCCTTGCGACGGGTTTTAGAGGCCGCGAGGAAGACGAGGCCGACGCCTAGCCCTTGAAGGAACAAGAGCACGGCCTTGTGAACAGGTGCCGCGCGCGAGAAAGTGCTGGAATTTAGCCATTTTCACGCCGGGCATTAACTTTATGATGCGCTGCGTCATTTTTCCTGTTCACAGCACTTTGCAATCCCTCTTGAAGGTGTTAAACACCAGCGCCAACACAGAGATACTGCGAAAAGTTGAGCTGCAAACAGCCCGTTTGCCGGTCCGCTCGTAGCAACAGCCCCCAGAATTGGGTGAGAGGTTGGCTATTATGAAAGAAGCACTCACATTCGACGATGTTCTCCTGCAACCCGCTGCGTCTAGCGTGTTGCCGGCACAGGTCGATACACGCACACGCCTGACACAGAAAATTGAGCTTGGTATTCCGCTTATTTCTGCAGCTATGGACACTGTCACAGAGTCCCGCTTAGCCATTGCAATGGCACAAGCCGGTGGTATGGGCGTGTTACACAAGAACATGACCGCAGAGCTGCAAGCCGAAGAAGTGCGGCAAGTTAAAAAGTTTGAATCCGGTATGGTCGTCAATCCCCTGACCATTGGGCCAGACGCAACACTGGGTGAAGCGCTTGAGCTTATGAGCCGCCACCGTTTTTCAGGCATTCCTGTTGTGGAAGCGGGTAGCAATAAATTGGTTGGTATTCTCACAAACCGCGACGTGCGCTTTGCAGATAATCCCAATACGCCGATCCGTGAGCTGATGACCAAGGAAAACTTGGTGACGGTTAAAGATGGCACCACGCAAGCCGAAGCTAAACGGTTGCTGCATACTCACCGTATCGAAAAACTTTTGGTTGTAGATGATGCCTATGGCTGCATCGGCCTGATCACCGTGAAAGACATGGAAAAGGCGCAGCTTCACCCAAACGCAACCAAGGACGCAAAAGGGCGCCTGCGTGTGGCCGGGGCAACCAGTGTTGGCGATGACGGCATCGAGCGGGCAATGCAATTGATCGAAGCCGGTGTTGATTGTGTTGTGGTCGATACCGCACATGGTCACTCTGACCGGGTGGCGACAACTGTTCAGGCCATCAAAAAATTCTCCAGCGCCACTCAAGTGATCGCAGGGAATGTCGCAACAGCAGCGGCCACACATGCGCTCATTGATGCAGGCGCTGATGCGGTCAAAGTAGGTATTGGGCCGGGGTCCATTTGCACAACCCGCATTGTCGCCGGTGTGGGCGTGCCACAACTGACAGCCATTATGGACTGTGTGGAAGTGGGCAAAAAGAACGATATTCCGATCATCGCAGATGGCGGCATTAAGTATTCTGGTGATTTGGCAAAAGCAATGGCCGCTGGTGCTGAATGCGCCATGATCGGTTCACTTTTTGCAGGAACAGATGAAAGCCCGGGGGAAGTGTTCTTATACCAAGGGCGTTCCTATAAATCATACCGTGGCATGGGGTCCGTTGGGGCGATGGCCATTGGCTCAGCAGATCGTTACTTCCAGCAAGACGTTAAAGACTCTTTGAAATTGGTGCCAGAAGGCATTGAGGGGCAAGTGCCTTACAAAGGCCCAGTGGGAAGCGTTGTGCACCAACTTGTTGGGGGTCTCAAAGCCGCCATGGGCTACACGGGTTCTGCGACCCTAAAAGATCTGCGCGAGCGGTCTGAGTTTGTTCGAATTACATCTGCGTCGCTTCGTGAAAGCCACGCCCACGATGTGACCATCACCCGTGAATCGCCGAATTATCCGGGCGGCGGTCAGTAAGGAATTTGTGTGAAAGAGTCAGCACGTATTGAAACCAGCATTCGTTTGTTGGGGGAATTAGAAAAAACAGATCAAGCTGTAGACCGTCTACTGGCTCAATGGGCACGCGATAATCGTTATGCCGGATCAAAAGATAGACGTGCGGTTCAAGAACGCGTTTATGCGGTTTTAAGGCACCGTGGAGAAGTGCGTTTTGCGCTCTCTGGCGCACAGTCACCACGTTTGGAAATGTTTGCTGCTCTTCATTTGTATGAAGACCTAGACGTAGACGCCATTGCGCAATTGGCTGATGGGTCCGAACATGGACCGCTGGCCTTGACGCAAGAAGAACGCGAATGCCTTGATAATTTGAAGGCCCTTGAGGGGGCAGATGCAGCGGCCAAAGCCAATATCCCGGATTGGACTGTGCCTCTGTTTGAACAAGCCTACGGTGAGGCATGGCCAGCCCAAGCAACAGCGTTGGGAGAGCAAGCCAGTGTGGACTTGCGTGTGAATGCACTTAAAACCTCCCCAGATCGCGTTGTGAAAGCAATGGCAGAATCCAACATTGAAGTAGCCGCCTTGCCGCATAGCGAGTGGGCATTGCGCGCTCCGGCCCGCTCTGCGGTGTCACACACCAAAGCCTTTAACAAAGGCATGTGCGAGGTCCAAGACCTTGGGTCGCAAATACTCTGTATGCTGGCAAATGCAACGCCGGGCGAACAGGTGATTGACCTATGTGCAGGCGCAGGGGGCAAGTCGCTCGCCATGGGCGCGACGATGGATAATAAGGGGCAGATCTACGCTCTTGATATCGATGCACGTCGGCTTAATCGGGGGCGCGAACGGGTGGAGCGTGCGGGCATTCGCAACACTCAGTTCCACCAACTGACAAAATATAACTCTACAGAAGAACGTACATTGCCAGAGCTGGTCGACAACATGGATATGGTGTTTGTGGATGCACCGTGTTCCGGTTCTGGCGCTTGGCGGCGTCATCCAGATGCGCGATGGCGTTTGACGCCGGAACAATTGGCGACCTACAACGAGCTGCAAGACCAAGTGCTTGATCGTGGCGCACGCTACGTCAGCCCCGGCAGCCGAATGATCTATGCAACATGTTCTTTGTTCACCCAAGAAAACGAAGATAGAGTGACAGCCTTTCTGGAACGTCACCCTGAGTTTTCGTGTGTGGAGTGGCAAGACGCGTGGAATGAAAAATTGCCGCCATTAGATGCTGTGCATGGACCGGGCCTACGGTTAAGTCCTGCTGACCATGGGTGTGATGGCTTCTTTGCAGCTGTTCTCGTGAAGTCGAAAGGCTAACGAGGCCCGGTGCGCCACGGATACGATGATAAGACTGTCTCTTACATGAGAGATGTAACACTGATCTAAGCAGCTGGCGCACGAAGGGCCAACTTGCTTGCAAGCCAATCGAAAGATTATTCCATGAGCGATCGCATTCTCATTATTGATTTTGGTAGCCAAGTAACGCAGCTCATCGCGCGGCGTGTGCGTGAAAGTGGTGTTTACTGTGAGATTGTACCTTTCAATAAGGCAGAAGAAGTCTTTGAGAGTTTCGCGCCGAAAGCCGTTATTTTGTCCGGGGGGCCTGCTTCTGTAACAGGCATTGAATCTCCCCGCGCCCCTCAAGCTGTGTTTGAGGCGGGTATCCCCGTGCTCGGTATTTGCTACGGTCAGCAAACCATGTGCGAACAACTCGGTGGTAAGGTTGAGACATCTGACCATCACGAATTTGGCCATGCACAAATTAAAGTCATGCAAGATTGCGCGCTCTTTGACGGGGTGGTGACGGCGGGCAGTGAAGAGACTGTATGGATGAGCCACGGTGACCGGGTCGGTCAGATCCCATCGGGGTTTGAAGTGATGGCAACCAGCGAGGGCGCCCCTTACGCGGCTATTGCTGACGAAAGCCGTCGCTTTTATGCAGTTCAATTTCACCCCGAAGTGGTGCACACGCCCAATGGCACCAAAATGCTGTCCAACTTCATACACAAAATTGCCGGATGCGCTGGCGATTGGACCATGGCGGCCTTTAAGGACGTTGAAATTGCAAAAGTAAGAGAGCAAGTCGGCGACGGTAAAGTAATTTGCGGTCTATCCGGTGGGGTAGATTCTTCCGTGGTTGCCGTGCTTTTGCACGAAGCCATCGGGGACCAACTCCAATGCGTATTCGTAGATACTGGCATGATGCGCTCAGGTGAAGCCGATCAAGTGGTGAGCTTGTTCCGCGATCACTATAATATTCCGTTGATCCACCGGGACGCGAGCGATCTCTTCCTCGGTAAATTGGACGGGGTCAGCGATCCAGAACAAAAACGTAAAATCATCGGCGGGACTTTCATCGATGTATTTGAAGAAGAAGCCAAAAATATTGGCGGCGCAGATTTTCTCGCCCAAGGCACTCTCTACCCAGATGTGATTGAGAGTGTTTCTTTCACGGGCGGCCCATCCGTCACCATTAAATCTCATCACAATGTGGGGGGCTTGCCAGACCGCATGAACATGCAATTGGTAGAGCCGCTGCGGGAACTGTTCAAAGACGAGGTGCGTGTTCTGGGTCGTGAACTTGGCTTGCCGGAAGATTTTGTGGGGCGTCATCCGTTCCCCGGACCTGGCTTAGCCATTCGCATTCCCGGTGAAATTACCGACGAAAAGTTGGACATCCTGCGCAAAGCCGATGTGATCTATTTAGATGAAATTCGCAAAGCCGGTTTATACGACGATATTTGGCAGGCCTTCGCTGTCTTGCTTCCCGTCCGCACAGTTGGTGTGATGGGGGACAGTCGCACATATGAATACGTATGTGCCTTGCGGGCGGTCAACTCCACCGACGGCATGACCGCAAACTACTACCCATTCACGCATGAGTTTCTAGGGCGGACCTCAACACGTATCATCAACGAAGTGCGCGGCATCAACCGAGTTGTGTATGACGTGACATCGAAACCACCCGGCACGATTGAATGGGAATAGGGCGTACCACAACGGCGCCTATTCAACGTTTGAATGAAGTTATGGAGCAATACCGTCACAACGTACCTTGCGTATGCCGTCCGGTGAAACACGCCAGCAGACAACGCCGACAATCGCCTCCACAGGGATAAGCCCCATCGCGTCACTTGAGGTGGAGCGTGGGTTGTCTCCAGCAACAGTGTAGTGCTGGGTCTCATCGACTTTGCAAATGCGCTTGACGATGAGACCCAAATTCACATGGCGGATCAGCACAACATCACCCAGTGAGGCTACCTTCCTACGTGCAAACACATAGTCGCCATCACTTAATGTGGGGGACATGCTGTCCCCCTCTACGCGTGCGAGCCGCCATCCAAACATGTTGGGTCCTAAAGCTCAGGACAAACAACCAGTGCGGAAGGAGGATAGGGAGAGGTCTTCCGTGTGGTTTTGACGCCCTTGGTGGCCCAGAAGATTTCGGCAAATTGATTGACGAGTTCTAACAAAGTTTCGCCGTTCTCGCGGTTTGCTGTTTGTTTGCAGGCACTGCCTTTCATCATGATTTGATGCACAAGGTCATGCACTTGCGGGTACTCTTCAAGCTGAGGTGCTTTGAAGTAATCGCCCCAGATGACACGAACTTCGTGCTTAACTTTTTCTGCTTCTTCTTCCTTCGTCATCACGCACCGAGTGAGGGTGTTGGCTTTTTCAAGGGCAGAGCTGTCTTTAGCTTCTGCCTCTGCCATGATGTCGGCCATACGAATAACGGACAGAGCGGCAATTAAGGCTGGTGCAGGGTCGTAAACTTTACACGGCACATCGCAGTGAGCTTGCGCGCTTGGCAGGCGAAAAAGGGCGTCGGTTGATTTGAGTATTTTGTGGAGCATTTGAAAACCCTCATTTGAATGTAAATGGTTTGCACTGCATGGCAGTGAGCGAATGGCAAATTGGCGTTATTCACCTTTCGCCGCAGAAGAGCGTTGAGCAATCATCTGAACGGCGCGCCAGCTACCTAATGCCAATGCAGCACCCGCCACAGCGGTTTCCAGACCGAACAAAGCACTGCCGCTCATCCAGTGAGATACACCTTGAATAAGGACGAATAAAACGAGCGCAATGTTTGCGGCAATCACCGTTGACGTGCGCCGCCCCATCATCAAAGCAGCCGCTGCCGCGCCAACAACCACGAACGTGATAATGTGTTCGGGGGAAGTCAAAACATGGGTCAGGCCCATTTCTTCTGGGTGGCCGGGGTGTGCCATCGCAGCGGGAACAAACAGAAAGGACCCAGCGAAGGCCGCGCTGATATGTCGTAATATGTGCATGTGAATGTATCCTTTTGAGGGAGGAGGGGCGTATTACCGCAAGAAAATCCAAGCGATGAAAATGTAGTATGACTGCCTGTTGTGATGACAATAGGGCGACAGTCATGCCAAAGAGATGTTAAGAGTCATTATCATATATGCCTGATTTGCCCGCCAACAGCAACCAAAGATTAGCTCCATTAGCCCGTTGGGCGTATCAAGAGGGCGTGACCTGTCAGTCTTAACGCCCCCTCAAAATGCCTTTGGCGATCACCTATTGAGGAAACTTCGCACCAAAGTCTTCGCCCTCTAATTGCGCCACGTTGGCAACAAATGAAACCGTTTGATAGGTGCCGCAAAGCGCCATGATCTCAAGCTGTTGAGCAGGCTCCCATTGGGTTTGGAACCTTTCGCGCAAGTGGGGTGTCAATTGCCCTTCAGTGCATAAGGCATCAACCACAGCGACGAGAGTTTGGGCATCTGCTTGCCATGCTGGGTCTGTTGCAGTGCCAAGGCGCGTGGCACGAACTTGATCGGCAGTGAGCTTGGCTGCCTTCGAGAAAATACTGACATGCACCCCCCATTCATATTCACAATTACGGTTTGCCGTAACTCGTAGGATTACGATTTCTCGGTCCCGTAGGCTGAGAGGGCTGTCTTTGTCCAGCAAGTTTGGAACGCCCTTTGTGAGAAACCGTATGCTGGTCGCAAACGTACGAAAGAGCTTCAATATATACCCATCAGTTTGCGGGTATGAAGCGAGTATCTTGGCGACATCGCTTGGGTATGGCGCTTCTAAAGGAAGTAAGTTCTGTGTCATGAGACATCTCCATGCTACTGTTTATGTAGCTTATATATGCTACAAATAATGTAGCATCAAGGGCTATGCTAATTTTAATGAGATTGGAGATGTTGGAATGACAGTGAAGCCGGGCCAAAGTGTTCGCGGGTCCACGACAGGCAGGCCAATTATGGTACTGTTTGATGTGCTTGGTCAGCGATGGACGTTGCGTATTTTGTGGGAGTTGCGCCTCGAGCGCCTTACTTTCAGAGAGCTACGATCGCAGTGCGCCAATGTCTCGCCAACCGTTCTCAATGCCCGCCTTAAAGAGCTGCGCGAACTGAACCTCGTTGACCATGATGAAAATGGGTACGGCCATACAGGCTTGGGCGCTGAGTTGGCAGTGCAGTTGGGAACACTCGATGATTGGTCTCAGAAATGGGCTAAATCTTTGGACACCCAAAGGTAGAATAGAATGCAAAAAGCCGACCCATTTCAGGGCCGACTTTTTAATGAGCGCAGGCCAGACCTACTACTCGCAATTTGCCACGCATACTTGGCGTTCTTGAATTTGCCCCCCACAAGAGCGGTAGCATGTCCGATACTGAGCCTCACATGTATTGCTCATATTATCGCAATGGTATGTGCTGACATATGGTTTCTGTGGTCTATCAGGTAGGGGATACTTAACCGGATCTACCTGAGAGCGGCCGACGGCAATTTGATAATTTACTTGCCTCTGGCGAAACTCAAATTCGGCCTCCCGTTCAGCATCTGCCCGGCACTGTCCTTTTCGATATTCCAAATCTGCTTGGCATTGTGTTGAAGCCGCTTGGCAGGAAGATAAGCACTGCATACCCTCCGAGCTGGCCGGTGGTGTGTAGTCGTATTGAGTTTTGATTTGCGGGCCGCATGCTGTCAGTAGCAGCGTTAACGCAGTGACCATCGAATAAAAAGTTAGGTGCCTCATGATGTCCCCTCAGCTAGGTGTTCTGAGAAAAGGGTATGATTTGCCAAGATCGACGTCAATGTATCTGAGAGGCAAGACGACGATTTATAGACTCTGAGAAGATGTGGTATGAGGGGCAGCTGACCAACAGCAAAGTTGGGTGCTGTCGGGCGGAACCTATTGGTTTTCCCAGCAATTACCGTCATGATGCTGTTTCAAGGTCCCGAAATGTTGTGCTGTAAAAGGTGAAGGAAATCCATGCCATACAATCTTCTATGTTCAAACCGACGTTTCGTCTCCCTCGCGGTCCTGTCGTTGTGTGTCGTTCTCGTCAGTGGGGTGGGAAACACCACACCTGCTTTGGCAAACGCGATTGATGATAACAACGATTGTTACGACCAGTTTCGAGGAGGGGATCACCGCCTTGCCATCTATTATTGCAGTCGCGCCATTCAGTCGGGGGAGCTGGACAAGCCGGACTTGGTTGCTGCGTT
>JARGNZ010000002.1:178243-220169 GCA_029209985.1 Parvibaculaceae bacterium
TAAATCGCGGTGTTGCATACAAGAATACGGGAAACTTGGAAATGGCGGTGGTCGATTATACGTCTGCCCTCGACATTGCGCCAAAGGATGCCGTCCTCTGGGCAAACAGAGCAAACGCGCACCGAGAGATGCAACAGCTTAATCCGGCTTTGTCGGATATTAACCGGGCGCTAGAACTCGATCCTGAGCGGGCGACTTCTTACTATGTACGCGGCGCCATTTTGGAAGCGCGCGGTGAGCTAGAAGCCGCCCAAAACGATTTTCTAAAAGCTTATGAATTGCAGCCTCAAAACACAGTCTTCAAACAAAAGGCTGGGAAGTAACACATGTCTGAAAATTTGCTGCCGCCCAAACTACCTGTCATCGAAATGGTCAAGGAAGCCTTTCAAGGGGCCTATTTTCATTTCAATGATATGGTGCGTATCGTTTGGTTGCCGACATTACTGTACGTGATGATCAATGTGTACATTAGCCAACAAACTGCAAATGCACTTGAGCCGTCTATATTTTTGCTGGGCGCCTTTATGGCATCCACCTTTCTGTGGGCCATGATGGCTGTGGCTTGGCACCGTCGCATTTTGACCGGAGAAACACCAACAGACCTCGTTCATTTTAAGTTTGGTCGTCCCGAGGCGCGCTTCGTTCTTGTCACCATAATGCTGACCTTACTTTTTTTGCCGGGGGTTATATTCATTGTGATGTCAACGGGCCTCTCGACAGCGGACCTTCAAAATATGATGGCCGGGGCTGAACCGACTTTGCAGCCAGACAATGTCTCTGTGCCTTTCTTGATTGTGGGATACGTATTGCTGTTCATGGCGTTCCATTTCAGCGTCCGTCTCAGCCTCTTGCTGCCTGCGGTTGCCATTGGGGACGGGGTCAATGCCGGGCAGGTTATTAACATGACCAAAGGCAATTTTTGGCGTTTGCTTGGGGCCGTTTTGTTGTGTGGTTTAATCGTGGCTATTGCAGTCAATATCGTGAGCGCCATCGTCGGCTCGGTCTTTCTCGCAATTGGGCTAGGCGTTGCAGAAGTCACCTTAATCATCAACATCGTTGTGTCGCTCTTATCTATCTTCGCCCTCGTGGTGAATGTAGCGGTACTTTCCATTGCATATCGCCATCTATCCAAGACATGAAGGCGACAGTTCATCACGAAAACAGATACTTGATACTCTGAACATTTTAGTATGTAGTGACGTGATCGCGTATGTATGACGCCAAAGGTCGAGGGGGGCCAATGTCAGAGTTTATTCAAGAACGTAAAATATCAATCATGTCGTCAGTGTCAGAGACAATAGGCGGCATGTTTTCAAATCTAGGAAGCCTGCTGTCGGTCAGTTGGTTTGCATGGCTTTTATTATTTGCTTGGGGAATCTTGAGTGCATATGCAGGTGTTTCAACAACACTCGCTGCTACTCTGGGCGTGAGCCTAGAGGTCTTGGCCCAGATTGTTCAGTACACGACGACATTGATACAAGTTCTTTTAACAAGCGTGATTAGTATCGCTTGGTACCGCTATCTAATTGTAGGGGAAGAGGCAGAAGGCATAGTGTTCCTGCAAATAGGCAAAAGAGAGATGGTCTATTTAGGGTATCTGTTCTTATTTGGCGTGGCTTTTGTTCTGCTGGCTGGGGGGCTTGGTGGAGCCGGATGGCTTATGATGCAGTCCCTTGGGACTGGTTGGCTAATATATCTGTATGGTCTTGGGGCTGTTATCCTTCTTTCCTTTTTTATTATCCGTACCATGTTGACACTTGCCGGAGTGGCATTGGACGAACCTGAGCCATTGCGCTCTGCATGGAAAATCACACGAGGTAATTGTTGGCGTATTTTCTGGGCAATGGTTTTACTCTATTTAGTCATCTTGCTTGTGTATGCGGTTATGCTCGGAATTGGTATGGCCGTGGGGTTCTCACCGGCTGTAATGGGTGAAATATTTTTGAGCATCGCATCTGGGAAGGCGCCCTTTGAGACGATACTTTTTGTCCACGCGGTATCGATAATTCTGACAGTTTTTTCTACGATGCTGGGTGTTGCTTTTCTATCAAGCTTGTATCGACAACTCACGAACATTACGTCTGGTGATCTGTCCGCAGTGTTTGGTGAGGCCACCGCTACGGCTGAAGAGGGCGCGTAACCCAAGCTTACGAAATCAATATCCGGTAGAGGTTGCATCGTTTGAGATGCTTTTTCATTGGATGAAAATGTGTAAAAGGGAGCGCTTTAAGGGCTCCCTTTTTTCTTGAGCTAAGGTGGGTGGGAGACGATGACGCGCAGTCATGGCCATAAATACCTCATTTGCAAAAACAGTGTACGACAGCTATGGTTCCCTCAATTGAGAGATCTATAGCCAGTCCACACCACAGGGGTGTGCTCCTAACTGGCTGATTTAGCTGTGCTTTCGAGCGGTTTTCGAAAGCGCTAAGCGTCCTATAGGGTGCATTTAATACCGTGTGATAGGTATGCGTGACCCACAGGACAACCCATCCCTCAAAGCCCCCCATCCCTCAAAGGAGGCCCTATGTCCGTTCATAATCAAGTAAACCGAATTACAGTGCCGCAGATCATGGCGCGTAAAAACAAACAGCCAATCGTGAGCCTCACCGCCTACCACGCCCATACAGCCCGATATATCGACCCTTATGTTGATATGCTGCTCGTGGGCGATAGCCTAGGCATGGTGATGTACGGCATGGAAACCACGCTTGGCGTGACGCTCGATATGATGATTGCCCACGGGGCTGCTGTGATGCGGGGAACAGAACGTGCGCTGGTCGTTGTTGATATGCCATTCGGGTCCTATGAAGAAAGCCCAGAAGTAGCCTTCCGCAACGCCTGCCGGGTCATTAAAGAAACCGGCTGCACGGCTGTTAAAATGGAAGGCGGGGAGCGCCTCGCTGACACCATTCACTATCTGACCCAGCGCGGCATTCCCGTGCAAGGCCACATTGGGCTGACCCCACAAAGCGTGCAAGTGATGGGTGGGTTTAAGACCCAAGGCCGCACAGAAGATGAATGGGCGGCGATTGAAGAAGATGCAGCACAAGTGGCCGAAGCAGGGGCTTTTTCTGTTGTGCTTGAAGGCATGGCAGAGCCGTTAGCAGCGAAGATCACCCGCCAAATTGCGATCCCAACCATTGGCATTGGCGCGTCTCCAACCTGTGACGGGCAAATCCTCGTTCTGGAAGATATGTTGGGCCTTTCGCCCAAGCCGCCAAAATTCGTCAAAGAGTTTGCAACATTGGGTGCCGCCATTGCAGGGGCCGCAGAAGCCTATGCGGGAGCCGTGCGAGAGCGTGCATTTCCAGCACCTGAGCACACCTACGGCATGAAAAAGGTCGACTAACAGGCGTTTGACCCCGAAAAGGTGTCTACCCCATTGGCAACCCCTTGATTCTTCTGTAGCTTACGGCACCAGAATAATCTTGGGGCCTGCCCAGTGGCAGCTTTCCCCGCAGGGTGTCGGAGACGTCGTTGAGCGATATTTTCAGAGAAGTAGATGAAGAATTGCGCCGGGACAATGCGTCCGCGCTTTGGTCCAAATATGGCATTTATGTCATTGGCACGGCTGTCGGCATTGTGGCGCTCACAGCGGCTACCGTGGGCTGGAATAATTGGCAGCAATCCACGGCTGAGGACGCGTCTGCGGCGTATGAAACCTTGGAAGCTGAAATAACAGACCAAACTCCCGCGCAAATCGCCGCTGCTTACGCAAGTTTTGAAGCTGGCAATGCAGGCTACGCAATGCTCGCAGGCTTTCAAGAAGCCGCAGCCCTTGCCCAAGCCGGTAAAAATGATGAGGCAGTAACAGCCTATGAGCGCGTGGCCGCCGATTCTTCAATTGATAATGTGATGCGCCAGCTCGCGGTCCTAAAAGGCGCTATTTTGATCTCTGGGGAAGCAAGTGACGCAGACATGCGGGCACGGCTGCTGCCACTAACAGGCGCAGATGCCCCGTGGCGCAACCCGGCCCGAGAGTTGCTCGGACTTTCCGCCTATAAGGCAGCGGATTTTGATGTAGCTGCTGTTCTGTTTGAGGAAATCATACAAGATAGTGGGGCGGCTCCGGGCATTCGGGACCGCGCACATATTATGCAGGCGCTGCTCGCGTCTAAAGTTGTTGCAGAACCGACGGGTACAAGCGATGACGAAACTAAGGGCGAAGAAGAAACTGGGGAGGCTGCGGCACCAGCCGCGCCACAATAAGGCCACTCGTCCTTGGGGCGAACCTTGAGAAGGTGAAGAAATGAATAAACGTTTTGCGGCGGCTGCAACGGCACTTCTAATGATGACAGGGTGCTCTACTTTCGACGATATTTTTTCTTCTGGTTCAGGCGTGAAAGACAAATTGCCCGGTGAGCGCATTTCAGTGATGCAGCTAGAGCGGGCCCTTGAAGCTGATCCACGCATTGCCAATCAACAAGTTGTGCTGCCACCTCCTTATGTAAACCCCGATTGGCCGGAGCCAGGTGGTTACGCCGATAACGTTATGCACCATTTGCAAGTGTCTGGAAATTTGGACGAGCTATGGTCAAGCAATGGAGGGGCAGGTTCTAGCTCCGACACGCAGCTTGCAACCACACCAATCGTTGCTGATGGGCGGGTGTACTTACTTGATGCCGAAGCAACTGTGCGCGCATTCGATATGAACACAGGGGACAATCTGTGGACTGTTGAGCTGACCCCTGAAGATCAATCGTCCGAAGAAGGCCGGGGCGGCGGTGTGGCTTATGAAGGTGGTCGCATTTTTGTGACGACTGGCTTTGGAGATATGGTGGCCCTTGAAGCGGCTTCCGGCAGTGAACTGTGGCGCTCTAAGGTGGAAGTTCCTTTCCGCGCAGCACCAACGGCCAGCGGCGGCCGGGTTTTCTCTGTCACCAACGACAATCAAGCGATTGCCTTTGATGCCAATACAGGCCGTGTCTTGTGGCGCCACCGTGGGATTACAGAATCCGCTGGCATTTTGGCATCCACAAGCCCAGCGGTTTCAGGCAGCATTGTCGTCATTCCTTACTCTTCTGGTGAAGTATTCGCATTGCGGGTGGAAAATGGCACCGCTTTGTGGAGTGATTCACTCACACGCACCGGCAATTTGTCTTCTATTACCGAGCTAAATGACATTGCAGGCCGTCCGGTTATTGACCGTGGACGAGCTTACGCGATCTCTCATTCTGGACGTATTGTCTCAATCGACATGCGAACAGGAGAACGTGTTTGGACTCGCAACATTGCTGGTGTACAAACACCGTGGATTGCAGGGTCGTTTTTGTTTCTCGTGACGACCGAAGCCGAAGTTGCTGCCTTGTCGTTGAGAGATGGCCGTATTCGGTGGATTACAAAACTACAAAAATTCCGCAATGAAGAAGCTCGCAAAGACCCAATTCAATGGTCTGGGCCTGTTCTTGCTGGTGATCGTTTGGTGTTGACCTCCTCATTGGGAGACGCCGTATCGGTTTCCCCGTACACAGGGGAAGTTCTGGGCAAAATTGAACTCTCAGGTGGTGTTTACATTCCCCCTGTTGTGGCTCAAGAAACCCTATATATCGTAACAGATAGTGCGGAGCTGATCGCACTGAGATAGTGCATTTATCGGGTGGTCAGCTCTCCCTAAGGAGATCCTATGTCGTTCAAGCTCGCTGTGGTAGGGCGCCCGAATGTCGGTAAGTCCACCCTGTTCAATCGGCTTGTCGGTAAGAAGCTGGCACTGGTGGATGACACCCCCGGCGTGACCCGCGATCGCCGTGAAGGGGCCGCCACGCTTGCTGGCCTTGATTTTACAATCATCGACACCGCCGGGCTGGAAGAGGCCAAGGGCGACGTGCTTGAAGCACGGATGCGCCAACAAACCGAGTTGGCAATTCAAGAGGCAGACGTGTGCTTGCTGTTGATTGATGCACGCCTAGGCGTGGTGCCGCATGACCAGTATTTTGCAACATTGCTACGTAAGTCGACGACCCCTATCATTTTAGCCGCGAATAAATGTGAAGGCGGGGCGGGGCAAGCCGGTCTGCATGAAGCCTTTAAGTTAGGTTTGGGGGAACCGATTCCGCTCTCTGCTGAACATGGACTTGGTTTGAGCGAGCTTTATGACGCGCTCGAACCTTTTGCGATGGGCATTGAAGAAGACGAGCTGAACCAAGCCATTGATGAGGAGTTGGGTGACGGCGAAGAAGGGTTTGACCCTGACGCGCCGTATGAACCTGATTTGGAAGCACCCCTTCGCATTGCTGTTGTGGGCCGTCCAAATGCGGGTAAATCAACAATGATCAATCAGCTTCTAGGGGAAGACCGGATGCTGACGGGGCCAGAAGCAGGAATCACCCGAGACTCTATCGGTGTTGAGTGGGAGTGGCGTGGACGCCGCGTTAAACTATTCGATACAGCTGGCCTACGACGGCGTGCGCGGGTAACAGAAAAGCTCGAAAAGCTTTCCGTTGCAGACACGTTGCGCGCAGTACGGTTTGCGGAAGTGGTTGTTTTGACGATTGACGCAACCATTCCATTTGAGAAGCAAGACCTGCACATCGCAGATTTGGTGGAACAAGAAGGGCGCGCCTTGATTGTTGCTGTGAACAAATGGGACTTGGTAGAAGACGCGCCAAAGGTTCTCGCTGATTTGAAAGAAAAGCTGGAACGCTTGTTACCTCAAATTAGAGGGGTGCCAATCGTGACGTTCTCTGCCTTGACAGGCCGTGGCCTAGATCGCTTGATGCCGCGTATTGAGGAAATTCATACCCTCTGGAATACGCGTGTCACAACATCGCGGTTGAACAGATGGTTGGGCGCAGCCACTTCACGCCATACACCACCAGCGGCCAAGGGACGGCGTGTTGTCTTGCGATACGCCACCCAGATCAAAGCGCGGCCACCAACCTTTGCCATTTTCTCAAGCCGAGCTGATGAGGTGCCGACGGACTACAAGCGCTATCTCGTCAATTCGATCCGGGAGAATTTGGACTTACCCGCCGTGCCTATTCGGCTTTATATGCGCCAGGGCAGCAACCCTTTTGCGGATAAAAAGAAAAAACGCTAAACCGGTTTCAACAGAAAAGCCCGCTTCGAGAAATCGAAGCGGGCTTTGTTTATATTCCAATTTGTAGTTGCTTAGTCCGCTTGTTTGAAATCAACAATTTCGCCGTTGGTTTTCAAGTCAGGCAGTGCAAGCTGAACAAAAAGGGGCGCAAGGTCGGCGGGGCTTGGCAAGCTCATAGGGTCTTCACCAGGCATCGCCTTTGCGCGCATATCCGTGCGCGTCGCACCCGGATTGATAAGATTGACCCGAACCGGTGTGTTTTCCATCTCATGGGCCCAGCTTGTCACAATCGCGTTCAAAGCTGCTTTACTGGCTGCATATCCCCCCCAGTAAGGCTTGCAGCTTTCAGCTGCACCGGAAGTGACGAAGAGGGCACGCCCTGCATCTGAACGACGCAGCAAAGGATCCATAGAGCGGATCAACCGCCAATTAGCCGTCAGGTTGATATTCATCACCTCGTCCCAGTCCTTCGGGGCGATATGGCCAACGGGGGTCAGCGTGCCTAAAACACCTGCATTGCCAACCAGAATATCCAAATGGCCCCAACGCTCAAAGATTGTTGCGCCTAACCGGTCAATGGCTTCTCCGTCCGTGATGTCGAGAGGAACCAAAGTTGCCTTGCCACCGGCAGCTTGTATTTCATCATCCACTTCTTCCAGTGCGCCGGTTGTCCGAGCTACCAAAATAACATGCGCCCCTTGCGCTGCGTAGGCGAGCGCAACAGCCCGCCCAATGCCGCGCGATGCACCGGTGATGAGGGCGAGACGGTTTTCTAAAAGACCAGCCATTGAAACTCCTGCAACTCTACTATGCGATTTCGGCTAAAAGAGAAAGTTGATCGGATTTTCGTTTTTGGTCAACGTCCGTCAACGGTGTTGGGTAATCGCCTGTAAAGCAATGGTCAGTGTATTGCGGGTTGTCGGCGTTACGTCCTTCCTCTTGTCCCATAGAGCGATAAAGTCCGTCTACGGATATAAAGGCAAGGGAGTTAACGCTAATGTACTTGCGCATTCCTTCAAGGTCATATTGAGCTGCTAGCAATTGATCGCGGTCTGGCGTGTCGATGCCGTAAAAATCAGAATGCGTAATAGGCGGACTGGCAATGCGCATGTGCACTTCTGTGGCACCTGCTTCATACATCATTTTGGCAATTTTGAGCGACGTGGTGCCACGCACAACACTGTCATCAACCAGAATAATACGTTTTCCCTGCACCAGCGCTCGGTTGGCATTGTGCTTCAACTTCACACCCAATGAGCGAATGTGCTGTGTTGGCTCAATAAAGGTTCGACCAACATAGTGATTACGAATAATCCCAAGTTCAAAGGGGATGCCAGATTGGTTGGAAAAACCAATGGCCGCGGGGACACCAGAGTCTGGCACGGGGATAACCATATCCGCCTCAACCGCACTCTCTTTCGCCAGCTCTTCCCCCATACGTTTGCGCACATTGTAAACGCTCAAGCCACCGACAATGCTGTCTGGGCGTGCAAAGTAAATGTGTTCAAAAATGCAAGGGCGGGTTTTTGCTTTCGGGAAGGGATGGATGCTGTGGACACCGTCTTTATCAACAACAACAATTTCGCCAGGCTCAACTTCCCGAATGAATTTAGCGCCAATAATATCCAAGGCGACAGTTTCAGAACAGAAGATAGGCGCGCCATCTAGCTCGCCCAACACCAAGGGACGAATGCCCAAAGGATCGCGCGCACCGATGAGTTTTTTATTGGTGAGAACCGTCAAGGCATAAGCCCCTTCGATCTGTTTAATGGCATCCACAAACCGGTCCATGACACGGGGGAGGGGACTACGCGCAACCAACTGAAGAATGACTTCTGTGTCTGAGGTTGATTGGAAAATCGCGCCAGCTCTAACCAATTCGCCACGCAAGGTGACAGCATTGGTGAGGTTGCCATTATGTGCAACGGCAAAACCGCCGCCCCATAGGTCAGCAAACAAGGGTTGAACATTTCGAAGGACTGTTTCACCCGAAGTAGAATATCGCACGTGCCCAATTGCGGCAGTCCCTGTCAGACGGTCCATGACGGATTGTTTGGTGAAGTGGTCACCTACCAAGCCCATGCGCCGTTCTGATTGGAAGCGCGTGCCGTCAAAGCTCACGATGCCAGCAGCCTCTTGGCCACGGTGTTGAAGTGCATGAAGTCCCAGCGCCGTCAATGCAGAAGCATCGGGGTGGTTGAACATGCCAAAAACACCACATTCTTCACGTAGACGATCAGAATTCAGATCCTCATCGCTCAAACCGTCAATTTCATTGGTTTGAGAAAGTTCTACATTTTTTTGAACGTGCTGTGGTTCAAAACTCTCAAATCGAGACATTTGATCCTCTGAGTGTTCGGCGAGAATATCGCCAGATTGATCAGGATTAGTAACGGAAGTGCAATCGGTCAGTCGCATCGCCTATGTCCATTAGGGCCCCAAAACGGCACTCTCGCACCACAACAAAGCGTTGCTTTTCAGGTCGGTCCGGTGGTTACTCGCTAGTTGCTTCAAACAACTGGTCGAGCCCTCTCCTCTCCGAAGGCTTATAGCCTGTTGCAGGCGTGCTGTCAGTCGTAGAATTGTCACGTTTTTGGGAGTTTTTATCTTCTGGACGATTTGCCGCTTTTGGGGTTGGAATAAACCCTTCCTGCGTCTCTTCTCCAACCAATCCGCGCATGGCCCCATGTAGTGCTTGTGATGTGCTTTCAACGATCGGTAAAAGCTTGGCTTCGCGCACCCAATCAGGATGGTCGCTCCGGTCCACCACCAGCCATGAGAAGAAAAGAAACGCGACCGCAATCACAATTAACCCACGCACGACCCCAAAAACAAAGCCAAGTGTGCGGTCCAACATGCCGATGTGGCTACTGCGGATTTTTTCGCCCCACTTGTAAGTGAGTGCGGAGATGGCGACGAAGACAATGGTGAAGACAATGGCGGCTGAAAGGGCAGCGGCCATCCAATCCGGAGAAACGATTTCGCTGAGGAAAGGCAGCAGGTAGGGGTAGAGCCAGAGCGACATTAAAGTGCCCGCAACCCAAGCCAAAATAGAAATCACTTCACTGGTGAAACCACGGAAAAAGGCAAGTACACCTGAGATCAACATGATAACGATGACCGCAACGTCGAACATCTAGATTTCCCCAATACAATATAAGCACAATCCCCGAACGAGAGGTGGTCACCCCTCGCTTTGAGCGCAATCTAGCACATAACCCTTAAAGGTTTGAATGGGAATGCAGTAAATTATCGCGGTAGGGCTAAATTCCAGCGGTAAGGTGAGCAATTAACGCGGCCAAATCAGGCACTTCAATAAGGTCTAAACCGCAATCTGCTGGTTTTTGGCGTTCTGGAATTTTGGGCACAATGGCCCGTGTGAACCCCAGTTTTGCAGCTTCTTTGAGGCGTGGTTCCATCTGGTTTACGGCGCGCACGGCACCCGACAGGCTGATTTCCCCAAAAAATACCGAATTATCCGGTAATGCCTTTCCTTGGAGAGAGGAAATAAGAGAAGCCGCCACCGCAAGGTCAGCAGCAGGCTCTGCAATCCGCAGCCCTCCCGCGACGTTGAGATAGACATCTTGCCCCGATAAAGAGAGGCCACACCGGGAATCCAGAACTGCCAGAACCATTGAAAGCCGTCCTGTATCCCAGCCCACCACAGCACGGCGGGGTGTGCCTAAAGAGCTATCAGAAACAAGGGTTTGAATTTCAACGAGAACGGGGCGGGTGCCTTCAATGCCGGCAAATACCGTGGTGCCACTCGAATCGCCTGTTCGGTCCCCAATGAAAAGAGCCGATGGGTTTGGCACTTCGCCTAAGCCTTTTTCGCCCATATCAAAGACACCAATTTCATTGGTTGGGCCAAAGCGGTTTTTCACGGCGCGTAGAATGCGAAAATGGTGCCCCCGTTCCCCCTCAAAATAGAGCACAGTATCGACCATATGCTCCATGACACGTGGTCCTGCAATTTGCCCATCCTTGGTGACATGGCCAACAATGATAACGGCCACCCCCGATCCCTTGGCAACCCGAATGAGGTCCTGAGAACAGCCGCGCACCTGCGACACAGAACCGGGCGCTGAATCGATGGAGTCAGACCACATGGTTTGAATGGAATCGATCACGACCGCATCAACAGGTTGCTCCGCCTCAAGCGTAGCAATGATGTCCGGTAAATGCGTTTCGGCGGCAAGTCCAACATCTGCATCCGCAAGGTCCAGTCTGCGGGCGCGCATACGTACTTGTTCAATGGCTTCCTCACCGGAGATGTAGATCGCCTTTTTGCCGCCCCGCGCGAGCGCCGCCATAACTTGGAGAAGAAGCGTGGATTTGCCGATGCCGGGATCGCCGCCCACCAACAGAGCAGAACCGGGCACAAGGCCGCCGCCACACACCCGGTCAAATTCGGCAATGCCGGTAACGTGGCGGGGCCGGTCCGGGCTCTCGCCGTCCATCGGCATTAGGGGTATGGCGCGCCCTTTGGTGGCTTTGCCCGCACGTGTGGGACGCCCCCCCACACCGCCTGTTTCAACACCTTCTTCGGAAAGGGAATTCCATTCGCCGCAAGCTTCGCATTGTCCGGCCCACTTGGAAAAGACGGTAGAACACTTTTGACAGACAAATCGTTTTTGCGCACGCGCCATGGCTAACCTTACCAGCTTGCTCGGCCTCAGCGTGAGGCTCAGAATCAGACGTAAGGGGGCAGTCTAACTGAGTCTGTTAGAGCTTGCGCACATCCATTTTGATGGGGCCGTCTGCACGCCCATGAATGAATTGATCAACGTATTCATTGCCCGAATGGTCCACGTCATCTTTGGACCCTTGCCAAAGGATTTCGCCTTTGTAGATCATGGCAATATTGTCAGCAATTTTGCGCGCACTGGCCATATCATGGGTAATAGACAGGGCCGTGGCCCCAAGATCTTTCACAGATTCAACAATAAGGTCATTGATGACATCGGCCATAATCGGATCAAGCCCGGTGGTTGGTTCATCAAAAAAGATGATTTCGGGATCAGCGGCAATGGCACGCGCCAAGCCAACGCGTTTTTGCATCCCCCCAGACAGCTCAGCAGGGAAAAGCTCGCCAACATCTGAATTCAAGCCAACTTTGGCCAATTTAAGAACGGCGATTTCTTTCGCATCTTTTCGGTTCATGCCTTGGCCCTGAATAAGCCCAAAGGCAACATTTTCCCAAACCCGGAGGCTGTCAAAAAGCGCTGCCCCCTGAAACAGCATGCCGAATTTATGTAATACGGTTTCCTGTGCCCGCCCGGTGAGCTTTGTGACCTCTTCACCATCCACTTTGATGGACCCTGATGTGGGGCGAATAATGCCCAAAATGGATTTCAGCATGACGGACTTGCCGGTGCCCGATCCACCGATCACAACAAGCGATTCCCCCGCAGGAACAGTTAAGTTGATGCCGTTGAGCACCTTCTTGCTTCCAAACCGCTTATGCACATCAGTCAGAATGATTTTGGAATCGGTCATTGAATCTTGTCTCTTGTTGCGGCGAAAAAGGGAGGGAGCCATCTGGGCGCCCCCTTAAGAGGAGAAGAAGAGCGAGGTCATGAGATAATTACTCGCCAAAATAAGAATGGAAGACATCACAACTGCATTTGTGGTGGCACGGCCCACACCCTGTGCGCCGCCTTTACTGTTAAAGCCGTGGAAACAGCCCATCAACGCGATGATAAAGCCGAATACTGAGGATTTAATCATGCCGGAGGTGACATCATCCATGTCCAAAAAGTCCACGGTGGTTTTTACATAGACGCCCGGATTGAATTCCAGTGTTTGGGTGCCCACCACAAAGCCGCCAAAGATGCCGATCACATCTGCGACAAAGACCAACAAGGGAAGTGTCAGAACAGCCGCGATCAAGCGCGGAGCCACCAAGTATTTATACGGATTTGTGGAAAGGGTGGTGAGCGCGTCAATTTGCTCCGTCACACGCATTGTCCCAAGCTCAGCTGCAATGGCCGCAGACACACGACCAGCGATCATGAGGCCAGCCATAACAGGACCAAGCTCACGGGTAATCCCAAGGGCCACAATCGTTGCCACAATCGATTCCGAGTTAAACTCATTCCCACCGTAATAAATTTGAAGCGCCAGCACACCGCCCGTAAAAAATGTGGTTAGCGCAACAACGGGAAGGGAGAAGTACCCAATGCGCATCATCTGCGCCAAAACCAATCGACCGAAAATAGGCGGGCGGAAACAATGGGAGACCCCATGCCATGTAAACACGGCTAACTGACCTACGTCCTGAAGCGTACCCAAAACCACACGCCCAATGATCGCCAATAAATTCACGTCTCGCTCCCAGGTCCCTGTTCTAGCCGTCAGTCAACCCACACCTTGCACGCAGTAGATTGATAGTCGGTTAGTATTTTACTTTTGGGGCCAAATTGGATCAACCTGCACCCCAATAAATCTATCAAGAAGCACTTTGCGTGTAGTGCCGGTGGTATCTGTACCCTAAGCTGGTAAGGACTTCGTAACCAATCGTACCTGCCGCCTCGGCAAAATCATCAATTGTTTGGTTTTTACCCAAAATTTCTGCCCAAGCCCCCTCAAGAGCAACACTTTCAGGGATATGACTGACATCAACGGTCAATTGATCCATGGACAAGCGCCCGACGATGGGTGCTTTCGTCTCGCCAAAGAAAACACCGATTCTTAAAAGATCGTTTTGGGCGTTGTTGACCGGCGGAAGGTTGGGGCGTCCAATGTGCCTGAAAAGGCCGTCCCCATAGCCAAAACCGAGAACAGCAATTCTGCTTGGGCTGGGCGTAATATAGCTGGCACCATAGCCAATACCGTCACCGGCTGGCACGTCTTGAATTTGAAGAACGCGCCCCCGAAGGCTCACAACAGCTTCAAAGGGAGATTCCTGCTTCAAAAAAGGAGAGCCGCCGTAAAGGCCGATGCCTGGCCGGGCAATGTCCCCCTGATAAACCTCACTCAAAAACACACCCGCACTATTGGCAAAGCTTGTTGGCGTTGCCGGAAAAATCTCTTGGGCTTTTCGGAAAATCGCTAATTGGGCCGTATTTTGGCTGTGTGTCGGGTCATCGGCACATGCCAAATGGCTCATGAGAAAAACCGGCTTAATATCAGCGGCGTCGAGCTTGTCTTTGACAGCCTTCAAGTCGTTGAGGGAAATCCCGAGCCGGTGCATGCCGGTATCCACATGCAAAGCAGCGGGCAGTTCACGCAGTGCTTTTGCGCACCATGCGTCAACATCAGCCATCGATTTTAAGCAAGGTGTTAATCGGTATGATGTGTAGCTGTCGAGGGCATCTGCAAACACGCCGTCCATGATGTAAATGTTCACATCAGGGAGCAGCTTTCGGAGAGTGACACCTTCTTGAGGGTCGGCCACAAAGAAGTGTTGGCATCCCTGTTGGGCAAGGGCAGGTGCAACGTGCGCCATGCCCAATCCGTACGCATCCGCTTTGACGCATGCCCCCATTTGTGTGTTGGGCGCAGTTTTGTTGAACAAGCACCAGTTGCGTTGAATAGCGCCTAGGTCGATGTCAAGCGTCGCACCGGTCAGTGCGCCGCCGCCAGTAGACGAGGGTGGACTATGTGAAGAACGAGGGCTCAATACATATCTTCCGGTTCATCGGCAGGTTGGGCAAGGTCAGAGAACTGAGTGAATTGCGGCAAGAACGCCATCTTCACGGTGCCTGTAGGGCCGTGACGCTGTTTCCCGATCACAACCTCTGCAAGGCCATGTACCTTTTCCATCTCGCTTTGCCATTCCAAATGTTCCGGCGTGCCTTCTCGTGGCTCAGCTCGTTGAACATAATACTCTTCACGGAATACAAACATCACCACGTCCGCGTCTTGCTCAATAGAACCAGATTCACGAAGGTCAGAGAGTTGAGGGCGTTTGTCTTCACGTGCTTCCACCTGACGAGAAAGCTGGGAGAGGGCGATGATGGGAATGGAAAGTTCCTTCGCCAATGCTTTGAGGCCCGTGGTGATTTGCGTGATTTCTTGCACCCGGTTTTCCTGCCCAGACCCGGCAAGAAGCTGGAGGTAATCGATGATGAGAAGCCCAAGGCCGCGCTGCCGTTTGATCCGGCGGGCCCGCGCGGCAACTGTTGCAATGGTCAATCCGCCCGTATCGTCAATATAGAGGGGGAGGCTTTCCAGTTCCTGTGAGGCGGTCACAAATCGATGCCATTCTTCTTGGTCGATTTTTCCGCGTCGCAGTTTCTCTGAAGAAATCCGCGAATGTTCTGCGAGCAAACGAGTCGCCAACTGATCAGAGGACATCTCCAAAGAGAAGAAGCCGACAATAGCCCCGTCTTTTACTTCGACCGTGCCATCAGCCTTATGCTCAGACTTGAAAGCCTTCGCGGCGTTAAACGCGATATTGGTGGCTAGGGCGGTTTTCCCCATAGACGGACGACCTGCAAGCACAATCAAATCGGAGGGGTGAAGTCCCCCCAATTTTTCATCCAGATCGCGTAGGCCAGTCGATATGCCTGCAAGGCCCCCGTCGCGCTCATAGGCTTGCGCGGCCACGTCAACAGCTTCCCGCACAGATTCGGTGAAGGTCACAAAGCCACCTTCATACTTACCCGTTTCAGCGAGTGAATAGAGGGATTGTTCTGCATCTTGAATTTGTTGGGCAGGGGGATCTTCAACCGGCGCATCAAACGCACGCGAATGAATATCCTCACCAATGGCGATCAACTCCCGGCGTATCGCCAAGTCATAAATGGTGCGTCCGTATTCCGCTGCATTTATGATGGTGGTTGCGGCACCGGCAAGACGCGCCAAATAGGCACTACCGCCGACTTCAGCCATGGACGGGTCATGTTCAAAGTACGTTTTGAGAGTGACCGGCGTTGCGACATGGCCACCGGTAATCAACTTAGACATCGCCTCATAAACACGAGCGTGAAGTCCTTCATAAAAATGCGAAGGCTCCAAAAACGAAGCAACCCGGTCAAAGGAATCATTGTTGATCAACATCGCACCAAGCAAGGCTTGCTCAGCTTCGAGGTTGGCAGGGGCGGTCCGTACGGGGGCGCTGGGCTCCTCGTCGGGCAGGTCATAAGTGGGCTCAAAATTTTCCATGCGCATAGTAATACGCTAGAGAACGCACGAGGCAAAGCTTGTTGAGTCTGAAGTTTTCCACGGGTTTTGGGATTTGGGGGTAACTGAATAAGTGGCTGTTTAGAAAAAGAAATTCAAGGTGCAGCCTGTGTAAGAAATGTCGAATAACTTTGCCGCGCGAGAAACAGAGCAAGGAAAGCATTCGGTGCTCATATAAAAGTGTCGAAACAAAAAAGGCGCCCCGAGGGACGCCTTTTCGTAAAACCGGTGAGAGACGCTTAGTCTTCTTTTTCAGCTTCGTCTGATGCTTCTTCAGTGCTTTCTTCTGCGTCAGCGTCGTCGCCGTCATCATCAAGAAATTCACTTGCTTCCAACTCTTCATCGTCTTCGTCTTCGTAGCCCGGACGGATCACTTCGCCGCGTGCTTGCGCTTCAGCTTCTTCAGCAGAACGAGCAATGTTGAGTGTAATAGAAACAGTCACTTCTGGGTGAAGGCGGATGTTCAAGTCGCTCAAGCCAAGCTCTTTGATTGGACGATCAAGAATGACTTGGTTGCGAACGATGGTGAAGCCATTTTCAGTAATGGTTTCAGCGATATCACGAGTGGAGACAGAACCGTAAAGCTGGCCTGTGTCAGAAGCCTGACGGATAACGATGAATTGTTCGCCGTTGAGCTTATCACCAACGATGGACGCTTCGCCTTTGCGCTCGAGGTTTTGAGCTTCGAGTTGAGCGCGTTGCGCTTCAAACTGAGCCAAGTTTGCTTTAGTTGCGCGCAGAGCTTTACCGCCCGGCAGCAAGAAATTCCGTGCAAAACCATCTTTCACGCGCACAACGTCACCCATTTGGCCAAGACGTTCAATCCGCTCTAAAAGCACTACTTCCATAATTCTCTCCTTGCCCCGTAGGGCTTCGTCATATCGGCGGGTCCGTTGGACCCGTTCAAAAAGTTTCTCGATGCCCCACATATGCAGAGCGATGATAGGCCGAGCTTAATAGGCTCGGTTATTAAACGGTCATATCCATTGCCATTTTGCGTCGAATATGAGCCCAGTTTTCTACAATTCCAAGCAGGGCAATTGGAACAATCAACCAGCCTGGGATCACAAGAATAAGGTAGAAAAGACCAAGGACACTATAACGAAGCGCCGCACGGTCGATCCAGCGCCGGGAAATAGCATGTATTACCGAAAGTCCCAACAAGAAATAAGGAACGAGGAGCACGAGGGTAAGTGCGCCCCCCAAAAAGGCCGTTTCTCCGGGAATAAACGACAGAATAACGCCTCCCAGCAACAGCCATAGCAAATAGGGCGGTAACCCAAAATCTAAAAAGTCCGGCATGGGCCGCAATGTATGCTCAAACCGCTGGAGGATTTCCTGTGCGATCCACATATGCAAAAGCGTCAAAAGGCTCCAGCTTGCCATCAAAATGGCCGGGAGCAGGGCCACGCCGAGGAGGGCAAGGCGCTCAGCTTCAACTGGGATCCCAAACCAAGTCCCATCTGGCCCAAGGACTGTCGTATCAGACAAAATGCTCATGATGGTGTTTTTGAGGGCGATGGAGAGGCCCTCATATCCCATCAGAATAACAGAAAGTTCTGTGAGAAGCAGAATGAGACAGCCCGCAATAGCCGTCCATCCCATCAATCCACCAACTTGATACCACTCCACATTGGCTGGGGCATGGTGCAAGTCATCTGCGTGTTCGGTGGGCAGGTCGTCGTCTTCCGCTTCGGAAGGGTACGAATGGACAGCTGGCAAAGGAGCGGGAGTTTCAACACGGTACAGCAGCGCTTGTCGGCTCAACCAAACAGGAACCAGTCCAAAATGCATGATGTAAAGCAATCCAGCGGTTGCAGATTCAAAACTGGAGAGCATGAGGAACGCAATGAGGGCCGCAATCAGGGCGCTCATGGCTCCCCAGCCAAGACCCGCAATAAAAACGGGTAAGGGTGTTAGGCAAATAAGAAACCACGCCAGCAGTGATCCGCTGGCGTGGCTCCAAAAGAGTAGGGCACTCAAAACTCCGGCAGCAAGACCCGCAATCCAATGGGGAACCATAGAACGGTAACCTCTTTGCGTGGGCGAATAGCCGGGTGAAACAAATGCCGAAAGGGCTGCGTTAGCTGCGCCCTAACTGTTGCTTACTTAATGACGTAAGGCAGCAGAGAAAGAAAACGAGCACGCTTAATAGCACGAGCAAGTTCACGCTGTTTCTTTGCAGAAACGGCAGTAATACGGCTCGGTACAATTTTACCGCGCTCAGAAATGTAGCGCTGCAGCAATTTCGTATCTTTGTAATCAATCTTCGGCGCGTTATCGCCAGAGAATGGGCATGTTTTACGACGACGGAAGAATGGACGACGTCCACCAGATGATTGTGTTGACATATTTCTTACTCCTCAGTCGAAGCGCTAGGAGCAGCTTCAGCTTTAGCAGGCTCTTTAGCCGCTCTTGGGGAATCTGAGCGAGGGGTGCGTGGACCACGATCGCCACGGCGGCCATCACGGCTACCTTTGTTTTGCATCACAGCAGATGGACCTTCTTCAAGCTCATCAACACGGATGGTCATGAAGCGCAGGATATCTTCGTTGAGGCTCATCAAGCGTTCCATCTCAGCAACGGCAGCATGAGGTGCATCGATGTTGAGTAGGCCGTAGTGACCTTTGCGGTTTTTCTTAACCTTATAGGCAAGGTTCCGCAGACCCCAATATTCGTTTTTAGTGATTTTACCTTCAGCGTCCGTGATGACAGCTGAAAATTGCTCCACGAGAGTCTCAACCTGTTGGGCTGAGATATCCTGACGGGCAATGAAAATATGCTCGTAAAGAGACATGATTTTGCCTTTCCTAACAATGTATGAGCTTCGGCGCCAAGCCCCCTTTGAGCCCTAAAATAGGAAGGCTCGAAAGGACCACAAAGAAGCGGAGACACGGGACAGTCTAAAAGTTAATAGACAATCCGTTCAGCCCCCAACCGAAGCCATTTGTGAAGTGCGGAATATACGTATGTCTCGCCCGTCTGCAAGAGAAATATTGGGCCAAAGTCGAATCTACTGGCCGATGGACTGATTCTTGACTTTTCGTCTGCTTATCCAGTCGTCGTGCGGAGTAAATAGCGCCTGTCTGTGCCGCTATGGCACGGTTAGGCTGGGGGGGAAGATTGGCTGAAAACCTATCGGAAAAGGCTCTCAGGGCTTTTATAGGGATGCAGCACTTGCTTGACTTGCCCTTTCAGCACTGTATGCATGGCTGAAAGCTTAGTGGGAGGAGAACCGCCGATTGGGTCGTTGAGGGCTTGAGTACGCGTCGTTCCCAGAATATTTAGACAGAGGCAGCTATGAAACGCGCATTCATTTTTCCCGGTCAAGGGTCTCAAGCAGTCGGTATGGGCAAAGAATTGGCAGATGCATTTGCCGTTGCCCGTGAGACATTTCAGGAAATTGATGATGCATTAGGGCAAAACCTCACGCAGATGATGTGGGACGGCCCGGCTGAAGATCTTGTACTGACAGAAAATGCCCAACCGGCATTGATGGCCGTTTCTATGGCGACCATGCGGGTTTTAGAAACTGAAGGTGGTTTTAAGATCGGCGATCATGCAGCCTATGTTGCAGGCCATTCTTTAGGGGAATACTCAGCATTAGCAGCCGCAGGAACCTTTGGGCTTGCCGATACGGCGCGTCTTCTCAAAATCCGTGGTCAAGCGATGCAAAAAGCTGTACCCGTTGGCGAGGGCGCGATGGCAGCCTTGTTGGGTTTGGACTTTGAGACCGCTCAGGCCGTAGCTGAGGAAGCTGCACAGGGCGAAGTTTGCCAAGCGGCAAATGACAACGCGCCGGGACAAGTTGTGATTTCAGGCAGTAAAGCCGCTGTTGAACGGGCAATCGTATTGGCAAAAGAAAAAGGGGCCAAACGTGCCATGCCTCTTCCTGTCAGCGCACCGTTCCATTGCACATTGATGCAACCCGCCGCTGACGCCATGCAAGAAGCTTTGAGTGCCGTCACAATGCAAGCACCTGCTGTGCCGTTGGTGGCAAATGTAACGGCTGAAGCTGTGAGTGATCCAAATGCGATCCGCGATCTCCTAGTGTCACAAGTGACGGGCCGGGTACGGTGGCGTGAGAGTGTTTTATGGATGGCTGCCCAAGAAGTTGAAGCGACCGTGGAAGTGGGCACGGGCAAAGTATTGACCGGAATGGCAAAGCGGATCGACAAATCTATCGCAGCCTCTGCTGTGGGAACCCCTGCCGATGTGGAAGCTTTTCTCGCATCACTCTAAATCTCGTCGCAAAATCGCCTAATTTACAGGCGACACCTGCATCGAAAAATTTAAGACCTTCACTCAATGTAGATGAAGGTGCGAACAAAAAGGACCGACCCCATGTTTGATCTCACGGGAAAAACAGCGCTTATCACTGGCGCTTCGGGTGGCATTGGCTCTTCTATTGCCAAAGCTTTACATGAGGCAGGGGCGACGGTTGCTTTGTCCGGCACGCGCAAAGAAAAGCTTGAGGAAGTAGCTTCAAGCCTCGGAGAACGCACACATATTCTCCCTTGCAATCTATCGGATTTAGATGCCGTTGATGCGTTGCCTAAGCAGGCTGAAGCAGAAATGGGTCAGCTTGATATCTTGGTCAACAATGCGGGAATCACCAAAGACAACATTTTCATGCGTATGAAAGATGACGAATGGGATGATGTTCTGCAGGTGAATTTGACCGCAAGTTTCCGTCTCTGCCGTGGTGTCATGCGCGGGATGATGAAACGTCGCTGGGGCCGCATCATTGGCATTACCTCAGTCGTTGGCGTAATGGGCAATCCCGGACAGGCCAATTACGCGGCGTCAAAAGCGGGTATGATTGGCATGAGCAAATCAATCGCGCAGGAAGTCGCTAGCCGTAACATCACTGTAAACACGGTTGCGCCAGGCTTCATTGCAACGGCGATGACAGACGCGTTGGACGAGAAACAACAAGAAGCTATTAATGGGCGAATCCCTGCCGGTCGCATGGGTACGCCAGAAGAAATTGCAGCGGCATGCCTTTATCTCGCTGCTCCCGAAAGTGCTTATGTTACTGGACAAACAATCCATGTGAATGGTGGCATGATCATGATTTGATCTAAAAAGATCAATTGAAACAGTTGCTTGTGCGTATATGCTGCTATTTATGTGCACGCAAGTATCTCACACTGTGGAGTTGGCATTGTGAGAGAAAGTATGGTACCTAGACCGCGATTTCGCTTGCGGAAGAGGCATTTACAGGCGACAAGAATATGAATTTTGCCGCAGCTGGCCCGGCACTCACTGAAATGTCTCAGTTTGTGTAGAGGTTAGATTGGACGGCCTTTAAGACTGAGGAATAAGACATGAGTGATATTGCAGATCGCGTTAAAAAAATCGTTGTCGAACATTTGAGCGTTGACGCTGACAAAATCGTAGAAGGTGCTTCCTTCATCGACGATTTGGGTGCTGATAGCCTGGATACTGTTGAGTTGGTTATGGCCTTCGAAGAAGAATTCAGCGTTGAAATTCCTGATGACGCAGCTGAAAACATTCAGACCGTTGGCGATGCAGTAAAATTCATCACTGCCAACGTTTAAGTTTTGAAAGCGGAGCAATTCCCCATCTAGGGGATTGCTCCGTTTTTTTTTGAAGGCCTGCACGGATTGCGGGCAAAACTTTCTATACGGAGTGGTCCCTCATGAGACGCGTAGTGGTTACCGGTCTTGGCATGGTTAGCCCTTTGGGCAGCAGTGTTGATACAACTTGGAAACGGCTTATTGCCGGCGAATCTGGCGCGCAGCGCATTACGGATTTCGAAGTAGAGGATCTTCCGTGTAAAATTGCCTGCCAGGTTAAGCGAGAAGGCGATGACGCCTTTATCGTTGGAGACTGGATTGACGCCAAAGAAGCGCGCCGGGTAGACGATTTCATTATTTACGGCATGGCGGCGGCAAAGCAGGCCCTCGCAGACGCGAACTGGAAACCTGAGACCGACGAAGATCAATTCCGCACTGGCGTGATGATCGGTTCTGGTATCGGTGGATTGAACGGTATTGCCGAAACTGCCATCACCTTGAAGGAACGCGGCCCGCGCAAAGTGAGCCCATTCTTCATTCCCGGCCGATTGATCAATCTGATCTCCGGTTATGTGTCGATTGAACACGGTCTTAAAGGGCCCAATCACTCGGTTGTAACGGCTTGTTCCACAGGCGCTCATGCGATCGGGGATGCCGCACGTCTCATCATGTTTGGCGATGCCGATGTGATGGTTGCTGGTGGTGCTGAAAGTGCCGTGAACCGCATTGGGATCGCTGGCTTTGTGGCTTGCCGTGCGATGTCGACAGGGTTTAACGATACCCCTGAAAAAGGCTCACGCCCTTATGATAAGGACCGGGATGGCTTTGTCATGGGTGACGGCTCAGGCGTTGTCGTACTCGAAGAATACGAGCACGCAAAAGCGCGGGGCGCAAAAATCTATGCGGAGATCAAAGGTTACGGTCTTTCCGGTGATGCCTATCACATCACCTCTCCCGCACCCGATGGAAATGGTGGCTACCGGGCCATGCAGTCTGCATTGAAAAATGCAGGCATGGCAGCCGATCAGATTGATTATGTCAACGCGCACGGGACATCTACTCCAGTAGGCGATGAAATCGAGCTGGGTGCCGTTCAGAGGCTCTTTGAGGGCTCTCTCTCTAAATTGTCTATGTCCTCCACAAAATCGGCCACAGGCCACCTTCTTGGGGCTGCTGGGGCGATTGAGGCTATTTTCTGCATCAAGGCGTTGCAGGACCAAATTGCGCCACCAACCATTAATCTGGACAACCCCTCTGTCGAGACTGACTTGGATTTGGTGCCGCACAAAGCACGCAAACGCGAAATTAACGCGGTTCTGTCAAACTCCTTCGGGTTTGGGGGCACAAATGCTTCCCTTGTCATGCAAAGAGTGGACGATTGACGGAAACACCGGACACAACAGAAAATTCTGGCTCTCAGGCTGATGCGGCAAAAACCGCTCAGCCTGAAGCTGTTTCTAGCGCCAAAAAGCCAAAACGGTTTCTCAAGTGGCTTCTGGTGAGCTTCATGCTGATCTGTGTGCTGGGTGCGGGCGCTTTAGGCGGCACCTTTTATTACGCAAAAGATCAATACGAACGTGCGGGGCCTGCAAGCCAAGACCTCACGGTGCAGTTCAAACGAGGCACCAGCCTGATCGCGATTGCCCGCAAATTGGAAAACGCAGGCGCAATCACAGATGCGCGGATTTTTCGGTTCGGGATCCAATTACAAAAGGGACAGGGCGCTCTCAAGGCTGGGGAGTATAATATTCCAGCTGCGGCCTCTATGGCTGAGATATTCGCTCTCCTCAAATCGGGGAAATCCATCCTGCACAAAGTGACCATCCCAGAAGGCATCACGGTGCAGGAGGCGATGGCTGTCATCCAAGCAAACCCCATTTTGACTGGTGATCTGCCCGCCATGCCGCCCGAAGGGTCCTTGCTGCCGGAAACCTATCTTTTTGAACGCGGGATGACGCGCACAGAGCTTGTCACCCAAATGCGCACCGCTCTCACTGCAGAGTTGGATAAACAATGGGCGGCGCGGGCTGAAAACTTGCCGCTGAACAGCCCCCAAGAAGCCTTGATTCTGGCGTCCATTGTCGAAAAAGAAACAGGCCTTGCCGCCGAACGTCCGCAAGTGGCATCGGTGTTTATCAATCGCTTGCGTCGTCCAATGCGCTTGCAATCAGATCCCACCATTATTTATGGGATTACATTGGGCAAAACGACCCTTGGCCGGGGCCTGCGCCGCTCAGAGATTGACCGCAAGACCCCTTACAACACCTATCAAATTGATGGGCTTCCCCCCACACCCATTGCCTTGGTAGGACCTGACGCCATACATGCCGTTCTGAATCCTCCCACCAGCAAATTCTATTATTTTGTGGCAGACGGCACCGGCGGGCATGTATTTGCCACCTCCTTGCGAGAGCATGAGAAAAACGTGCGAAATTGGCGTAAAATTGAACGTCAGCGTAAATAGGCGAGAGCGGCTATACTCGTGCCACAAATTGATTCCCAAAGACCATGATCAGAATAGGTGACAGATGACCCTCCGCTCCATGACCGGCTTTGCGCGCCATGAAGGCACTTTCGATGGCCAAGACGGCACTTGGCGTTGGTATTGGGAACTGCGCAGCGTAAACGGAAAGGGACTGGATATTCGGTTCCGTATGCCCTCAGGCTTTGAGGCCATTGACCCGGATTTGCGCAAAATGGTTGGCCAACACCTAAAGCGCGGCAATATTCAAGCATCGCTGCAATTGGACCGCTCGACAATGCAGGCCACCCCTCAAGTGAATGAAGCAGGCTTGCAATCTGTTCTCGCAGCGGTCGCAGACCTGCGGACGCGCGGCATTTATCTGGGCGACAGCACTGCCGAAGGTATTTTAGGCATTAAAGGTGTAATGGAACTGGCCGAACCAAAACAATCTGACGAAGAAAAGACAGCTTTGATGGCGGCCCTCATATCCAGTTTTGAAGGGGCATTAAAAGCATTAGCGTCCGCACGTGCCGAAGAGGGGGCTAAGCTCGGTACAATCTTTGCCGGGCACGTCACCCGCATTGACGAGCTGTCACGTGAAGCTGCCGCCTCACCTGCGACTTCAATGGAAGCGCAACGGGCGCGGTTGAAAGCCCAAGTGGATGAGCTGCTGCAAAGCACATCTAATTTTTCCGAAGATCGATTGGCGCAAGAAGCCGCCTTGCTGGCAACCAAGGTTGATATTCGGGAAGAAATCGACCGTCTCCATGCTCACGTTGAGCAAGCCCATGAGCTGCTTGCCTCCGACGATCCGGTAGGGCGTCGATTAGATTTTCTTACCCAAGAGTTTAACCGAGAAGCCAACACACTGTGTTCCAAAGCAGCCTCCGTAGATATCACCCGAATTGGGCTAGAACTTAAAGCCGTCATTGATCAACTCCGCGAACAGGTACAAAATTTAGAATGAGTGAAATTGCAATCCAACGCCATGGCTTAATGCTGGTGCTGTCTTCTCCATCTGGCGCAGGCAAAACCACCTTGTCGCGCCTTCTGCTGGAAGCAGATGAAAACATCTCCATGTCCGTTTCTGTCACCACACGCGCGCCGCGTGAAGGGGAAGTGGACGGGCGTGACTATTTTTTCAAGAGCACAGAAGAATTCGGGTTGATGCGCAATCGCGGGGAGTTACTCGAACACGCCAAAGTTTTTGACAATTATTATGGGACACCGAGTGCACCCGTAAACGAGGCTTTGGCGAAAGGGCGCGATGTCTTGTTCGATATTGATTGGCAGGGCACGCAACAACTAATGGAAACGGCGAACCAGCATTTGGTCAAAGTATTCATTATGCCCCCGTCGGGCCAAGAATTGGAAAAGCGTCTCACCAAGCGGGCGCTTGATCCGCCTGAGGTTGTGGCGGCACGCATGGATAAGGCGTGGAATGAAATTAGTCACTATACGGACTATGAATACATCATCATCAATGATGTGGTTGAAGAGAGCATGAAAAAACTACGCTCAATTCTACGTGCTGAGAGGCTGAAACGTGAGCGCCAAATTGGCTTGGCAAATTTTGTGCGGGGGCTTCAACAAACCTTGTAGAGCGCGTTCGTTTTTACGAAGTCCAAACAAAAAGGGGAGCCCAAGGGCTCCCCAAATTCGTATCAAAGCCGATGTTATGGCTTTAGAACAACACGTCCTACGACATTACCATCGCGCAAATCCTGCAAAGATTTTGTCGCTTGGTCGAGGGGGCGTTCTTCAACTGGAATCGGATCAATCTTGCCAGCTTTAACCAGCTTCATCATTTCGTGCGTCTCGCCCAATGAGCCCACATAGGCACCACCAATAGAAATGGCCCGCATTGGGAAGAGAGGGATAGGCATTGTCAAGGCACCGCCAAACAGCCCAACAACAATCACCTTGCCGCCTTTACGGACAACAGACGAGGCAAAGGCGAGAGAGGCTTCAGAACCCACGAAGTCAACAGCGGCAGGCACCCCGCCATTTGTATCCTTGAGGATTTGTTTAACGACGTCCTCTTGCGTTGGGTTGTAAGTTTGATGCGCACCCGCTTTAAGCCCAGCTTCCAATGTCGCTGGGTTTACATCCGCACCTAATGGCGCTTGTCCAAACATTGCTTTGGCAAATTGCAGACCCATCATGCCAACACCGCCAAGACCAACAACCATGACGCGCTCTTGATCGCTGATGCTGCCCAATTTTTTCATGGCACTATATGCAGTCAAACCTGAGCACATGTAGGTTGCAGCCAAACCTTTTGGCACACCTTCATAATCCAAAGCGTAGCGGGAATGCGGAACCAACACGTGGGTTGCATATCCACCGGCAACTTGAATGCCCAATTGTTGTGGTTTGTTGCAGAGCTGTTCTTCATCGCGGTTACACGTAGGGCAGTCGCCGCAACCAATCCACGGATAGATAACCCGTTGGTCGCCAACTTTAACGCCTTCAGCGTCTGGCCCAACAGCGATTACTTCGCCTTCAATTTCATGTCCAAGAGTGAAAGGCAATTTGCGGCCTCCCCGAACGTCGAGCTTGTTGTCGCCGCCCATTGAGAAATAGCCATCGTGCAAATGCACATCAGAGTGGCACACGCCGCAGTGAGTGACTTTAATCAATACTTGAGCGCCTTGGGGTGCCGGTGTTTCAGAAGCTGTTTCCTGAAGAGCTTCACCATATTCAACGATGGATTGAGATTTCATAGCTGGTGGCCTCCTGAGCCGTTTCTTGTTGTCATAGCTACCAATACACATCAGGTGCGTATTTGGGCGATAAAATATTATGAGCAGTGAATGTACACCACTCCGCCCTGTAAAAAAGGCCAGATCCCCCACCCTTGATGCCAGTAAATGTACTGACTGTGTGGAGTATTTGGCGGGATGTACTTAGTTTGCCATGCCTACACGTCCGGGACAATGCGGCATCTGATAATTTATTCAGCCGCGCTGTAGGCACGCGCTAAAGCGCAGAATTGCTCTACACTGAGCGTTTCAGCCCTGGCTTCTTGGGCAATGCCTGCCTCTTCGAGCAAGGGCAGTGGATCACGTCCCAGTGGTTTTAAGCTGGCCCGCACCATTTTGCGTCTTTGGCCAAAAGCCGCCCCGACAACACGGTTCAACATGCCTGCATCTGCTGGTGCCAGCGGTTCTGACCGAGGGGTGAGGCGCACAATTGCAGAGGTAACTTTAGGGGGAGGTGTAAAATTGCGGCGGTCTACATCAAACATCAATTCAGTTTCACATCGCCACTGAGCCAAAATGGATAAGCGGCCATAGGCTTTGCTGCCCGGTTGGGCCGTAATCCGATCCGCGACTTCTTTCTGAAACATCAGCGAAAGGTTGGTGAAAAAAGGGGGCCATGGCTCGCTTTGCAACCACCCAACGAGAAGCGGTGTGGCGACATTATAAGGCAAATTGGCGACAATTTTTTTGGGTCGGTCGGATAGGTTTTCTAAATCAACCTCCAACGCATCTCCCTCAATCACGTCCAAGCGTCCCGGATAGGCCGCTTGAATTTCTCCCAATGCAGCAAGGCAGCGGGGATCACGTTCAATGGCAATAACGCGTTCAGCACCTTCGGTCAAAAGCGCGCGTGTCAGCCCGCCAGGACCAGGCCCCACTTCGATAATGTCAAATCCTGTAAAACTCCCCGCCGTGCGTGCAATGCGGCTGGTTAAGTTCAAGTCGAGCAGAAAGTTTTGACCCAATGACTTTTTGGCGCGTAGGCCATGAGTGTCAATGACATCACGTAAGGGGGGAAGGCCATCACTCATTTGGGTTCTCCGTCAAGCCGGGGTGGCGGCTTGCCATTCTATGTTGGGCCATCGTCGCAGCGCCGTAAAGCGCGGCAATAAAGCTCTCTGCGTTGGCAATGCCTTGGGTGGCAATATTGAAAGCTGTGCCGTGATCTGGGGATGTGCGGACGAGGGGCAACCCAAGGGTCGTATTCACCCCCCGGTCAAAATCAATTGTTTTCAGCGGAATAAGCGCTTGGTCATGATACATGCACAAAACCGCATCGTAATGCGTCCGCGCACGGGCGTGAAACAAAGTATCTGCCGGGGCAGGGTCAAAAATATCAATACCCGCCGCCCGTAACCGGTTGACGGCAGGTTGAATAATACGGCTCTCTTCATCGCCCATGGCGCCATCCTCTCCCGCATGGGGATTAAGGGCAGCAACAGCAATGCGGGGCTTGGCAATCCCAAAATCTTGCGTAAGGCTCTGGGCTAAAATGCGGCCACAGGTTTCAATCCTGTCCGTTGTAAGTTCCAAAGCCACCCGGTGCAGGGCGATGTGGATGGTAATAGGCACCACCCTAAGCCCGGGCGCTGACAGCATCATGATGGGCGTGCCACCAGTCAATTCGGCCAAAAACTCAGTATGCCCCGGATGCTTAAACCCGGCTTCGTAAAGGGATGCCTTGTGAATGGGGTTGGTCACCACACCGCTGCACTTCCCGGCGCGCACCAATTCAACGGCACCCGTAATTGAAGCAATCACAGCTTGGCTCCAAGCCGGATGAGGTGTGCCCAATTTGGATGTGGGAAGGCCCACGGCCTCCTCAAGCGCAAGAACAGGCAGGCCGTCACGAAAAGCAAGGAGCGCGTCTTCAGGTTTGGATATGGAGCATATCGGCACGTTCAACTGCAATTGCTCAGCAATAGCTTTCACCCGCGCCGGGCTATCGAGAAGAAAGAAGGGCGGCAAGTCAATGGCGCGGGTAAGCCACGCTTTGAGCGTCACCTCACAGCCAATGCCAGCAGGATCACCCATCGTTACCGCCAACGCTTGAGGCGCGAGCGGAGGGGCAGGTGAGGCTGCTTGGCTCATTTACGACCTACTTCTTTGAGTCGACGATCGCGTCACGACGCAAATCACGAAACTGAAGGCGAGATACCATGGATGTTTTTTGCGAGAATAAGCTATTTTCAACGCTCTCACGTGTGATGTTGGTGCCTTGGTCATCTTTACGGTCACAAATGGCAAATAATTCAGAACCTGCTTTAGAGCGCATTGGACCAAGCACTGTGCCAGCTTTTGAGGCTTGCAATTGGCTCCGCAAAGGATCCCGCAATTGACCAGCAAGAGCAGTTTGTGGCGGGTCTACACGACCTCCAAATTTAGGGGCAAGGTCAGCCATCTGTTTACAGGTCTTGAATTGAGCTTTGAGGCGATTGGCCTTGGCATCTGCACTCGCATATTGCGCATTCGTGGCGTTTGCTGGCACAGGAAAGAGCGTGCGCAGCAGAATAAATTGGTTCTTCATTGCATTGGGGCCGGTGCCTTGTTGGGCAGCCCGAACGTTATAAACAAAAATACTATTTGTCGTGCGGATAGGGTCTGTCACGCCGCCCAACGGGGTTGAACGGATCGCCTCCAAAGCCCTTTCAGGCAGTTGGCTTTCTGCAACCCATCCAATGTCGCCACCCCGTGCTGCAGAGGCAGACTGGGAGAATTGCGAGGCAACCGCTTGGAACGGTGCCCCTTGGCGTAATTGCTGCACCAAACGCTCGGCACCCGCCGTCATCTCGCGCTCTTGGGCCGCATTGTCGAAGGACAAAACAAGCTCAGACAATTGGTATTGCTTTTGATCGGCATCAGCGGCCAGTCGATTGAGAATTTCGTCTACTTCATCTGCACTGACAGTAACTTGTGGGGCAAACAAACGAGCAGTCACCTTTTGCCACGCGAGGTTGGCTGTGATCTGGCCAATGAAAGCCTCTTTGGTGACACCGGAATTGCCCAAAAGAGCAATGATTTCATCCGGCGTGCGGCCTGAGCGCGATGCAATTTGTTCAAGCGCAGAATCGATTTCTGACTGCTCCACCTTCAACTCAAGGCGCGCGAGTTCTTGGCTCTGTAGTTTCTCATCCACCAAGCTGCGAAGCACTTGTTCCTTGAGGCGCTCTACATTCTCTTTGGTCGGGCGAATACTGCCGGAAGCCACAAGCAGGCGCATCCGCTGATCAAGGTCATACTCAGAAATGACCTCATCATTTACGATTGCCGCAATTCCTTGCACCTCCGCCGCTTGAGCGGTTGCGGTAAGGGGTGTGCCGGGCACTGACATCACCGTGAGGCCACTGAGCGCCAAGGCTGCGAAAGTAAGTCCGGTACGAGGAGAGGCAAGGTTTAGCAAACGTCTAAAGAGTGTCATTCTGCACCTGGTCATGAAATCTCAGCCTCACCGTGTGGGTATGCGCCGAGGCAATAAAGTGGTTGCAAGCTAAACCCCTAAATAGTTGAGAAGAGGGGATGCTAACGGGTGGGGCAATTACTTGTTAGGATCAGCATACTCAATTGAGTATGCGTTTCAACATTTCCACATGGTTTGGAGCTGTTATTACGGACAATTAATACGTTGTATTTTCAGTGACATCTTGAGAGAACGCCGCACCACCCAAATGCTTCAAAGAAATACGGAATATGATGGATTGTTCAGGTTGAATATCCCGGTCTTCATAGTTGCTTTCCTCGTAAGAAAGGCCAAAACCGATACATTCATCTAGGTAATCGATGCCGATTTTATTTTCGATCGAAAGGCTATCTTCCAAATCTTGACGAGTTGAACCGCTCACCGACCAATATTCAGCAAATTGGTATTTGGCAGACGCATGGATTTCTTCGCGGTCTTGAAGCCCTGACGAGAATGTATCGCCAAATTGACCGTAAGTGAGTGAACCGCTGAGTGGACCGTAGTTGCCGCTGAGATAAACCTCATTACGGTGAATTTCCCAGCTGTTGTGATCCACACGAAAGCGGTGAGAGATTTCAAAGTTACTATTCGGGCGCCAGACAGTCGCACCGACATAGTCAGATTGCTGATCGCGCAAACCTGTTTCTTGGCTAAAGGCCGAGTTCTCTCTCATACGTAGAGTTTGACCGATCATGAAACTCGCAAATCCACCACCTGCACTGTAGGTGGAAGCCTGCACACCAATGTTTGCCCGTGGGCCGCCTTCCCATTGATCAAGCCCGGCAAAGCGGTTGCGATCAAAAAGATTGGAATCATCGAAGTCAAATGCAGACGAGTCTTCGTCTGGAATTTCATCCGGGTTACCGCCGTAAGGGGAGTAAATCAACTGGACGATCGGCTCAATGATTTGGCGAGAGCCGCCCGTGGCTTGCACCAGTGGCCAGCGCCATTCAACACCCATAGACGGGAGGGCGCGCGCAACATAGTTGTCGTCCGAAAGGCTACCGTCATCAAGGGTGACATCATTCGTGTGGTAAATGTCGCCGCGCAAGCTGGCAAAGAAAGTATAGAGTTCACCAGACTCGGTGGTTGTGGGGCGTTCCCAGCCAAATGTATTGGAGAAGCGTGTGGAATTAGCGCCCTCAGTCCGGCGCAGCACCATGACATTGGTGTCGAGGGTCGTGTCGCCCCCTAGGATTTGATCATCAAAGACATGGTGATAATTGATCAGAGGAGCCACAAAAGGAGTGGTGTCGTCGTCATCAGTGGAGAGCAAACCTTGGAAGAAGAACCCTTCGGCGCGGAGGTAATCCTCACCAAATGCCTTTTCAACATAGGCCGTAGACGTTAAGTCCGTGTCGCTACTAATGTCGAAACGACGCAAGAAAGTGTCGTCGGATGTGAGTTCCACATCCCAGCCCCAAGTCCAGTCAGACTCGGTTTTGAACGCCGCCTCACTAAAAAAGGATCCACGGAAGTTTGTGTCCGCTGGTGTGCCAGCGTCTTCTTGCGGGTTTTTCGGGAAGTTGGTTGCCACGTCGAAGGAATATTGCCCTTCATTCAGCCGATGGCGGAATTGGCCTTGATAAAGCATCCCTTGAACGCGGGTATAGCGCGGCGTGAGGGTTGCATCCATGTTAGGCTGAATAGCCCAGTAGTAGGGGAGTTGAAACTGCGTACCCAGCTCATCAGAAACCTTAAACGACGGCGTCAAAAAGCCCGATTGACGCTCAACCGTGGGGTCGGGATGCGAGAAGAAGGGGAGATACATCACCGGGACGCCCAGAACTTCAAAAATAGCATCTTCGTAAAGAATGCGATGTTCTTCGTTGTTGTGCACTACCTTATAGGCTTTCACCTGCCAAGAAGGCGCGCGCGTCGGATCATCTTTACACACCTCACATGGGCTAAAGACCCCCTTGTGCAGCGTCGTGACGTTCCCGTCTTTGCGCTCCGCTTTACTACCAGCAAGGCGGGATTTATCCGCAAGCAGAATCGAGATGGATTCCACAATGCCGTTTTTCATCTCGTCGGTGAGCTCAACATTGTCAGCAAAAACCACGTCCCCTGATGGCTCCACCAAGGACACATTGCCTTGTGCGCTAACTTTGCCCGTAATTTGGTTATACGTGACCCGGTCAGCCATCAAAATGCGGGGGCCATAGACGATTTCAACATTGCCTTCAGCGGTAACAATCTGCGTGTCTTGATTGTAGACAAGCTCATCGGCTTGCATCAAAACTTCGTCGTCTTCGGAAACCGATTGCACTGTAGGAAGAGGGGCGGTCGGTGCAGCAAAAGCAGATTGCCCGGAGGCATCGCTCAACGTAAGGCCGACAACGGCCGCACTGCCAAGTAAAAGGCGGCTTGTAAAAGGAAATGCCATCAGTGAAAAGCCGATCTGGGCGACGCTTCCCAAAAATTGGGTGCGTTTTGACCACTGTGTTTCACGATTCGACATTAATTCCCCATTGCCCCCTAAGCCGTTACCAGAAAACACCATACCCCCGGCCATTCTCCGTCTGCCACGCGTTAACCTATACTTCTAAAGTGTCTGTGACCCATTTTCTAGGCAAAACCCAGCAATTTTCAAATTAACCTAGCCATCTTCCAAATAAAACAAGGCAGAAAGCCCAAGAAGGAGCGCAACCCCTGCCGGTGCCCATGCCGCGAGGAAAGGTGGCACACTGCCACTGTTGCCGAGCGCCAAAGACAGTTTGGTGAGGAAGAAGAACAAAAACCCTGAGATCACAGCCCCAATGATGAGTTGATTAAGCCCCCCCATGCGCGAAGTCCGCATGGTGAAGGCCGCTGCAATCAGCACCATTGTGGCAAAAAGTACAGGATTGGAAATAAGCGAGTGCCAATAAATTCGGTGCCGAACAGCCGAAAACCCGGCCTTTTCTGCGGTTTCAATAAAACGAGGCAAGTCCCAAAATGAAATGGTTTTCGGGCTGGCAAAACTTTCTTGAACTTGTGTCGGCTGTAGGTTGGTTTTCAGTTGGTATTCTTTTTCATAGGACGTGGGCGGCTCAATACCCGTGATCCAAGCATTCGTCAAAAGCCAGAACCCTTTGTCGAGGGAGGCTTTCTCCGCGTCGATTCGGCCTAAAAACTCATCACTCGGACCATATTGGAAAACAATAACGTCCTGCAGCTCAATCCCGGCATCAGTCTGGCTGCCCCGCAAGGCGTGCACAACCTTTCGGCCTTCTTGATTGGCCTCGCCCAGCCATAACCCAGATTGACTGAGTGATAGAATGCTTGCGCGTCCCTTGATGTGCTTGGCTTCCATCACCTCAAAGCGAGAGATCATGCGGGCGGCAACGGGATTATAAACCGTTGTGACAAAGGTGCCGAGAATGAACGCCAATACAAAAATGGGGGCCAAAAACTGCCACGCCGAGACACCGGCCGCGCGGGCCACAACCAGCTCGCTGGATCGGTTGAGCCGCAACAGCGCTGCCATGGCCCCAATGAGAACCGCAAACGGCAACACTTCAGCACCTAAGCTGGGCATACGTAGGGAGGTCATGGTCAAAACATCAAGGAAGCTAATGCTTTGATTGTCAGATGTGCGCCGTAACAACTCGACAAAATCCGCCAGAAAAATGACAACGGTGCAGACGGCAAAGGCCCCAAAACTCATTTTGAGAAATTGATAGCCAAAATACCGTGAGAGGGTCCAACTGAAATTCATGCCGCATCTCCTGATGTCGGGGGAGTGCCTGAGGATGGTTTATCTGTGGGACGGATACGGTCAATAACAGCGTACCAGCCGTTGATAACCCATTTGTCAAAAGGGGCCCCGGCTATGCTGGCCAACGCCATACCAATCACCCCAATGGGCAATAGATAATAGGCGACAACGGCGATCTTGCTGCTATCGGCCATATTGAACAACCCTAGGGCCAAGAGGCGGGCGAGTAGGGCAAAAACAATCGCGATGACTAAGCGTGTTGCATAACCCCGCCGATTGAATTCAGCAGAAATAAGCGACGCAATGGCGATGCAGGCAAGCATCAGGGGAAACAAGTTGGAGACTAAGCGGTCGTGCAGCTCAGCCAGCAGCTTTCCTCGATTGCGTTCTGAATACGCATCCGTCGGGTCATATTCAAAGAGTTCCCACAAATATCTTTCCCGCGCTTCCAAATAGCCTTTGTTGCGATTCGGCGCTAAGGCGGACAAGTCATATGTGTAGGTCGCAAAATGAAGCACAGTGATGGACGTTTTATCGGGCATCTCCGGGTCATTAGTTTTGTTGTGAGAGGCCCGTTGAACGGTGCCATTGAACATGACCAACCGGGGGCCAGCGGCAGAACGGATCAATTGCCCCGTATCCGCCATATATGTCACTGGCTCACCGGGCTTGCGGTTGTCGTGCACCAAAATACCTTCGATGATACCGTTCCCAGAACGCTCCCGAACATAAACCGTTAAGCCACTGATTGGATTGGTGAAAGAGCCTTCACGGATCATCGAGGAGGCGATATCGGCCCGAATGTCATAAATCCGCGTTTTCAGTTCTCTGTGAGCGGCGGGCATGATGTAGAGATTGAGCAGGAAGACCACGAGCGAGATCAAACTGGCGAAACCCAAAATCGGCAAGGCAATGCCCCAGCGGCTCAATCCGGCAGAAAACATCACAACCAGCTCGCTGTCCGTATAGGCTTTATGAAGTGCGAAAAGCACCCCGAAAAACAAAGAGATAGGTAAAACGATTGCCAAAACAGTGGGCAGCACCAGAAGGGTCAGAAGAAAAAATGTGCCTGAGCCCTGACCTTGGGCAATCACCACATCCAACAATTGCAAAGCTTGTGTTAGCCAAATGATGCCAGTCAAAACCACCGTCGCAATGGCAAAGGGTGTAAACGTCAGTCTAAGAAGGTATCGGCTCAAGGCAGAAAACATCGATCAATGCACCAAAGTCGTCGCTGTAAAGCGATCATCGGATGAGACCTTCTATGCGATTTTCAAACGACGAATAGAGGGTATCAAATTAAAACGAGGACTTAGCGTCCAAAGGGCTTCCCCAAGCCACCGTTTAAGATAGGATATTTTTACCAAGAAAACGAATGGATAAAACAATTTAGCGTAGAAAGATAAAGTACAAACGCACGAATCATTTCTAAACCTGTTTTGAGTGCAGGCCCGTGGCGGTGCCTTGCAATCGAAATCGGTTTTGACACGTAGGTTTCACGTGTAGAGGGGCTGAAAAGCAGATAGGGCGAAAACGAGTGCAGCCCAATAGCAGCCCTGCAGATGCTCAGCATCTTGCATACTTTATATTTCTGCTCATGCTGCCACTTGCGAATGCGGCACCCAATGAAAGCAACAGGCCGAAGGGCCACGATGAGGCAATACATGATAAAAATTTCCTTTGCAGACATGGCGACACCAAAAGGCGAGGCCCTACTGGTTCTCACTGGAGAAGGTAAAACACTGTCCGGTGTTGCAGCCGATTTGGATGTGAAAACCGATGGGGCGCTTAAACGCGCAGCCAAAGCGGTGGAGTTCAGCGGTAAGCTTGGGTCCACCGTCGATGTGGTGGCACCAAAGGGAACAACGCTGACGCGTATTATTTTGATGGGCGCGGGCAAAGGCGCAGACCTCGATACGGACAAATTGGAAAAACTGGGTGGCAAGGTTGCTGCACGGTTAGCTAAAAATGGTCCCAAAGCCTCAGTCGTGATCGGAGAGATTAAAGGTCTCCCCGTAAGCATTGAAGAAGCCGCTGCTCATATTGGACTGGGCGCGAAACTGCGCGGCTATGCGTTCAATAAATACAAAACAAAAGCAAAGCCAAGCGAAAAAGAGCTGACCAGCCTTGTTGTACGTTCTGCCGTGTCCACAAAAGCACGTCGTCTCTTTGGCCCATTGGGCAAAGTCGGGGATGGTGTTTTGTTCGCGCGTGAATTGGTCAACGAACCTGCAAACGTCTTATTCCCTGCTGAATTTGCTGCACGCTTGAAAAAACTCACCGATCTTGGTGTGAAAGTTGAAGTCCTGACAGAGAAGCAAATGGCCCGCCTTGGCATGGGCGCATTGCTGGGTGTGGGGCAAGGCTCCGTGCGCGATAGCTTAATGGTGGTGATGCACTGGAACGGCGGCAAAAAAGCAGATCAACCTATTGCCTTCGTGGGTAAGGGCGTCTGCTTTGATACAGGCGGCATTTCCTTGAAACCCGGCGGTGGCATGGAAGATATGAAAGGCGACATGGGCGGGGCCGCTTGTGTCTCTGGTCTCATGCACGCCTTGGCGGCGCGTAAAGCAAAAGCCAATGTCATCGGTGTGGTCGGCTTGGTTGAAAACATGCCAGATGCGAACGCACAACGTCCCGGTGATATTGTGACCTCCATGTCAGGGCAGACCATTGAAGTGATCAACACAGACGCAGAAGGCCGGTTAGTTTTGGCGGATGCGCTTTGGTACACACAAGATCGCTTCAAACCAAAATTCATGATCGATTTGGCAACATTGACCGGCGCCATCATGGTTGCGTTGGGCCAAGAATATGCAGGGCTCTTTTCCAACAACGATAAGCTGAGCGAGCAGCTCACGGAAGCTGGGTTGGAAACCGATGAAAAAGTCTGGCGGATGCCAATGACGGCGAAGTTCGACAAAATGGTCGATAGCCGGTTTGCGGATATGAAAAATGTCGGCTCTCGGTACGGTGGCTCCATCACCGCTGCACAGTTTTTGCAGCGATACGTCAATGACACTCCATGGGCGCATTTGGACATTGCCGGTACTGCAATGAACTCCCCAAAATCCGACATCAATGTGAGCTGGGGGTCTGGCTACGGCGTTCGCCTTCTCAACCGCTTGGTTGAAGCACACTACGAGGGTTAAGCCGCTATGGCTGAGGTGCTATTCTATCACCTAACACGTGCGACGTTAGAGGGGACCTTACCGGGTCTCCTCGAGCGTTCGTTGGAGCGTGGCTGGAAGGCAATTGTGCAAACCAGCACCAAAGAACGCTGTGAAGCGTTAACCAGTGAGCTATGGACCTATAAGGATGGAAGCTTTCTTCCTCACGGCACCCGTGAGGATGGCGACCCCGCCAAGCAACCAGTTTACCTGACCGATCAGGAAGAAAACCCGAACGGCGCTCAAGTCATCTTTTTGGTTGATGGCAGTGTGCCCGGGGATCTATCCGCCTACGAACGATGTGTTCTCATGTTCGACGGTCTTAACGACGAAGCTGTCGCAGCCGCTCGCGGCCATTGGAAAACCCTACAAGGGGCAGGACACGCCGTCACCTATTGGAAGCAAGCCGAAACAGGCCGCTGGGAAAAAGCAGGCTAGGCCTTATTACTCCCCAACCCTATTCACAGCTCCCAAACTCTATTCACAGCTAATGTTGTGAGGGTCTTCTAAATGACTTTCCAACCCAAGGTTAGCGGAGCCGTTTTCACCGGCTTTGCGAAACAATGCGTGTGATTTTTCGATGTCCTGCGCAAGCTCATCATCATTTTCGTCGCCATATAAATGCGCGAGCGAGTGATAGGCGCGTTCATAGCCTTGTTCAGCCGCACGCTTAAACCACTGAACCGCTAGATGTATGTTCGGCTCTACGCCGGTTCCGCAGTGGTAGGCAATTCCCAGATTAAACTGTGCTTCTGGATGACCTAAGTAGGCTGCCTTTTCGTACCATTCAAAAGAAGCCACATGATCTGTTTTGACAATACGTCCGACGGCATATTGCTGCCCGCGTTCAAACCAGAGACCGGCGAGATGGGCCTTCATTTTTTCTTCCAACCACCCAGGCGTTATGCTGTCAGCCTTCTCCATGCCATAGGGGTCACGCTCTATGGCAGAGTGCGCCGCCTGTGGATAGGAGACGGTAAGCAGAAGGAGACCAACGGTTAGGGTGGACAAAATATAACGACGTCGAATATTGCACATCAGGTCACCAATCAGCTGTAGATCAAGTTTGAGTACAGCATAATTGGTGAAATAGATGTTTTGTCAATTCTATTAAGGTGCCTTTTTGCTATCTTCGAATTTCTCCAAAAGCAGCATCCATTTTTCTTCAGCTTTCTCCAGCGCCTTTTGTGCATTGGCGCGGCCACGCGCAAAGCGCTTGGCCTTGTCAGGCTCTTGCTGAAAGAGTTTGGGGTTGGCAAGGCGACGGTCAAACTTAGCAACCTCAGCGGCAATACGTTCGACCTCTAGGCCCGCTTCATCCGCCTTTTTCTTTAGGGGAGCACGCGCCTTGCGACGGTCTGCGGCCGCTTGGCGTGCAATTTTCTTCTCGCTGTCGCCAGCCTCTGCTTTCGCCTTTTCTTTTTTGTTCTGGCTCATGGGGCCGCGTTTACGCGCGGGATCAAGCAACCATTTGGTATAGGCGTCCAGATCATCTTCCCACGGCGTGACCGAGCCATCAGACACGAGCCAAAGGCGTTCCGCGCACGCTTCAATCAAATGTCGGTCGTGACTAATGAGAATGACGGCGCCTTCAAAGTCATTGACCGCCAGCATCAACGCATCCCGCGCTTCCATGTCTAGGTGGTTGGTTGGCTCATCGAGAATGAGAACATGGGGCTTGCTGTATGTCGCGATTGCAAAGAGCAGACGAGCTTTCTCCCCGCCAGAGAGTTGCAATATCTTCGTGTCAGCTTTGTTGGCACCAAATCCATAGAAACCAGCCTTTGCACGCACTTGGGCGATCGTCGCATCCGGCATGATACCGCGAAAAGCTTCATAGGGCGTGTCGTTTGCGTTCAACTCGTCCAAGTTATGTTGCGCAATATAGGCAACATTGAGCTTCTTATGCTTAAAGAGATTGCCATCAGATGTTTGCAGCCGGTCCGCAACCAATTTGGCAAAGGTCGATTTCCCGTTGCCGTTGGCACCCAAAAGGGCAATCCGGTCATCTTGGTCAATCCGCAGATCCAGATTGCGCAAGATGGGTTTGCCTTCTTCGTAAGAGACGCTGGCTTTTTCCATCCGAATGATCGGCGAAGCAAGGGCGCGTTCCGCAAAAGGAAAATGGAACGGTGCAATACGTTCTTCCACGATAGAAGCTGGAGGAGCCATTTTCTCCAATGCCTTCACACGCGACTGGGCTTGTTTGGCTTTACTGGCTTTCGCTTTGAAGCGCTCCACAAAAGCTTCCATGTGGCGGCGTGCGTCTTCTTGTTTTTTCCGCTGAGACATTTGCTGCATCAGGTTTTCACGCCGTTGGCGTTCAAACCGCTCAAACCCACCTGAGTAGTAAGTCAGCTTGAGTTGGTCCAAATGCAGAATGCCCGTGACAGAGCGGTTCAACAGATCCCGGTCGTGACTAACAATAATGACCGTATAGGGATAGGAACGCAGAAAGCTCTCAAGCCAAATCGCCCCTTCAAGGTCAAGGTAGTTGGTCGGCTCATCAAGGAGCAGAATATCAGGCTCGGAAAACAGCATGGCCGCAAGCGCCACCCGCATGCGCCACCCGCCAGAATAATCCGAGCAAGGCCGTGACTGCGTATCTTCTGGAAATCCTAAGCCTGCCAAAATAGCCGCCGCTTTGGCAGGCATGCTGTGTGCACCCATATCTGCTAGACGGGTCTGAATTTCGGCGATCCTGTGCGGATCGGTCGCAGTCTCTGATTCCTGCATTAGAGCATGGCGCTCTTCATGGGCTTCCAAGACAAAGTCGATCAAACTGGTCTGCGTACCAGGCGCTTCTTGCGCAACTTGCCCCATGGTGGCTTTTTTGGGCAAGGTCACAGAGCCTGATTCTGGCGCAATATCGCCAGAAATCAGCCGTAAAAGGGTGGACTTGCCAGCCCCATTACGCCCAATAAGGCCCACTTTGTGGCCCTTTGGGATAGCGGCGGTCGCTTGCTCGAACAGCGCCCGGCCTTCAATTCGGTAGGTGAGATCATTAATATGTAACATGAGATTTCCTTCTTGATCCGCTCTCTAGCACACGAATGGTTGCTCCCGCCAGCCTCTCCGGCTATAACCCGCGCAATTGTGGCGGGCGGTGCTCGCTTTTCTTTGATGTGCAACCGAATGGAAACAGACCCAATGGCTCTCGAACGCACCTTTTCTATCATTAAACCCGACGCTACACGCCGCAACTTGACCGGCAAAATTGTTGATCGTTTCGAATCTAACGGTCTTCGGATTGTTGCTTCTAAGCGCATCCACATGTCCCGCGAGCAAGCTGAAGGCTTCTACGCAGTACACAAAGAGCGCCCATTCTTTGGTGAATTGGTCGACTTCATGATTTCCGGCCCAGTTGTGGTTCAGGTTCTTGAAGGCGAAAACGCTGTTTTGAAAAACCGCGAAATCATGGGCGCAACAAACCCAGAAGACGCCGATGCAGGTACTATCCGCAAAGATTTTGCTGAAAGCATCGAAGCAAACTCAGTGCACGGTTCAGACGCGCCTGAAACTGCTGCAGAAGAAATCAAATTCTTCTTCTCTGATGCAGAGCTTGTTGGCTAAGCCAATCGCTTATCACAAAGAAAAGCCCTCCGGAGCATATGCGCCGGGGGGCTTTTTTAGCGACTATTTGGGAGCGCTCTACTGCGGGTGGCTCAGCACTGGCGCTTCTTCGGTTTCGTCTAGTCCTGAAAAGACAACTTTCTCACCCACCACACGGGCCTTGCCTTCTGCGACTAATTTCAGCGCGAGGGGATAGATTTTATGCTCTGCCACTAAAATACGCGCGGCGAGGGTGCTGGCTGTGTCATCACTATGCACAGGGACCGCAGCTTGAGCCACGATCGGGCCATCATCCATTTCTGCACGCACAAAATGCACCGTACAGCCACTAATGCGCACCCCGGCTTCAATAGAGCGTTCATGCACATGCAGCCCCTTAAACGACGGCAACAGGGAAGGGTGAATGTTAAGCTGCTTATTGCGCCACTTCTCAACAAATCCATCGGTCAGAATGCGCATGAAGCCCGCAGAACAAATGAGTTCGACGCCAGCGGCTTGCAGGGCCTCATCTAGTGCCCCGTCAAAACTTTCGCGGTCTTCAAAGTCTTTGTGATTGATAACCTGATGGGGAATGCCCGCCGCTTCTGCCAACTCCAAACCACCCACGTTGGGGCGGTTGGAAATCACAGTCACAATCTCAGCAGGGAAATCGGCTTCCGCACAAGCATCTATAAGGGCTTGCAGGTTACTTCCGCGCCCGGAAATGAGGACACCAACCTTCATGCGCCTGATCCCAGCTCACCTTGCATCAAAACAGCCGGTCCATCGCCACGCGCTGCAAGCGTGCCCAACTGGTAGACAGTCTCACCTTCGCTTTGCAAAATTTCAGTAACCTGTTCAGCCTTGTTCGCTTCCACAACAACCACCATGCCGACGCCGCAATTGAATGTGCGGCTCATTTCGGAAAGTTCAATGCCGCCCAGTTTGCGAAGCCATTGGAACACAGCCGGCAAGGACCAAGAGGAACCATCAATGTGGGCCGCAAGAGTATCCGGCAGCACGCGCGGGATATTTTCGTCAAAACCACCGCCTGTAATGTGAGCCATGGCCTTCACAGCGCCACTCTCACGGATGGCTTTGAGGAGAGGT
>JARGNZ010000026.1:0-35441 GCA_029209985.1 Parvibaculaceae bacterium
GCTGTATTACGGTCCCGGCCAAACTGATCCTGTTTCGCACGCGCTTTGCCCAAAACCACTGGATCAACAATTTCCAAGTGAGACGGGTTCGCGGTGAGCGACAAGTGAACTTTGTTATTATCAAATTCACGGTCAGAAGACGCACCCAGATGATATTTTACATCTCCAGACCCTTCAACGTCTTCAGGGTTGACAGAGCCACCCCGGAATTCGTGGAAGATCGCTTGGAACGGCTTGGCCATCACATTGGCGAGCACATTCAGGCGCCCCCGGTGCGGCATCCCCATGACAATTTCTTTGGTGCCCAACGCGCCACCACGTTTGATGATTTGTTCAAGCGCCGGAATCATAGATTCCGCACCGTCCAAACCAAACCGCTTGGTGCCGGTATATTTCACACCCAAAAACTTCTCAAAGCCTTCAGCTTGGATCAACTTATCAAGGATCGCCAAACGGCCTTCTTGGGTAAAACTAATTTCCTTATTGCGGCCCTCAATACGTTCCTGCAACCACCCCTTTTCTTCAGGGTCAGAAATATGCATGAACTCAATCGCGAAGGTCCCACAATAGGTCCGGTGCAGAATATCGAGCATTTCGCGCACAGTGGCGTGCTCTAGTCCCAACACATTATCGATGAAAATCGGACGGTCCATATCCTCAGGACCAAAGCCATATGATCCCGGCTGCAATTCAGGGTGATGACTTTCCCCGCGCATATCGAGCGGATCAATATCAGCATCCAAATGGCCCCGAATACGATAAGCGCGGATCATCATCAGCGCCCGAATGGAATCCAAGGTCGCCGCCCGCACATCTGTCTCTGATGCCTCAGGCAAAGCTGCCGCAATTTTTGATTGAATTTTGGGCTGATCAATTTCAGCCGTGTTCCAATTGCTGTCCAGCGCAGAAACCAATTCGCCATTTGCAGGCTGAGGCCAGTCTTTGCGCGCCCAGGAAGCACCTTGCGCACTTTTCAGCACGGCATCTGGCGCATCTCCCAAACTGGCAAAGAAAGTCTGCCAATCCGCATCTACTGATTCCGGGTTTTCTTGATACTGAGCATATAGCTCTTCCACATAGGCCGCATTTGTGCCGGAGAGGAACGAGGTTTGCTCGAAGTTTTCGTTTTCGCTAGACTTGCTCATGCTGGTCGATGCGGAAGGGGCCCGCACCCCCCTTCTAAATTTCTTGGGATGCCACACTCAAATTAACCATATGAGTGTGGCATACCCAATATTAATGTCCTCTTTAATTTGCCGCCATCATCGCAAATTAAACAGTAAATATTTCACACATCCTGTTGAAGGATTTGTGATTTAGCCTTTCAGTACGTCCACGAGGGTCGTACCCAATGCAGCAGGGGAATCCGCCATCGAAATACCGGCAGATTTCATTGCTTCAATTTTGTCACCAGCGCCACCTTTACCACCAGATACAATCGCGCCCGCGTGGCCCATTGTACGTCCTGGAGGTGCTGTCACACCGGCAATAAAGCCAGCCATTGGCTTCTTGACCTTATTGGACTTGAGGAATTCAGCCGCATCTTCTTCAGCCGCCCCCCCGATTTCACCAATCATGATGATGGATTCTGTTTCATCATCGCCAAGGAACATTTCCAGCGCGTCAATGAATTCAGTCCCTTTAACAGGGTCCCCACCAATACCGATACACGTTGATTGACCCAAGCCAGCAGCCGTTGTTTGGCCCACAGCTTCATAAGTCAACGTCCCGGAACGAGAAACGATGCCGACAGATCCACGCTTGTGAATGTGACCCGGCATGATGCCGATCTTACATTCACCCGGTGTAATCACGCCCGGACAGTTAGGGCCGATCAACCGAGATTTTGACGCAGACAACGCCCGCTTAACGCGCACCATGTCGAGCACAGGAATGCCTTCCGTGATACAAACGATCAGTTCGATCTCTGCATCGATGGCTTCCAAAATAGCGTCCGCTGCAAACGGAGGCGGCACGTAGATCGCAGACGCATTCGCGCCCGTGCGTTCAACAGCTTCGCCCACAGTGTTAAAAACAGGCAGACCCAAGTGGTCTTTGCCGCCTTTACCTGGGCTAACACCACCAACCATTTTTGTGCCATAAGCAATCGCTTGCTCTGAGTGGAACGTCCCTTGACTACCAGTGAAGCCCTGGCAGATGACTTTGGTATCTGAATTGACCAATACAGCCATTATTTTGCCTCCTTCACAGCTTTAGTAATCTTATCGGCAGCATCGCCAAGATCATCGGCAGAAATAATAGGCAGACCAGAGTCAGCCATAATTTGTTTGCCAAGCTCAACATTTGTGCCTTCAAGACGCACAACCAATGGCACAGAGAGCTTTGTCTCTTTCGCCGCAGCCACAACGCCTTCAGCAATAACGTCACAGCGCATAATGCCGCCAAAGATGTTGACCAAAACGCCTTCTACAGCCGGGTCAGACAAAATCAGCTTAAACGCAGCCGTAACTTTTTCTTTTGTGGCCCCACCGCCAACATCAAGGAAGTTTGCAGGCTCTTCGCCGTACAACTTGATGATGTCCATGGTCGCCATCGCCAAACCAGCACCGTTCACCATGCAGCCGATGGTGCCATCGAGCTTCACATAGTTAAGGTCATATTTGGAGGCTTCAACCTCATGAGGGTCTTCCTCATCAAGATCGCGCAATTCCATAATGTCAGGATGACGATAAAGCGCATTGCCATCAAAGTTCACTTTCGCGTCCAAGCAAAGCAAGTTGCCTTCGCCGTTCACGATCAGTGGGTTGATTTCAAGGAGCGCAATGTCTTCCGTCATCACAGCGTTGTAGAGGTTGGCAATCAACTTCGTACACTGCTTGACTTGGTCACCCGAGAGGCCAAGAGCAAAGGCAACTTTACGCCCATGGAACCCTTGAATGCCTGACGCCGGATCCACATCAAATGTGAGGATTTTTTCTGGCGTGTCTTCAGCAACCTGCTCAATGTCCATGCCACCTTCCGTCGAAACGATGAAGGAAACCCGGCTTGTGCCGCGATCGACAAGAGCGGAAAGATAAAGTTCTGTTTGAATAGCAGACCCATCTTCAATGTAGAGACGGCGCACTTCTTTGCCCTCAGGGCCTGTTTGGTGCGTCACCAACGTCAATCCGAGCATACGCTCAGCTTCCGTTTTGACCTCTTCGATGGATTTGACCACTTTAACGCCGCCCGCTTTACCGCGACCGCCTGCGTGGATTTGTGCTTTGACAACCCAAACTGGGCCTCCAAGCTCTTCTGCTGCTTTTACGGCTTCGTCGGCACTAAAGGCCGGGATCCCGCGCGCTACTGGCACGCCATATTTGGCGAGCACAGCCTTCGCTTGATATTCGTGAATGTTCATTCGCTTTGACCGGCTTCCGGCGCCATTTCTAAGTCAGCACCTGTTAATATCCCTAATCGTCATCGAGATATAACACCACTGAGGATTCTGACAACAGCAAATATGGGCACCTTTCTGCGGTTTTCCGCGTGGGGACGCGGAATGCGTCGGGGAAAGCTTGTCAGAGCGGGATGAACTGCCCTTCACGAAAAATACGCCGAATGAAAAAGGCGGCCCCCAAAAAGGACCGCCTTCCACATACAATTCTGTCAGCAGAGCGTGAGAATTACTTCGCGCGTGCTTTTGTCTTCGCTTTGGCAACTGTTTTGCCTTTCGCAACTTCAGGGTTGATCTGGATGCATGCATCCACCAGCCCTTGAACCGAAGCAACAGACTTCAAGAAGCCTTTCTTCTCGGTTGCGTTCAAATTCACTTCAACAACGCGCTCAACGCCACCAGCGCCGATCACAACCGGCACACCAACGTACAGGTCTTTCACGTCATATTGACCGCTCAAGAAAGCCGCACATGGCATCACGCGTTTTTGGTCATTCAAATAAGCTTCCGCCATTGAAATGGCAGAGGCAGCTGGTGCGTAGAACGCAGAACCAGTTTTGAGCAAGCCAACAATTTCAGCACCGCCATCACGGGTACGCTGAACGATTTCAGCCAAACGCTCTTTGGTTGTCCAACCCATTTTGATCAAGTCTGGAAGCGGGATACCGGCAACAGTTGAATAGCGTGGCAACGGAACCATTGTATCGCCGTGACCACCTAGAACGAATGCGTTCACGTCTTTGATGGACACATTAAATTCATCCGCCAAGAAATGTTCAAAGCGTGAGCTGTCCAAAACACCCGCCATGCCGACAACTTTATTGTGTGGCAAACCAGAGAACTGACGCAACGCCCAAACCATCGCGTCGAGCGGGTTGGTGATGCAGATCACAAATGCTTTAGGAGCGTATTTAGCAATGCCTTCGCCAACTTGCTGCATCACTTTAAGGTTGATGCCGAGCAAGTCATCGCGGCTCATGCCAGGCTTGCGCGGAACGCCAGCCGTTACGATGATCACGTCAGATCCTTTAAGGTCTCTGTATTTGGTGGTGCCGGTGAAAGAACCGTCAAACCCATCAACAGGCGCACTTTCAGCAATATCAAGTGCTTTACCTTGTGGAATACCATCTGCGATGTCGAAGATAACAACATCACCCAATTCTTTAATACCTGCCAAGTGAGCGAGTGTGCCGCCGATTTGGCCGCCGCCAATGAGTGCAATCTTGTTACGTGCCATGGAATGAAGTCTCCGGAAATTATAAGCGAACTTAATGCATGAAAACCGAACGGGCCTGCCTCTCAATTTGAGACCGATCTATCCGGCCGAGTGGCCTGAAACTCTTGCCTGCCTAGTAGCGCGAATTGGCAGCATTCGCAAGGGCACGCAAGCAAATCAAGCAAAACTGTTAAGAAATATGAACTCTTTCATAAAATTTTCGCCGTGATCAGATCATAATTGCTCAAAATCAAGACAGTCACGGCACCGGAACATTAACCAAAGGCCACGCCCCGTGTTGACTCTTTCCAACCAAAGGACCACGATCAAAGACACGAAATATGAGAAGAGCAAAAGTGTAAAACAGCGGGTGTTTGTTGTTTTTCAACTAATTTATGTGAAATTGGTCAGAACCAAGATCACAGGGGTAGGCGGTGCTATTGGTTGGGGGCAACTTAGATAGCATCGGCTTCATGGTAAATGAGTTCGATGGGGATGGCGAAAATGCAGAACGCATTTGTAAAGGTTTCAACCACGATTTTGAGCACACAGATCAGCACGAAACAACACACCGCGACAAAGAAGCTGCGCACAACCGCACTGCTTATCGCCACAGCCGTGGGCCTATCAGGCTGCGCCGGACCCATTGCAGGCGCTTTGTCTCTTGCTGAACTTGCAAGCATCGCAGGGATTGCTTCCACATTCATGACCGGCAAAGATCTGCCAGAACACGCGCTCTCAGCAGCAACGGGCAAAGACTGCCGCGTGCTTGAAAGCATTTTAAGCGCAGAACGTGAGCTGTGCGAAGAAGAAGGCTCGCGCGCAACAGATAAAGATTTCCAAGGCGTCCTTGCCTTGATGGAAAGTGACCCAGCCGTGATGGCAACCGCTTTGGCCGACCTCGAAACCCAACGCATGACCAATCCGATCATTCACGGCTTTACACCTGTTGACCGCAGCCGCTTAGCGTCAAGCTTTCGCGTAGATGCCGCACCGACCAAATCGGCCCGCGCACCCAAGCGCAAACCAGCGCCTCTCAGCTTCGGATTTTTACAGTCTTCATATGGTCAGAACTGGTCTTACGAAATGACAACGCAGCGCAAAGACGCCCCAGCAGAAGCAACGGTCGCAGAGGTTGAAGACACAGACCAGCCCATCGCAGTTATGGCCTATGCAGGCCCCACGCCGCTGCCAGCGTTTCGCTCCGACGGAAAAATCATAACCCCCGATCCAAGATAGGGCAGCCCCAAACGCAAGGGCGACACATGAAACGCGACCAAAACGCCAGTCCAAAATTCTTGGGCTGGCGTTTTGGTTTCATATGAGAGGGGGGGGGATCAAAAAGAGCTAGACGACCTCTGGATCAACTCCAAGATATTCTGCGCTTTGCATTTCCATCAACCGCGATACCGTGCGTTCAAATTCAAACGCTCCATCACCGCTGGGATAAAGATCGATCGCTAAGGCTTCGGCAGAGGCGATCAAGCGCACCTTGCGTTCGTAAAGCGCATCAATCAAATTCACAAACCGCTTGGCTTCGTTGCGCTTTTCTTTGCTCATGGCCGGCACATTATCAATCAAGATGGTGTCAAACGTATCGGCGATCTCAAGATAGTCTGAGGCCCCCAAAGGTTTGGCGCACAAATCTTCAAAGTTAAACCGCGCCACACCGCCAGCCGCTTGCGGCACCTCCACATCATGCCCTTTAACATTCAAGACACGCGGCTCCCCTTGCGCCCGGTCCGTCAATTGAAAGAAGGCCGCATCCATCGCCTCCGTCGCTTCACGCCCGATAGGCGTGTGATAGACACGCATCCCCATCATCCGATCAAGGCGGTAGTCCCGGTCACTATCCAGCGTCAGAACTTCCAGCTTCTCTGTCACCAAATCGATGAACGGCAAAAACCGCTGCCGATTAAGCCCATTCTCATAAAGCCCATCCGGCGCGCGGTTGGACGTGGCCACCACAACAACGCCCAACTTAAACAAGGCCGTAAACAAACGCCCCAATATTGAAGCGTCGGTAATGTCGTGTACTTGAAATTCATCAAAACAAATGAGGTGGGCCTCTTTGGCAATTTCAGCCGCGACCGGGGGAATGGGGTCATGCCCCTTGGTTTTGCCCTCCTGCTCACGCTGACGCCACGCATGAATGCGCCCATGTGTCTCTGCCATAAATTCGTGAAAGTGCACGCGGATCTTTTTCTCTATCGGCACAACATCAAAGAACATGTCCATGAGCATAGATTTGCCCCGGCCCACATCCCCCCACAGGTAAATGCCGCGCGGCACAGGCGCCATGCGCCCAACCCCTAGAAACCCAAGAGGGCCTATCTTTTTACCCGGCGTCCAATGACACAACTCATCATAAAGCCTGCCTAAGTGTTGTGCAGCACGCTCTTGCTCAAGGTCGCTCGACAGCGCACCCTCGGCTACCAACTTGCGATACGCCTGCAATGGCCCCGTCGTCATAGATCACTCCAGTACTGAACAATGCTGAGCGGCAATTCTACCGGAACCCACATAGAGAAAGCAACGCAGCCGCTTCACAATTTGAAGAATTACTGAACCCAGCCTCACTCGGCCCACACCGGGCGAAAACCTATCTCATCTATCTATCCAAACGAAAAAGAGGAGCACTGCTCCCCTTTCACCGTCGCTCTTATTTATAATCTGCGTACTTAAATCTGGCGCTTACTTCATTGTGGGAATAACAAAGCTCGCCCCATCTTTAACGCCCGTTGGCCAACGCGCCGTGACAGTTTTGATTTTGGTGTAAAACCGCACACCGTCCGTCCCGTGTTGATTGGTGTCCCCAAAGGCAGATCGCTTCCACCCCCCAAAGGAGTGATACGCCAACGGCACAGGCAAAGGCACATTGATACCCACCATGCCCACATTTACCTGTGAGGCAAAACTACGGGCGGCATCTCCATCACGTGTAAAGATGGCCACGCCATTGCCGTATTGATGATCTGACGGCAAAGAAACCGCTTCTTCAAATGTTTTAGCGCGCACAATTTGAAGCACAGGCCCAAAGATTTCATCTTTATAGGCGTCCATGTCTGGTGTGACATGGTCAAACAAAGACCCGCCTAAGAAGAAACCATTTTCATAGCCCTGCATTTCAAACCCGCGCCCATCAACCAGCAGCTTAGCGCCTTCTTCAACCCCGCGATCAATCCAGCTCGACACTTTATCGCGGTGTACGCCAGTGACCAAAGGACCATAATCCGCATCCGGATCAGTTGACAGACCCACTTTAAGAGACTCAACGCGCGGCACCAACTTCTCAACCAACCGATCAGCGGTTTCTTCGCCCACGGGAACCGCAACGGAAATCGCCATACAGCGCTCCCCCGCAGACCCATAGCCCGCACCGATCAAATCATCGACCACTCGGTCAAGGTCGGCGTCCGGCATAATGATCGCATGGTTCTTAGCCCCGCCCATGGCCTGCACCCGCTTACCATTGGCCGCACCCGTCGCATAAATATATTGCGCAATGTCCGAAGACCCTACAAAACTGATGGCCTCAACAATCGGGTCCGTCAAAAGCGTATCAACCGCTTCCTTATCTCCATTAACAACATTGAGCACCCCTGCAGGTGCACCCGCTTCCAGCATCAACTCAGCCAAGCGCAATGGCACAGATGGGTCTTTTTCAGAAGGTTTGCAAACAAATGTATTGCCGCACGCAATCGCCACCCCAAACATCCACATGGGGATCATCGCAGGGAAGTTAAACGGCGTGATACCAGCCACCACACCCAAAGGCTGGCGCATGGAATACATATCAATGTCTGGGCCGGCCCCTTCTGTAAATTCCCCTTTTTGCAAATGCGGAATACCACAAGCAAATTCAATCACTTCCAACCCACGCTGCACATCGCCTTTACTGTCCGCGATCACCTTGCCGTGCTGCATCGAGAGCATCTCAGCTAACTCATCCATATTGTCTTCAATCAACCGCTTGAAGTTGAACATGACCCGCGCCCGGCGCTGTGGGTTTGTAGCAGCCCATGCAGGAAAGGCAGCAGAAGAAGAGGCAATCGCCGCGCGGACTTCATCCGCAGTGGCCAAGGGAGTTTGCGCACTCACCTCACCCGTATTGGGGTTATATACATCCAGAAAACGACCGCTTGTGCCCGCAACCTTTTCGCCACCAATAAAGTGATGCAATTGATTTGTCATAGCTCTCTCCTGCCTAAACCGAAAACATCTCTTTGATTAACGGCTCCGCCCCCCAAGGGCAAGAGGAAGCATCCAAGCGCCCGCCTGCCCGTCTAGGATGTTGAACACTGGCCATCCCTTGCATGAAATTAAGGGAAAAAGTCCGCGAAAAGCAAAAGGGCTAAAACCTCTTGTCTCAGCCCGCCTGCCCATGCTCCACTCAAGAATAAGCGAACATATAGGGTGAGATAAAATGAAAAAAATGATGATCAACATCACAGCTATTATCGGCGTCCTTGGTGGCTTGGCGCTGATCAATTGGATTTTAACAGATGGCCCGCGCGACATGGTCGGGACCCTCAAAACCACACAACGCGATCACATCACCCTCACCTATAGCGTCGTGCCCCCCGCAGCAACGACCCCCACCCACCGACAAACCGTCGTCATGCTGCCAAGCCTTGGGCGCTCCGCCAGCGACTTCAATGAACTTGCCCTTCAACTCTCTCAAGCAGGCTATGCCAGCCTCCTGATCGAACCACGCGGCATGCATGACAACACCGGGTTAGATGCAAGAGAGATGACTTTGTTTGAGCTGGCAAAGGACGTGAAACACATCATCGACGTCGAACAACCCAGTGCAGGTCCGGCGGATCCCAACATCATTGTACTGGGCCATGCGTTTGGCAACCGGGTTGCCCGCGCCTTCGCCACAGCCTATCCAGAACGTACCGCCCACACCATCTTGATTGCCGCAGGCGGGAAAATCCCCATCGCCAAACGGGCACGCGACGCCTTGCAACATAGCTTTTGGAGTTTCGCCCCAGAATTTTGGCGGAAAGACGAAATTCGATATGCCTTCTTTGCTGGCGACAACATCATTCCAGACTATTGGGTCGGGGGCTGGAACATCGCCACAGCAGGCGTGCAGGTGAAGGCGACAACCTCGACCGCTTCTGAGCTATGGTGGGAAGGCGGGAGCGCCCCCATATTGGTGATCCAAGCCCTAGAAGACAAAATCGCGCCTGCGGCACACACCAGCGATATTTTAGAGAAAGAACTGGGATCACGGGTACAGGTTGTGCGGCTGGAAAATGCAGGCCATGCACTTTTACCTGAGCGGCCAAAAGCCATTGCCCAAGCCATCCTCGACACGCTCACCCTGTCACATTGATGAAAAAGCTTAGCGCACGGAACAGCTAACATTCCAACACCGCAGGCATCGTCTATCTGAGGTAATATGCACGAAAGCCGATCAACACGCTGAAAGCTCCGACACCAACAAGCATCTGTTGAGAAATCAGTGCTTGGGACGCTGTGATCCCCAACCAATAATCCAAGACGCCCACGCATGTCGCGACAGGAATGCTGATGAGCAGCATGGCTTCAATACCAATTTCATCCGCACGGCGCAGCAACACCCGAGCGATCACGGCAGCCACCACACCGGCCAAGGCCCAACCTGCGAAAATACTCATCACACACTCCAACTATGTACCCGATGAACAGTAGGGTCTAAATGCAAATAAATCGGCACTAAACACAGTTAATTCTTCGTACAGATTTACAAAATTGATCCGTATCGGTCACTTTGGCCTATACAGAAAGCTTAACTTTGTAGAAAAAGCCTCCGCATTCGAAAAAGACAGCGAATACTGTTGTATTTGGGAAGACAAACCTAAAAAGCAGGCTTACAATATATTCAGTAAGAAAAGGGGAAAAGGCTGGGTACGGAAGAAACGCTTAGGGGTCCGACATGAAGAACGACAGATCTGCCTTCTTTGTCTTTTGCGACGGGGATACAATCCGCTTGCAATCTACAATTCCAGGCTCCGATGCCACCATAAAACGGCATTTTGTTTTGACACAACAAGACAGCGACATCGCGCTAGCACGGTTTGAAAAACTCTTAGATGAGCTTTCCGGCGATGGATTAATCGCCACCTCACACTAGAATTTGAGGCGTCAGAGAAGCACAGAAAATCGCACGACCAAGACCAACTTTTGGGATATGAAAGCAAGGCCATAGGTTTACAATGCTACGCTTTACCCAAAAAAAAGCCCCCACGGAAAATCCGCAGGGGCTTTTTGTTTTGAGGGATGCGCTTAAACGCTGCGCTCAACCATCATCATTTTAATTTCTGCAATCGCTTTAGCCGGTGACAATCCTTTCGGACAGGCTTTTGCACAATTCATAATGGTATGACACCGGTACAAACGGAATGGATCTTCCAGATCGTCCAACCGCTCGCCCGCACTTTCATCACGGCTATCGATCAACCACCGATAGGCTTGCAACAAAATAGCAGGCCCTAAGTAGCGATCGCCATTCCACCAATAACTCGGGCAAGAGGTGGAGCAACAAGCGCACAAAATACACTCATAAAGTCCGTCCAGCTTGTCGCGGTCTTCAACAGATTGTTTCCACTCTGTCTGCGGCTCAGGAGACGTGGTTTTCAACCAAGGCTCGATGGATCGGTGCTGGGCGTAGAAATTATTCAAGTCCGGCACAAGGTCTTTAATCACCGGCATATGCGGCAATGGATAAACCTTAGCTTTACCCCGAATGTCCCCAATCGCTTTGGTACACGCCAGCGTATTCGTGCCGTCAATATTCATGGCGCAAGAACCACAGATACCTTCGCGGCAAGAACGGCGGAATGTCACCGTAGGATCAATCTCATCTTTAATCTTGATCAGCGCGTCCAACACCATCGGGCCGCATTCATCCATGTCCACTTCATAAGTATCCAAGGACGGGTTGCCCCCATCATCCGGGTTCCAGCGATAAATCTGAAACGCCTTGATGTTCTTGGTGCCTTTTGGCGCCTTAAAGGTTTTACCTTTTTTAGGTGCCGACCCTTTTGGAAGAGCAAGTTCTACCATTGTTTGACCCCTTCAATCCTAGTACACGCGAGCCTTCGGCGCGATCTTGGCAAGATCGATACCGTCGGTCAGTGTATCTGTATGTACCGGACGATAGTCCAGCGTGACATTACCGTTCTCATCAAGACGAGAAACAGTGTGCTTACGCCAATTGGCATCATCCCGGTCTGAGAAGTCTTCACGGGCATGTGCGCCCCGGCTCTCTTTACGGGCTTCAGCGGAGTAAACCGTAGTGATGGCATTTGCCATCAGGTTATCAAGCTCCAATGTTTCCATCAGATCAGAATTCCAAACCAAAGAACTATCAGCAACATTCACGTCGCCTTTTTCATTCCAGATTTCAGAAATACGCTTACAGCCATTTTCCAAACTCTCTTGGGTTCGGAACACCGCCGCATCATCCTGCATCGCTTTTTGCATTTTGCCGCGCAGCTTAGCTGTTGGGATCGCTCCCTTGGCATGACGCAGGCCGTCAAAGCGGTCCATGATTTTCTCAAATGAGGCTTCATTGACAGACGGCACTTCAGATTTAGCGTCCACGACTTCCGCCGCTTTAATCGCCGCCGCCCGGCCAAACACAACCAAGTCAATCAGCGAGTTAGACCCCAACCGGTTTGCCCCGTGCACAGACGCACACCCAGCTTCACCCACAGCCATAAGGCCCGGTGTCACACGGTCTGGATTGTCTGGCGTTGGATCAAGCACTTCGCCCCAATAATTGGTTGGAATGCCGCCCATGTTGTAGTGAACCGTCGGCAGAACCGGGATCGGCGCTTTGGTTACATCCACACCCGCAAAGATTTTTGCAGACTCAGAAATACCCGGCAGACGTTTATTCAACAGCGCCGGATCAAGATGATCCAAGTGCAAGAAAATGTGGTCGCCGTTTTTACCAACGCCGCGTCCTTCGCGAATTTCCATCGTCATAGACCGCGACACAACATCACGTGAGGCCAAGTCTTTTGCAGACGGCGCATACCGCTCCATAAAGCGTTCGCCTGAGGAGTTGACCAAATAGCCCCCCTCACCGCGTGCGCCCTCTGTAATCAAACAGCCCGCACCGTAAATGCCCGTCGGGTGGAATTGAACAAATTCCATGTCTTGCAAAGGCAAGCCTGCCCGCGCAACCATACCGCCCCCATCACCTGTGCAGGTGTGAGCAGAGGTTGCGGAGAAATAAGCCCGGCCATATCCACCGGTTGCCAGCACAACCATTTTGGCTGAGAAGCGGTGCATGGTGCCATCGTCCAAGTTCCACGCCACAACCCCTTCGCAAACGCCGTCTTCAGACATCAGCAGGTCAAGCGCAAAATACTCAATGTAAAATTCAGCGTTGTGACGCAAAGATTGGCCATACAATGTGTGCAAGATCGCATGACCGGTACGGTCAGCCGCAGCACAGGTCCGTTGTACCGGAGGCCCATCGCCATAATTCTGCATGTGGCCGCCGAATGGACGCTGATAGATCAGCCCCTCATCGGTCCGGCTGAAGGGCACACCGTAGTGCTCCAATTCATACACAGCCTTAGGAGCCTCACGCGCGAGATATTCCATCGCATCGTTATCGCCCAACCAGTCAGACCCTTTAACCGTGTCATACATATGCCACTGCCAGCTGTCAGGGCCCATGTTAGACAGCGACGCGGCGATACCGCCCTGCGCTGCAACCGTATGAGAACGGGTTGGGAAAACTTTGGAAATGCACGCAGTGCGCAGGCCTTGCTCAGCCATGCCCAATGTTGCACGCAAGCCAGCGCCACCAGCGCCAACAACAACCACATCAAAGTCGTGATCTACAATTTCGTAAGATGCCGAGGCACTCATTTAGTATTCCCCGCGATCAAGAACCAAGGCCAAGCTTCAACACTGCAAAAACACAGGCGAGGCCAACCGAGATTGAAAAGAATTTGTTGAGCAAAAGCGTGAACAGCTTATTGCCTTCCGAATGAACATAGTCTTCGATGATCACCTGCATCCCAAGATACATGTGATAAACGCCAGACAAGATCATCAACAGCAAAACAACTGAGACGATCGGATTGCTCAGATAAGCCATCACCGTCGCGTAGTCCGCGCCGGCCAAGCTTACGATGGACGCCAGCAGAAAAACGAACAATGGCACGTTGGCAATTGCTGTAACCCGCTGGATCCAAAAATGCTCGGTGCCGCTTTTAGCAGACCCAAGCCCACGTACTTTACCCAAAGGGGTGCGCATATCAGTCATTAGAAAGCCCCCGCCATGTAATATCCAAGAACCCAGACCACGCCGGTAAGTGAGAAAGACAGCACAACCGACAGGCGGGCTACCAATTCAACCGTCGACAAGCCAAAGGCTGTGCCCGTGTCCCACATGAAGTGGCGCAAGCCGCCCATGAGGTGATGCAGCAATGCCCAAGTGTACCCAACCAGAACCAGCGTGCCGATCCAGCTTGTAACAAACCATTGGAAATGTGCGTAAGCTTCTGGACCCGTTGCCGCAGCGATAAGCCACCACGCGAGCAAGAGTGTCCCAAAGTAAAGAGCGCCACCAGTAATCCGGTGCACGATCGACAGCAGCATCGTGAGGCCACCGCGATAAATAGAAATATGCGGCGATAAAGGCCGCTGAACTTTTAGTGTTTCTGTCTCAGCCATCAGGGATCGTCCTATGGAAGGAAATGTGAATGCCCCTGTGTTTAGCGGACCCAAAGCCTCAAGGCAAATACGGATATGTATTTGTTGCAAAAGAACTATTCCCGTTAGGAATGAGAATAGTTTGCAAAAAACAACAGCTTAGGATGAAGCAACATTCACCGGCAAAACAGTCCCGCTGCCCCGACGATAGCTATGTTTAGCCCGTCAATTTGGGCACTTTCCAAGCTGATTGGAGCAGAATAGACCGGAAGAATAGGACCGTCATTATAAGAGGAAAAGAGGAAAAGAGGTGGGGGAGATTCGCACATCAGGCCCTGAAGGCACCACAAGATGGATTACCGGAACAAGTCCGGTAATGACGGGAGATAAATGATAACGCGGGATGGATGATGCGAGAGATGGATGATGACAGGTATAAATAATAACAGGGGACAAAGGCATCACCCCAACCTAACGCGGCATTAAAACCCAATAATCCAAATCGAGCACAACACCGTCCGCGTATCCCGCGTCCAGAGGCCCGGGATGGTCCGCGCATGGCAAATCTTTCGTCGCAAAACTGCGCACCCGCAAAGCGCCCAAGTCAGAGCGTCCGGGAAGTTCTGCTTTATCAAGGATTTCTGACCACGCAAACACCGTGTCGCCACCAAAACAAGGGGCCACATGACGCCCCCCATTGATCGCCGCCACAAGCAACGCATTGCCTAAGCCATTAAACGAAAGAGCGCGCGCCATTGAAATTACATGACCGCCATACATCAAGCGCCGCCCAAAGCGACCCTTTCCCTCAGCATACTGATTGAAATGCACCTTAGCTGTGTTTTGATACAAGCGCGTTGCCATCATGTGCTCAGACTCTTCAATCGTCACACCGTCAATATGATCAATCTTTTCACCTACGTTATAATCACCCCACATATGGGTGCTGCCGGTCACTTTCGGATCAAGGTCAGAAAAATCCAACCCCTCTGGCACATGCAATTGTTCAGCAGGCACAACTTTCGGCAAAGTCGGCACATCAGCTTCAGGAGCCGGCGCATTGACATCGCCCTTACGCACCATCACCCAGCGCACATACTCAAGCACAACCGTTCCATGCTGATTGACGCCCGTAGAGCGCACATAAACGACGCCCGTTTTACCATTAGAGTTTTCTTTAAGGCCAATCACCTTAGAAGAAGTGGAGAGCGTATCACCGGGGAAAACCGGCTTGAGGAATTTGCAATCTGCATAGCCGAGATTGGCAACCGCATTGAGCGAAATATCCGGCACGGTTTTGCCGAACACAATATGAAACGCCAACATGTCGTCTATCGGAGCGCGCTCGTAACCAATTTCGCGCGCCATTTCATCAGAAGAATGCAGCGCAAATCGTGTGGGAAAGAGAGACGTATATACGGCGACATCGCCTACAGAAACAGTACGCGGCGTCGCGTGTGGCAGCACTTGGCCAACTTCAAAATCTTCAAAGAAATTTCCCGCATTGGTTTTTGCAGTCATATCCACGCTCCTTACGATCTAGATAGGCCCTCATAGCAGCCCCGCCCCGCCTCGACAAGTGACAGTCTTTTAGCCACACTCTCCTGAGCCATAACCCCAGAGGCACACTGCAGAGGCCCAATGTCAGACGAATATATAGATTATCTTCAAGACATTCTAAGCCCCCTTGGGCCGATCAGCAAAGGGCGGTTGTTTGGGCTGCGCACGTTAAAATATAACGCCCTCCAATTTGCCATGTTCAACGGCGACACCCTGTATTTTGCCGTCAACGCCCAAACCCGCGACGCCTTCTTAGAGGCCGGTAGCCCGCCGTTTTCCTATGCAACCAAACGAGGGCGCACGGAAGTCCACAAATATTATGAGGTGCCCGGCGAGATCCTTGATGACGAAGACACCCTGCAAGAATGGGCACGGCTTTCAATAGACGCCGCCCGCACACCCGACAAAAAATCCACCGACGCCGCCGTAAAGGCCCGCAAACGGCTAGGGTTAGATTAAAGCCGCCCTTACGTCATTGCCGGACTCGTTCCGGCAATCCATATCTCCGCAGTCTCAGAGCAAAAGAGAGAACGCGCCCTCACCACCCCAAACACCCTCAATCCATGAGGAAAAATGGATCCCCGGGACAAGCCCGAGGATGACGCATCAGGGTGTGGCCAAGGTAGGGTATTGCAAACAAGTGCCTTGGAATGTGAGGCTCCTAAGCAAAGACAGAGCCAGCGCGTCATTGCCGGACTCGTTCCGGCAATCCATATCTCCGCAGTCTCAGAGCAAAAGAGAGAACGCACCCTCACCACCCCAAACACCCTCAATCCATGAGGCAAAATGGACCCCCGGGACAAGCCCGAGGATGACGCATCAGGGTGTGGGGAGGTAAGCCTTCGAGGCACACAGTGCTTTAAGCGCTGGCTTCCAGCTCCGCGATGGCTTCGGCAATGGCGACCGTGCGCTTGGCAATCTCTGCGTGCAACAGCTCGACCATCCGGCCTTCCACTTTCAACACGCCCTTGCCTGCATTTTCTGGCAGCTCGAAGGCTTCAATCGTCTGACGGGCAAAAGCGACGTCCGCCGGGTCGGGAGAGAACACCTCATTGCACGGGGCGAGTTGCGAGGGATGGATCAGCGTTTTGCCGTCCATGCCCAAATCGCGGCCCTGCTCACAGACCGCCTGAAAACCGTCCGCATCTTTGATGTCATTATAAACACCGTCCAAAACAACCAAGCCATACGCCCGCGCGGCCAACAAGCACAACCCAATCGATGTCATCATCGGCTGGCGATCTGGGGTATGCGCAGACCGCATATCTTTGGCAATGTCATTCGTCCCCATCACCCATGCAGTCATGTGCGAGCCGGGCTCTTGAGACTTTGCCGCAATCTGTTGGGCCTGCAACATCGCCAAGGGCGTTTCCATCATCGCCCACATTTGCAAGTCAGTCGGTGCACCAGCCGCACTCAATGCCGCCTCAATCTGGTCCACATCTTCTGGCCCGCTCACTTTGGGCACCAAAATACCGTCTGGACCTGCTGCCACAGCCGCCTCAATATCCGCAGCACCCCACTCTGTATCCAGACCGTTCACCCGAATAATAATTTCGCGTTTGCCGTAGCCGCCAGCTTTCACAGCCGCACATACTTGGGCACGCGCGTCCGCCTTCGCGTCTGGTGCCACCGCGTCCTCAAGGTCCAAAATCAACGTATCCGCAGACAAGGTTTTTGCCTTCTCCAGCGCCCGTGCATTGGACCCCGGCATATAAAGAACAGAACGGCGGGGACGGGCAGCACATTTTGCTTTGAGGTCTGAAACGGCTTGAGACGTGACTTGAGACATGGAAAATCCTTTCACTTGCTTTGGCGCGCAGACTATAAATCTTATGCAGCTCTGCCAAGTAGATTTAACGTGTTCACGCAAGGAGGCCTCATGGCCACCATTCTGTGCCTATCCAGCCAAGTCCTACGCGGCACCATCGGCAACTCAGCCATGGCCCCCGCGCTGTGGGCGCTGGGCCATGATGTCTGGACCCTTCCCACACTCATTTTAAGTCACCACCCCGGATATGGCACGCCGCACCGGACCATAACGCCCGTAAGAGAGATTGAGCAGCATGGTGCTGAATGGACGCAGACCGGCGCCCTCGCCCAAATCGATGCCGTCATCACCGGCTATTTAGCCAGCCCAGAGCAAGGCCCCGCTCTTCTGCGCTTGGTACAACAGATTAAACACGCCAACCCTGAAGCGCTCCACGTGGCCGACCCCGTGATGGGCGATTGGCCCGGGGGAGCCTATGTTGCCGCCCCCATTATCGAGGCACAGAAAAACCTAGCCGCCGCGGCCGACCTCATCACCCCCAATCATTTCGAGGCGATGCAACTTTTAGGCAGCGCCAACCCATCTGCACACGAAGACGAAGACTTTTTAGGGAAAGGCGCATGGATTTCCCCAGAGCCTCTGCTCGCGGTGACATCTTACCCAACCTTCACCCCAGACCTCACCTCAATCTGCTTTGCAGGCACAGAGGGCCTATGGCAAGTCGCAACGCCGAAATTCAACAACGTTCCCAACGGCACCGGCGACATATTCACCGCCCTCATGACCGGCCATTTGATGCACGGCCTCGATCCCCTGTCCGCACTCCAAAAAGCAGCCGGCAGCCTCACCGCCATCGCTCAGCTTAGTATCGGCAAGCGCGATCTCGCCTTAGGCCAAGGCCGAGATGAATTGGCCTCCCCCTCTGTATTGCCAGAGTTGGTGCAACTGTAAACCCGTCGATACCCCAGCCCCACATCACCATCCTTACGTCATTGCCGGACGTGTTCCGGTAATCCATATCTCCGCTGGCGTAAACGGCAAAGTGCGCTCAGCCTCGCCGGGAACCAAAAGGCTCGTGCTGTCGATAGATGGATCCCCGGGACAAGCCCGAGGATGACGAAAGTAGAGGAACAAAGGTGGGGTGAGAAACGAAAAAAGCCGGGGGGACAGTTGGTCCTCCCGGCTCTTAAAATCATTACACACCAAAACGGCTTAGTGTTTATCCGTCAAATACCGGATGCAGAGCAACTCAGCAATTTGGATGGCATTCAACGCCGCCCCTTTGCGCAAGTTGTCAGACACACACCACAAGTTCAGGCCATTTTCAACGGTCGGGTCAACCCGCACCCGCGAAATGAACGTTGAAAAATCCCCAACACATTCAACAGGAGTGACATAGCCACCATCTTCGCGCTTATCAACCAACATTAGGCCGGGAGCCTCCCGCAAAATATCTTGCGCCTGCACATCATCAATTTCATTTTCAAATTCGATATTGATGCTTTCCGCATGGCCAACAAAAACAGGCACCCGCACACAAGTCGCCGTGAGTTTAATTTTGGGATCGACGATTTTTTTCGTCTCCACCATCATTTTCCACTCTTCTTTCGTGTCCCCATCTTCCATGAACTCGTCAATGTGAGGGATCACGTTGAAGGCGATCTGCTTGGTCAGATGCTCTTTATTGATCGGATCATTCACATAGATCGCGCGTGTTTGAGTAAACAACTCATCCATCGCTTCTTTGCCCGCACCCGAAACAGACTGATACGTCGCCACAACAACCCGTTTGATGGTCGCGGCATCATGCAAAGGCTTTAACGCCAGAACCATCTGCGCGGTCGAGCAATTTGGATTGGCAATGATGTTTTTCTTAGTGTAGCCCTCAAGAGCATCCGCATTTACTTCCGGCACGATCAACGGCACATCCGGGTCCATGCGGAAGTGTGATGAGTTGTCGATGACCACACACCCTTTAGCCGCAATTTTAGGCGCCCATTCCTTGGCAACCGACCCACCAGCAGACATCAACACAATATCGGTGCCCGTGAAGTCAAAATTTTCAAGCGCTTGGCACGTCAGGGTTTTATCGCCGAAAGACACTTCTTTGCCTTGGCTACGGCGAGAAGCAAGAGCCACCACCTCATCAGCGGGAAACTGACGTTCCGCCAAAATGTTGAGCATTTCGTGACCCACATTACCTGTGGCACCAACAACTGCAATTTTATAACCCACGTGACCAACTCCTTGAGGTCTCTAAAAGGGGAAAGACCCCCTGTGATTGGGGGCCTTCACCTGATCCAGCCCCTCGCAAACACCGCCAACCGGCGACGATGCAAGCAGGCGGTAAAATATTTAAGCAGACAACGTTTTGAGCGCGGTCAAAATCGCGTCGCCCATTTCAACAGTGCCCACTTGTTTCATGCCGTCTTGCATGATGTCGCCTGTACGCAAGCCATCAGCCAAAACGGTTTCAACAGCTTTTTCCAACAGATCCGCATCGCCACCCAAATCAAAGGAGTAGCGCAGCGTCATCGCGAAAGACAAAATCGTTGCGATTGGGTTGGCCAAGCCTTGACCCGCAATGTCGGGGGCAGAACCGTGTACGGGTTCGTACATAGCCCGCACTTTACCGTTCGCATCTGGCGCGCCCAAAGAAGCAGAAGGTAACATGCCCAATGAACCGGTCAACATGGCGGCAATATCAGACAGGATGTCGCCAAACAGATTGTCCGTCACAATCACGTCAAACTGCTTAGGGTTTTTCACCAATTGCATCGCACAGTTATCAGCCAACATGTGCTCAAGCGTCACATCGTCGTTGCCTTCGCCGTGCAATTTGATGACTTCCTCTTTCCACAACAGGCCAGATTCCATCACATTGCATTTTTCAACAGACATCAAACGGCCACCACGCTTGCGCGCCATGTCAAAGCCCACTGTCGCCACCCGACGAATCTCATGAGTGTCGTAAACTTGTGTATTCACACCGCGACGCTCACCGTTCGGCAAATCTTCAATGCCGCGCGGCTCACCAAAGTAAACCCCACCAGTCAATTCGCGCACGATCATAATGTCGAGGCCTTCAACCAGCTCGCGTTTCAAAGAAGACGCATCCGCCAGCGCAGGGAAGCACATGGCTGGGCGCAAGTTGGCAAACAATTCCAAATCTTTGCGCAACCGCAGAAGACCTGCTTCCGGGCGCACCGCAAAATCCACACCGTCCCACTGAGGACCACCAACAGCACCAAGCAACACCGCATCAGCGTCGAGGGCTTTTTGGATGGTTTCGTCGGTTACCGCAACGCCGTGCGCTTCATAGCAGCACCCGCCAACAAGTTCGTTTTCAACAACCGCATCAAGGCCGCGATTGGTGTTATACCAGTCGATAATACGCTCTACTTGGCCCATAACTTCAGGACCAATGCCGTCACCGGCGACGATCAAAATTTGTTTGCTCATTACTCTCGCCTTCACGCTGAAAGATTAAACAGAAATGGCCGGAAGTCCCTAAAGGACATCCCAGCCATCTCATAACTATTGGGATTGAGAGGGTTTTACGCCCAAGGCTGGCTAACCGCAAGCTTCTCTTCAAAAGCATTGATGCTGGCTTCTTTTTGCAGGGTCAAACCCACATCATCCAAACCTTCCAACAAGCAGTGCTTGCGGAACGCATCAACCTCAAATTTGATCACACCGCCATCTGGGCCGTGAATTTCTTGAGAAACAAGGTCAACCGACACCGTCGCATTCGCGCCGCGTTCAGCATCTTCCATCAATTTATCAACATCAGCTTGGGGCAATGCAATCGGCAAAATCCCGTTTTTGAAGCAGTTATTATAAAAAATATCTGCAAAGCTGGTGGAGATGATGACTTTGATCCCAAAGTCAGCCAACGCCCACGGCGCATGTTCCCGAGAAGAGCCACAGCCGAAGTTATCGCCCGCCACCAAAATCTGTGCATTCCGGTAAGCCGGTTGATTAAGCACAAACTCAGGGATCTCAGCACCGTCTTTGGTGTAGCGCATTTCATCAAAGAGGTTCACCCCAAGCCCGGTCCGCTTAATGGTTTTAAGGAACTGCTTTGGAATGATCATATCTGTATCGATATTGAGGATCGGCAATGGGGCAGCAACCCCGTCAACTTTTTCAAACTTATCCATTATGTCAGCTTTCCTAATCGCTCAATCAAAATCACGAACATCAACGAAATGACCCGCGATAGCCGCCGCAGCCGCCATTTCAGGGCTCACCAAGTGCGTACGTCCGCCCCGGCCTTGACGACCTTCAAAGTTCCGGTTGGAGGTAGACGCGCAGCGCTCCCCGTCCTTCAATTTATCATCGTTCATCGCCAAACACATGGAACAGCCCGGCTCGCGCCAGTCAAAGCCTGCCTCGATCAAAATTTTGTCCAGACCTTCTTCCTCAGCCTGCGCTTTAACCAAGCCAGAGCCTGGCACAACCATCGCACTCACGTGGTCTGAAACCTTCCGGCCCTTCACCAGCTTGGCAACTTCGCGAATGTCTTCGATCCGGCCATTGGTGCAAGAGCCGATGAACGCACGGTCAATCTTAATCTCAGTCATCGGCGTATTGGCTTCCAGACCCATGTAGGCCAAGGAACGCTCAACAGCGGCTTTTTTAGCCGCATCGGTAATGTCTTTAGGATCGGGCACATTGCCTTCAATAGAGATCACATTCTCAGGGCTTGTGCCCCATGTAACCAATGGTGGCAAATCGCTCGCATCCAACTTGATGATCTTGTCGTAGTGAGCGCCTTCATCACTTGGCAGCGTACGCCAATAAGCAACCGCCTTATCCCAATCAGCCCCTTTCGGAGACCGGGGACGACCTTTGAAATATTCAAATGTCTTTTCGTCCGGCGCGATCAAACCCGCACGCGCACCGCCTTCGATAGACATATTACAAACAGTCATGCGTCCTTCGATCGACAAAGAACGAATGGCTTCACCCGCATATTCCATCACATAACCTGTACCGCCTGCAGTACCGATTTTGCCGATGATCGCCAAGATGATGTCTTTGGCTGTCACATGGTCTGGCAATTCGCCATCCACTTGGATCAGCATGTTTTTAGCTTTGGACTGGATCAACGTCTGGGTGGAGAGCACATGCTCAACTTCAGATGTCCCAATCCCGTGTGCCAACGAACCAAAAGCACCGTGTGTTGACGTATGGCTATCTCCACACACAATCGTTGTGCCCGGCAAGGTAAAGCCCTGCTCAGGACCCACGATGTGCACAACGCCTTGGCGAATGTCGAGCATTTCTAAATACTCAACACCGAACTCTTTGGCATTGGCTTCAAGCGTTTCCACTTGCAACCGTGACTCTGGGTTTTCAATACCGCGTGCCCGGCCTTCGGTTGGCACGTTATGGTCTGCCACACAAAGTGTCCTTTTGGGCGCGCGAACAGTCCGACCGGACATGCGCAAACCTTCAAAAGCTTGAGGGCTGGTTACTTCGTGAACGAGATGACGGTCAATATAGAGCAAGCATGTGCCATCCTCCTGTTGATCAACAACATGAGCATCCCAGATCTTGTCATATATAGTGCGCGGCGCAGTCATTCCACACATCTCCTAGTTTGTCGGTTTGTTAAGCCCCGAGGTGACCGAGGCGCATAGTCTGTAATTCGCGGAACAGTCCGGTTTTCAACCTCTACGGCAAGCGCATACGCACCCCACATGGTCTAAAACCCAAAAGTCGAAAATCCAAAAATAGAAAAGCGGGCCAAAGGCCTTTCGGCCTGCCCGCTTTAAAATTCTATAGTGGCATGCCGATTTTACTTGGCTGCAACCTTGCGGACTTTTTCTTTACGCTCAGTAATCCGAGCCGCTTTACCACGCAATTCACGAAGGTAGTAAAGTTTCGAGCGACGCACACGGCCGCGACGAATGAGGTCAATTGAGTCAACCATAGGGCTGTAAGTCGGGAAAACCCGCTCAACACCTTCACCGTAAGAAATTTTACGCACTGTGAAAGCTTCGTTCAAGCCACCGCCTGTACGGGCAATGCAGACACCTTCGTAAGCCTGAATACGCTCACGGGCACCCTCTTTAACTTTCACGTTTACGCGGACAGTGTCGCCAGCCGCAAAATCAGGAACATTTTTGGTCGCAGCTAGAGCGTCCATCTGTTCTTTTTCGAGTTCTTGAATAATGTTCATCGGCTTAAGCCCTCGTCTCTCGGATACGGCATTTGGGGACAGTCCCCTGAAGCGCGCTTCCATATCACAGTTCAATCGGTCTGGCGACTCTCTTTGCAGAATTTTTCCCAAAGATCGGGCCGCCGAGCCCGCGTTAATTCTTCTGACTGCGCTCGGCGCCACTCAGCAACCTTCTTATGGTTGCCTGAAGTCAGTACCGCAGGAATTTCCTGCTCTTCCCAGATCGCTGGCCGCGTATAGTGCGGATACTCCAACAATCCGGTTTCAAAACTCTCATCTTCGCCCGACGCTTGTTTGCCCATCACTCCGGGTAAAACCCGAACCACGGCATCTAGCAACGTCAAAGCTGCTGGCTCCCCTCCAGAGAGGATGTAGTCGCCCAAGCTGATTTCCTCAACTTGTCGCGCCTCCAGCACCCGCTCATCAACGCCCTCAAAGCGACCACAGAGCAAAACCACTCCAGGTCCCTCAGACAGCGCGCGTACCCGAGCCTGCGTCAGAGGTTTCCCCCTAGGGCTCAAATAGATCAGCGGTCGCCTATCCATCTTATCTGGGTCGTCGTTAGAAACATCGGCATCGTAAACATGATCAATGGCCTGACCCACTACATCCGCCCGCATAACCATGCCAGCGCCCCCTCCTGCGGGGGTATCGTCTACGTTGCGGTGTTTATCGCGCGCAAAGTCACGAATGTCCACCGTTTCTAACGCCCAAATCTTATCATGAAGCGCTTTTCCAGCCAAGGACTGTCCAAGCGATCCCGGAAACATATCAGGATAAAGAGTGAGCACCGTGGCTGCCCAGCTTTTAGAGCCGGTATCAGCCATTTTTCTCACCGTTTTCCCCTGAAACACGGTCCGTTTCAGATGGCGTATCGTCTTCCGGGGCCGTCACCGGTCCCGATGTCTCTTGCGTTGTCACCGAATCGCCCACCTCAGTTTTGGAGGGCGTTTTAGACAGCTCTTCCGACAAAGCCGCTTTACGTGCCTTTTCATCTGCCTTTTGGGCCATTTTCTCCGCAGACTTCGGACTACGCCGACGTTTGGGATTCTTGGATTTAGGGGCATCAAAAAGACCCGCAGGCGGATCAATGATCATGTCTCTGGCATCAAACCGGATTTCAGGCACATTATCTTTTGTGAACGGCATCAGCTCGAGGCGCCCGTCAACAAGCTTGATTTCCAGCAGATCACCTGCCCCAAAATCATGCACGCCAACGACTTCGCCCACAAACTCACCAGACGCCAACATCGCGCGTAGTCCAACAAGGTCGGCATGGAAGAAGCTATCTTCTTCCTCGTCTTCCCCTAATGCCTCACGAGAGACAAACAGACTAACACCGCGCATGGCATCCGATTGGGTCCGATCCCGCACGCCCTCTAAGGCAGCGATCACAACACCCTTACTCACACCGGTCACTTTGATCGGAAAGCTTCCCTGCGCTGTTTCTACCGGCCCGTAAGCCCCCACACTTTTGGGGTCTTGCGTATAGGCTTTAATTTTGACGCGACCATGCACACCGTGGCTTCCCACGATTACACCCAAACAAATCTTTTTGTTGGTGTCAGCTTCCTGCGTCATTCAGCACTATCTTTCTAACCGGTAAAACCAAACCAACTCTTACGAGTTGATTATTCAGCAGGTGCTTCTTCAGCAGGAGCCGCAGCAGCTTCAGCAGCGGCAGCCGCAGCGTCTTCAGCTTTTTGCTTCTCAACTTCGATGCGCTCAAGCGCTTTAGCACCTGGCTTACCTTTGTTCGGATTGTTGCTCGCTTTACGCTTCATCAAGCCAGCCGCATCAAGAAAACGTGCCACACGGTCTGTTGGTGTTGCACCAGTGCCGAGCCAGTAAGTAGCGCGCTCTGTATCCAACTGCACCCGCTCTCCGCTATCTTTTGGAAGCATTGGGTTATAGATACCAATTTTTTCGATGAAACGACCATCACGCGGTGAACGCACGTCAGCGACTACGATACGGTAGTAAGGACGCTTTTTAGAACCACCACGGGCCAAACGGATCTTCGTTGCCATTTTCGTATTTCCTTCAGTTAAACTCTGGGTGCAACGACATCAAAGTCATCACACCAATCAATAATCACTCAAACTTACAGACCGGCCTCAAACCAAGGCCCGTCAAATTCATCGCTTCTTTTTACCGCCCGGCAAACCGGGCAGACCACCTGGTCCCCCAAGTCCGGGGAGACCGCCACCGGCGATCGAATTACCACCTAAGCCCATGCCGGGAGGAAGCTGTCCCTCAACCTGCTTGAGCATGGCCTCAGCTTCAGCCGGATCAGACGGCATACCGCCGCCGCCCATCGCAGGCATACCGCCACCGCCCAAACCCATGGCACCCGTTAGGCCACCCATCAAGCCGCCAAGACCTTTGCCGCCTTTGCCAAGCTTCTTCATCATATCCGCCATCTGACGGTGCATTTTGAGAAGCTTGTTAATCTCAGGAACCGTCGTACCAGACCCCGCCGCCACACGCTTTTTACGGCTTGCATTCAACAGCTTCGGGTTGCGACGTTCTTTTTTAGTCATCGACGAAATGATGGCCCCTTGGCGCAAAAAGATTTTGTCATCGAGGTTTGCCCCATCGATGGCTTTCTTCATTTTGCCCATGCCCGGCATCATGCCCAACACCCCCTGCATACCGCCCATTTTGGACATCTGCGCAAGCTGCATGGCCATGTCATCAAGGTCAAATTGACCCTTCTTCATCTTCGCAGCCATCTTCTCGGCTTCCGCCGCATCGATGGTTTCAGCTGCTTTTTCGACGAGCGACACAACATCGCCCATGCCCAAAATACGGCCCGCGACACGCTCAGGATCGAAATCCTCTAGCTCATCAATCTTCTCGCCGGTCCCCAGTAATTTAATCGGAACACCGGTCACCGAGCGCATGGAAAGAGCCGCACCACCGCGCCCGTCCCCATCAACCCGTGTCAGCATAATGCCCGTCAGGCCAATGCGATTTTGGAAATGCTCAGCCACATTGACCGCATCTTGACCGGTCAAACTATCAGCCACGAGCAAGGTCTCGAACGGATTAGCCACATCGCGGATTTCCGCCATCTCGCTCATCAATGCTTCGTCTACGTGCAAACGGCCCGCCGTATCGAGCATGACAACATCAAAACCGCCCAAGCGCGCAGCTTCCATCGCCCGCTTCGCAATCGCCACAGGCTGTTGGCCCGCAACAATCGGCAAGGTTTTCACCTCAACCTGCTCACCCAACACCCGCAATTGCTCTTGCGCCGCTGGGCGTTGCACGTCCAAAGACGCCATCATTACTTTTTGCTTGTCGCGCTGCATCAAACGTCGCGCAATCTTTGCGGTCGAGGTCGTCTTACCAGAACCTTGCAAACCCACCATCATAATGACAACAGGCGCGGAGGTCGCCAAAGAGATCGGCGCGGCTTCACGCCCCAAGGTGTCCACCAACGTGTCATGCACGATCTTGACGACCTGCTGACCTGGGGTCACAGATTTTAGAACTTCATGACCCACCGCACGTTCGCGCACAGCTTCGATGAACTTCTTGGCAACCGGCAAGGCCACATCGGCTTCAAGCAAGGCCCGGCGTACTTCACGCAGCGCTTCGTCAACATCTTTGGGCCCAAGAGCGCCTTTGCCCCTCAGCTTGTCAAAAACGCTTCCGAGGCGATCTGATAAAGTATCAAACATACTGTTCCGTTCCATAGCCCCAAAGGGCGCCTAAAGCCGAGACACATGCCAAAGGAAAAAACACCCGTGAGCGAAACTCGCCGACGGATGGAGATCTGGGCCTTTGGGCCTCGTGCAGACCTTGCGGGTGATAAATTGTCCCGAAAGTTGACGGAACCTAGGCTTAGGTGAGGACAGAGTCAAGGGAGAAGCCATTCTAACACCTAAAGGCGTCATTGCCGGACTTGTTCCGGCAATCCATGTCTCGTCAGGCTCCTAGGTAGATGGAGTATGCATTCCCAACCACCGAGCACTTATCGCGCGCGCCCCGCCAAAAGGAGAGATGGATCCCCGGGACAAGCCCGAGGATGACGGGATTAGGACGTTCCTATTCTACTCGGACTTCTAGCGTTAGGCTGGACCTTAGTCGTAATTTTATGCCCTCACTTTGACGACGTCCACTTAACCCTCGCGTCATTACCGGACTTGTTCCGGTAATCCATGTCTCAGCAGGTTCGGAAATAAAGAACGCGCACATTCTCCACCACAGCGCACCCACCTTAACCACACCCCAAGAGGAGACATGCCCCCCGGGACGAGCCCGAGGATGACGGGATTAGCAAATGCTTTCATACAAGTCTTCCCAATGGGGGTTTTGGGCTTCGATCAGGTTGACCTTCCATGATCTTGGATATTTTTTGAGGGTTTTCTCGCGCTGAATGGCTGCCGCGCTGCTGGGCGTCGTCTCATACCAAACAAGCGTATGAGTTTGATATGTCTTGGAAAAGCCCTGCACCACATCATTTTTATGCTCCCACACACGGCGAACCAGATCATTCGTAACGCCAATATAAAGGGTCCCATTGGGTTTGCTCGCGAGCAGATAAATGTAGAAAAGGAGCTCCATAGACCGACTATGCAGACCAGCAGAACCTCAGACAACTAAGTAAAACTATAATATCACTATGCATTTCGCGTCATTACCGGTCTTGTTCCGGCAATCCATGTCTCGGCAGGCTCGGAAGTGGAGGGTGTGCACATTCTTCACCACGAAACATATACCGCGACCATGAACCAAGAAGCGGCATGGATCCCGGAACAAGTCCGAGGACGACAAGTTCAGAGGAAAAACCACAAAATCGTAATTAGGAACAATTTGATGTTTTTTCCTAAATACCATTTAAGGCCTAATCCGTAATGTCTCCTCATGAAAACGGTGATGAACACAGCCTTAGAAGGACTAAGTCGCGCTGCGGAACACGCAGAACGGGCAGCTTCAAGGATCACCAACACGTTTCAGGGGGCGGGCCACGCAGGCTCTGGGGGTCAAGATAGCACACCACCAAATTCCGCATTGCCCGCCCCCGCAATACCGTTCTCATCAAAACCCACAGGCATAAGCCATTTAGATGCTTTGATGCTGGAGCAAGACAGCCTGCCCGGTGCCATTGTGGAGCTGAAACAGGCCGAAACCGCCTATAAAGCCAGCGCAAAACTGATCCACGTCGCAGACGAAATGCAAGACGAGCTGCTCAAGGCGCTGGATTAAGGTTGCCTCAGGACAGGGCAAAAGATGGATTACCGGAACAAGTCCGGTAATGACAGTTTTGGGCTCTCGTCGATCTCTTCTCTAGCAATTTCACCCAAAATGCGCATATAACGCCCATGATGACTGATAATGCACACATATCGCGAAGTGACGCTGATGCGGACACGTACCCACAAAGCATCCCCTTTCTGAAAATGAACGGATTGGGCAATGATTTTGTGGTGATCGACGCACGCCATCTCACGCATAAGGGTGCCCCGTTCAAAATGACCCCCACCCTTGCGGCCGCCATTGGCAACCGCGAGCACGGCATTGGCTGCGACCAATTGATCGTCATCTTGCCCGCCACCCATGGCGGCGCGGCCTTTATGGGCATTTGGAATACAGATGGGTCACGCGCAGAAGCTTGCGGCAATGCAACCCGCTGTGTGGGTGACTTACTGCTGCAAGAAACCCAAGATGACGCCGTGATGATCGAAACCATCGCCGGAGATTTAATCGCCGCAGCCGCCCCCGGCGCGATGATTACCGTCGACATGGGCGAACCACGATTAGAGTGGGATCAAATTCCACTGGCAGAAGAAATTCACGATACACGCGGCATCGAACTGCAAATTGGGCCGATCGACGCGCCAATTTTGCACACCCCCGCCGTGGTCAATGTCGGCAACCCCCATGCGATCTTTTTTGTCGATGACATTGAAGGCTACAATTTGGAACAAGTTGGCCCGCTGCTCGAAAACCATCCGATGTTTCCCGAACGCGCCAACATTTCCCTTGCCCAAATTTTAGCGCCCGATCACATTCGCCTCAAAGTATGGGAGCGCGGCGTGGGCCTGACCCTTGCCTGTGGCACCGCAGCTTGCGCGACGATTGTTGCCGCCGTGCGTAAAAACCTAAGCGATCGCCAAGCTCGTGTTTCCTTGCCCGGCGGCGACCTCTATATGGCGTGGAATGAGGATGACAATCACATCTATATGACCGGCCCGACATCATTGGATTACGAAGGAAGCATCAGCCCGCAAGAGCTGCTTGCGCGAAACCAATGAGCACGCCCAGCGAGACGCCAACCCCTCTGGAAATAAAAGAGGATCAAGACGGTCCAAAGTTTCTAACCTTTGGCTGCCGCCTCAACACCTACGAATCTGAAGTGATGCGCGACCACACCAAAGGCGTTGGCTTAGACAATGCGGTGATCGTCAACACCTGCGCCGTCACCAATGAAGCTGTGCGCCAAGCCCGCCAAGCAATCCGGCGCGCCCGGCGCGAAACTCCAAACGCCCGCATCATTGTTACAGGCTGCGCCGCCCAAATTGATCCTGATAGCTTTGCCAAAATGGACGAAGTGGACGCTGTGCTGGGCAATGAAGAAAAGCTGCAAGCCAACAGCTTTCTTAAACTTGCCAACGGCCAAAACGAAAAAGTACGCGTCAACGACATCATGTCCGTGACCGAAACTGCCGGTCACTTGGTGCAAGGCATGGAAGGCCGCGCCCGCGCCTTTGTGCAAATTCAAAATGGCTGCGACCACCGCTGCACCTTCTGTATCATTCCTTATGGCCGGGGCAATTCACGCTCAGTGCCAGCAGGCGAAGTGGTGACACAAATTCGCGCCCTTGTAGAAAATGGCTACAATGAAGTGGTCCTAACAGGAGTTGATATTACCTCCTACGGCGCAGACCTACCGGGCACCCCCTCCTTGGGCAATCTATGCACACGGGTGTTAAAACTGATCCCAGAGCTCACACGCCTGCGCCTCTCCTCCATCGATTCCATTGAAGCCGATCCGGCCTTGATGCGCTTGATCGCTGAAGAAGAAAGACTGATGCCGCATTTGCATTTGTCGCTACAGGCCGGTGACAATATGATTTTGAAACGCATGAAACGCCGCCACACCCGCGAGGACGCGATTGCCTTCTGCCAAGAAGCCCGCGCCTTACGCCCGGACATGGTGTTTGGTGCTGACATCATTGCAGGCTTCCCAACCGAAACAGAAGAGATGTTTGAAAACTCTCTGCGGCTGGTGGAAGAATGCGACCTCACATGGCTGCACGTCTTCCCCTATTCAGCCCGCCCCGGCACCCCCGCCGCCCGGATGCCCCAAGTGGATGGCCGCGCCATCAAAGAGCGCGCCACCCGCCTGCGCACCAAAGGGGCTCAAGCGCTCAGCGCCCACCTAGACCTCATTCAAAACACCACCCAATCTGTCTTGGTTGAAAAACCCGGCATTGGCCGCACCCGCCACTTCACCCCAGTGCATTTCACAGGGGCAGGCGAGGCAGGCAAATTGATCACTGTGGCCATTTCCGACAAAACCGACACTGTTCTAAAGGGAGCCGCCGTCTAAATGAGCGACCCAAACACACCAAATGATCCCGCCGTGTCCGCCGAAGAGGCACCAAAGAAACGATCTTTTTTCAAACGGATGAAAGAAGGCTTTAGCCGTTCTACCAAAGCACTTGGGGACGGCATTACCGGCATTTTCACCAAACGCAAATTAGACGCCGACACCCTGCAAGAACTTGAAGACTTGTTGATCCAATCGGACATGGGCGTCGATATGGCGGTGAACATAACCGAAGCCTTGGCCAAAGACCGCTTTGATAAAGAAGTCTCCCCTGACGAAATTCGTACATTTTTGGCAAACGAAATCACCAAGGTGATGACCCCGATCGCCAAACCACTGGACGTTGCAACCGGCCCCACCCCCTTTATTTTATTAATGGTGGGCGTAAATGGCGCAGGGAAGACCACAACCATCGGCAAAATTGCCGCCAAACTACGCACAGAAGGCAAGTCGGTGATGTTGGCCGCAGGCGATACATTTCGCGCGGCTGCCATAGACCAACTCAAAGTATGGGGCGAGCGCGTTGGGGCATCGGTTGTCACAACTCAGGTGGGGGCAGATGCCGCCAGCCTTGCTTATCAGGCGATTGAACGCGCACGCGCCGAAAACATCGACGTTTTGATGATTGATACCGCTGGCCGCTTGCAAAACAAGTCTGAGTTGATGGACGAATTACGCAAAGTTGTGCGGGTGATTAAAAAGCTTGAACCTGATGCACCCCACGCCTGCTTACTTGTGCTCGACGCCACAACAGGCCAGAACGCAATCAATCAGGTTGAAGTTTTCAAAGACACCGCAGGCGTAACCGGACTGGTGATGACCAAGCTAGATGGCACCGCCCGGGGCGGCATTTTGGTCGCCCTCGCCCGCCGTTTTGGCCTGCCAGTGCATATGATCGGCGTGGGAGAAGGGGCAGATGACCTGCAAACCTTCAACGCCCACGAGTATGCCATGGCCCTAACCGGCAGCGTAACCGAGCAAACACCCGCATCAGAAAATTCTTGAGTAGATATTAAGTACCACGACATAACCGATCACCCCTAGCCGACGTAGGAAAACAGATGAGTAACGCGCAAGACGATACCACCAAGCAAAAGTCTGGCATGTCCTCTAGTCAATGGCTAAAAATGGCCCTTGAAGTAGGACCCCTTGCCGTCTTCTTTTTGCTCAATGCCTACGCCGGTGACATTGTCGGCGCGCCTAAAGATCAAAACATCTTTTACGCAACAGGGGGCTTTATGATTGCCATCGCCCTCTCCCTCTCCGTGTCATACGCGCTCCACAAAACGCTCCCCATTATGCCAATCGTGACGGCCGTCTTCGTCTTTGTCTTTGGGGGCCTCACGCTCTATTTGCAAGACGAACAATTCATCAAACTCAAACCCACCATTGCCAACCTGTTTTTTGCCTCTGCCTTATTGGGTGGCTTGGCAGCAGGCAAGCCCACGATGAAGGTGTTATTTGACGGGGCCTTTCGACTAACCGACCAGGGATGGCGCATTCTAACCTTCCGCTGGGGGCTGTTCTTTTTGCTTCTTGCCCTTCTCAACGAAATTGTGTGGCGTAATTTCACGACCGATCAATGGGTAGATTTCAAAGTCTTTGGCCTGATGCCGCTGACAATGGTGTTTGCGATGGCCCAATTAGGCGTCATATCCAAACATGCGTTAGAAGACGACACCGCTTCCAAACACCCCACCCAAAAAAGTGACGACTGACTTATACTTTTTTGAGACCGCGTAGAATATCCATCGCATCATCTTCACTCGGATGTGGATTGGTGAAGGGGGTGAAATGCGACTGATGTATGACACTTTTATATTGATTGAGCGCCCAGATCACACTTGGAAAGGCTAAGTCCTGCCAAGGGATATCTTCCCACGCAAATAAGCCTACCTCTAAACTTTCCATACCCGGAGAAAATTCAGGCGTCACCAATTCCGCACGATACATGATGTGAACTTGAGAAATATGCGTAACGTTATAAAGCGCTAGCATATCGCCAATGCGGATGTCGGCATTAGCCTCTTCAAAAGCCTCTCGTTTGGCCCCTTCCTGTGTCGTTTCATTCTGCTCCATGAACCCAGCCGGCAATGTCCAATACCCCCGACGTGGCTCAATCGCCCGTCTGCACAAGAGAATTTTGCCACCATGCGCCACAACAGAACCCACAATAATTTTTGGATTCACGTAATGAACAAACTCACAATGATCGCACACAGCCCGAGACATCTCGTCGCCCTCAGGCACCTTATCTGAAAAAGATACACCTAAAGTTTCAGTACCTTTTGGTTCATCAGACATATATTCCCTCCCTTTACGCAGCTACGCACGCCTTACAATCTACCCACACCGCCCCAACGTGGCCATCAACACTACAGCAGTCATCCGAACACGGAACGTCACCAATCCATGCCTGTTTTTGTGCGAAGTGCCTATAAATTACCCATCTAGGGAAATCTTCCGGCCACAGAGCGTGATCCCAAGTTTATACTTGGCTTATCGCCTTCAAATCTATAAGAGTTTCGCATACATGAATTTTATTGAACCGTTACGTTCATAAATTCGATCTGGGAGTAAGGCTGCTCTTCGATCTTTTAACAATCGTACCAGGCGCAGCATGTGTCCTCTGCAATGTCGCGTCGATTGGAGGACTATAAGAAATGGCTCGTACCGCCAATAGTTTTGATCTTGATAAATCCCTAAGTCACCTTCTACGCCGCACTCAGCAATACGCGTATGACCTCTTTACCCAAAACCTCAGCAAGACAGACCTGACCCCACGCCAGTTCGTGGTTCTATTGGCCGTCTCTGAAGAAGAAGGCTTGAGCCAGACCGATTTGGTAAACCGTACAGGTATCGATCGCTCCACACTCGCCGACATGATCAGCCGTATGATTAAGCGCGGCCTTTTGGCGCGCCAACGTACCGCACAAGATGCCCGTGCAAATTCAGTGCGCCTAACCGCTGCAGGCCGTAAAGCCCTCAACAGCGCACAGCCAAAAGCCGGTGCTGCTGAAGAAACACTTTTGGCCCTGATCCCAAAAACAGTGCAAAAAGACCTGATCCGCACCTTAAGCCAGCTTTCAAACGCTGTGCAAGCGGCAAAACAAGAAGCTGACATTGCCCCGGCCCGCAAAACAGCGGCCAAAAAGGCTCCAGCGAAAAAAGCACCTGCCAAGAAAGCCGCGCCAAAAAAGACTGTCGCCAAAAAAGCCGCAGTGAAAAAGAAAGTCGCTGCGAAAAAAGCACCTGCCAAGAAAGCGGCCCCAAAAAAGGCAGCCGCTAAAAAGCCTGCAGCAAAAAAGACAGCGGCCAAAAAAGCCCCTGCAAGAAAAGCTAAGCGCTAAGCACTCCACGACATAAACGACCAAACGCCGCCTGTACATCAGGCGGCGTTTTGGTAAGTGCTTAAAAAACGACGAGGGGCTGACCCTAAACAGAAATATCCAAAATACTGCCGGGACGCTGAAGCGGGGCTTCACTCTCTTGCCCAGCACGCACATGAGCGAAGGGCGCTTCACGGCGCAAAGAAGCCACCGGCTCTGATCCCGGCGCAGTTTTGGCAAGCGCCTCAGCCGCATCGGCCTCAGCAACCAAAGAAACAAATTCAACCGAGCTTGGGGCTTGCGCGTTCGACACCGATTGCGACGGCGTCACCTCATGCGCGGACCGTGTTGCATGAGCCTCCTCAAGCTCACGCGCCATGCGCTGGGCTTCCGCACTGATCTCAATTTTGACAGCCGCATCTTGCGCCCGCACATCGCGCGACGGACGCGGCACATCTCTCTGCTCAGCGCTCTTTTGATAAGCCTGAGTGGTCTGCGTGCGCATTGATTGGAGCTGCGCCAACAATTGAGGGGAAATAGTGTCGGTGTTCATTGCGAAAAACCATCAGAGCCATTGACGCCAAGCGAAAGGCATCTGGTAACCTTTCAGAAACCATAATGAAAGCCTATGGCTAACAGACCCTTAACAAAGGCCATAGACTGGGCACATTTTTCCTAGTGCTCGCTCTGTGAACGCTCAAAATCCAAAATCAAGAGCCAGAAGCTGTAGGAGCAGAAGCTG
>JARGNZ010000026.1:35541-48214 GCA_029209985.1 Parvibaculaceae bacterium
CAGAAGCTGTAGGAGCAGAAGCTGAACGCGCGGCTTCAATGGCAGGCAGCAACGTCGTTTCGATAGCTTGCGGCGACAAGGGACCGATGTGTTTGTAAGCAATCCGGCCCTCCCCTGTCACAACAAAGGTTTCCGGCACCCCGTAGACGCCCCAGTCAATCCCGACACGCCCCGACTGATCGACCCCAATGCGCTGGTAAGGGTTGCCCCCCTCTGTCAAGAACACAGCAGCATCGCCAGGCGCGTCTTTATAGTTCAGCCCAAAAATAGGGATATTGGTGCGCTCAGCCAAGGCCATCAACAAAGGATGCTCTTGGCGACACGGCACGCACCAACTGGCCCACACATTGACCAGAACCACCTCGCCCGTTTGCAGGTCTGCCGTCGCGAACCCCTCAACAGCGCTGCCTTCTAGGGCAGGCAAGGTAAATTGAGGCACCATCTTACCCTCAAGGGCAGACGGCAATTTGGACGGGTCCCCGCCAAAAATAGCCAGAGAGAAAAACCCAGCGAGCACCAGAAAGGCAGCGAGCGGCAGAAAAGCTGACCAACGCACACTCACACTCCCTTAGACGCAGAGGAGGAGACCACAGAGGAGGGTCCCTCAGGCGCTGGCGACGGCTCCGCTTGCAACCGCTCAAACAAAGCCGTTTGGCGTTTCCACCCAAGCCAGCTCACCAAAGCAAGACCGCCCAACACGATGACAGTCGCAATAAAACACGGCCAAATGTAGAGACCATATCCGCCCATCGCAAAAAACTCACTCATGCAAGACCTCCCACACGGCGCAACTGCAAGGCACGCACCCGGCGGCGAATGATCTCGGTCCGCATCCGAACCAACAACACAGCAATCAGAAAAGCATGATAGCCAAGCGCCATCACCAAAAGCGGCCACAACATATCTGGATGAATGCTCGGCCCCCCTTCCCGAAAAACGCTGGGACCTTGATGAAGAGAGTTCCACCAATCAACCGAATAATGAATGATCGGCACCATAATCGAGCCAACCAGAGCCAAAACAGCGGCCACACGCGCGGCCCGCGTTGGGTCCTCAATCGTGCTCCAAATTGCCATATAGCCAAAATAGATAAACAGTAAAATCAACTGCGACGTTAGGCGCGGATCCCATTCCCAGAATGTGCCCCACATCGGACCGCCCCAAAGCGCCCCTGTGAGCAATGCTAAAAACGTAAAACCCGCCCCAATCGGCGCACAGGCCTTAGCGCATAGATCTGAGAGCGGATGGCGGAAAATCAAAGCCAACGCACTCGCAACAGCCATAAAAACAAAGGTCGCCAATGACATCCATGCAGCGGGCACATGCACGTACATAATACGCGCCGCCTCCCCCTGCTGATAATCAGCCGGGGCCACAAAAAGCGCGCCATACGTGCCAACCCCAAGCAAGCCCACACACAGCACACTGACCCAAGGCAACAAGATGCCGGACAGTTTCATGAACCGAGTGGGATTTGCATATGTGTGGAGTGAAAAAGCCATGCCTATGATGTAGCCCGCGTTGAGGGGTGGAGCAAGAAAATGTCTGTATTTCGACCAATCCGATAGGGGACATTATGACGCGGAATTCTGCCAATGCACTGATCTGCCGCAAATTAAAGGCATCACATCTTTGTCAGCACCCCATCAAAGCGGCCTTATCGTAAATTCGCGCGCAATCCTGCCGCCCCTGCCACCGGCCCCAAGACCAAGCAGAGGAGACTAAGAGCTGCCAACAAAGCCAAGTTTCGTAAGGCTAAATCACCCGGTGCTGACACCAACACAGCCCGCAACGCCCCCACCCCAAAAATGAGGACCGGCATATAAAACGGCAGCACCAACAAGGAAATAAGCAAGCCCCCCCGGCGAATACCAACAGTAAGGCCCGCCCCAATAGCCCCCAGCAAACTCAGCGCAGGCGAGCCAACCAACATGGTCACCATCATCATAGGGTAATGGCGCGGATCCAAATTGAGCATCAGCGCCATCAAGGGCGAGGCAAAAATCAGCGGCAAGCCTGTTGTCAGCCAATGCCCCACCACCTTGGCCAACACCAACAATTCCAGCGGCAAGGGAGAGAGCATCAAGTGATCCAACGTGCCATCCTCAAAATCAGTTTGAAACAACCGATCCAACGTCAACAAGCACGACAGCAGCAAAATCACCCACAAAATACCCGGCGCAATTTGCGCCAATAAAGGCATATTAGGCCCGACCCCAAGCGGGATCAGCGTAATGGCGACCAAAAAGAAAAAGACCGCCAGCCCGCCGCCACCGCCCACCCGTGTGGCCAACTTAACTTCCTGCCCGACGATGGCCCAAAAAGCACTCATAACCACATGTCCTCTTCTACCGATGCGCCAGCCAAAGAGGACGTACTTAAATGGGCCGCAAATGTATCCAGCTCCAAAGGACGCGCCTGCGCCCCCAAGCCGAGATCAATGTGAGTTGCCGCCAGCGCCATCCCACCTGCCTGCAAATGGGACTGCACCAAACGAGCAAACAAAGCGACATTGGCCGCATCCAGAGAGACCGTTGGCTCATCTAGCAGCCAAATCGGACGCTCACCCGCACCCGGCGCAAACAACCCCAGCCGCGCCAAGCCAAGACGCCGTGTTTGCCCCGCTGACAGCAAGCCTGCCGGCAGGTCTGCGAGAGGCGTTAAAGCAAAGAGATCAAGCGCAGGAGCAATCCGGTCCATCGAGGCCCCCCACACCCGCGCCCAAAATGCCAAATTCTCCGCCACACTTAAAGCCGGTTTCACACCGTCCAAATGACCTTCGTATAAAATATGATCTTTAAGCGCCGTATCCGGCCTCTGACCTTCAAGCACAACAGTCCCGCTCTCTTTGGCCAACAGCCCTGCAATCACACGCAAAAGAGTTGATTTGCCCGACCCATTCGGCCCCACCAACACCAATGCTTGGCCGCCAGAAAGCTCAAAATTCAGATCAGCAAAAACCCGCCGCCCCCCACGCACGCAAGAAAGCCCTTGCCCGCGTAACGCCAAAGCGAAGTCTTGAACATTCCCTTGCTGATTAAAGCTCGTCAAACCGGCCCCCGCGCCCTTTTCCAGAAGCAAACCGAGCAGCCCCTTTCAGAGTTTCGCCCGACCGCAGCACCTCACGGCCCCGCCTCATTTCATTTGCCATGGCCTCATCATAGGCCAGATCCCACTGCTCATAAGCCGAAAACCGGTCCTGACGCAAACAAAGTTGTGGGAACCGGGCAATATCTTGCGCCAAAGCGGTTGCGGCTACCAATCCCTGCCCCTTCGGCACGACCCGGTTCGCAAGTCCCATCGATAAAGCTTCATCTGCGTCAACCGCACGTCCAGTTAAAATCAGATCTATGGCACGCGAGTGTCCAATCAAACGGGGCAACCGAACCGTCCCCCCATCAATCAGAGGCACCCCCCAACGCCGACAAAAGACCCCCATCACCGCATCCTCTTCCACAACACGCAGATCACACCAGAGGGCAAGTTCCAGTCCCCCCGCAACGGCGTGGCCAGCAATGGACGCGACCACTGGTTTAGACAACAACATCCGAGATGGCCCCATTGGTCCATCAGGTGCCAAGCGATCAAACCCATCACCAGTTTGAGGCACCTCCACTTGATTACCCGCACCCGCAGCGACTGATTTCAAATCCGCACCCGCACAAAATGTTCCATTCGCGCCGTGGAACACAGCAACGGAAGCTTCATCGTCTTTCTCAAACTCTAAAAAGGCCTGCGCAAGCTGCTGCGCTGTTGGGCGATCCACCGCGTTGCGCACACCGGGCCTATTAAGAACGATTATCGTCACCGCCCCTTCTTTTACAACGTCAACCGCCGCTCCCTCGCCCGTCACATCGCTCATCGTTTCATTCTCCCTCAACTCAATTTCCACCCTGCACACACATGTCTCTTTGGACAATTTGGTGTTACGGTTTCAATCTAATTTTTAACAATTCCAAGCATAGATTCTGAAAGCAAAACTGACTATAGTTTGCCCATCAACAGGCAAGTATGCGTACCCAATCAATAAGGCTTGAGAACCGAAACCGGCAAGGGCACGACCGACCGTATTATCAATATGAGACGTCATCTCCCATATGTCATTTGATGTTGCATCTGAGCATAGAGGAAAATGCACTGCCAGATTATTCGCACGCAATTCTGCCCGCCGCAGCATTGCAGAATATCATTCGAGACCAAGCCACAACGATAGACACCTATATGAGCACCGCTTTATCAATCAGATAAAGGCCCCCGTTCAATAGCTTGAGGATCACAGCGATGGCGAGAACACCGACGAAGAAAAAGACAGTAGCCAAAAAGGCAACTGCAAAAAAAGCTCCAGCAAAAAAGAAAGCCACTGTTAAAAAGAAAACAGCGGCCAAAAAGGCGCCCGTAAAAAAAGCCGTCGCGAAAAAGAGTGCCGCCAAAAAAGCGGCACCTAAAAAATCAAAAGCTAAAAAAGTAGTCGCTAAGAAGGCAGCTAAAAAATCTGTTGCCAAAAAAGTCGCGACAAAGAAGACAGCTGCAAAAAAAGTGGCCAAGAAAAAAGTTGCCAAAAAGAAAGTCGCGGCCAAAAAGGCCCCAGCCAGAAAAGTAACCGCGCAGAAAGCGGCAACTAAGAAAGCTGCAACGAAGAAATCAACAGTTAAAAAGGCTACAACGAAGAAGCCCGCTGTGAAAAAGACTGCGGCGAAGAAGGCTGTAGCAAAGAAAACAGCACCTAAGAAGGCCACCCCGAAAAGAGCCGCCGCCAAAAAAACGGCAGCAAAGAAAGCAGCCACCAAGAAGAAAACCTCGACCCGGAAGGTCGCCGCGAAAAAAGCAGCGACAAGAAAAGTAGCCGCAAAAAAATCCGTTGCCAAAAAAGCGACGCCAAAAAAGACAGCTAAAAAGAAACCTGCCGCGAAGAAGCCAGCTGTAAAGAAGACAATTGCCAAAAAAGCAGCCGTGAAAAAAACAACGGCCAAAAAGGCAGTCACAAAAAAGCCTGCTGTAAAAAAAGCAGCGCCAAAAAAAGCGTCCGCGCCAACTAAACGAACGGCCCCTAAAAAGGCCGCACCGACAAACAGAAAGACAGAGAAAAGAGTGAGTTCAACTCCGCGCGGTCAAAACAGCTTCGGTGCATATAAAACACTGACAGTTGGATCCAAAGAATATACCTATTACAGCCTACCCGATGCCGAAAAGAATGGTTTGGAGGGAACCTCCCGCCTGCCTTTCTCCTTGAAAGTATTGCTGGAAAACCTACTGCGGTATGAAGACAATCGCACCGTAAATGCAGCCGATGTCTCCGCTGTTAAAGGGTGGCTCGAAAACAAAACATCCACGCGCGAAATTGCTTATCGGCCTGCCCGCGTCCTGATGCAAGATTTCACTGGCGTTCCCGCTGTTGTAGATCTGGCCGCCATGCGCGATGCCGTTGCCAAATTGGGCGGTGACCCACAGACCATCAACCCACAAGTGCCCGTGCACTTGGTGATTGACCACTCTGTGATGATTGACCACTTCGGCACCCCGGAAGCATTTGAGCAAAATGTTGAGCTTGAATATCAGCGCAACCAAGAACGCTATGAGTTCCTGCGTTGGGGTGGCTCTGCCTTTGAAAACTTCTATGTCGTACCTCCCGGGACAGGCATCTGCCACCAAGTAAACTTGGAGAACATCGCGCAAACTGTTTGGACACGCACCGAAACAGACGCCGAAGGCAACCAAATCGAAATGGCCTATCCTGACACATGCGTTGGGACCGACAGCCACACCACCATGGTCAACGGCCTCTCCGTTCTCGGCTGGGGGGTTGGCGGCATTGAAGCAGAAGCCGCCATGCTTGGCCAACCTGTGACCATGATGATCCCTGAAGTGATCGGCATGAAATTGACCGGCCAACTCAAAGAAGGCGTAACCGCCACGGACATGGTGCTCACCATTACGCAAATGCTGCGGGCGCGCGGTGTGGTTGGTAAATTCGTTGAGTTCTACGGCAATGGCTTGGATCACTTGTCTCTCGAAGACCAAGCGACCATCTCCAACATGGCCCCAGAATATGGCGCAACATGTGGCTTCTTCCCTATTGATGAGCAAACCATCAAATATCTAGAAGCAACAGGCCGGGACCCAGAACGCATTGCCTTGGTGGAAGCCTACGCCAAAGCACAAGGTTGCTTCCGCACAGCCGACACGCCAGATCCTGTGTTCACGGACACGCTTGATCTGGACCTCAGCTCGGTTGTGCCAAGCTTGGCAGGGCCAAAACGCCCACAAGACCGGGTGCCTTTGACGGGCATTGCTGAAAGCTTTGCTGGCACATTGGCAGGCGAATTCAACAAAGCCAATGAAACAAACAAGCGCGTTGAAGTAGAAGGGGAAGACTTCACCCTCGGTCACGGCGATGTCACCATTGCAGCGATCACCTCTTGCACCAACACATCCAACCCAAGCGTTCTCATCGCTGCGGGCTTGGTAGCACGCAAGGCTCTTGAAAAAGGTCTCTCTGTAAAACCATGGGTGAAGACATCGCTTGCACCGGGATCACAAGTGGTCACCGACTATCTCAATAAAGCCGGTTTGCAAGCAGACCTCGACGGCCTTGGCTTCAACTTGGCAGGTTACGGGTGCACCACATGTATCGGCAACTCCGGTCCATTGGCTCCTGCAATTTCCAAAGCCATCAATGAAAATGACATGATTGTCTCTTCTGTTCTCTCTGGGAACCGGAACTTTGAAGGTCGCGTCAACCAAGACGTCAAAACCAACTACTTGGCCTCACCGCCTCTTGTGGTTGCTTATGCCTTGGCAGGGTCCACAACCATCAACCTCACAACAGAAGCCTTGGGGACAGATAAAGCGGGCACCCCAGTTTATCTCAAAGACATCTGGCCGACCAATTTGGAAGTGTCTGATGCCGTCCGCTCAGCCGTCACCCCTGAAATGTTCCGCAAACGCTATGCCGACGTTTACAAAGGGGACAAGCACTGGCGGGACATCAAAGTATCTGGTGGCCTCACCTACGATTGGAACGACAGCTCAACCTACGTGCAAAACCCTCCTTATTTCGAGGGCATGCAAAAAGAGCCAGCAGCCATTAGCGACATCCATGGTGCGCGTGTGATGGGCCTCTTCGGAGATTCCATCACCACGGACCACATCTCACCAGCCGGTGCGATTAAAATGGACAGCCCTGCAGGCGCTTATTTGATCAACCACCAAGTGGGCCAACAAGACTTCAACTCATACGGCTCCCGCCGGGGCAATCACCAAGTCATGATGCGCGGCACCTTTGCCAACATCCGCATCAAAAACCAAATGGTGCCCGGCACGGAAGGCGGCGTAACGAAGTTGCAGCCTGAAGGCAAAGAAATGGCGATCTATGACGCCTGCATGGAATACCAGAAGCGCGGTGAGCCACAGATCGTATTCGCCGGTAAAGAATACGGCACAGGCTCCTCTCGTGACTGGGCCGCCAAAGGCACCAACTTGTTAGGTGTTCGCGCGGTTGTGGCGCAATCCTTCGAGCGGATCCATAGGTCCAACCTCGTGGGCATGGGCGTTCTGCCTTTGCAGTTCAAAGGCGAGGACAGCTGGTCTACTTTGGGCCTCACCGGTGCCGAAGTTGTCACCATCGAAGGGGTGGCAACCATCGAACCCCGCCAAACCATGACAGCCGCCATCACATTTGCTGATGGCACCACCAAAAACGTTGATCTGCTCTGCCGCATCGATACCCAAGATGAGGTCGATTATTTCAACAATGGCGGTATCTTGCCATACGTTCTACGCGGCCTGGCCGCTGCGCAATAAGCGGGCAAAAGCAAACGACACATGACATTGGGGCGCCCTTTGAGGCGCCCCTTTTTATGGCAACTCTCCATCAAACAACGCCCATTCACTGCAAGTTTACTCGCGCTTGATCGCCCTTTGTCTTAGGGTCTACCCATGACAAAGTTCTCAGTAAAAATAGCCAACCGCACAGCCTTACTTGCCAGTCTTCTCTGGGCAGGTCTGGGCACACTCAACATGGTCCCCACAGCACACGCCGCTGAAAGCCGTGCGATGTCCCCCGTTGTGGTAGAGCTTTTCACCAGCCAAGGCTGTTCCTCCTGCCCCCCCGCAGATGCCTACATGAACGATCTGAGCCAACGCGAAGATGTGCTCGCCCTATCCCTGCCCGTAGACTATTGGGATTATCTAGGTTGGAAAGATACGCTGGCCAGCCCCGCCCATACCAACCGCCAACGGGCCTATCAAAAAGCCCTCGGCACACGCAACGTCTATACGCCGCAAATGGTCATCAACGGACAAGCGCACGCTGTTGGTTCCCGCCGCCCGCTTGTGGAAGAAGCCATTGCAGAGCAACGCACAAGCAGAACGACACCGCCTTCCATGCACTTTGACAAGCAGGGCGATATTTTAGAACTTAAAGTCGGGGCAAGCGCACTGCCCCATGACCAAAAGCACGCCACCCTTTGGCTCGTGCGATACAACAAAGAAACGCCCGTGACCATTGAACGCGGCGAGAACCGTGGCAAAGCCATTACTTATGTAAATGTCGTGCGTGAAATGATGCCCATCGGCATGTGGACCGGCAAAGCCGTGACCATCGACATTCCAATCGATAGCCTGATGGCCCAAGGCTATGACGGCTGTGCCGCCATCTTGCAGGCAGATGGCCAAGGACCCATTCTGGCCGCAGCCGAATTGAACCTCAGCGATCTATAACGCCCCAAGACTTACCCTTCTGCAGGTCGCGTCAATCCGTCCATGGTTTGAATGAGCTTCACTGAACTGCGCTCATCAAGCTTAAACGCCCAGCCATCCAATTTGGCCTTCAACGCGTCAACACGCTCTTGAACGGCAACAGGATCAGCCCCCGCGTCTAAAGCGGCCTGATCGGCGGTCACCTCAAACCGTGCCCACAGGGAGCCACGCCCCCCCATCAAATCAATGCCAAAGTGCACCCCGTCAAATGTGGTCATTTCCACATGCGGCGCGTTCACAAAAGTCACCGCGTCCACAGGGGCCACATCTTCAATCTCTGCCGTCGCCAAGGCCACCGCACTCCCATTAATAATGGCAGCCCCGCGCCCCACACGACCTTCAGGCAAATTCACAATGGAGAAGTTACGTTCATCTGCATCAGGTCGTGATAAATGGGTAGGGTTGGGAGACCCAGACCACAACACCAGCTCGCGAATGTCGGCCCGCTCAATGTTCAATACATCCGTATCAAGCCAATGGGTCACTTCCCCGTTCAGCGGCAAGCGTCCCCGTGTCAGCCACGTTTGGTCCGCCCCATCCCGGCGGGCATACAGCAAACCGCGCCCTTGCGTATCGCTCACCCCTTCAACCGTTTCTCCGGTCAACAGGCTTAAAATCTCAACATCATCTTCACCCAAAACTTGCAACCGCACCGCCCGGCCCAAATTTTCCGGTTCGCGTAATCCAAGTTGACGATGAAATTCAGGATTGGCCGTGCGAGGCTCAAACTTCTCCAAGTCCACAAGACCGGTCAGCACTTGCTGCACTTTCTCGTCAACCGCAGGATAGTTCCCCCGCTCTTCAACAACCCATATGTCACCTTGTTTCGTCAGCGTCACAGACTGCGTGCCTTGCATGCCTTTACCGATGGTAAAAACAATCTTATGCGCCAGCGCACTCTCTTCATTTAACTCTGAAAAGAAAGGCTCCGGGGTAAACCGTGTCGCCACAGAACTTTCCTGAACACTCACAGCAACAATTGCAGCTACACTAAAGAGCGCCGTGACACCTGCCAAAATAGCAAGCCGACGCTTATCAGCCGCCAAACCAGACCGCCCCTTTGTTCCCTTCATGGTCAACCCGCTCATGCGCCGCTCCCCTTCGTCAAAGATTTTGTTTTTAAGGAAGCCATATAAAGCGCACGCCGCCGACGCCGATAAAGCGCATAAAGCACAGCAGCAATACCCACAAAGATAGGCATCAAAATGACATTATAAAACCGAGCCTTCTCGCCCAATTTTTCAATACCTTCACGTAATTTACGTTGCACCGTCCGCAATTGTTTGCGGCTGGCGGTCAACTCTTCACGAATACGCGCCCGCTCAACAGCTTGTTGACTGGTAGAGGCCGCAGACTGAGAAGCCGAAGCAGATCCATCGCCACGCGCCCGGCTTTGCAAACTGGCCAACCGTTTTTCAGCAGCTGAAATTTTCATCTGTAACGCTTCTTCTTCGGCCAGAAAACGCTCTTCAGCTTCCGCTCGCATGTCTTCCACCACAAGGAAAGGCCGTTCTGCCCGCTCACGTGTGCGCAATGAAATCAGCGCATCCGAGCCCATCATATTTTCCACCGCATTGAGAATGAACTTCGCATTATCAGCAATAGGTTGCGCCACCCGCTCCCCAAGATAGCTATCCGTGCGCACCCAAAAACGGTCATCAAAAATCTCAGAGTCAGCAAACACAATAATGTTGGCTGGCGCTTCAGATGTAGACAGATGGTTTTCAGCGGTTTGAACCCGCAAAGCTTCCTCATCATCACTCGCCGGAGGACCATTAAAAGCACTAGTCACCGGACCTGTTAAACGGGCTGCAATGACATAGCTCTCCTCGGTGGCCTCAAACGTCCGCATGAGATCATCTGGACGCGGCCCGCTTTTCACATAATCCAGCTCATACACCATGGCATCATCAGAAGAACGCACCAATGGCTGGAAGGACGTGGTCGCCCCTTCAATGGGATCAAGGTGCCCCACAGTGCCAAGGTTCAAACGGTCAATATCTGCTGTCACAATATCGTTGGGGTCCATGCGGTCAGAGCGTAAAGCCAACCAAATGGGATAAGCCACTTCTTGACGACGGGCATCAAAGCCAGCTTGAACACGCTGCGCATTGGTACGGTCCCCGACAATTTCATCTGGAGACATCACAACGCCCCAACTGTCCATCAAGGGTTGAAGGTTGGAGGCTTCCGTATAACCCTGCACCGGCTTGCCGCTGGGGCCAGAGGTAAGACTGACTTCGGAATGAGGATCCACAAAGGCCAGCACCCGGCCACCCCGCATCACAAATTGGTCAATCGCATAAAGTGTTTTATCGTTGAGAGGCTTAGGATGAGCGATCAAGACCGTCGACACCCGACCCGGCACTTCTGCAAAATCCTGCTCCAAAAACTCCAACTGAAACCGGTTGAGCAATTCTTGATAGACCATAAAGGATTGAGACTCACCGCGCATGGCCAGCTGCATACCGCCCGCACCCGTATCCATCGGCAGATTGGTGACAATACCCAAGACAGGCTTTTCGGGACGCGACAGGTTTTGCACCATCCGCGTCAAATCATATTCAAGGTACTCTTCACGCTCATCAGAGAAGAAGGCAATCGTTTCTGTGCCATCCACCAAGTTGCTGCCCGCAAGACCGAAATAAATGATCTCGCCGTCTTGGGTGGGTGCCCCTTTCAAACCAAGCGACATGGCACGTTCTTCCTCATCGGAGAAAGGTGCGGGATCGATCACTTCTAAAACAAGCTTCTCACCAGCCACATCGCGCATCTCTTCTAACATGTCGCGCACACGCGAGCCATACACACGCAATTGCGGGAAGCCCGTTGTCAGCGCTTCTGAATAAAAGAACCGCAATGTGATCGGTTCATCCAAATCGCTCAAAATTTCTTTAGTGCCTTCAGAGAGCGTAAAGAGCTTTTGCTCTGTTAAATCAATACGTGCAGAGCGAAAGGTGAGATTGGCAAAAAGGTTCAGCGCAACAAACAACACAGCCAAGAGCGCCAATGTCGCCAGTGATATGTTTTGACGGTTCAATTTCATCTGCCTTACCCCGCCTTCTTCATATCAACAATAATGCCGCACGCATAAAGCCAGAGAGCAATCAAAGACCCAAAGAACAACAGATCCCGAAAATCAATCACGCCACTGATAATGGCATCAAAATGAGTGAGGAAACTAAAAGAGGCCACCGTTGTGACCACCGATTGCGGTGCCCAGCCAGAAACAAAGTCAAGCACAAGCGGCAGGCCGCTCATGGTGAACAGGAAACACACCACAACAGAAACCACAAAGGCGACAACTTGATTGCGCGTGATCGCTGACATACAGGCCCCAATGGCCAAATACCCGCCAGCCAACAAGAAACTGCCGATATAGCCCGCGAGAATAACCCCGTGATCTGGGTCGCCTAGATAAGAAACCGTCAACCACATTGGAAACGTGAGCGCAAGCGCAAGGCCTGCAAAAACCCAGGCGGCTAAAAACTTGCCCAGCACCGCAGACCAAAGGGGAATTGGCAAAGACAACAACAATTCGATGGTGCCCACCCGGCGCTCTTCAGCCCAAAGCCGCATCCCGATAGCGGGGATCAAAAAGAGATACAACCAAGGGTGAAAATTAAAGAAGACTTGAAGGTCCGCTTGGCCTGCTTCGTAATAATTGCCCAAATAGAATGTAAAGGCGCCTGTGCAAAACAGAAAAATGATGATGAACACAAAGGCCAACGGCGTTGAGAAATAAGCCGCGAACTCGCGTTTGAAAATGGCTCTAAGTTCATTCATGCTGAAGCTCCCTCACTTGGCTGCGTTGCAGACAGCTCATTGTGATCCATCGTATCGGGCCGTGTGAGACGACGGAACACCTCATCCAAGCGCCCCGCTTCCCGGTACAAAGCCCGCACAGACCAATTTC
>JARGNZ010000049.1 GCA_029209985.1 Parvibaculaceae bacterium
TGGTACGGCATTATGGGCATGGGCGCTGTGTGCCACACGCTCAACCCGCGCCTCTTCGCAGAACAATTGAGCTACATTGCCAATCACGCCGAAGATCAGTTCATCTTTGTGGACCTGACATTCGTGCCTGTGTTGGAAGCTGTGGCTGATCAGCTTAAAACCGTCAAAGGCTACATTGTCATGACGGACCGGGCGCATATGCCTGAAACCTCTTTGCCAAATGTGCATTGCTTCGAAGAAATCGTTGAAGCTGAATCCGGCGACTACACATGGGCAAAAGTTGATGAAAATGACGCATGTGGCCTGTGCTACACGTCAGGCACCACAGGCAACCCGAAGGGCGTGCTTTATTCTCATCGCTCAAACGTATTGCACGCACTCATTGGCGGCTCTGCTGATGTGATGGGCTTGCGATCTGTCGATGTGGTCTTGCCAGTTGTGCCCATGTTCCATGCCAATGCGTGGGCTTTGGCTTTCTCAGCACCCATGAGCGGCGCAAAATTGGTGATGCCAGGTTCGCAAATGGATGGCGAAAGCATCTTCGAGTTGCTCGACAACGAAAAGATCACAACCACCGCTGCGGTGCCAACTGTTTGGTTGATGTTGCTGCAACACTTGCAAAAAACAGGCGCAAAATTGCCAGCGCTCAACAAAGTCATCATTGGCGGTTCAGCCGCGCCGCGCTCAATGATCGAAACCTTCGAGCGTGAATATGGTGCAGAAGTGGTGCACGCATGGGGCATGACTGAAATGTCTCCAATGGGCACGCTTGGCGCGCTTAAAGCAGGCATGGAAGAGTTCAGCACCGAGCAAAAACTAGACGTTAAAGTAAAACAAGGTCGTGCTGTCTACACTGTTGAGATGAAAATCACCGACGACGACGGCGTTGAATTGCCATGGGATGGCAAAGCCTTCGGTCACCTGATGGTGCGCGGTCCAGCAGTTGCCGGGTCCTATCTCAAAGGGGAAGGCGGCAACATCTTGGACGCTGAAGGCTGGTTCGATACGGGCGACGTGGCCACCATCGACGAGCAGGGCTACATGCAAATCACCGACCGTGCAAAAGACGTGATCAAATCTGGTGGTGAGTGGATTTCTTCCATCGAATTGGAAAACACCGCAGTGGGTCACCCTGATGTGGCAGAAGCTGCCGTCATTGGCATCGTCCACCCTAAATGGGATGAACGCCCGTTGTTGATTTGTGTTCCAATGGAAGGCAAAAATCCAACCAAAGAAGATTTGCTCGGATACCTAGAAGGTAAAATTGCAAAATGGTGGACACCAGATGACGTGGTCTTCGTGGATGAAATCCCGCACAATGCAACAGGCAAAATTCTGAAGCTGGCCTTGCGTGAGCAGTTCAAAGATTACGTGTTGCCAACCGCGAATGCGGCTGAGTGAAAAGGTCAGTCTAACGGTGAGGGACAAAACTCATCAGCGCAGGGGGAAGCACTGGCTTCTCCCGCGCCTTCCACAAACGGAGTGCAAGCTTCAAGCGAGCAGCAAGAGAGTACAGGTATGGAAAAACGATCAGCTATTCTACGGCTTGGGTTTCGCTTAGCCCTCTTATCTCTTGTGGTGGCCATCTTGGCCATTATGGGGCATCGCTTAGGTGTGATGGACTTCCAGTTGGCGGTCTACGGCATGGCGGCAGCGGGTCTTACGGGCTTGCTCTCTGTGTTGGTCACCATGGTGGGCATCGTGAAAACGACAATCACCAAAAGTCCGGGCTTAGGCTTTGGCCTTGGGGTGATGATCATGGGGCTCATTGTGGCGGTACCCGTTATCGCGGCTATTGATGCAGGACGAACCTCACCGTTCATCCACGACATCTCAACCGACGTAGCGAACCCGCCGGAATTTGTGGCGATTGTTGAGGCGCGTGGGAACGGGAAATTTAATTCCCTAGAGCGCACCTCTGAAGTCGCACAATTGCAGCAAGCAGGTTACCCAGAGTTGGGCGGCCTCTATGTGGACCGACTGCCGGGCCAAGTATTTGAGCTGGCCTTGGAGACGGCCCAAGCACAAGGGTGGACCATTGTGGCTGTCTCTCCAGAGACAGGCTTGATTGAAGCCAGCGCCACAACTCTTGTCTTGGGGTTCACCGATGATGTTGTCATCCGTGTCACCGACGTAAACGGCAAAGCCATGGTTGATGTGCGTTCTGTCTCACGTGTCGGCATGTCAGACATGGGCGCGAATGCAAAACGCATTAAAGCTTACCTCGATGATCTGGCAGAGGTGATTGCCCGCGCTGAGTGATCTGTGGTCATAATGACGAAGTACAAATGAAAAGGGGCAGCTTAACGCTGCCCCTTTTTGGTAGGTCTACTCAAAACGGAATGACACGACAGCCCTATGCCAATGCATAAACGCTGCTGATTTCTGGGGTGCCATCGCAGCGCACCCGGCCTGTTTCCACCATGTGGATCATATGGGCAAAGACAGAACGTGCAGCGGCTGGGTAAAGTCGCTTGTCTACATCCGCATACATCACCGGTATCATATCTTTAATTTGAGAATGCCCAGAGCGCAGTTGTTCTGAAATTTGCACTTCCCGGTTTTCTCGATGGTCGATAAAAGCTTGCACAAATGATTTCGTGTCGCGAATGGGGTCGCCGTGGGTTGGCCAATAAACCGCATCATCGCGCTCAAGCAAAAGTGCCAGAGAGTCCATATAGGTTTTCATGTTGCCATCTGGTGGGCTGACAATAGAAGTAGACCAGCCCATCACATGATCGCCTGTGAAGAGGGCCTTTTCTTCACGTAAGGCGAAACACATATGGTTAGACGTATGGCCCGGCGTGAACACACATTCGACGCTCCAGCCATCTCCTTCAATAATGTCCCCGTGCTTTACAACAACATCAGGGGCAAAGTCCCAGTCAGCGCCCTCATCACGTTCCGCCGCCCGCTCCCCTCCGTGGGGGCCGTAGGCGTATGTTGGCGCGCCGCTGCTTTCTTTAAGCGGCTTCGCGGCTGGCGAGTGATCATTATGGGTGTGGGTAACAAGAATATGCGTAATGGTTTCCCCAGCCAGTGCCGTTTCGATCGCCTGTAGGTGTGCGTCGAGCAAAGGCCCCGGATCAATCACCGCCACATTGCCCCGTCCAATGATATAGGTTCCCGTGCCCGTGAAGGTAAAACCGCCCGGATTATTAGCCGTGACGCGGCGAATAAGGGGGCTTAGCTCTTCGATCACCCCGTGGGGAATGTTGACGTCTCGAATAAAGGGAATTGCAGCCATGGTGGTCCTCACTTTTTCGCGATCCTTGACCATAAATACCTCCAGCGCAAGCCTTGCAAACCTTCAAATTAGGACAGGTGCAAGGCGGCGATCGCGCGGGATGACCCAAGTCCCTGACCTCGCCGCTTATTTGGCTATTTCTTTGGAGGGATGCGGGCGCGAAGGAGAGGGAGAGGTGATCGGGCGTGTGAGCTTTAGGACACGGCGCATTTGTGCGGGAACGCGGTCCTCTAATGCGCTGGCAGCACGGTCTACCGCTGAGTATTTCTGCCGTAAATAGCGCACACTCCGGCGCATATAAGAGGAATGCACAATAAGTAGGGCGAGACCGGGCATCAGCAGAAACAGCCCAAAGGCAAAGGGAGGCGGAAGGGGGGTCAAAATCAATCCAGATACAAAAAGGATCCAGCCGATAAGGAGGGAAAGTGATTTGCCCAATGGGTATCCAGTCAGTTCTGCCGAAATGAAGCTGCGCACTCTCTCTGGATTTAAGCCAATTCTGTAACAGTTTTACGGCACCCCGCTGGGAAAGGGGCCTAGAAATGACAAAGCGGCAGGTTGCCCCGCCGCTGGTCATTCTGATCGTCCCCAAGTGCGCGTATATACTAAGTGCGCGTACACATCAGGTCGATCAAGTGTGAGGTGCTTTACTTAGAAAGCGCCTGCAGCCTTTGCAATCATCGTTACAAAATACAGACCCAGAATTGTTGCGGTTACGACAACGAGCGGATCCTTCGTGAAGGAGGTCTTTGCAGACTCTACGAAGTTAGATTTTGTTTCGTTAGAAGCGGTGTTAGATGGAATGTCCATTCCAGCGATAACAGCCATCGTCTTTTCTCCAATATTGAGGTTAATGCCAGAAGCACGGGTATGGGGAGGGAGGAACCCGTCTTCTGGCGTAAAAGTCAGCGATTGGGAGGGAACCTGTCTCGCTGACACTACTTATATAGTGCAGCGCAGCATGACTAACAAGAGGTAATTTGAAAAAAATGGTGCG
>JARGNZ010000050.1 GCA_029209985.1 Parvibaculaceae bacterium
AAATATTTGCCATGAGATATTTGAATCAAGCTGATTGACGCTTCCAGGACCCCACGTATAGTAAAGGGTTTATCGTAGCTAGGAGGCAGAGTGTTCATGACAAGACTTGAAAAAATTGCATGTATTTGTGTGCCTTTGCTCAGCTTCGGTGTGTTGGTGTTTGTGGCGCTTCAGTTGGGATGGGTTGCTAAAGTCGCCAGCTTAGGAGATGTCCTTACCCTTGGCTCCATTGTTGTGGCCGCCATACTTGCATTTTTTGGTTGGCGCCGAGCCGACAAAGTCGCATGTGAGGAACGTGAGCGAATAGCGAAAGCAGATGCTGTCATCATGTATAAAAGGCTGAATCCAGTGAATGGAGCAGCGATGCATTTACTTGTTAATTTTGTATCGCCTGATAGTCCCAAGTTTGCTGCTCATTCCCTAGACCCTAACATTCGAAATGAGGCGAATAAAAGCTATGCACAGTTGTGGGGGGATCTTTGCTCTTTACAAGACCTTATTCCGAACACAGATGAATATTTCCATAGCTTACGTTCCTTTTATATCTATAAACATGAGCTTGGAGATAAATTTTTGAATGTGCTTTCAGCTATTCAGATTTTGAATATGAATTTTGAAAAATATTCAGAGCATGTCTGCAGAAATGATATGAGTTGTTTCTGCGAAATGCCGAATGACCAGAAGCGAACCTTCTTTAAGATTTTCGAAGATGTGGTGCTTTTTTTGATCCTCCTAGAGGATTGTCGAAATGAGCTTGAGGGTGTTGAGTTGTATTTGTCTCATATGAACGAAAAGCTTTTGAAGCTGGTTGCCCGACTAGAAGAACTTCAAGGTATTTCTAAATTTAAAAAAAGTTCTACAATTAATGTGGACCAAGAAATATTCTCCGAAATTCTTCAAGATGCTGATCAATATTTTAGAAGTAGACGTGTGGCGCTCTCATAGCTCTAAGACCTTCTGATTTCAACAGAAGCAGCCAAGCCTCTCTGCGCCCTTTACCTCATTCCTATAGTTACCTCACCTTCATAGTTGTCACTCTTGACAAGTTTTATGTCTTTCTAATATTGTCATTATAGACAAGATTGGATGCGATATGGCGAGAGCGAAGGTTGGGGATGAGCGGCGGGGGCAGATATTGGCTGCTTTTGAAGCTTGTGTTGTGCGCGATGGGTTGGCGAAGACGACCTTGCAAAAAATTGCGGATGAGGCGGCGTTGCCGCGTTCCTTGGTACGCTATTTTATTGGAAACCGCGACGAGATGGTCAATGTGTTGATTGATGCCATGATGGCGCGTGCGGAACAGGAGATGGCGGAGGTGTATCTGGCGGGCAAGGCTTTGAGCCCGCGTGAGCTGGTGAGCTTCGTGTTTGACTCCTTGTTTGACAATGACACGACGAATGGGGTGGTGAGCGAATTGTGGTTGCTGGCCCAACGGGATGAGGTGGTTAAAGAGCGACTGGCTAAGCTTTATGAGCGGATGCAAGACGAGATCATGTCCCAAATGGCGCTTGCAGGCTTTGGGCGCTCGAAAGCTGCACGCAAGCGGGTGGCTTACGCTTTAATGTCGCTGGGCTACGGCGATGCGAGCTATAAATTTCTGACAAATTCCTTTGAACAAAAGGGTGCCCTAAAGCAAGTCGCTTTAGGCATGGTGGAGCGGCTAAAGGCCGAAGGACAAAAAAATGAAAAATAAAATATTGATTGGGCTGGCTGGCCTTGTGGTGCTGGTCGGGGGTGTTGTGGCGTTCAATTGGCAGAAGGTTGAGCGGCTTAATTTTACAATGAATTTGTTTTCTGGTGCCGAACAGTATGAAAACTTCAATCGCATGACGGAGCTGTTTCCCAGCGCCACAATGAAGGCATCGCCAACGCCTTTCCAATTTGGTGAAGGGGAGCCGATGGCCCTACCGACATCGTTTGAGACGGATGGCGTGACGATTGATACGGAAGCATTTTTGACGGAGACAGACACAGCCGCGTTGTTGGTTATTCAAAATGGAAACGTGCGGTTTGAGGACTACCGACTGACCGGGGGGCGCGATGTGCAATGGCTCTCGATGTCTGTGGCTAAAAGCTTCACCTCCACGCTTGTGGGCATGGCGGTTGAAGATGGGTCAATCGCGAGCATTGAAGACCCGGTGACGAAGTATGTGCCAGCGCTTGCGGGGTCTGCTTATGACAGTGTACGGATTAAAGATATTCTGCAAATGTCTTCTGGTGCCGCGTGGGATGAAAACTACGGCGACCCGGACTCAGACATTAATCGCTTTGGCCGCATTTTAGGTGCTGGGGGATCGTTCAGTGAATTTGTCACAACGATGAAACGTGAAAAAGAGCCGGGCACTTATAACCGCTACAATTCTGCATCTACGCAGGTGCTTGGTTCATTGTTGCTGGCGGCAACCGGGCAACCTATTCAAGACTACATGGCCGAAAAACTTTGGACGCCTTTGGGCATGGAGTCTGACGGGTATTGGCTGGTGGATGACGACAATGTGCCGATGGTCTTTTTTGGCTTAAATGCGACGGCACGGGATTATGCCAAAATTGGGGAGCTGTTTCGTAATGGCGGCATGTGGAACGGTGAGCAGGTGGTTTCTGCTGACTGGGTGCATGCTTCAATTACACCCGACGCGCCGCATTTGATGCCGGGAGACAACCCGCTGTCAGACTTCCCAATGGGGTATGGGTATCAATGGTGGGTTATGGACGGGGACGCGCAGGAGTTTTCTGCGATTGGCGTGTATAATCAATTCATCTATGTGAACCCGACCAAGGATTTGGTGATTGTGAAGCTGTCAGCCAATAGTGCGTATGGCACGAGCACGGATGGCTCTGCCGAGCGGGAGTTTGAGACGATTGATTTGTTCCGTGCGATTGGGGATGCGCTGAACTAGCTGCGTTTTGGCTAAGTAGATTTGATGTAAGCTTAAAGCCCTTCCTGTGTGGGTCACGGGAAGGGCTTTGGCGTGGTGGCGAGACGTTAAGCTGCTTGATCGGTGACGGCCAATTCGCTCACCACATCTTCTAGGCCTAGCCAATAGGCGCGGTTTAACATGCGTTCCAAACGGTTGAGGGGGTAGAGGGGCCCCTTGTCGCTTTGGATGGTGGGGGTGAGGTCTAATACGCATTCACTGTCGTGGGCATTGAAACCCAGCTCATTGAGCAAGGCGGCTGTTTGGTCATATGTGAGGACTGCAGCGTAAGAATGGTTTTGGGGGGCTGTGAGTGACATGAGGAACTTTTCTCCATGTGAAGGGACTTAGAGTGAGGGGACTTTGACAACGCGTCGGAAAGAATCGATCTGTAGATGGGGCAACCGATCCCTTTTGACGCTTGTCATTTAGGCGCTGGCCGTGTCGGTTAAATGACACAGGGGCAATGAGGCTGTGACAATCAAAGTGGAGGCATGGGGTGAGATTTGCGCGCTTTTGTCGGTTTTTGGGGCGTCTTGTTGCTGTGGGGTATGAAGTCACTGATAAATCTTGCCAAATCAGCTTTTTTGGGCGATAGGAAAGACTTAACGAGGTTGGTCGTAGGCTTTATCTTCGAAGTGGGACCAGCAGGAGCAAGGAACAGGCACATGCTTGCGCGTATTTATCAGCCGGCCAAAACGGCCATGCAATCTGGCAAAGCAAAAACTCATAAGTGGGTTTTGGAATTTGAGCCTGAAGAGGCGCGCCGAATTGACCCCTTGATGGGCTATACGGGTTCTGGCGATATGAATGGCCAAGTTGTATTACGCTTTGAAAGCAAAGAGCAGGCGATTGCCTTTGCTGAAAAGAAAAACATTGCTTTTCAGGTGTCTGAGCCAAAACAAGCAAAACAGGTTTTCAAAACCTACGCAGATAATTTCAAATTTGGCCGTATTGGCCAGTGGACGCATTAAGTAAGTGGGCAGGCTCAGTAAGTAACCCACTGATTAGCGAGATGCTTCCGCCTATGGGCTTTGCCCGATGGTCCCGTAGCTCAACTGGATAGAGCACCTGCCTTCTAAGCAGGTTGTTGCAGGT
>JARGNZ010000027.1 GCA_029209985.1 Parvibaculaceae bacterium
GCGGTCACGGCTACATTGAAACGCCTTGAAGGTGCCTTTGCTTTAGGCGTTTTGTTCAAAGGCCATGAAGACCTGATTATTGCTGCCCGCCGTGGTAGCCCGCTGGCGATTGGCTATGGACATGGCGCCATGTACCTTGGGTCTGACTCCTTTGCGCTTGCCCCTATGACGAACCGGGTTGCCTATTTGGAAGATGGGGATTGGGCTGAGATCACACGAGATGCAGCTGTCATTCGGGATTCAAATGGGGCCGTTGTCACACGCCCGATCAAAACTTCTGACGCGACGGCGGCGATGGTGGACAAAGGCAATCATCGTCACTTCATGGCGAAAGAAATATTCGAACAGCCTGAAGTTGTTGGTCACACCCTAAGTCAATACTATGATCCGCTAACGGATAAACTTAAAATCCCTGAGCTGCCCTTTAACTTTGCTGACATTCCTCGCATTACCATTGTCGCCTGCGGCACGGCGTTTTATGCAGGGCAGGTGGCTAAATATTGGTTTGAGCAGATGGCGCGCGTTTCTGTTGAAGTGGATATTGCCTCCGAATTTAGATATCGCGAAGCTGCATTGCCTGAAGGCGGTTTGGCGATTTTCATATCCCAGTCAGGTGAAACGGCGGACACATTAGCGGCGCTTGAATATTGCAGGGCACAAAAACAAACCATTCTATCCGTGGTCAATGTTGTTGAATCTTCGATTGCACGGGCATCGGACGTTATTTTGCCAACACATGCCGGACCAGAAATTGGTGTTGCTTCGACAAAGGCATTTACTTGTCAATTGACTGTCCTTGCATGTTTGGCACTGGCAGCGGCATCTGCGCGGGGTAAAATCTCTGCGGTAGATGAACATGCGGCCTTCAAACACTTGATTGAGGTTCCACGTCATATCTCAGAAGCTCTCAATTTGGACCGCAATCTAAATGAGCTGGCGTATGAATTGGCCAAGGCGCGGGATGTGCTTTTTCTTGGGCGCGGGGTGACGTACCCAATCGCGCTGGAAGGTGCTCTCAAGTTGAAAGAAATTTCTTATATTCATGCAGAAGGCTATGCAGCAGGTGAATTGAAACACGGCCCAATTGCACTGGTGGATGAAACGGTGCCCGTTATTGTGCTGGCTCCTTCCGACAGTTTGTATGAAAAAACGATCTCCAATATGCAAGAAGTCATTGCGCGCGGTGGCAAAGTGATCCTGATATCTGACCGTGAAGGTATTGAACGTGCGGCAGAGGGGCCTTGGAAAACAATTGAAATTCCAAAAGTCGATGACTTCAGCCTGCCTATTATCAGCACAATTCCTGTACAACTATTGGCCTATCACACGGCTGTGGCTAAGGGTACGGATGTTGATCAGCCGAGGAATTTGGCAAAATCCGTTACGGTGGAATAGGGCGAGAGAATTGGATTTGCCCAATTCTCTTCTAATCCATTGAGACTAATGGGAAAGTTTTCTTTCAGTTTGATTTCTTTTTTTGTCGAAGTCGTCTCTCATTTGAGCTCGCGACGCAGGCTAATTTTATCAGCTTTGATTCACTCTGCTTCTGCTTAGTGCTACACTTATTTGAGTGATTAAGCAGAATCGCAGAATCATTGAATGATAGGCCTTAAACTATGCGGCGCGATACAAAACGAACAAAAATGACTCCTCCTACATTGTCAGCCTCTTTCGGGGTGATTGCTATTGGGATGATGGGTTTGCCGGTTGGATCAGCGCCGGCTCTGGCGGCTAATGCCCTGCCTCCGGTGCCTGCTATTTCGGCAGAAGATAGTGCCGCCGCCTACGCATCCTTACAGGCCGGCGTTGCTGCTCTGCAGACAAATAATCTTCAAGGGGCCATCGACTTTTTTGGGCGTGCCTTACAAGGCAATGCCTTAGACGCGGAAAAGAAGTCGCAAGCGTTTCATTATCGCGGAGTAAGCTATTTCAAGCTTAATATGACAGATAACGCGATTGCTGATTTTACAAGCGCTATTTGGCAGAACGGCCTCCCTGACGAAGTAAAGCCACGGACATATTACAACCGCGCGGTTGCTTATGCGCGGTCAGGAGAAACAGATCGGGCTTTGAATGATTATGAAAAAGCCATTCAGTTCGATCCAAGTTATGCGCGGGCATATCACAATCGGGGCAACCTGAAACGCATGTCCGGCGATTATGCTGGGGCGGCCGAAGATTATAAATCTGCGCTCTCAAAAGGCTTAGGTCGGTCTGCCTATCTTGCCAATTATGCTCTGGCGGTTTCGCTAGATGCAGTGGGTAAGCGATCGGAAGCACGCGGCTACCTCGATGCGTCCTTGACGCAGAACCCGGGATTTGAAAAATCGCAAACCCTACAAGCACATTGGCTGCGCAACCCGGGTGCCAGTGAAGATATGCAGGTCGCAAGTATTGAGCCAGCTGCCGCTGTTGCCGCGCCGGTTGCCAAAGTATCTGGCGCTCCCTTGGCCACATTAAACCCAGCACCCAGCTCTTCGCCTGTGATGGCTTCCAGCTCAACGGCCGCGTCAATGGCGCCTATACGTGAGCGGAAAGACGATGTGCAAAAGGTTGCCGCTCAAACGCCCGCACCGCAAACAAAGGAATCTTCCCTAGACCTGTCTAAGTTGGCGTCCTCGCATGTTCAAGGTGATGCAAGCGAGATTACCAGCTCTATTGGAGGCCCTGCAATTGATGAAGCGCGTGCGCCCAGTAAAGTGGCCCAGCTATCACGTTTAGCGTCGCCGAAAAGTTCACCTGCCCCAACGGCAATCGCAAGCCTGCGCACTGATGGATTGCGGACCGGTGCTGTGTCCACACTGCCGAAAGAAGAAAAGGTTGGAAACGTACCTGCTGCCTTTACAACTCCTCCAGTTAAAACTGGTTGGGAGGCGACCGTGACCCGTTTTGATGGGGTTGGAAAACCCGTTAGCACGACCAACTCTAATGCGCCGAGTGCTGCTGTGCCGCCAAAGAAGGCCGCTGCTAAGCCGGCAAAGATTACAGGGCCATACCGTGTGCAAGTTGGCTCGTTTCGCTCCACAGCGGATGCTGAACAAGCCATGGGCAAAAGCAGTGCGCGTCATAAGGATTTGCTTGCCTCTGTGCAGCCCTATATTGCGGAGGCTGATTTGGGGGCCAAAGGTATTTATTACCGGCTTCAGTATGGTGCTTTTACAAAATCATCCGAAGCTAAGTCTCTGTGCAAATCCCTAAAAGCGGCTGGAACTGATTGTTTGGTTCAAAAGGTCCGTTAGTTTCTGCAAAGACTTTTAAGGCGCACCCATCGATTGCAAACTTTGTGATTGCGTCTCCCATGGGTTTTAAGCGCTCACGGTTGGACGTTGCTTTTCAGTCTGAGCTATCAGACTGCTCACTCTGTGGGGTGAGGCTCTCAGGCGGACGACTTGGCCGGGTGACAATGAAAATTGCGACACAAAACAAGATCCCACCCACCAATGGGGCGACAAATGCCGGGGCTGAACTGAAAAAGATCAGATAGGCTAGGCTCGCCGACATCATAACGATGGCCAGCACTTTCCCACGAAATGGAATAACCCCATGCGCGCGCCATTCGATGACTGGCGGACCTAAATGGGGATGGGTCAACAGCCAATGATTGAGTTTTGGTGAGCCATTGGTGAAGCACCACGCGGCCATCAACAAAAAAACGGTCGTAGGTAAAACCGGTAGAAAAATACCAATTACGCCAATGATGACTAAAAGGATGCCAAGCCCGGTGAGAAAAACATCACGCACTTTCCGGGTCATTCAGGCTCCTTTCTCTCGCTCTTTGGTGACTTTGAAAACTTATTAGGGTCTTTGATAACAGATGTTCGTATCAAAAGGTCAACGGAACACGTTTCTTCCGTGTCTGTATATAGGGGGTAATGGGGGTAATTTCGAGATCAATTATAAGCTCACAACACCAAACCCCACTGAATAAACTCAGTGGGGTTTGGAAGTAAGGCGTAGGCCGCTTTAGTCGTCAGACAGCGTTCTAGTTTTTCCAGAAAGCCCCGATTCGGCGGGCAATGTCTTGGCGTAAGTTCATATAGAACAGATTGTAGTCGTAGATATGATAGTCCCCGTCATTGACGCCAAAGGTGAGGCCGGGATCGTCGTCTGGTGGGGTTACGATGAGCATACCGCCGACACATGCAGCACCGGTCAGTGCTTTACGCGGCGCGCCCATTGGAACGCCTGTTTCGACGTAGGCAAGCCCCCCGAGATTTGCCTCTTTGGTCGCCGTTCCGTTTTGTTCCCCGGTCAAAGGGTTGATGCACGTCAGGGGACGGCCGGCAATCTCTTCCACCGTATCGTTGATCCAAATCTTACTGGTTTCCAGCCAGTTCGTGGCATCCGAACTGGCGGTAACCGAATTCCAGTTCAGATAACATCCCGTCGTATGGGCTGACTGACAGGGACCAATATTGGCACCAATATCCGTGGGCACTGAATAACCGATCAAATAGGCGGCCACGAGTTGACGTTCTAGCGGTGTTCCCGAAACGCGGTCTTTCAGCAGCTTGATGCCGTGGAAAGAGCCTTGGCTGTGACTGGCAATGATGAAGGGACGATTGCCCTCACGTCGCTTGAGAAATTCATCAAATGCACGCTCTACATCGCTGTAGGCCAACATCAAGGCTTTATCCCCGTCAGGCTGTTCTTGCCAAAACGAATAAAGCGTGGCTTGACGATAGCGGGGCGCATAAATCCGGGCGCTGCCATTGAAGGCACTGGCCTGAAATCGCATGACGCCATCTTCTAAGCGTTCCTTGGTGTCCCCACCTTCATCATATTTTGCATTCCAACCGGCTGTCCCAAAATAGGTAGTGGGATGGATAAAAAACACGTCAACAAGGGCGTCGGCTTGATTGTCTTGGGCACCGCTGTCTGGCGGCACGATGTCGCTAGCGTCTTTTCGCTCAGGCAAAGCAACCCACGCGGTATCTTGGCTATAATCTGGTTCTGGCGGTAATGTTTCAGCAGCGTAGGCGGTGCCGGGCTTTAAGACCCATTCTTCCAGAATGGAGGGGTCTTGGGCCACGTAAACACCCGTGCCTGCCACTAAGAAAGCAATGGCAACAAAGCCCCATAGAAGTTTCCGACCAAAACTCATTTATGTATCCCATCTCTATCTAAGCCCCCAAACGGAAGGGGCGGCGCTCAGAAAATGCTATATTGGCTTTACTATATAGCAGGGGGAGTAGGACTGACAATTCGCCTGGTATGGGATGTACCGATTATCAAACACAATTCCGTGTGTCGCTTCTCTCGTGCCTTGGCGTAAGCTGCCATTATGCGTCAATCCGCACCTTTTCCACGCCTTCTTCGAGACTTTCCGCTAAAAAGGCTGCCATTTCTTGGCGCGCATTCGGATCTGTCGCAATAAGGGCGGAAAAGCGCGATCTTTCCTCGACACAGCCGTCTATAAGGGGGGTATCAAGTGCAGACTTAATGAGTGCTTTTGCCTCTCTGAGTGCCCGTGGTGACCTGTTCGCCAATTCTTCGGCCAGCTCTAATGCGGCATCCAACGCACGGCCTGCTGGGACACAGTCATTTACAAGGCCAATACTGTGGGCTTCTTCCGGCGCTAAAAGCTTACCGCGTAATATCATATCTAAAGCGCGGGCCTCCCCAAGAAGGCGGGGAAGGCGCTGGGTGCCGCCAGCACCGGGAAAAATACCTATCGTCGTCTCGAGCAAGCCAATTTTGAAATGTCCAGATTCACTAATTCTAAAATCACAGCACAGAGCAAACTCAAGGCCACCCCCTTGGCAATAACCGTTGATCGCTGCAATTGTTGGTTTGGGAAAACAGTCCAATTTCTCATACATGGTTGAAATCGGATTATCTGCGCGGGCGGCCTCCAATATGTCAGCTTCACTGCGTCCGCTGGCAGCAAGCTTTTCGGCCAATTCCAGAAGTTCGCTGACATCATAATGCCGGATAAAGACACCGGGAACGCCGCCAATAAAGACCACAACCTTTACGTTATCATCCGTGGCTAAATCATCTAAAGATGCAGAAATCAGCGCGGCTTGCGCCCCATTCAAATACCCCTTTGAGGGATTATCCAAGGTGATAATCGCGATCCCATTGGCAATATTGGTATTGATCAAAGCCATATATTCCTCCCGCGTAATATTGGAATCTTAGAAATCCGGCCCTCCCTAAAGCCAAGATTAGATTCTCACTTTCTATTTCACGCGGAAATTATCTATTCTGCAAGCCCCTTAATTCGTACACGCCCAATTTATCAACTTCATTCATACGCCTAAGGATTTTCGGTAGGCAGAATACTTTGGTTGGTCAATGGAAAGCTTGGCAAGGGTTGTGCTCCAAAGATGTTCTTTTAGCCCATTCGTTTCTAGTGTCAGCTCACCAGATGCAATTTTTTCACAAAGTGTTCTGTTCAAATCCTCCAGCGAGCCCTCTGATGAAAGCAGAGAGACAAGACGGCCATGTTCAGCTTGGTTTTCTTGAGGGGCAATTTTCAGTTCGCGTTTAACAATATCAAGTGCATTGGCAGCAACCATGGCGTGAAATGCTGAATGGCCTTCTAGCTGTGGCAACAACTTGGTGCGAATAAAGTCAGCGACAACGTCGATAATTTCAACGGATTCTGGGAGGTCTTGCATGAGGTTCTCCGCTCTATTTATTGGTTTTGTGGGGCAAGGAGGTGTAACAGGTCGATTTCTGTTTCCGATGCTCGGCGGCCAATCGCGGCACGTTCAACCGAACGATCCGTGCCATTGCGAAATGCTTCATACATGAGGGTGCACATGATGCCCCACTTCAGTGTGCCAAGAATTTCCCAATACCTGACCTGCTCTGGATCTACTGGGATGCCGCTTGATTTTTCGTAGGCGGCGAAAAGCTCTTCTCGTTGACCAAAACCGCCAACCGGTTTGTCAATTTGGCCAAACCGCCATGAGTTGACACATAGCCAACCTAAGTCTTCCATAGGGTCGCCTAAGTGCGCCAGTTCCCAATCTAATACGGCCGCTATCCCCACTTCTGGGGTGATCATTAAATTGCCGTTCCGAAAATCTCCATGAACCAATGTAATTCTTGGGTTTTTGGGCGCATTGTCCGCAAGCCATTTGAAGGCCAGCTCAAAGACAGGATGGGGGTGATTGTGGGCGATATATGTTTGGTGGTATTGGGCCAGTTCTTCGTGCGCGGGGGCTGCGCGCAACTCAGGGCATTGCTCAATCGGAATGGCGTGAAGTCTGCCTAGAATTTCACCGCATTGGCGAGCCAGGTCCGGTCGTATTGCCTCAAACTCCGCATCTCGCAGAATTTTTCGCGCAATGGTTTCTCCCTCTACATGATCCATGATGAAGCCTTCGCCCAAATTATCCTCGGATGCGAGGACAAAACGAACAGGAGGCACGCGGATATGTGCGACTGTATCGGCCAAATCTATTAAGGCTGCTTCTGTTGCGAGGGGCAAAGCTGTTTCTTTATCGGCGTCGCGCTGGCCGCCGGGGGCGCGGCGCAGGATCAAGGGGAGGGACTTCCCCGCAACTTCAATGTTAAATGACCATGTTTCTTGGCTGGCACCACCTGACAGCCGTTTGAGCGACATAAGCTCAGCGGAAGGGTCAATATGGGCCTGACACGCTTTGGCTAAAAAAGCTTTCATATCCTCAAGGGACGTGTCTTTTTTCGTCTTGGTTTCATCTGATGTTGTTTTTTGAGCCATCACGATATTCCAATTACTATGCCGGACGCTCGGTAGGCGTCTCTTAGTTCATAATTTTACTTCGTTCCTGTTTTGCCATGATTTAAGGTGTTTGATAAGGCGTGGGCCAGCTGATTTCCCCCCCTCAGTGCCCAAAAGAGAATGCATGACCACGAAAAAATCTAAATCAAACGCAACCGGACCCGACGGTAATTCCACCAGTCAAACCCTCTTAAAACCAGCAAAAAAAACTTCTATAGGGGCAAGAATTAGAACCTATTTCCTTACTGGTTTGGTGGTGGCGGCCCCCATTGGAATCACTCTCTACCTAACACGGTGGTTTGTGGAGGTGGTCGATGAGTGGTTTATGCCCCTCATTCCAGAAGCTTATCGTCCTGAAAACTACCTTTCCATTTCCATTCCCGGCCTTGGCCTTTTGGTGGCGCTGGTGGTGCTTACGCTTCTGGGCGCCTTAACGGCGAACTTCTTTGGGCGCCAAGTGTTGAGTTTGGGGGAGCGCATCGTTGAACGAATGCCTGTGGTGCGCACTGTTTACGGCGCGCTGAAGCAAATATTCGAAACGGTTTTAGCTCAAAGCACCACTTCATTTCGTGACGTTGGATTGATCGAATACCCCCGCAAGGGACTTTACGCTTTGGTGTTTGTCACAACGACCACGAAAGGCGAAGTCGCCAGTCGGGTGCCCGATGGCACCGAGCTTGTCAGTGTGTTTCTGCCGACAACGCCAAACCCAACCTCTGGGTTTTTGTTGTTTGTTCCAAAGACCGATATTCAAATTTTGGATATGTCGGTGGAAGAGGCTGCCAAATTGGTCATCTCTGCGGGGCTTGTGGTGCCCGGCGAAGCTGAACCTGCAGAAGTGAGCGGCAAAAAACTTAGTAATCCTGTGGCTGAGGCTTAACCCGACCGAATAAGACGAACTGCCTCATCGCGTTCAAAGAGGTAAAGCATTGTTCGCAACGCTTGCCCTCGCTCAGATTGCAGCTCCGGGTCGCGCTCAATAATCAAGCGGGCGTCATCATGGGCCACAGCCAGCAGGTTTGAGTGAGATGCTAAGTCTGCAAAATGGAAAGTAGGAAGCCCGCTTTGGCGTGTGCCTAATAGCTCACCGGCACCGCGCAGCCGCAAGTCCTCTTCAGCAATGAGGAAACCATCTTCTGTATCCCGCATGATCTTGAGACGCGCCTGTGCGGTTTGGCTTAACGGGCCTTGATAAAGCAACATGCAACTCGACTTCGCAGACCCGCGTCCCACACGGCCCCGTAATTGGTGCAATTGAGCAAGGCCGAACCGTTCTGCATGTTCGATGACCATGATGCTGGCTTCTGGAACATTGACCCCGACTTCAATAACAGTAGTTGCAACAAGCACGCTCAGCTCGCCCGAAATAAAGCGTTGCATCACCGCATCTTTTTCAGCTGCCTTCATCCGTCCGTGCACAATGCCAACGGTGTCGCCAAAAGTGGCTTTGAGAAAAGCATATCGATTTTCTGCGGCGGTAGCCTTCACAAGTTCGCTTTCTTCGACCAAAGGGCAAACCCAATAAGCCCGCGCCCCCGATGACAAGGCACGCTTGAGCCCTTCAACCATATCGGACAGGCGCTCAATGGGAAGAATGCGTGTGTCGATGGGCTGGCGGCCGGGCGGCTTTTCGGCAATCCGCGAGACATCCATATCGCCGTAAGCGGTTAGTGTCAGCGTGCGGGGAATAGGGGTGGCCGTCATGACCAAGACATCGGTTCCCGCACTGCCTTTACCTGACAGTTGCAGGCGTTGGTGCACACCAAAGCGATGCTGCTCATCGACAACCGCTAAACTTAAATCTTTGAAGGTAACGTCGTCTTGAAAGAGGGCGTGGGTGCCCACGATAATATCGACCTCCCCAGCGGCTAATCTTGCCAGCAGGGCCTCGCGCGTTTTGCCTTTCTCTCGGCCTGTTAGAAGGGCCAATGAGATACCTGCGGCCTTGCATAACGGGGTAAGTGTTTCGAGGTGTTGGCGTGCGAGAATTTCGGTAGGGGCCATCATGGCGGCTTGGGTGCCTGCTTCAACAGCGCTTGCCATGGCTAAAAGTGCCACGATGGTTTTGCCACTGCCGACGTCCCCCTGCAAAAGCCGTAACATTCGCCAGGGGGCTTTCAAGTCGGCATCAATTTCGGCTAAGGCCATGTTTTGCGCGGCGGTTAAAGAAAAAGGGATTTCGGATTCAATCTTTTTGCGCAATGCCCCAGTGCCCTGAATTTCACGACCGGGTTGTTTTTTCATACGCATACGCACAAGGGCCAAGGCGAGCTGATTTGCCAAAAGTTCATCAAATGCCAATCGACATCGCGCTGGGCTGTTGGGGTCTAAATCTTCCAACTCTTCGGGAGCATGGGCTCGGTTCAATGTTTTATTGAAATCTTCCCACCCTTGTTTTTCAAGCCACGCAGGGTCCTGCCATTCGGGCAGGAGGGGAACTTGGGAGAGGGCCGCCCGAATAGACTTCTGCAATACTTTCTGGGTCACCCCCTGCGTGAGGGGATAAATGGGTTCCACCAGTGGTAGGTTATCCAGCTCAGCTTGCGTGAGAATATGATCTGGGTGAGACATTTGCGGGGCATCTTGAAACATTTCAATTTTACCACTGATGATCCTTGTTTCACCTTCCGGCAGCATTCGGTGAAGGTAATCAGGGCGGGCATGAAAAAAGACCAAGGCCATATCGCCGCTGTCATCATTCACCCACACTCGGTACGGCAAACGTCTGTTGCCCACAGGTGGGGCGATATGGCTGCCAACCTTGACTGTCAAAGTGGCAATCTCACCTTCTTTTGCTTGAGCAATTTTGGGTTGATACCGTCGATCTACAATGTCGGCGGGCAAGTGCCAGCATAAATCTGCAACGTGGGGGCCTGCCAAATCTTCGATACGCTTTTCCATGCGCGGCCCTATGCCGGGCAGGCTGGTGACGCTTTTGAAGAGCGGGAATAGTATTTCAGGCCGCATAGCTTCGTTTTTCCCTAGATTTCCTATGAAAATGCAGATTCGGTTACGGCCCTAGATTAGACCAAGCAAGCTGATGACGTCGCCCCCAAATTTCGGGTGGATCAAATGTTTAGGCAGGGTGACATTGGGGCCGCTTCGGGCTATATCAGCGGGCTGAAAGGAACTCCCATGACTGCAGATAATACCCCCGAAGACCGCCACACGGTTCGCCTTAAACGGCTCAAATATCAATCCTGGCATCGCGGGACGAAAGAAATGGACCTCATTTTTGGGCATTTCGCTAATCAGGAGATAGAAAACCTCTCCGAAGAGGAGCTTCAACAGTTTGAGGCCCTTCTTAATGTGCTTGATACGACGGCTTATAATTGGATCTGCGGTGTTGAAGAGACACCAGCGGAATTTCAAACACCTCTGTTTGAGCGCATTTGTTCTTTCAAACAACTCAATGGCACCGTCTTACGCGACGACCTTTAATATAGACGCCCTTTATTCTGACTATCGGAGCTATTTGTGGTCAATCTCACCGATTTACTTGGCATGAAAGGGGCGCTCTCTTTAGGAGAGGTTCCTGAAGGATATGACGCGCTTGTCTTAGCGGATATGGCGCGTGCCGGTAAAGGTGTGCCTGTCACCCATATCGCCCGCGATGATGCCCGCATGGCGGAGATGCTTGAAGCGCTTCAAGTCTATGCCCCTGAAATTGAGGTTCTACAGTTTCCTGCATGGGACTGTCTTCCCTATGACCGGGTTTCGCCGCAGGGAGAAATTCTAAGTCAGCGCATGGCGACCTTGGCGCGATTGGTAAAACGCGACGAAAATGACTCCCAGCCTTTTATTTTACTGACCACCATCAATGCGATGCTGCAACGGGTGCCGCCACGCGCCATTGTTGCAGAGGGGGCGTGGCGTGCGCACGTCGGCAATGTCATCAATGTGGACGAGCTGACGCGCTATTTTGTAGCGAACGGCTTTTCACGCACGGGCACAGTGCGTGAGCACGGAGAATACGCTGTACGGGGCGGTATCATCGATGTGTTTCCACCGGGGGCAGACCTGCCCATTCGTCTCGATATGTTTGGGGACACGTTAGATGCGATCCGTAGTTTTGATGCCGAGAGCCAACGCACGGTTAGCCAACTGCGCGAAGTCGAACTGGTTGCGGTCAGTGAAGTCCATCTGGATGATGCCAGCATCAGTCGGTTCCGCACGGCATATGTGAAGGCCTTTGGCACCAACCGTGATAATGACCCGCTTTATGAAGCGGTCAAAGAAGGTCGTAAATATCACGGCATGGAGCATTGGTTACCTTTGTTCTATGAGCAGATGGACAGTGTTTTTGATTATCTGCCGGACGGAGCCGTTTGTTTTGATCACAACATCGACAGCGCTCTGAACGCACGCCTTGAGCTTATTCAAGATTATTATGAAGCGCGGGTCGCTGCACGTGAGATGAAGGCAATTGATGCGGCCGCCTATAAGCCGCTGAAACCAGAGCAGCTTTATCTCAATGAAGCTGATTGGAAAGGGCTTATTGCTGAACGGCCTTTACGCAACTTTTCCCCCTTTGCCATTCCCGATGGGGCCGAAGGCGTTGAAGTTCACAATCTAGGAGTTAAACAGGGGCGCAGCTTTGCTCCCGAACGCCAACAGCCGGATACCAATCTGTTTGATGCGCTTGGGGGACACATCCTTGGATTGCGTAAAGCTGGAAAACGCATCGTCATTGCAAGCTGGTCACACGGGGCGCGTGAGCGTCTCATGGGCGTATTAAATGATCACAACATTCCAAATGTTGAAGCCGTAGACCGATGGCAGGATGTTTTAGGAGGCAATAAAGCTACCGTAAAACTAATCGTCTTTGGGTTGGAACGCGGTTTTGAAACCGATGAAATGGCTGTCATCAGTGAGCAGGATGTGCTCGGGGACCGCTTGGTGCGACGCCACAAGAAAAAGCGCGCGGATAATTTCATTACCCAAGCTGCCAGCCTAACGCCGGGTGATTATGTTGTGCATGTGGACCATGGCATTGGTAAATTTGAAGGCTTGCAAACCGTTGATGTGACGGGCGAGCCTCACGATTGCCTACTTTTGATTTATCACGGTGGCGACAAGCTCTTTCTGCCGGTTGAGAACATTGAACTCTTGTCCCGCTATGGCTCTGAGGATGCGGGTGTTCAGCTCGATCGTCTGGGTGGCTCTGGGTGGCAAGCACGTAAATCTAAAATGAAAGAGCGCCTGCGCGAAATTGCCGGGCAGCTCATTAAAATTGCGGCAGCGCGGGAGCTTAAAGAGGGCGTGAAGATTGTGCCTCAAGATGGGGCTTACGACGAATTTTGCGCGCGCTTTCCTTACGAAGAAACCGAAGACCAACTTCAATCTATTCTGTCGGTTGTTGAAGACCTTGGCAAAGGTCGTCCCATGGATCGCTTGGTATGCGGGGATGTTGGGTTTGGCAAAACAGAAGTTGCCTTGCGTGCGGCCTTTGTCACAGCCATGGCTGGGCATCAGGTTGCTGTTGTTGTGCCAACCACCTTGCTTGCCCGCCAGCACTACCGTGGCTTTGTTGAACGGTTCAAGGGACTGCCGGTACGTATTCGTCAAATGTCTCGCTTGGTTTCATCCAAAGATATGCAAGAGGCCCGCGATGGCTTGGCGTCTGGCCAAGTAGACATCGTCATTGGCACCCATGCATTGCTCAGTAAGAAGATTAAATTCCGCGACCTTGGCTTGATGATTGTAGATGAAGAGCAGCACTTTGGGGTGGTTCACAAAGAGCAATTAAAACAACTTAAAAGTGATGTGCATGTATTGACTTTAACGGCCACTCCCATTCCGCGTACCTTGCAATTGGCTCTTTCTGGTGTACGCGAGCTTTCCATCATTGCCACACCACCTGTAGACCGGTTGGCGGTGCGCACATATGTCAGCCCGTTTGATCCGGTGGTTATTCGGGAAGGATTGTTGCGGGAGCACTATCGCGGCGGACAAAGCTTCTATGTATGTCCACGGGTCAGCGACCTTGCCGATGCGGAAGAATTCTTGCGGGAATATGTGCCGGAAGTTAAATTCATCACCGCTCATGGTCAGATGACCCCCACAGAGATAGAAGACAAAATGACCGCCTTCTATGATGGGCAATACGATGTGCTTGTCTCTACAACAATTGTGGAATCTGGCATTGATATTCCTTCCGCCAATACAATGGTCGTGCACCGTGCCGATATGTTTGGCCTTGCTCAACTTTATCAACTTCGGGGTCGGGTGGGGCGCTCTAAAGCGCGGGCTTATGCGTATCTGACCGTTGCGCCTAATCGCAAACTGACCCCAAGTGCGGATAAACGATTGCAGGTCTTGCAATCACTGGACTCATTGGGGGCGGGGTTTACGTTGGCGTCTCATGATTTGGATATTCGGGGCGGTGGGAATTTGTTGGGGGATGAACAGTCTGGACAAATTCGCGAAGTTGGATTTGAGCTTTACCAAGAAATGCTCGAAGAAGCGGTGGCCCAGATGAAGGGCGATATTGAGAGCGAGGAAGAGGGCCAGTGGTCTCCTCAAATTAATATTGGGACCCCTGTTCTTATTCCAGAAAGTTACATCGCTGACCTTGAAAACCGCATGACCCTTTATCGCCGCTTGTCTCAGGTGGAAGATAAGACGGAGCTTGATGGGCTTGCTGCTGAAATGATTGACCGCTTTGGTCCCCTCCCGGAAGAGGTGGATTATTTGCTCAAGATTGTTGAGATCAAAGGCTTGTGTCGTTTGTCAGGCGTAGAAAAAGTAGAAGTAGGGCCAAAGGGGGCTGTGGTTGGTTTCCGCAATCAGACCTTTGCTAATCCCGCCGGGCTTATTGAGCTGGTCAATGATGAGCGTGACCGGGCAAAAATTCGTCCCGATCAGACGATCTTCTTTAAGCGCGTTTGGGCGCATCCAGAAGACCGTCTCAAGGGAACATTCCAATTAGTGCAGCAACTTACAAAGCTTGTTCAAGCGGCGTAAGCCGTGGATCAGTCTGCTCAGTCTGCGGCTTGTTGTAGAATTTTTGCTTCTACTTTGTCGATGTACCGCGTCAAGCTGCTGACTTCTTGTGCGCCCACGATTGCGAACTTGCCTTCAAACAGGAAACACGGCACGCCGGAGATACCCATTTCGCGGGCTTGATGGTCTTCTAATTCTGTTTGTTTTAAGTCGCTATCGCTGGCGAGTAAGTCACGCACAATATCAACGTCCATTCCCGCGTCTTTGGCGGCTTCCAGCAGTACACTGTGTTCACCGATATTTTCGCCATTCTCAAAATAACGCTCGAAAAGCTGATCAACGACTTTGTTTTGCACGCCCGCTGAACCTGCCCATTTGATCAACCGGTGAGAGTCCAATGTGTTGGGGGAGCGTTTTATTTTGTCGAACGCAAAACTAATCCCTTCCATCTCTCCTGCTTCACGGATGGCATTGCCAGCAGATTTGGCGCGCTCCGCCCCAAACTTCCGATTGAGGTAAGCTTGCCGGTCAACGCCTTCTGCGGGAATGGTGGGGTCTAGCTGAAAGGGACGCCAATTAATGTTGAAATCAATTGTCGGGCGTTCAATTTGAGCTTTTTCGAGTCGTTTTTTGCCAATATAGCACCACGGGCAAACGGTATCTGAGATGATGTCGAGCTGCATGAGTATAGCCTTTATAATAGTTTGAGTTGATTATGCAGAACTTACGTCGGGGTGGCAAAGGGTCTCGTCAATCAGCTGAATTTACGTACAAATTTTATGAGCTTTCGAGAGCTGCTTGCTTGACCAATTGGGTCTTCTGGCCCAAATTTGCGGCTTCATTCAAGAGCTTTGGAGATAGCCATGCCTACCATTCCCACCCAAGACTTAACCGGTCGTGTCGCTCTTGTTACAGGAACAACGAGTGGGCTTGGTCGACGCTTTGCGTTGGTTTTGGCGCAAGCTGGTGCTGATGTTGTCATCACGGGGCGCCGGGTTGAGCGCCTTGCGCCTTTGGCCGCAGAGATTGAAGCGTTGGGGCGCAAAGCGCTTCCGCTGGCCCTTGATGTCACCGATATCAGCAGTATCGAAAGCGTTGTGGCCCAAACCAAAGAAACCTTTGGGCGGATTGATATTCTGATCAACAATGCCGGTATGAATGTCGCCGAAAGCTCTATTGATATGACGCCAGAACAATACGATCAGATGTCCGACACAAATGTGAAGGGGGTCTTTTTCACCTCCACCCGTGTGGCACCTATCATGATTGAGCAAGGGTCTGGCAGCATTATTAATATTGGATCTATTGGCACGCACACCGTTTTGCCCGGTTCCGCGCTTTATTGCACCACCAAAGCAGCCGTAGGTATGATGACCAAATCACATGCAAGAGAATGGGCGCGGTACGGCGTGAATGTGAATGCTATTTGCCCCGGCTATATTATGACAGAGCTGACAGGTGATTGGTTTGGCACGCCGGGCGGTGAAAAGCAGCTCAAAAGCTTCCCCCGTCGTCGCTTGGCAGATGAGGATGCCTTGGATGGCACAATGCTGTTGCTCGCCTCAGATCAAGGCAAGATGATTACCGGCTCTATTATGACTATAGACGACGGCCAATCTCTCTAGCACACTGACGCGCAATATAGGGAGAGTGATATGGCCAAATTTCTACTCGGGTTTGTGCTCGGCTTTTGTGTTTGCGTCTGGGCCTATGAGATTGATCTCGTAGATGCTGTTGAAGCACTCTGGGAACAAACAACCGATGCATTAGATTAACCCGGTCATTAGATTAATCTGGGTATTACCCCTTAAAGAGGGGTGGTAGGTCGCGCCTGCGGACTTTGCCATTGGTGGTGTGTGGCAATGCTTTTACGTAGACGTATTGGCGGGGCACTTTATAGGTGGCAAGGTGTTTAGCTGCGTGTGCGTTTAAGGCGGCATCATCGGGGCTTTGGCCCGGTTTCAATACGATAAATGCAGCGATGACGGATACATCCGACTTAACCGAAAGTTCTGTTACGGCAACTTCGGCAATGCTTGGGTGAGTGCCAAGCCATAGCTCGACCTCTAGTGGAGATACGCGGTAGCCCATGGCGTTCATCACATCGTCCGCGCGTCCATGATACCAGAGATAGCCGTCTTCGTCGTAAGCAGCCAAGTCGCCACCTAAAAACCACTCGCCTCGAAATACTTCGTCTTCTTCGTCCGACCGGTTCCAGTATCCCAGCATCAAGGCGGGATCGGAGCGATGAACGGCGAGCATGCCAATCTCGCCCACCGGCAGCGGCTCTGTGCCGCCTTCTACCGGCAGGATAGCGATGCAACGGCCCGGCTGGGGTTTTCCCGGACTTCCTGGACGGATCTCCATTGCGGGGGACGTGGAGATATAGGTGGAGCATTCGCTCATGCCCAATGCTTCATAAAGGCGTTTACCAGTTGCTTTGTGCCAGTTTTGGGACAGGCTTTCTGACAGGGCTTCTCCGGCTGTGAGGCCGTGGCGTAGTGTCGTCAGATCTGGGGTTGTTAGGTCGCAATATTTTAGAATTTGGCGATAGAGAGACGGCACCGCAGCAAAAAGTGTGGCGCTATATCGCTCCATCAACCTTGGCCAAATGCTCACGTCTTTTTCACCTGTATAGAGAACCGTTGTGGCCCCATTCGCCCATGGGTCGGTCAGGCCAACACCGAGGGTATAGGTCCAATTGAATGCGCCTGCGTGAAGGATCACATCTTGCGGCTGCATACCGTACCAGCCTTGATACATTGGGCGACGCCCCCATGCGGCCCGGTGCGCGTGCAGCACGCCTTTTGGCTTGCCACTGGTGCCTGATGTGTAGACCAAGTAGGCGGGATCATCGGCTTTTGTGGGGGCATATTCATCCAGAGGCGTGCACTTTTTGAATTGCTGAATATCGTCGGAGGTTATCAACCGCGCTGAGCCGTGGTCGATCTGCATGGTTGCATCCACAACGACCGCACTGGCACCAGAATCTTGCATCAAAAACTCTGCTTCATCTTTTGTCAGTTGGGCAGAGGCAGGTAGGGGGACTAGACCAGCGGCAATAGCGCCAAAGAAGAGAAGGGCATAGTCGCTTGTATTGGGTAGACGGATCATAATGCGATCGCCCGGCGTTAGTCCTTGGCTCAACAAGCCTGCTGCAATGGCCCTCACTGCGGGTTCCAACTCGCCGTAAGTCCAGGTTTCAGCCGCTTCAATGCTGTCTTCAATATCACTGACCACCACAAGGGCGGGTTTTTGTGGATATTGGCGGGCTGAAGCCGCCAAACAATAATGCGCAAGATTGAAGGCCTGCGGTGGCAACTCCCCGCTATAGGTGAGGGTCTCTGGAAAACGGAAAGACGGGGCGGGGCGCGAGGGCGTGTTTGTTTCAGCTGTCATGGGCCGTCTATAGCGTATTTAGAGAAGCGCTTCAAACGACCCAACAGCCATTTTGAGGTTCTTATTTCGGCCTCATATGAGCGGCGTGGCTGATTCATAGCTCTTTTTGTGTCGTGGGGACCCTTCAAAGAACAGTGTTGGATGATTTTTTGTAGAGGGCATTCAGCCAGCCCCTACGTCATCCTTGATACGCGGCCAAAAGAGGCAGGGATTTGTTTACGGGGGCGCTGTCCTCGCTTAAAACTAAAGGCAAATAACACCAATTTGGGAGACGTATCATGGGCAAAGGTCCGCTATCAGGAATTAAAGTTGTTGAATTTGCTGGCATTGGGCCAGGCCCCTTCTGTGGCATGTTGTTGTCTGACATGGGCGCTGATGTGGTGCGTATCGACCGCAAAGGCGGTTTTGGTGGCTCTAAGTTCGACATCACAGCACGTGGACGTCGCTCTATCGCGATGGATTTGAAAAAGCCTGAAGCCGTTGAAGCCTGCCTTAAATTGATCGAAGAAGCCGATATGCTGCAAGAAGGCTTTCGTCCCGGCGTGATGGAACGCTTGGGCCTTGGCCCTGATGTTTGTTTTAAGCGCAATCCGAAACTGGTTTATGGCCGCATGACAGGCTGGGGGCAAACCGGCCCAATGGCAAAAGCGGCGGGCCATGACTTAAACTATATTTCTTTAACGGGTGCTGCCCACGCAATCGGGCGGCCCGGCGAAAAACCAGTCCCTCCGTTGAACCTTGTCGGCGATTTTGGTGGCGGGGCACTTTATTTGGCACTGGGCATGGTCTCTGCGCTTAACCACGCACAACGCACTGGCGAAGGTCAAGTTATTGATGCCGCCATGACGGACGGGGCCACCTCGCTCATGGCCATGTTTTATGGCTTCACCGGGTCAGGCATGTGGGAAGATACACATGGCACCAATATGCTCGATGGGGGAGCGCATTTCTACGACACTTACGAAACAAGTGATGGCAAATGGGTTTCCATTGGCTCTATTGAGCCGCAGTTCTATGCTCTTTTGCGAGAAAAAATGGGGCTGGAAGATTCCTATTGGGATGATCAAATGAACCGCGAAAAATGGCCTGAGATGACCGAAAAATTGGCGGTTATTTTTAAGACCAAAACACGCGACGAGTGGTGCGAGATCATGGAAGGCACGGACATTTGTTTTGCGCCAATTCTGTCGATCAAAGAAACTATTGATCACCCTCACAACAAGGCGCGTGAAACTGTTGTGGAAATTGATGGTGTGGTGCAACCCAACATCGCTCCGCGTTTTGCGGGTACACCGTCAGAGATTCAAGGACCGGTGCCTGCCATTGGGGAACACAATGAAGAAGCTCTGAGCGATTGGGGCTTTAGTGCAGAAGATGTGGCAGCCTTAAAAACAGCAGAAGCAATCTAAGGTAGGTATGTCCAAATTACCCGGAACAGTGGCACGGCGGCGCATCTATTTGATGCGCCACGGCCACGTAAATTATTTCAGCAAAGACTTGCTTGAAGGGCGCTCTGATAGCAAGTCCGTGCCGCTGACCAAACTTGGATGTGAACAAGCGGAAGCGGCTGGTAATGCCTTGTCGCATATCACATTTGACCGGGCCTTCAGCTCTGGCTATCCGCGCACCCGGAAGACGGCAGAGCTGGTATTGGCGGCTCAACCGGCCGGGCAAGCTCCCACATTGCTCACAGAACCACGGTTGGTTGAGGTTGAAAGTGGCGGCTCTCATAACATCACCTCACGCCAAGAAATGATTGAAACCATTGCTCACCAATTTGACAATGCAGATCAGGCGTCAGCGCGTATGGGGCCGGAAGGTGAATATTTTGCGGCGGCCCAAGCACGGGCCATCGAAGCGATTGAAGACCTTTTACGGGCTCCTGATTGGCATACTGTTCTCATTGCAGCCCACGAAGGCATTAACCGCCTGCTGTTGAGCTGGGCATCTTGTCGGAATTTGTCCGCCACGGGAGCCTTTGAGCAGGATACAGCTTGCATCAATGTTCTTGATTTTGATCTAGACCTTGATGCGATGGATGGGCCATTCATCAAAAGAAGTTTGATCAAAGCGGTGAATGTCACGCCCTATAATTACACAAAACATGGGATGAATCAGACGAGTTTAGAAACCATTTTTGAGCCTTACACAGAATAAACTCACTTAAAGACACCACCCATGGACACACCATTGATCTGGGCACATATTAGGTGTCTGCTTCTTTGAGTGTTGCAACTTTTTGGGAGGAAGATTTTATGAGCAATGATTTTTTGGGGAGTGTTGAGCATATCGGGCAGGCCACAACACCTGCACCTGCCTTAAATGGCTTTCATCATGTTGCTTATAGATGCCGTGATGCGGCTGAAACCCGTAAATTTTATGGGGACCTGCTGGGTCTTAAAGAAGCTGCGGCGTTAGCTTTTGACAAAGACCCCGCTGGCAATGATCGCCCTTACATGCATTTGTTTTTTGAAATGGGGAATGGAAGCTACATCGCTTTTTTTGATGCGCCTAGCTCAGCAGCTCCCGAAGGCTTTGCGATGAAGGATGGCATTGAAGACTATCACTTCGCGTTTGAAGCGGCTTCCATGGAAGATGTAAAACAATTTCAAGCGCGTTTGACCGAGGCAAAGGTTCCCGCCTTTGGCCCCATCGATCACGGCTTTTGTCATTCACTCTATTTCTTCGACCCTAATGGATTGGCCTGTGAAATCACTGTGCGGGATCAAAAGCACGATGAGATTATGGCCAATGAAAGTGCTCAATTCCCGAACGTCATACGGGAATGGACAGAAAAAACGAAGGCCATAAAGCAAGCCCGATTAAGTCTTGCTGTTTCAGCCGACTGATTGTCCAAACTTATTCTTCAATCCACCACGTGTCTGTTTTGTATCCATAGACCGAGGTGGTCGCTGGCGTTTTTACCTTGTCCCATACCGCAACCCATTGGTCGGGTTGGTAGAAGAGGGGGATGACGTAAGCACCTGAGAGCAGCACTCTGTCCAACGCGCGGACGGAATGGACAAATTCATCATTTGTCCGGGCGGCCAACATCGCATTCATCATGGCATCAACTGCTGGGCTTTGTGTACCAGCATAATTGAAGGACCCTTCTTGGTTGGCAGCAGCACTTCCCCAACGGTGTAATTGTTCATTGCCTGGCGAGAGGGAGGCATACCAAAAATTGAACACCATATCGAAGTCGAAAGTTTGTCGGCGTTGCTGGTATTGGCTTGAATCTACGTTACGGATGGTGACGCTGATGCCGGTTTTCTCCAGCATGTTTTTGAAGTTAAGGGCAAGGCGTTCTTCGTCGCTGCTCACCACAAGAATTTCAAAGGTGAGGGGTGTTTGCGTGGCTGTATGGACCATGCGTCCGTCCACAACTTCGTATCCGGCTTTTGCTAATAGTTTGGTTGCCGCCCGTCGGCCTGCGCGGTTGCGACCGTCTCCTTTTGTTTTGGAGGCTTGATAGCCTTTCGCCATTATCTGAGGCGACACGGCACCAGGGAACTTTGCCAGCAGAGCGGTTTCATACTCATTTGCTGGCTTGTTGTGTGACCCCAGCACAGACCCATCATAGAAACTTTGGGTTCGTGTATAGGCGTTGTAATAGAGGTTTTTATTGACCCATTCAAAATCAAATAGATGGCTCAACGCTTCGCGCACCTGCTTGTCTTCAAACTGCGGACGGCGGGTGTTGAAGACCATTGCCTTCATGCCGGATGGCACTTGTTTGACAAAATTCTGTTTGCGAATACGGCCGTCTTTGACAGCGGGAAAGTCATAGCCCGTGGCCCAGCGGGTTGGGTCACTTTCAGCGCGCATGTCATAGAGGCCCTTTTTGAAGGCTTCAAAAGCAGCGTTAGAATCTAGATAATAATCATAAATCAGTTCATCAACATTATGCCGCCCGACATTCACGGCCAGATCCTTGCCCCAGTAATCTTCTCGCCGCTCATAAATGATTTGTGCCCCGGCTTCTGCTTTTTTGACGCGGTAGGGGCCACTTCCGATTGGTGCCTCAAGGGATGCGTTTTCAAATACACCATCCTTGAAAATATGCTTTGGCAGAATTGGCATCAGCCCCATAATTAATGGGATTTCCCGATCACCTTCCTCATTGAAAATAAAGGTAATAGCGTTTGCTTCGGGACGCTCTATTTTCACGACCTTGCTATAATAGCTGCGGTGGAACGGCTTGCCTTTTTCCTTCAAGGTTTCCCATGTGAAAATAACATCCTCAACGGTCACGGGCGTGCCGTCGGAAAACTTTGCCGCAGGATTTAGTTTGAAGGTCACCCGTGAGCGATCTTCGGGCATATCAACCGACTGCGCAATCAGACCGTAAAGTGTAAAGGCTTCATCTTGCGAGCGATCCATCAGGCTTTCAAACACCAAGCCACGCATTCCCTGTCCGGGACGACCTTTAACAATGAACGGGTTCAGGCTATCGAAAGTTCCCGTTGTGCCAAGCCGCAACGTGCCGCCTTTGGGGGCCTGTGGGTTTGTATAGGCATAATGGGTGAAGTCGGCGGGATATAGCGGCTCACCGTGCATCGCCACGCCGTGGGCAGGGGCGGCTTCCGCCTTATTTAACGCAAAGGCCGCAAAACTGAGAACAACACCTGCCACAACGGCAGGAACGAAGGTCCATTTTTGGTGTTGTTTGAAAGGCTTTGCCATGGCTCGATTACCGCTCCTGTGGATACATATCTGAATCACTTCAATCCCATGTTCTCTTGAGATTTAGGCGACACAGTGGCCTAGGCAAAAATGAAAGGCAAATGTTTGCCTTGTTTACCTTGCCAATTTGTAAGGATAGCCAATGGAAACCTTATATGTATAATGCTGCGATTCATTGTTTTACAGTGATTGTTAAACAGTGTTTTACAATTTCGGTAAGACTGGTGGTATTCCATGAAAGGACTTCTAATGCTCAATTGGCAGCGCGTTGTTGGCACACTTATTTTAGCCATTTCTACGCTTACTTTTTCCCAAGCTACATTTGCAGCGGGCGAAGCAGCACCGGCGAAAACCTTTGGTGCTTGGAAGGGCGTTTGCTCTGATGTAAAGGCTAAAGAAGGCAATACAATCAAACTTTGCCAAGTCCTACATGAAGTACGTGCCCAGAATGAGAAAAAGACCCTTGTTGGTCTACTTGGAATTTCCAAAAAAGATGATGCCTATATCGCTTCTGTTCTAACCCCTCTCTTTGCCGTTTTGCCACAAGGTGTTGGCTTACAAATTGATGCATCTGAGAAAGGTTTTGGCGGACCGTATCAACTGTGCACACCAGCCGGCTGCCAAGCGACTTTAGCTTTGAGCCCTGAGGTGATTGGGCAATTGAAAGCAGGTAATGAAGTGAAAATTCTATACGTGGATGCACGCAGAGGCGCCGTTGCTATTCCGGCCAGCCTTTCAGGCATTACCGCCGCGATCAAATGGCTCGATGCCAACTAAATTGTTGGGATTTGATGCCTTAAATCAATAAAATGGGGTCCCGATGGACCCCATTTTATTTTGAACGATGGCGCCGTGCGCGCTTTAGCTTTTATCGAGGGTCAATACCATCTCGATTGGGCGCAATTATAGAGCAATATGCGAGTGTCGCCGAAAATGCGGCCATGGCACCAGCCATGCCGATGAGATAAATGATTCCAAAATCAGTCATAATTCCTCCAGCAATATATAATCAGTCTTGCCGCCATGAAGAGACAAGCTGTGCGGAGTATTCAGTTTTTGGAGGTATCGGCATTGATCTAGCGCATTGCACCACTAACAATATGTGGCACAGCCCCAAATACAGCGACGAACGCTAATCCGCCTTCGTCGGCCAGACCTTCACACGCAGCCAACTCCAGACGGTATTATTGCGGAGGATATATCGCGCCAGATTTTCCATCTCTTGATCTAAGCCCGGATCTTCGAGCAAGGCTTCGCGTTTGCGAAAGGGGCCATTGGGGTCCAACTGTTTAATGACTTTTGCCGGATTGCCCCCCGCGATGACATTGTCTGGAATATCACTGACCACCACAGACCCTGCAGCAATGATGCTGTTGTTGCCAATGCTCACGCCTTTCGAAACCATCACACGAGCGCCCAACCACGCATTCTCACCAATCTTAATCGGTGCATGTTTATCAAGCTCGGCGGTGCGGTCGTAGGTGTCGTGCCAATCAGAATCTGAGATGTAACAATTACTCGCAATCATCGTGTTATTGCCAATTTCAATATGCTCAGAGGCGATGATGTGGTTGCCGGGGGAAATTAGAACGTAATCACCTAGGGTTATGCGGCCCTGACGATCTCCATTTTGCCAGGTTGCAAACCGGATCATGGCTCCCTTGGAGGCGCGCAGGTGCACCTTTTTTCCAAGCTCAACACCGGCACCCCAGACTTCAACTTCCCACGGCCCGGTTACATTGAGGCCGTCACCCACTTTATCAAATTGAGGGATGAGAAAGTGGCGGGTGTAAAATTCAGAAAATTTGGATTTAATCTGGCGGATGAAATAGGGCCGGTTCTCAGTGCGCACAAGGGCCTCTTTCTGGCTTCAGGGTTTCCAGTGTTTGAACCGGCTACAGCATTCCGGCCTAGTTGTTGCGGCGACTACGAAGCGGATAGGCCCCGTCTTTGAGTGGACCAAAATAGGTGCCAACCTCTGGATGACGGATAGGCTTGGCGTCCTCGTCAATCAATAAGTTCTGCTCTGAGACATAAGCTTCGTACTCAATCTCCTCATTTTCGGCGAGAAGGTGATAAAAAGGTTGATCCTTTTTAGGCCGCATCTCTTCAGGAATGGACAGCCACCATTCTTCTGAATTGGAAAATGTAGGATCCACGTCGAAAATCACTCCCCGAAATGGGAAGAGTCTATGACGTACGATTTGCCCGATTTGGAATTTTGCGTCGCGTGTAAGCACCTGACCACCTGTCAGTTTGAAAGAACGCCGGATCGTATCTGCTTCGCGTCATTTTTCAAAGAAGACTTTGAATTTAGGTGATTATCCCTTTTTGGTCTGATTAAGGGGTTGAAGATGGGGCCAAAGCTCTCGATATTGCACACAACGCTATTACAACCTTGCGTTTTTACGCAAATCTTAGGAGTTCTCTATGAGCCGTTCTGTTGATCCGCTTTTCACCCCCTTTACATTAAATGGTTTGACCATCCCAAACCGTTTTTCTATGGCCCCCATGACACGCAACTTTTCACCGGGTGAAGTACCGGGCGCTGATGTTGCCGCTTACTACCGACGCCGGGCTGAAGGTGGTGTGGGCCTCATCATTACGGAAGGCACCACCGTTGATACGCCTGTTTCCACAATGGCAGCAACTGTGCCAGCCTTCTACGGCGATGAGGCTTTGGCTGGTTGGAAGCGTGTTGTCGAAGAGGTTCACGATGCGGGCGGGCTTATCGCTCCACAAATTTGGCATGTGGGGATCACGCGTAAAGCCGACGCTGCACCACGTTCCGAGTTCCCAAGTGCGGGTCCATCAGGCATGGTTATGCCGGGCAAAAAAATTGCCGAGCCGATGACCAAAGAAGAAATTCAAAACACGATCGATGCCTTTGCCCGCGCGGCATATAACTCACGTGAGTTGGGTTTTGATGCGGTTGAAGTCCACGGTGCCCACGGGTATCTCATTGACCAATTCTTCTGGGGCGGTGTGAACAATCGCGATGACGAGTATGGCGGGGATGCTGTTGCACGGACCCGTTTTGGTGAAGACATCATCAAGGCCATTCGCAAGGAAGTCGGCGACGACTATCCATTGATTTTGCGCTACTCACAGTGGAAGCAACAAGATTACGATCACAAGCTTGCCACAAACTCTGAAGACCTTGGCGCATTCCTCAAGCCATTGTCTGATGCTGGCGTTGATATGTTCCACTGTTCACAACGTCGTTTCTGGGAGCCTGAATTTGAAGGCTCAAACCTCAACCTTGCAGGTTGGACCGGCAAGCTCAGCGGTAAGCCAACGATGACTGTTGGCTCTATTGGGTTGGACGGTGAGTTTATTGCGGCCTTTGGTGGCGCGTCTTCTAAGCCAGAACCGGGCAAAATTGATGAATTGATCCAGCGTTTTGAGAACGGCGAATTTGATATGGCCGCTGTTGGACGCGCGCTTATCGTTGATCCTGAATGGGTCAACAAAGTGCGTGCGGGTCGCTTCGATGAGCTTCTGCCATTCGAGGCAACGGCCTTGGGCGAGTTGGCTTAACCCACACGACCCAACTTAAACGAGAAAGCCCCGGTGAATTATCACCGGGGCTTTTTCAATTTGGACTGCTTAGAGCGGACCTTAAAGACCGTAGGTGCTTTTTAGCTCGGGGTCTTTTTGCGAAACTTGTTTGGCTAGGTCGACCATAACTTTGGCTTGTTTCCACGTCGCGTCATCTTGCATTTTACCGTCGAGCATAACTGCGCCTGTGCCATCAGGCATTGCCTCAAGAATACGCATGGCAAATTTCACTTCCTCTGGGTCAGGGGAGAAAACCTTTTTGGCCACAGCGATTTGGCTCGGGTGCAATGACCATGCGCCCACGCAGCCCATCAAGAAGGCATTGCGGAACTGTGCTTCGCACGCATCTAGATCGGCGATGTCGCCGAATGGACCATAGAAGGCACTCAGGCCATTGGCGACACAGGCATCAACCATTTTTGCGACGGTATAATGCCACAAGTCTTGCTGCACAAAACTACGGGGTCCACCATCATCACTCGGGTCTGCGAGGACGCCGTAAGACGGGTGTCCGCCACCCACACGGGTGGTTTTCATGCGACGAGAGGCGGCCAAATCAGCAGGGCCAAGGCTCATGCCTTGCATACGCGGTGAGGCGGCTGCGATCTCTTCGACGTTTTTCACGCCCTCGGCAGTTTCCAAAATGGCATGAATGAGGATCGGTTTTTTGATGCTGTGCTTTGCTTCTAGCAACGACAAATATTGATCAACAAAGTGGATGTCCCAAGGGCCTTCCACTTTTGGTACCATCATCACGTCAAGCTTATCGCCAACGCCCCCGACAATCTCGGAAATGTCATCAAGCACCCATGGGCTATTGAGCGCGTTCACACGCGTCCACAGGCCCGTGCTGCCAAACTCATTTTCTTTTGCCACTTTGATGAAGCCTTTACGTGCTTCTTCTTTTTTGTCGGCGGGAATGGCGTCTTCCAAATTACCTAAGATCACATCAACTTGAGAAATCAGGGCAGGAATTTTGGCGTGCACCTTTTCCAACTGCGGTGGAAAAAAGTGGATCATGCGTTCAGAGCGGGCAGGCAGCTCGCGGAAGGGAGCGGGGGCACCGGCGGCCAACGGCTTATAGAAATTAGCTGGAAGCTTCATCAATACGTTCTTTCTATGGTCTGAATTTGGCGTGATCATACCCAAGTTGAAGCCCTTTGACCATGGGCAAGGAGGGCACTGTTTACCGCATTCTAGCCCTTATCAGCCAAGGCTTTTAGTTGTTCTCCCATCGCTTCCGCAAATTCAGGGGTTTCTGGCACACGATGTTCGCCGCGTGCATATGCCAAAGCATTTTCGTAGTAGAAGCTGGCGTTCATGATATTGGCGGCTGAGCTATCTCTGGTTTTGACCACCTTAGCAGGTGCGCCCATAACAATGGAATTGTCTGGAATGACGGTGTTTTCTGTCACCAATGCGTGACCGCCGATGATGCAATTATTCCCAATTTTCACACCGTCCATAATGGTTGCATTAATGCCGATGAGGCAGTTATCGCCGATTTCACACCCATGCAAAGTCACGTGGTGGGTAATCGAACAATTTTCCCCAACAATGGTGGGTGTGCCGTTGCCAACGTGGATCATGACAAAATCTTGGATGTTTGTGCGTGCCCCAATTCTAATTTCAAACATTTCACTGCGCATCACGACATAGGGCCACACACTTGCGCCGGGTCCAATATGGACATGGCCGTGCATCAACGCTGTTTCATGGATGAAGGCGGGGTTGTCTAGAACAATTTTGGAGTTATTGGATTGTGTCATACATCACCTATCGGGTTGTTTTTTTCGTATGCGATTTGGGCGGCGTTCACGGGACCGGCGGCCACCATAAGGCAGAAAGCAAGCATTGAGGCACAGGCCAAAATGATAAAGGCTGGTTGGTATCCCCCTGCCAACTCATACGCGAGGCCGACTGAAAAGGGACCAGACGCCACTCCCATCGTGGTGGCAAGTTGGCTGCGCGCATAAATGCGGCCATAGGCGACAAGGCCAAAAGCTTCGGCAATGATCAAGGGTTGCATCATCAAGATGTTACCAACGGTGATCCCAAAAATACCCGCTGTAAGGTACAGCCCCCAAACGCTCTCCACCTCGGAATAGAGAAAAAGAGACAGCCCTTGCAGCAAAAAGAGGAAAAGAATGAATTTCTTGGAGTCGACATAGGCAAGCAAAACGCCGCCACTTAACCGTCCTGCGATGCTCGCGCCTCCCAAAATCGCAATCGTGACCGCCGCTAATTCATCGTCACCAGTGCGGGAGCTGGCAAGGTTGAACTGATGAGAAATCGCACCGACTTGCGCCATCATTGCGCAGACATAAGAGGCGGTGGAAAAAATGAAAAAACGACTGCGCAGAACCAAGTTGAGCGGCACACCATCTAACTTCGGCACAACCCCGTCTTCCGGCAACTGTGCCCCATCTGGGAGCAAGCCAATCGACTGGGGACTTGGGCGCAACAGAAAAATAGTCAGCGGCACAATGGCCAAAACAAACAGCAAGCCCATCAAAGGGCCAGCGCCTCCTAAGCCATAATCTGTGATGAGTTTCACCGATACGGGAGTAAGCAGAATCCCTCCGAGAGAAAGCCCTGTTGAGGCAACGGCCAAAGCAGAGGAGCGGTTTTTATTAAACCAACGGGCCACCAATGTGGTGCAGGGGATCAACGCCGCGAATGTATAGCCAATGCCAAAAACAATATGAAAGAGATAGAGTTGAAAAATCGTGTGCACCCAACCAATAAGGGACAGGGTGAGGGCGCAAAACAAGGCCCCAAAGGTGATGGACCAGCGAATGTCAAAGCGGTCAATGATCGAGCCGACCAACATGCCCGTGATACCAGAAGCCACAAAAAAACTTGCCGTCGCCCCAGAGGTGAGAGAGACAGAGAAGCCTTCTTCGTTCACAAAGGCTTTCAGGTAGACGGATAGATTGTAAAATCCAAACCCGGCGGTGACGGTCATGATGACGGCACAGACGGCGACGATGACCCAACCATAATAAAAATTTGGCCAATGAGATTTCAAAAAATTTGGCATGCCAGATTGTTGTTTCATATCGTCTTCCTGCGTTTTCATAACGCTATTGTTATTTGCGGCTATTCACAGAGGGCTTCATCATAACTTCTGTTGCCAACTTCACACCAAAGGCGTTCCAACTTGTTGAGCGAAACCCCAATACCATCGCCTGTTAACAGCATACCAGATGTGCTGCCTGCGCCAAATGAGTTAAAATGGAACCAAGTTGAATACGCATAGGGCCAAATGGGGGTGCTTATCGGCATTGCCCAATTGCCCTTGCGGGACGGCTCTGGCATCCCTAATCTTGCACGCGATAAGAATAACAAACGTGCAGCATTGAATTGCACGCATAACATTGGAGAATTTTCATGAAACTCTACACATCGATGGGCCCCAACCCTGCAGTCGTCAACGCTTTTATGGGCCTGAAAGGCATCACACTTCCGACAGAAGAAGTGGATTTGATGGGGGGACTGAACCGCCAAGAGGGCTATTTGGCCGTAAACCCAGCAGGACAATTGCCTGCATTGGTGCTGGATGGCGGAGATGTTGTCACTGAAATCACGGCAATCTGTGAATATTTGGACGAAAAATATCCGGGGGGCGACTTAATCGGCACAACGGCGGAAGACCGCGCTCAAACTCGACGCTGGACCCGGTGGGTTGACCTGAATGTCTGCGAACCGCTTGCGAATGGTTTTCGCTTTGCAGAAGGCTTGGGTCTTTTTGAAAACAGAATGCGGTGTCTCCCTGAAGCATCTGACGGGCTCAAGGCGTGTGCGCAAGACAAGCTCAAATGGTTGGACGAGCAATTGGCTACTAAAGAGTTTGTTGCAGGTGATCGTTTTTCTTTGGCTGATATTCTCTTGGCGTGTTTTCTCGCATTTGGAGAATCTGTCGGCCAACCGATTAATGCTGACTTCAAAAACCTAGGTGCATGGTTGGCCCGTGCTAATGCACGTATGGCGGCTTAATCTAATACAATTCTGCGAGGCTGGCCTTTCATGACGGACACACCCCTTGACGACGAAAATTGGGAATCGGCGGCGGCCCACACGTTGGGCAAAGAACTGATAAGTCTGGAGCCTGGACATGTGAAGGCCAGCTACTACGCAGGAGAAAACTTCCTCAACAGAGGCGGGCGCATCTACGGCGGCTTTCTCGCGGCTATGTTAGATGGCCTGTGTGGGCACGCGGTGCGTAGCTCCAACCGTGAGACGAATGTGCCTCAAGTGACCTTAGAGCTTAAAACCAGCTTTGTTGGCCGTGCGGATGTGGGCGCTCTTGTCGGCGAAGGGTGGGTGCGTCACCGTGGTAAATCAATTGCCTTTGCAGAAGCTGAGTTGCGTACCCCTCAAGGCGTCCTCGTTGCCAAGGCGAGTGCGACGTTCAAGTTGGGTCGTTAGGGCTTACCCGTCACTCGCCCAAACTCATTTTGCACGCAGAAGGTGCAACGTCAGATCCCGGCCATTGGCTAGGTTTTGTCCGCGCATTTCGTCTAAGACAACGACCTCTAACCCTAGCTCTTGGGCTTTCTCATTAAACTTTTTAAGCTTGCGTCTCTCCACAAGGCCCACGGCAAATGGGTCTTGCGATAAGGTGAGAGCAACGTCTTCAGGTGCAACCAATTTAGTTTGCGTGTCGGTTAAAAACACCAAGCTTGGTTCGTGAAAACCGGTTGCCGCTAAAACCGATGTATCCGCTGGCAAGGCTTCTGCGATGCGGGGGCTCACCCAAAAGTAGCTCAAGCTTGGGGCGTAGGCGGAGGCCATCCACGGTAAGGCACCGCCGGAGAGCACACAGAACGCCACAAGCATTTGTTGGATGTTTCTCTGCCATGCGCCGCGCAGGCCGATGATCGCACCGATGCCGACAATCACTGTGAGTGGTAAGGCGATCCACAAAGGACTGTTGAAAAGGATAGCAGCCACTGTGAAGCCTGCGGACAGGGCCACGCTGATAAGGCCCCAGAACAACACTTGCGCCCTATAGGCCCACTTATAGGTGAGGGCGGGCAAGCCTTGGCGCGCTGAATTTGCGACGAGCAGCACAAGGGCTGGAAACACGGGCAAAATATAATGCACAAGTTTGGTGGGCACCCATTCAAACATCAACCAACTTGGTATGATCCATGCCAGCAAAAAACCGATGTTGGCGTCTAAACGGTTGCGCCAGTTCCACGCGAGTGCGGGTAAGGCCAGAAGTGAAATGGGCCACAAGGTCAGATAGCTTGTGAGGAAATAAAACCCCATCGGTGCGCCGTGGCCTTCTTGGCCGCCGGTTAATTTCGGCAGCAGGTCTTCTTTGGCCGCTTCGATGATAAAGCCAAGTTCACCAGAGGCATAAAGGGCGAGGGGCCATGGAGCGATAACCGCAAGCAACAACAGAATGCCCCATGCGGGGCGCAGCGCCTTGAGGTAGCGTACATGACCTCTGCCGATCCAAAGCCCGATCAAAGTGAGGCCCACCACAGCAGGGCCAATGGGGCCTTTAATGAGCGTGGCAAGGCCAAGGCCGCCCCAGAACGCCACAAATGCTAAGGGACCTGCTGGAGCGCCTTTCACATCTTTGGCGTAGGCGCGTGTGAGGCCCCACATCGCTAAAAGAGTGGTCGCAAGCAGGGTTGCATCCGTTTTTGCGATCCGCGCCTCAACAGCAACCAGCAGGGTGAGGGCAAGCAGCCCTCCTGCAAGGAATGCCGTTTTACGGTCAAATAATTCTCGACCAATTGCAAAGGTGAGGAGAACTGCAAGCCACGCAGCAATGGCAGAGGGAAGCCGGTAGGTCCAGATTTGGCGCCAAGGGGCATCGCTCAATGTTTCGGTACTTGCAGACTGCAGCCAATAAATCCCAACGGGTTTTTTACTGCGCGGGGTCTCTTGATAAAACGGAAGCAGAAAATTCTGCGTCTCTAACATTTGGGTTGTGGCTTGCACAAACCGAGATTCATCCCGGTCTAGAGGCGGCAAGGAAGAAAGACCCGGCAGGAACATCAACGCCGAGAGAAGAGTGAGTACCGCAATCGGATGGTTCGAAATCCAGCTCTTCATGTCCACAGTTTCCTTGCCTCAAATAATTATCCTCTGTTTTTCCACTGGAAAAGCGGATGGGTCAATGGTTTTCGAGTGAAAGGGTCTAAAAGCCAAACCGCGCTGAAACGTAGATATTGCTGGCTTCTTCAAATTGACCAAAAAAACTGTCCTGCTTTTTCCCATAAAAGGCATTTCCGCCTGCTTCAAGCGTCCAGCTATCGTTTAATTTATAGCTTGCTTTGGCCCGCATATATCCGTCTTGATCGGAGGGGCTATAAAAATTGAACGCAGAGAGGGTGAGGTTTTGGTTCATCATCATCTGAGTGAGCCGTAGGGTGACAACATGCCGGATTTCATCATCGGCCTTTGCCCCTGGTGGGAGCGCCGTTTTGTAGGCATCAAAATTCTGCTTAATTTCGACATAATATTGAATGCCCCCCGTGAGGTCTTTCGCAATCTCCTGCTCATAGCCCGTCATCACCCGCCATTCGCTATTGGCCACATAGGCATTTGTGCCGGTTTCATCTTCACGGCTGTCGTAATAACCCACTTCAAGGTTGGCAATCCCGTCTGCAAGGGGGCCACGCAGACTTGCCCCGTAAACGTTCAATTCGGGAAATGTGAAAGCACCCGTGCTGGGGTTTTGCCCGTTAGGGCTTTTCCAAAATCCGTCATAAAAATAAAAAGCAACCTCAACAGGTCCTATTAACCGATGTGCTCGTAGAGAAAGTTCAGCATCTTCAAAATAATCGTCGGGAGTGGTGGCTCTCACTGGTGCCGTGCGGCCAGTCATTTTTCCGGTAGAGGTATTATAATATGAAATACGTCTCCCATCTATATAGCGATCAGAATCGAAGCGAGGCGTATAAATCACATCCAGATTGATCTGTTCACTGAAAAGACCAACCTTTAAAGCATCCGAGGGCGCTTTCAAATATTCCACATCTCGACCAATGAAAAAGCTATTCCAGTCTTTAGGAAACATATCGTTGATGAAAAGAAGGTCACCGGTTCCCCACGTCAAAATTTGTCGGCCAGCCTTTATGTCCATAAAAGAGAAAGGTTGAGCTACAAAATTGGCTTCTCGAATATCTAGCCAACCCTCACCCGTTTTAACGTCTACTGTATGGTTGGCAGCAATAAGATCGTAAAGAAAATCACTGGTGAAATTTAAGGTCAGAGCATCCCAGCTTTTTGATGCTTTGAGGTGTAAGCGGGCCTCTCCGATTGAAAGTTGTTTTTGCTCATCATCTTTCTGAAGGCGCGCACCTAACCGCGTTTCAAAAAAACCTGTCACTTCAAAAGGCAATGCTTCACGCCAACCTTTAGGCGAACGGTTATCCTCCTTCACCTCATCGATGTCACCAACTAGGCCAAGCCCCATTGGTAAAAGCGGGTCATTGGAAGGCGTCCCAATTGCTTCCAATCCAATGGGGAGGGAGGGATTTTCCGCGAATGCAGCTGTAGAAAAACAAATGAAGGCCAAAACGCCCCACACCACATTTTTGATCTCAGACTGTAAAGTCATTTCGCATCACCTTCACTATCTCAGATATTGTCTGGGGGCTGTTCTTAAATAGCGTTCTGAAAATATCTCATCTGGCAGTCCTAAATCATATTCGACTTTGCTGTAATCCATTAAGGTAGATCCACCAAGATTTTGGTCTGTCATTTTTGACTGTGTAATGGTGGGGTGCCCTTGTACGGTCTCAACCTTTAAGGCTTCATACGTTCTGTATGATGTGCCTGCCTTATCAAAAAACTCTGTTTTAACTGGAATATATGTGCCTTTGTGGATCCAGTTTTTATAATAGGAAAACTCCACATCTTGCGGCTCTTTAGGCGTGCTCTTGAGGACATAGAATTGATCGCTTTCTTCAATCAATTCATGCGTGTCCTCCGTGGGGGAGCGGCCTGACACATCTTCATAGAAAAAATGAGACCCAACGAAACTTGTGCGCTCATCACTCGCCGCAATACGCTTCACAAGGTCAAGGGCGGGCAGGTAAAGCCAGCGATCGTCCGCTTGGCCCGTCTGCTTCCACACGAGAAAGGCTGTTTTGTTGACATCGGCTGGCCGACGAAAATACACATACATTTTTTGTGCGCCATCATCTACGCCATCGTCTTTGCGTAGAATGACAAAGTCGCGTGTTCGATCCCGTCCCTGACTATCCGTAATGGTCATGGTCACTTTCGCTTTTCCATCATCCCCTTGATAGTAAGCGGTGTGATTTGCCTTATCGACAATTCCCTCCACCGTCATATCGGTTGCAAATGACGTATTCAGCGTCAACAAAAGAGTTGTGGCGAGGGCGGCTGTAAATGCAATTTTTTTCATGATGTGCCTTCTTTTGATGCCTTGAACAGTGTTGTTTCAAAGAGAGTTATAAGAGCAGGTAAAATTAACAATGACCCAGCACCCGCGATGACAAGAATAGCTGAAATGAAAATGCCAACCGTTTGATATGGCACAAGGGGCGCGGCTAGAAGGGGCGTGAAGCCAATACCTATGACGATGACATTGCGCGCGATGGCCCGTCCGGGTTCGCCAAACACTTCCTTCACGGACATTTGCCAGTTTTGGTAGCGCTGCCTGATCTCTCTACTTCGGACCAGAAAATGAATGGCATAATCTACCGCAAGTCCCAAGCTAAGCGCCGATAACACGGCCACGGGCATGTCATAGTCTTTACCGATCAGACCGATCACCCCATAAATCAAACCGATGGTGAGGCTTAATGGCACCATGGAAAGTAGGCCCCACCAGAAGGAACGGAAAAGGAAAACCATCATAACGAGAACAATGACAAAGCTGCCGACAAAGGCATCCAACATGCCCGCGACCATGCGTTGTTGCCAGACGACGTTGATGTATGTCAGTCCAAACCATTTGTGCGCTAATGCCGTGGGGGCGGGGTGTGCTTCGACGTAGCCATCCACGGCCTCAATAACGGCTGCCATATCTTTATTGTCGCCACTCTTCAATTGAATCCAAAGATTGGTTTTTCGATAATCTGGTGTGACGAAGTGCCAGAGATCCTGAGGGCGGTGACTTCCCTGATAGGTGAGTAATGTTTGGGCCACGGCATTTTGGGTGTCTGGAATGCGGTATGCTTCCTCTTCCCCCAAGAACAGTTCTCGGTGCACCGTCTTCACAATATCGGGCAGGGTATTGCTTTTCCCAACAAGGCCCGTTTCCAATAGGTACGCTTGCAAGCCTTCAATATAGGCGAGCACATCAGGGCGCTTAAAGGTGCTGCGTTGTTGTTGCACGTTCTGCAGCGTTACCAGCGCGGCTTCCCACGCCTCCCATTCCTCATCTGAGGCTGCATCATCTTGGAAACCAATAAGTTTTTCCTCGACGGCTGAGAGGGGTGACCCAAGCAAAGGCTGTAAATCAGCCTGCACGTTTGAGGCAAAATCGTCAATGATGGACGGGGTGAGTACATCAAGGTTGTCATCAACCGCTTCAAAGGTCAGATAGGCCATATAGGTGCCCGCAAAACGTTTGTTCAACGCTTGGTCGGCTATACGAATAGGGTGGTTGGCTTCGAACCATTTGACAGGGTTGTCGTTGATTTGAATTTTGGTGATGCCGTAATATGCAACGCCGCTGAGCACTAATGTGATGCCCAGAATAAGTTTAGCATGCGTGAACGTAAAGCCGCCAAGTCGCAACAGGCCACGGCCCATGAGCGAGAGTTTCGGAACACCTCCCGCCTCATTTGTACTGCCCATACCAAACCCTAAGAGAGACTTCTCAGGCAACAACATGATGTAGGCAGGCACCAGCGTAATGGTGAGAAACCATGCCAAAGCCACACCAATGGCGATGAAAACACCAAACACTTGTACAGGAGGGATGGGGGTGAATGCGAGTGATGCGAAACCAGCGCATGTGGTCAGCGATGTGAAGAGCATCGGTTTAGAAAGCTCTTTCATGACCTCACGCAGGGCCGTTGTGCGGTTCTTGCTGTGTGGGTATTTGTCAAAGAAGTCAGACAAAATATGTACCGCGTCCAGAACCGCTATTGGCATAATAAAAATTGGGATCATCGAGCTCATAATATGCACCGTGTTACCGGTTATGATGAGCAAGCCCATGGTGCCAATGACGGCCACAAGCGCCACAACCATTGGAGCGATAATGAGATTGAGGTGGCGAAAGAAATACCACATCAACGCAAAAATAAGCAGCATGGCGAGTGGGGCAGATATGGCCATCTGCTTAAACATTTCGATGCCAAATTGATCTTGCGCGATCGGCAGACCCGTAATGTGATAGGTATCTGTTCCCTTAAATGTGCTGATCTCGGCTTTCAGCATTTCAGCAATTTTATAGGAATCTTTTTTAGCTGTGATCGGGATATAGAGAGCTAAAGATTTTCCATCATCAGATATCAATGTGTTGTTGAGAAAAGGGATCCGTTGAGCTTTTTGCGCAATGGCCAAAGCCTCGGCTTGGGTTGTTGCAGGTTGCTTCATGAGCCATTCAAAGCGAACGGTGCCAACGCCTGCCTGCTCAATATTGTCTACAGTTGACGGCGCCATCACATCGGCTGCAATCACCCCATGGCGCACCCCATTTTCATCCCACCCAATTTTTTTGGCAAAGTCTGTCAGCTGAACCACGTCATTCAAGGTCTCGACATTAAACACGCCCTGAGGGTTCGTCTCATTCACCACGCCCACGACAATCATGTCATAAAGCCCGAATTCCTTTTTCATTTCGTTATGAAACAAACGCACCGGCTCTGTCTCTGACAGCATGTTTTCGGGATCGGTATCGATATGGAGCGCGTTAAGAAACGGAAAGGTGGTTGGAGAAAGGGTTGGAAGCGCCACCAGTGCTAAAAGCAATAGGCTCAAAAAACCAACAACAGAAAACCAACGCTTTGAGTGTTGCGACGCATGAGATGAAAGAGACTGCATGGGAGTTTCCTACTTAAACGCGTGGCCTGGCTTCGCCCCAAACTTTTTGAACAACATAGCGGCCGGGCATACACCTGTGAAAGACGCCTGCAGCAAGTTTAGGCCGACAAACACTGTGAGCAAGCTCCAATAAGGATGCAGATATATGCTGAGGGCGACGCTCACTAGAACCATCACACCCGCGAAGGCAAATACAAGACGATCTAAATTCATTGCAGACTCCATTGTTTCTTGCGGACTGGCCGCTCATTTGGTAGGCGTTACTTTAGCGCCTTTTAATTTAGAATAATCTAAATTAGTGCGCGCTAAACAAAAGGTCAAGAACCCTATGTCCGAATTATTTGATCCCGTTGGCCTTGCGAAAGCGCAGACACTCATCAAGGCGATGAATAATCAAAATAGGCTGTTGGTTCTGTGCTTATTGTGTGATGGACCACGGACCGTGACGGAGATGTCGGAGGCGGTTGGGTTGAGCCTATCTGCGATGTCGCAACACTTAACCGTGCTGAAAAAGGCGGACCTCATCGACGGTAAAAAGTCGTCTCAAACCATCACCTACCAACTTAAAACTGATGATGTTCAACAAGTTATTGCGTTGTTCAAGCAATTGTACTGTGATGATGAAACGTAGGTTTACCCCTTTAGCGTTCGTGGCTATCCCAAGGTCATTTGCATCAAATTGGAAAGTATTATGCCTAAAGCATCGTTGTTTCGCGTTCTCATTGCTGCGCTCATTATTTCAGCAGCGGCAGTGGCTGTTCTCTGGGTGGTAGAGAACCCGAGCGATATGAATGATCAAGCTGCCGTGATGCCGGAGGATCCAAAACCTTACGTAGAGAAAAAAGAAAGCCAAGCGAGCCTAGCCACGCTGATCATTGATGGGCGCGTCAAAGCTGATGACACTTTGTTGCAAAAGCTACTGGCAGATGGGCGCCAAAAAATGGCGGCGCATATCAAAAGTGCGGAGGAGACGTGGACGCTCATGGGGCCGGGGTCCCAACGACAGTTAGGTTTTGAAATCGAATGGAGCGTGGCTTATGAGAGCGACCGCTTGATCAGCCTTCATGAAAGCATCTACGACAATGGCGGCGGGGCGCATCCTAATTCTTATCTCAATTCTCTGTTGTGGGATAAGCAAAAGTCCGCAGAGGTTGGCTTGTCTGACCTTCTTGCAGACGCCTCAGACAACAGTGCTGCCTTAAAAATGCTCTCAGCGGATTTACTCGGTCAATGGAAAGCTGAGTATAAGCAGCGGTCAAATTCAGATGAGATTGATAGCTACGGACTTAATTGGGCGCAAAAGGCGCTGGCTCCAAAGGCAGCAAATTTTGAGACGTTTATTTTGATCGCCAAAGAAGGCGCAGTCGGGGCGCCTGCCACAGGCATGATGTTTCAATATGCCCCCTACGACTTGTCTGCTTATGCGTTAGGAAGTTTTTCGTTCACTGTCCCAAGCAGCGCCTTGCAGCCCTATCTTGCTGACAAATGGAAAGATCAATTCCAATAGGTCAGGAGAGGGCATCACGCTCTAGGCTGTAAGCTTTGACGCCCCCATGTTTGACACCGGGTCTTTTTGCCCAAATTGGCTTTCTAGCTTTTGGGCAAGGGCGTCATAATAAATGTCGCTGCCGTGATACCAATCTGGGGTGCCATCTTTATGGACTTTTGATGAGCAATAGCTCTTATCCAATTCGATTTCTTGTTGGGACCAGTCGCGGGCATTGAAGAAAGCGCACTTGATATGGCCTGCGAGAATGCTGAACGTTTGATCGTAAAATTTGAACAGCTCAAGGTCTAGTTCCACATCAGGGAAAAAGGACTGCAAGGCCGGATCAGACACGATGATGACCTCATGGCCTGCCTCAGCGAACTGCATCAACACTTTGAGGTGTTTAGCGTAGTGTTCTTGAAAAAACTTCGCGAGATGATCAACCGTAATCACCCCTGATCCAACCTCCTGCATCCACCAACGGCCAAACAGACCAATGCTGCGGTGTGTTTGCAGGCCGATGTTTGTGATGATGGGCGTTTTATTCCCGGTAAGCTGCGTTGCTTGCTCCAACTCATCCACTGTGAGTGACCAAAAACGACGGGCCTTCCGGTTTTCCAAAGGAATGAAGAAGTCTTCTTCATCCAGATGGAATTTGTTTTGTGTCCATGCGGACCCGTTCATCATCATGCCCCCAATGTGGGCAACGTTTGAACGGTCGAAGGCGGCAGATAGTTTTCCCATATGACTATCGCCAACGAGGCAAAATTGGGGCGGCGTTTGAAGGGCAGGGGCTGTTGTGTTCTGCTGCTTGCGGTTCCACCCCTCCAGAAACACTTCTTCGCAAATTGTATCGTCAACACTGTCTGCGTCGGGTTGCTCTTGTTGGGCAGCGGTTTTCTCTTGTTGAGCGAGATCATTTGTCTCGTCACGTGTGGGGTCAAGCGCTTGCTGAAAATGACGCATCACAAAAGCCACGCCGTCGCTTTTCACTTCGCGCAAATTCTCCTCAAAAAAGGCTCCCTTTTGCGGGTGGGCTGAGATCAATTCAAAAGAAGGAAAATAGTCCACCTCAGAACTTGCCTCGCACAAGGCCCCTGCAGCCGCACGCAGGACGGACTTGGAGTATGTAGACGCTGATAAAACATGCGCGTCCGTCGCCGTCGCGGTGAGGGGAACCGGCGACACGGTGAGGAGAAATTGAATGTCTTTATTAAAAGCGCGAACCAACTCAAAGGTTAAGTTCATTTCCGCGATTGTCTCTGCAACCGTATAATTTTTGAAGTGATGTTGGGCGGGGTCATAGTCACCGGCAAGTGTGCCTGGGCACATTGGAAAGACAGTGCCATCTGCTCCCACCCAAGCTTCGGTCAGTCCAAGGGTGAAGATGAAAACATCTGCCGCCGTGAGGTAGTTTAGAATTTCAGCCGCGGCTAAGTCGCGCGAAGCAAGCAGGGTGGCTTCGCTCTCAAATCCGGCCGCACAAAAATTGGGACGCAAGAGATCAAAATAACGCCCCTCTTTTTGAGCAATGGCCCCTTCATTTGCTCGTTCTCCTACCGCCAGCTCCACCCATTGGCGTAGCAGCGCGGGCGTATAAATATTGCCTGTCGCAAACGAAAAACTCGCCCCGTCCATTTGCTCAGACTGAACCCATTGATACCCATTGCGGGTCAACCATTTCCCCACGTGCTGAGCGAAACATGATCCGGCTGTGACAATGGAAGAGCTTTTCTCGATCTTAAATTTAGGCCGCCACATGCCCTCATAAAGATCCGCAAAACTTTTATCCGCCACACCGGTGCGCCAGAATTTGTCAGCATCCAAGGTTTGATAGGGGTTCATAGCCATCTCCAACGACCAATATTACTATTCGCTTACGAGACAACATCTCTATTCATCCAGCAGCATTTCCATAAGATTGAAGGAATATGGTTAATATCATACTATCCAGCTCAAACTGGTGTCACTGCAAACGAAAATCTGTACTTTTTTCTAAGACTTGCTCGACAGCATACAAACCTCTCAATGATTTTTCTGAATCACGCCTAACTTTCAGCAGTAAATTCTAGTGAGGCAGTGAGTAAAGATGTAGGTGGTGAGCTACTCTAATGGACCTCGAGTTTCCATTCTGGAGGGTCATAAGGGATTAATTTACTAGAATAGCTTTTCTTAAAGAAACGCAATCGCACGCTAGACATGTTTATGCAGTAAGCCGAATTGAATACCAATTTGGCCACATCTTCAAAACCGGAGCTATACTCCTTAATCGCCAAAGCTGTATTGATATCAATACCCAACTTTTTCTTTATGAATTGTATTTCATTGAGCGAGGCTTCCATAAAGTCCACCTCCAGCATCCCCTTTTTACTGATATAGGGAACATTACGCAGAAACTTAAACTGACCACTTTCGTTGCATAAGAAACAAGAACATACTGCGACTATCACTTGCCTTTCTGCTTTTCTTAAGCTTCCATGTTTAGCTGTATCTGCAATATCGTCCATTAAGTTCTCTTGACGAGCCTCACCTAAGTACTCAGGGAAATGACTGATAGAAATAGCGATATTATTTACTTGTCGTGTCAATTCAGAAAGATCTGGTTGAACCGCATACGGCTCACAAAGCAAACTATTTAGTTCGTCCCACGGCTTTACTATGTCGTTAATGAATTTAAGGTTCCTATCCACCATTTCCCCCCTATCTCAACGGACGTATTAAATTACCCAAACAGATTATAGGGTAGGCCGTCAGCGTAATGC
>JARGNZ010000028.1 GCA_029209985.1 Parvibaculaceae bacterium
GCCGTTCCTAGAACGGCTGCGACCAAAGCTAAAACAAGCGCGTTGAATAGGCGCATCAGCCGCCTCCCTCAATCCACATAAGCTGTATATTTAGGAGGCAGATAACGCCCCCCACAATCGGTGCCCCCCAGCAGAGCCAGCGATATAAAGAGGGGGCACTCTCACGGATGTATAAGGTCGCCAGCCCAATGACGGCCACCGCACACAACCAGAAAGAAACACCCTGTCCCCAACCCATGTTTGTGATTGCCCAATAGAATGAACCCACGAAAAGGAACCAGCTCAAGAAGCGCAGCCCTGTTGCACGCCCTGATTGTCGCACTGGAGATTTCAAACGACTGTGTGTGACACTGCCAGCTTGAAAGCCGATCAGTGCCACACACAGTGTAATCCCTACAGTGCTCAACAATAAGGTTGGCATTAGAAGTTTGCTTGCAATTCAAAGCCAACTGTTCTGCCATCGCCAAGCGTTGCAGATGAGGGGCTTGCGATAGAGGTGAAATAATCTTTGTCAAAAAGATTGTCTGCATAAATGCTCGCAGACCAACTTCCGATGTCATATCCCACGCGCATGTTTGTAATGATGCGGCTTTCCGTCTCAAGCGCTGCTTCGTTGTTGATGCTTCCCAGCGAATAATATGCGCTGGTATAGTTTGCGTTCGCGGAAACAAACAAGCCATTGTCATGCCGATAGACACCCCCAAGGGCGGCTGTAATAGACGGCGCTTCTGGATATTCATTGCCCTCACATGTGCCGCCATTACACGACGCATCTTCGAACTTACCAAACTCAGTTTTTAGCAAGCCAAGGCTCCCAAAGAACTGCCAAGACGCATTGAGTTTATAACGCCCTTCAATTTCTGCCCCGTAAGATGTTGATTCCGCGACATTGAGCGTATTGGTGAGCGGGTTAAGGACAGGATCTAGAATGGCCACCTGCTGATTGGTGTATTCGTTATAAAATACGTTTACACCAAATGTCAGACCATCGAATTGCTCATCTCGGTAAGCAGCTTCATATGTCCATTGGAATTCAGGGTCCACTTTGTTGATGGTATTAAGGGTCCCCGCTTGAACTTCTGTAAAGCCTTGGCGATACCCTTTCGATACGGTCAGGGCGATGGTCTGCGTATCCGTCAGATCAAATGCCACGCCCCCCTTTGGCAAGAAGACATTAAATTCTGCGGTGCCGTCATTATAGGTCGGGCCGAATGCTGAATTAATATCGATCAAGTTATGCACTTCATCAGATTGATACCGCCCCCCTGCGAGCAGGGAAGCCCAATCATTAAAGCGATACCGTACATCGGCATAAACCGCTTTGGTTTCGGTTTCTTTGAGGAAAATACCGTCCTGATAAACCGTGCCATATGCCACAATGCTTGAATCGACCGTTTGTTGGAAATCACCATAGAACAGGCCAACAACCCCGGATAGGCCATATCCTGTCGAGGTCATTTCCAAATAAACATCTTGTGTGAAGTCTTCATCTTGGCGGCTATCATCGCGCTGGAACACAAGAGAAGCTGGCGCGCTTTTAAGGCTCAAGTCTGTGTTGTTGATGGCCGATATTGAATGCACCCTCAACGTGTCGCTCAGATCATACGTTACATGCGCTGCGTAATTGTCCACTTTCATCTTACGAAATTCGGTGAAAGAAGCAGCACCGGCATAATTCCGGTCGAAATAATTTGGACCATCGACGGTGTTGGTTGCGGGTTGGTCAAACACATGGCTCGCTGAGACCAATACGCTTAGGTCAGGCAGAGCGGATGGCTCAAGCAATACCTTCGCGCGCAAAGAACGATAACGGTCTTCCCCAAGAGGTTCATTGTCTGCATCTGCAAACGTAATATCTTTTGTATGTTCTTGAAACTCGCCGCTCACACGGAATGCCAGTTGATCATCGATGATCGGCCCGGAAATAAAGAAGCCGCCTTCTTTCTGATCAAGACTGCCCGCTAAAAGCCGCGCACCTACTTCATATTCATACGTTGGATCATTGGTTTCAATCACAACCGCCCCGGCCAATGCATTACGGCCTTGCAGAGTGGATTGTGGCCCTCGCAATACTTCCACTTGTTTGACATCCCACAGACCGCGTGCCCCCCGTTTGAGGCCCTCTGCTGACTGCGTCACCCCATCCACAATGATGGAAATCAGGCCCGCTGAATTGCCCGGTTGCGTCACACCATCTGAGTTCAACCCCCGAATTTGGAAGCCATTATTGCCCCCATTTGACGGGTTGGAGCGGACGTTCGCCATGGAAGAGAAGACGTCTTCAATCTCCCCAAATTTATAGGTATCGATGTCCTCTTCGGTTGCCACGCCAACGCTGGTGAACGTGTCCAAATAGGACCGTTGCGTATGCTCGCCCGAAATGTAAATCGGTTGGAGTTGGACCACTCCCTTTTGCGATGCCTGCACATCGGGTGCTTGTAAAATGGACGCGCCCGTTGGGGTCATCTCATACACAAGGTTTGTTCTGGCCAACAGGATGCGTAGTGCGGCATCCACTGTATAGTCACCCGCGAGGGGGGAGCTCGACAAACCTTGCACGACATCGCTGTGCGCAGAAATCACTGAGTTGGATTGGAGAGCAAGCTGCACGAGGGCGCTTGATAGGCTTTGCGCCTCAATTTCAAAAGCGTGTGTGCTTGATACGGTGTCCTCAGCCTGCACAGCCATAGGTCCTGCGATCACGCCCAACGCGGCATAGAGACTGAAGGAACACACGCCCCTTGATGCCGTTAAGGCCCACTTTGCCACATGCGCTTGTTTGATGGCGTGGCGCGCACCCCATACTGATCTCTTATTCATCCCCGAAAACCCTTTACTACTGCCTGAACTCGCGATGCTAATGCGAAAGATTATTATTCACATTAAGCTGACGACATGAGCGTGGGTTTTGTTCAGAAATAACTTCTCTTTTGAAATAAACAATATTATCCCATTTATTTCAATGGGTTATCCTTTGGATACAATAAGAATCCAAGGTGACAGCCGATAAATTTTTGCACCATGAGAGACGGAAATAGCTAACAAAGCCGCTTCGGGATCATCCAATTGATAGACCCCCGTCACAGGTTGACGCCCCAACTGCTCTCCGGCGACCAAAATCACACCGGTAAAATAGTCATCCAGATCCGCGACAACTTCCTCCAGCGCGTTGCCTTGGGCAAGCAGCAGATTATTTTGCCACGATCCAATTCGGCTCACGTTCCGAATGCCTGATACGGCATCGCTATTTTCAGCAAAAGCGGTCCACTCCCCCGCACCCAAAATGTGAGTCTCTGGATGGGCGCTCTGCTTTTGCGCCACACGCACTTTACCGTGCCGCACCGCCACTGACGCAGGCCCAGAGCCATGGGCGTTTTTCACCTCAAACGAGGTCCCCAAGACGGTGACATCCATCTGCTTGGCCTGCACAATAAAAGGCCGTTGCTTGTTTGCGGTGACATCGAAAAGAGCTTTACCTTTGACCAATTCAACTAAACGCTGCTCTTTTTCGTACGTTACATTGATTGCAGAATTGGGGGCCAAAGTAACTTCGCTGCCATCTGCTAACGTGACAACCTGCAGCTCCTTGGTGCCCGTCTCATAGTCTGCCCAAGTGCCGCCCAATAGGCTGACCCCCACCATAAATGCAAGGCAAGCCGCAATGGCTGACCCGAGGAAAGGCCGTCTACGCGCCACCTCCGCAGTCTTCAAAACCCCTATCGCTGATCTTTTTTGGCGGGGCGTTTGCCGCGCTGGCTCAAACTCTGGCTCTAAGCGCTTCATCAATTGCGTGAGATGGCCAACCTCTTCCCAAGCCTGCCTATTTTCTACATCTGCCGCGCGCCACTGCTCAAACCTTCGTTGCAAACGCGCATCCGATGGGTTTTCTTTGAGAGCAATACGCCATTCGCTGGCTGTCGTTGGCTCTGGTCTCTTATCGAGGTCGTTCTGCATCGTGCCTACATCTGTTGGTCGGTTAGGTGAGTAGAGATGAGTAATGTAAAACCTACTGTCTGAACTGTCTAAAGCATGTGCCTAAACCACATCCCTTCTTAATAGACTGCCCCACAAAGCAGATGTTCATTCTTTTTTTGGTGGTGTAGCTTTTTTGGGTGGTATGGCTTTTTTTGATGATGTGGCTTTTGGGGGCGTTTTGGGGTGGGTTCTGTTCAGCCTCACACGACAATGTTCTAGCCCATCGGCAACCAGTGAATGCGTAAGCCCCAGCGATATGCCCAAGTGCTCGGCCACGTCTCTCATCGTATCGTCGTGATACCAATACATTTCCACTGCCTTGCGGGTGCGTTCTGGTAATTCGGCAAGGGCCTGTCGCAGCAAGTGCAGTTCCTCACGCGCGGCCACTTGAGATTCAGGGGAGGGCCGTGTTTCGCGCACGCTTTCAAGCGACCCCTCATCGGTGTCAATCATACGCGCCTGTTCGCGCTGGGTCTTGCGCTTCATATCAAGGCACAAATTACGCACGATACGCTGTAGGTATGCGGCAGGCTCTACCAATATCTGCGTTTTAGAGGCTTTGGAAAACCGCAAATAAGCCTCTTGCACCACATCTTCTGCGCTCGACCTGTCCCGCAGAATCTTGTTGGCATAATTCACCAGGTCACCCCGATGCGCATTATACAGCAACAACATTTTGAACTCAGAAAACATGGACAGCCCGATTGATCACCTTGAATAAGCGTCAATCTAACCGGATTCTCCTTCTATTGCTATCCATTCTTATTATCATTAGTTAATCGGTTAATGCCTCTTAGAAAAGGACGGTGCCTGCGCAGACATTGAGGGCTTGGCCTGTTATCCCGCGCGCTTGGTCGGAGGCTAAATACGTTGCCATAGAAGCTATTTCATCCGCATCTAATAAGCGTTTTTGAATATTGGCCGATGCGATCGCCTTTTGGCGAAAGTCTTCCCGGCTCATTTTGCTGGCGGGCTGGAATTGATCTGTGATTGCCTCAATCATCGGCGTGTCAACGGAACCGGGACAAATGGCATTGGCGGTGATGCCATTCTTTTTCAGCATACCCAGCTCCAGCGCAAGGGCTTTGGTCAGGCCAATGACCCCGTGCTTGGAGGCTGCGTAATCACTGTTAAGGGCCGCTGGCTGTTTGCCAGAGATAGACGAGATGGTGATGATGCGCCCTGCATCACGCTCCAGCATGTGCGGCAAAAATGCTTTGATGCAATAGAAGGTCCCATTGAGATTAACCTCAATGGTTTGTCGCCATTCTTCAACAGAAGTTTGGCTCAAGAAGGTGCGCGCCCCCATCACCCCTGCACTCGTCACAAGCACATCTACTTTGCCAAATTTTTCAATCACCGTCGCGGCCATAGCCTCCACAGCTTCAACGTCTGTAATATCAACGGTAAGAGAGATTGCGCTGCCGCCAACTGCACGCACTTGGGAAGCAACTGCCTCGGCTTGATCGGCGACGTTGGAGACGACAACAACATGCGCCCCCTCATTGGCAAATTGCAAACACATCGCTTGCCCTATGCCCGTGCCCCCGCCGGTCACCACTGCAACTTTATTTTCCATTGTGCTCACGCAATCTCTCCCTGGCCCTCCCCGGATGGGACCCTTGTCATCACTTATCGTTATATGTCAGAGCGTTAAAGAAGACCGAGTTCTTTAAGCACGGCGGTTTGATCGAAGTAGGGACGCTCACAAATAATTTTGTCGGAGTTTTCAGCAAACTCAAACGTCGCCGCCATGCGCACACGGAAAGTTTTCCCCGTTGCCTCAACCACTTTGGACCCCAATTTCAGTGGCCCAAGGTGTGTACCCGTGAGGAAAAACTCAACGTGGATTGTGTTATTGTCACCTGCACCCAAAGAGATGATTTCGTTGGCTTGATCGGGGAACGGTGTGCGGGATGCATCGAAGTAACCGCGCACGGCCTCTTCCCCATCAAACACTTGGCCCGTGCCAAACATTTCATAACGCGGATGCTCAAATGTGGCGATCACAGCATCCCAATCACAGTCACATTCAAGGGCCATGTGGTCCCGCACCGTCTTGAGACGGGCTTGCGTAAGGTCGGTCATTTTGTTTCCTTTAGGCTTTCATTATTATTCTGCAAGCGAATTATTTCACAATGCGGATGGGATCTGTGTCATCCCACTCTCTTGAGGCTTGACGGATGTGTTCAAACATCTGTCCTTTAGTGCCGGAAATGTCAGATATTTCTACGATCGTGCCGGGATGACTTTGCGTGTCGAAATAGGCAAACCGGCCTTTCTCTCCGCCGATCTGGCCTTCATGACCGACCTTGTAACCAGCCGCTATGGCCTTGTCGTACAGCTCTTGATAGTTTTGGGTCCAATAGGCCACATGCTGGAGCCCTTCATGACCCGCATCCAAAAACTCTTTGTAGAGGGAGGGGGCCTCGTTGGTTTGCTGGATGAGTTCAATTTGCAAGTCACCGGAATTGGCCAGCGCGATGCTCATTTTGACGTCTGAATCTTCTCCTCGGTGTCGAAAATAATCTGTCTTCACATTCTCGATGAAATACCACGGCCCCACCCCCATGACCGACACCCAATGCTCCATCGCGGCATGGATGTCGCGCACGACGTATCCGTTTTGCGTAATTTTACCAAAAATCCGGCTCATGAGGGTTCCAGTGCTTTTAATGTTATACCCCATTACATTCGATGAAATTCTCGCACAGGTCAAGATAAAATGTTATGGGGTAATACATGAGCACCAAACAGCCCCCTAAACAGCCGCCCGCCCGAAAAGGCCCCAACAGCTATCATCACGGCGACCTCCGTGAGGCGCTGATTGCCACTGCCATGGAAATGGTTGAACAAGAAGGCGCTGAAATTGTCACCTTTAGCGCTCTTGCTAAAAAACTAGGCGTCTCGCAAGCAGCTCCCTACCGACACTTCCGGGACCGTGACGCATTGCTCACGATATTGGCGACGAAGGGATTTTTAGCTTTTACAGACACATTCCGCAGCGCTCTTGCGGCTAAAAGTCGGCGCAGCAAACTCAGGCAACTGGTCCATGCGCATCTTGCCTTTGGGACCAAACGCTCCGGGCTTTACCGGTTGATGTTTGAATCTCACTACCTGCATGACGCTGTCATTGGGAGCGATCTACAACAAGCCGTTGATGAGAATTTCAATCTCTTACTACAGACCCTGGGAGCGACGACGGACGCAGACCGGCGCGACCGGATTGCGATTAAGCTCACTGTGGCGGTGCACGGTGTTGTGATGTTTGCAGAGCATGGTTTTTTGCCTCCCAAAACGAGGGAGATCAGTCTTGCAGAGCTTGTGGATGAGTTGGTGCAAGATGCTGAAACAGCCTTTAAGGCAATTTCTTGAGCGTGCCATTTTAGGCCCCGGCCCAAATGGCAGGTGTTTGCCGATGCGCTAACGCCTCGGCAAACACCCTTGTTTGTTATCTGCGACCGTGGCGTCTCAGATAGGCTGGTGAGAACTGATTTCCATTGATCTGAGAACCCAGCGTGTAATTGTTTTCATCATCTCCAATGATCAGAGAATCTGCAACATACCGCTGTGCCACCAGGTCATAATAGAATTCAGCTGATCCCACACATGCTGGAAGCTCTGGCGCAACAAAGAGATGAGACTCTTGTACCCGCCACAGTTCACCGCGTGCGTCATAAAGGTCAGCGGCGACAATCCGCCAGCTATCTTCATCAAGATAGAAATCTCGGCGTGTGAAAATATTCCGATAGTCATCGCGCAAGGTGGCTTTGACTTTCCAAACCCGGTGCAATTCATACCGTGTCAATTCTCTTGTTGGATACATTTCTCCAACAATGTCATCCACACTCAGAGATTTATTACGAAACTTCCACGCATTGTAAGGAACGTAAATTTCCTGCTTGCCTTGCAGTTCCCAATTGTAGCGATCCCCTTCCCCATTGAACATGCCGCTCTGATCAAAAGTGGTCAGTCCGTCTTGTCCCGCTGATGGGTTATCATAGGCGATATTGGGAGCCATTTTTACACGGCGCAATCCAGGCAGATAAGCCCAGCTGTTTCTTGGCTTGTTGAAAAACTCGTGCACCAAGCCTGTTGTACCGGCTGACTTGGTTGGCAGTTTTGCGGTATAGACAAACTTAGACAAAAAGCCATCGGCTGCATCAATGGACCCCACATCTGGATCATATATCGGGCTATAGGCTTGCACCTCCCCTTTATAAATCTTGTTTGATCCATTTGTCTTTTTGACAGCTGTCGTAATCATATGCCGTGTCGCAACGCCAGAATAGGCGGTGCGATGGTTCATCATGGCTTCCCATCCGGTTTTTGGTTGCGGGAATAAAACACCGCCAAATCCGGCTTCCACTTTATTATCCGCGTTCATAACAGCCCCAGACAAATTGGCGACTGTTTGCTGATAATTCCGCTCCGGCAATGCGCATGTCCGGTGTGTTTTATATACGGGCATTGTATATCCGGGGTATTGCTTCAACAAAGCAACCTGGCCGGGGGTCAATTTATCTTTATACTGATCAACATTGTCTGCTGAAATTGTAAACAGAGATTTTTCATCAGCAAAAGGGTCCACACGGGCATCACCCGGCTTCCACCCATTGGCAACTTGCGTCAAGCCCCCTTCCCAAGGGGGAATGGTTCCTTCTGCATTGCCTGCACGAGTTGCCCCAATCGGCGTTTTGTCTGCGCCAAAGCCATTTGCATAAACAGCAGGCGCACCTGCGCTGCACAGTCCCACCAGAACTGACACAACAGTCGCTGCACGTTTCATCGAAGAATAGCGTATGTCAAACATAGTCCGTCTCCTCCAACGGATCCGTGATCACTAAATGATCAAAACGAATATGTGGTTGTGAATGTGATGTAGTCCCGGTCAGAGTCCCCTGCGGCGACGCCACCCATATTATTGGTATAGGAAATTCCAGCGGTTAGATCATTGTCGTAGCTGGCGTTCAATTTAAGCGTCAGCCCTTTACGGCTTTCGGCATAATTGCCTGTCGCAGCTTTATCGAGAGATGATCCACGCACATCTTGGGAATAGCTCACACCCGGCGTGAGTGTAATATCAGTGCCAAAAGCATTGCTATAGGTCGCACTTACATCGAGGTTATAGCCCCACGCAAATGTTTTACCGGTTGTTCCCGCAGGTGCATCACCGTCAAATTTGACCATGCCCACTTCTGTCACAACGTCGACAGAGTCAGCCCCTAGGAAATCAATCGCGTTTCCAACAAAGGCAGTTCCGGACCCAAGGCTCACTTGGGCATTGGCGATGACGTTGACTTTGTCCATCTCCACAACACCCAGATTGCGAGCAGAGCCGAATGTTGGCACAAAGGCCAATGCACCTGCTTCTGCGGCAGCTTCAGTTAAGCCACTTTCCAAGGGTACTGGAAAGTCTGGTTGATAGCTTGCTTCAACCCCAACGGCAAAAATACCGACAGGGAAACTCGCGCTGGCTCCATAAAGCTCAATGTCTTCTGGGAAGTAGGCGAAATAGTCATCCAAAACCAATTCTGCAAACGGAAAAACTCCGATCGGGACAAGCGATGCATCCCCTGCAAAGTAAGGTAATTTCGAATGATAGTTGATGTAGAAAAGGCTGAGTTCGGTTGAATAGTCTTCAAGATAGTACCGAGCTGCGACCCCAAATTGACCTTGATCATCTGGCGTCTTGTCACCAATTTTACGCACACCTGCGGGCGTGCTGACAAGAAAAGACGCTGGAAGGCCTGTCCCACCGGGGTCCCCTGCAAGGAAGAAGCCCTGCGCACCGGGACCAAAAATATCTTCTGTCGAGTGAAATTCACCGACAGGCACCAAACGGCTTTCCCGCCATTTGACCTGATAGTAAGCCTCTAGGCTGAATGCTGGCGTGATGCCCACATTGGCCCATATCATCGGCGACGGCAAATAGGCTTCGCGTAGTTCAGCGCCAGGGGTCACCACTTTGATGACATCGAGGGCGTTCGTTTGCGAAATGCCCCCTTGCCGCAGCAAGGCTTCCCCCCAGTTGACCACTTGATTGCCGACACGGATGGACAAGGGCATGTCTGCCACTTTGAAATCGCCATATACATAAGCATCCAGCAAATCCAAGCCGTAGCCTGCTTCATCACGGGCCGCGTCACTCAGCTCCGTACGGCGGGTATTGCCTTCATTGGCTGAGATGGCGTCGTAGAAATAACTGAACCGAACAAAGGCCCCGATATTTCCCGATGACATTTCAATGTCATGGATCGCGCGTACAGATGCTGAATAGATATCACCGCGATCAAAGTTCAGGTTCCCGTCATCCACGTTCTCAGCACCAAGAGCGGTATTGGTCCCGCCATTTGATGCGGCGATATAGCGGCTATCTTGGCTTGTGGTCCGCACCCCAAACGCAGCGGCGAGCGTTGAGTCGACATTTACTGAAACGTCGCCTAGCTGATATTCGACGGCGTTTGCTGATGTTGCAAGCGCACTCGCTATCGCGAGAGAGCTAACAATAGGCACTAGACTTCCTCTTACCGAATTTCGATTTCCGAACATTCGACTTCCTCCCTAGATATTGATTATGTTTCCAAATCTTATCGCTGGTTTGGAACCTCCCAGATTCTCCAGCGTTCGTTTTTGCGCACCTGTCCCCCTTTGATACTTTTAACGATTAAGTTTGAATTTCATGGTGTGGGCTGGCCCTTTGGCAAAGCTCTGAGCCATGCGTAAGCAGCATGTCTGCCCTTGTTGTTCCAAGACCACTGGCGCGCCGTCCAATGTTGCGCCGTTACCAGCTGGAATGACTGTATCTAATAATTTGATTTCTTCAGATGCTGGCGTTCCAATCACGATGACATAGAGATCATCACCCTTCACCGTGAAACGTACGTCCAAGCCACAGGCCGTTTCTGTCTCTGGTTTTTGCCAAGGTCCAGCACCGTAAATGGCCTCGCCGTTAGCTGAAAGCCAGTCACCGAAAAACGCCAGACGCTCCAACTGAGGCTCGGGAATGGATCCATCCACCCCTCTTGGCCCAACATTAAGCAAAAGATTTCCGTTTTTAGAAACCGCATCGATGAGCCCTAACAGGAGTTCTTCTGGGGCCTCATAGTCGTCGGGCGTATCGTTTTTATTGAAGCCAAAGGAATGGCTCATGCCGCGCGTGGCTTCCCATTTTTTCTTCTGAATTGTGTCAAAGCGTGTGTATTCCGGCGTTCTGAAATCACTATGCGGAATGACCGGCGGGATAATACCGCCTTGCTTGTCTGATTTTTTCAAAGCGCGTTTGATTGCCCAATCCACAATCCGGCGTACAAATTTTCTGCGCAGCAATTTCATATACCAGCTGGCATGTACCCACCGATCGTTCACAACACCATCAGGGATTTTGTTGTAGAAATCAGCGAACAATTTGAAGAGTGTTTTTTGATCGGTTGGCCACGAAATATCATTCCACAGAACAGATGGTTGATACCGTTCCATGAGCTCTCGTACTTGGGCTGTGGCGTATTCTTCGTATTCCCCGTGGGGCATCGAGCCCATGAAGTCCCCAAATGTTTTGAGAGGTTCCGGGTTAAACGTCCAATCAATACCGCCAGAATAATAAATACCGAAACGCAAGCCTTCTGCACGCACCGCCTCAGCCAACTCGCCAACAATATCGCGCTGGGTAAACCAATCATCGACATGGGGATTTTTCACATCACTTGGCCATAAGCAAAACCCGTCATGGTGCTTGGTGACCAGTACGACATATTGCGCGCCGGACTGCTTGAACTTAGCGGCCCAATCAGCTGGATCCCACTGTTCTAACCCATCAATAAAGGGTTGCTTGAACGAGCTATAAGGTGCGCCCTTGTGAACCTTTTGATGATGCTCATAAGCAGGTGTGCCGGGCACTTTAATCGCATTTGAATACCATTCAGAATACGGTGTTCGGGCCACAGCGGTATCATATTCATCTCGAAAGGTTTCGTGAATATTGCTGTTGTTTTCTGCATAGGCTGGAATGGCAAACATTCCCCAATGGATGAAAATGCCAAACTTTGCATCATCAAACCATTGGGGGAGTGGTCGCGCGCTCAAGCTGTCGAGCGTAGGTGCGATAGGGGTCATGCTGACTTGGTTCATTCTAAGATACCTCTGCCAATCTTGTTGTTGTCGTTTCTGTTTGCCACGACACGGTCATTTGGTTCTGTTCGCCTAGCCCCTCGATTCCAACGCGCATCTTTTGCCCGGCCTCTAAATAAGTTGGAGGGTCCATCCCAAGTCCCACACCAGGTGGCGTACCTGTTGAGATCACATCTCCAGCTTGCAAGCTCATGAATTGTGAGATGTAGCTGACGAGGAAAGGGATTTTATAAATCATTGTGCGGGTGTTGCCGTCTTGCACCCGCTTACCATCTATTTCCAACCAGATATTCAAATTATCAGGGTCCGGCACGTCGTCGAGCGTCACGAGATACGGCCCGATCGGACCGAACGTATCTGCACTTTTCCCCTTCACCCATTGGCCAGAGCGTTCCAGCTGAAATCCACGCTCCGACAAATCATTGATGACGCAATATCCTGCGATGTGGTCAACAGCGTCTTCCACATCGATGTAGGCGCCATCCGTTCCAATCACGACGCCCAGTTCGACTTCCCAATCGGTTTTAGTGCCACCGCGTGGAATGATGATGTTGTCATCAGGGCCACAAATTGCGCTGGTTGCCTTGAAAAACAAGACCGGTTCTTCGGGCACATCCATGCCGGATTCCGCTGCGTGATCGGCATAGTTCAATCCAACGCAAATGAATTTCCCTACCCGGCCCACGCAAGGACCACGTCGGGCATCTGCTGGCACCACGGGGCACTCACTCAGATCTGCGGTTTGTAGCCTGGCCAGTTTCGACCGATCCAAGTTTTCACCTGCAACATCCGGTATCAAATCAGAAATGTCTCTGTGCACGCCGTTTGCATCTACAGCGCCGGGCTTTTCTTGCCCAACAGGACCCCATCTAAAAAACTTCATTGCTCCCCCCCTTCACACATTACTCCAGCCTCCATCCACAACCAGAGCCGTGCCCGTCATAAATGCCGTCTCATCACTTGCTAAGAAGACGATGGTCTCCGCCATCTCATCTGCTGTACCGATCCGGCCCATGGGCTGGCGGTCGATAAAAGATTGGCGGGCTTCTTCATAATTACCCAACGCGCGCATCCGTCCTTCAAGGGACGGCGTATCCACGGTGCCAGGGCATACAGCATTGCAGCGAATGCCTTTGCCGACAAAATCAGCAGCGATCGATTTGGTCAAACCAATGACGGCGGCTTTTGTGACCCCATAGGCGAAGCGATTTGGCACCCCAATAACCGATGACGCAACCGACGACATGTTAATGATATTGCCTCGGTTCCGCGCGATCATGCCCGGCAGAACTGCACGGGCCATGCGGTACATAGAGCGTACGTTCAAATCGATGGATTTATCAAAACCCTCTTCGTCACACTCAAGGATTGTCCCGTTGTGAACGAACCCCGCGCAGTTAAACAGCACATCGATTTCACGGTCTTTGGTGATGGCAGCGATGGCCGCCTTATCGGTTACATCAAGCGCGGCCACATCAATGTTAGTGGGCGCTTCGTCTTTAAGCGTTGCGAGAAGCTCTTCATTCACATCCGTGGCGAACACCTGCGCCCCCTCACGGGCAAAAGCAAGGGCGCTCGCCCGGCCCATGCCTTGGGCCGCCGCTGTTACAAAAATTCTTTTTCCGTCAAGTCGGTTGGTCATTACATCTCACTCTAAATGAAAAATCTCTTCGAGCCGCGCCCATTGCTCATCAGGTTTCCGGCTCGCAAAAGGTTCTTGGCAAGGGTCTGTGAGCGCCCACCACTCTTGGGTTTTGGGGTGCTCTTTCATCCGGGCCATATCTGCCTCAAAGTCCGTGCCGACATATTCCCAACTCGCGAACAGGAGGTTTTCAGGCTCGCGCAAATAAATCGTGTAGGAGCGGATATTGCACTCCGAAATCTTTGCAAGAATTTCGGGCCATGCATCCGCATGTAGCGCGCGATATTCCGCAATCTTTTCTGGTTTGATGCCGATCACCCAGCCCATGCGTTCCACTTGTCCCATCTGCTATGCCACCTTTAAGTTTGGATATGCGCCAATGGCACTTCGTTCGATCGCTTGCCAATCCCACTCAATGCCCAGCCCTGCAGCAGTGGGCGCATGGGCCACTCCCGCCACAATCTCAAGCGAGCTATGAGTGATGTCATCAAGCTGCGGGATATATTCCAGCCATTTCCCATTCGCGACTGCACACACGAGAGAAACATGCAACTCCATCAAGAAGTGAGGAGAGACGGCAACATTGTATGTCTCAGCAAGATGAGCCACTTTTAGCCATGGCGTAATGCCGCCAACGCGGGCCACATCCACTTGCACGATAGAGCACGCATCTTGGGCCAAATATTCACGGAATTGCGCAGGAGAATAAAGGGATTCACCCACCGCAATAGGGGTGGATGTATGCGCCGCCAACCACGCATGCCCCGCCACATCATCGGCAGGCATGGGCTCTTCCATCCATGCAATCCCCAATGTTTCCAACTGGCGAGCGCGCCGCACACTTTCATCTCTGGTGAAGGCTTGATTGGCGTCGGTCATGATTTCAAATTCAGACCCCACAGTCTCGCGCACGTGCTCTAGGCGCACCATGTCTTGCGACAAATTGGGCTTCCCAATTTTAAGCTTTGCGCCGCTAAAGCCAGCCTCTTTCATTTGCTGAGCATCTTCGGAAATCTCTTCTTTAGAGAGGTGCAGCCAGCCACCTTCCGTTGAATAAACTGGAATTTCGGTGCGCGCACCGCCCGCCATAACATGCAGCGGCATGTCAGCCGTCACGCAACGCAAGTCCCACAAAGCAGTATCAATTGCAGCAAGGGCGAGCGAGGTGATGGGACCAACCGTCGTTGCATGGGTCGACATCTTTAAGTCATGCCATATGGCTTCAATGCACCGGGGATCGCGGCCAATGAGTTGAGGGATCAGGTGGTCACGCAGCAAGGCCATAATAGAGCTGCCGCCGGTTCCGATGGTGTAGCTATAGCCGGTGCCACTTGCCCCATTTGTATCCCAAATGCGGAGGATGATGGTTTCTTGGCATTCAAAACTTTGTATCGCATCGATGCGAACGGTCTTGGGTGCTAACGGCACAAGATAAAGAGCGACACGGTCAATGCTCACCATGAGGGCACCTCGCTGGATTGATTTTTTGAGTGCTGGTTATTTGGAGAAACCGCGATGTCATACTGACGGGCGGCATTGGTTGCCCAAATTTTGGTGCGGGCGTCTGCGGGTTTATCTTCAAGCCAGCTCTCCATCATATCGATCCACGCGGTGTATTCTCCATTCATATTGAGCACGGGCCAGTCGCTTCCCCACATCAACCGATCTGGCCCAAATCTGGCATAAAGGTGATCAAGATAGGGTTTGATGTCGCCAAGGCCGGCTCCCGGCAATGCTTCAGTGAGCAGACCAGACAGTTTGCAACTCACATGTTTATTGGCTGCCAGTTGATCGATCATCGGGGCCCAATCGGAAAAGCCACCGTCGCCATTCAGGCCATTGTTAATGGCAGGCTTGGCTGCATGATCCAGCACGATGGACAACGTGGGGTGAGACTTTACACACTCAAGCAAGGCCTTCCATTGAGGAGGTCGCACGAGGGCTTCAAAGACCAGCCCCTTTTCACTCAAGCATTCAAAGGCAGGGGTGAGGATCGGCTTTGTCAGCCAATTTGCATCCTCAATATCTTGCACCATCGGGCGCACGCCTTTGAAGAGGGGATGCGCCCGGAGACGCTCTATCTCTTGAGCAAAGGTGGCGCTCTCCATATCGGCCCAACCGACAACGGCTTTGACAAAATTTGTTTGCGCGGCTTGCGCCAACAGAATATCTGTTTCTTGCGCATAAGGAGCGGCTTGCACAAGAACGGTTGCCTCAACCTGACACACCGTTAAGGCGGGGGCTAAATCCGTTGGCTTAAAGTCATGGTTGAGGGCAGCTAGATCGGGCGTGAGCCACTCATAGAAACCATGGCTGCGTGTCCAAAAATGATGGTGGGCGTCAATTCTCATGTCAGCGCCTCCATGCGACCAGCCGTTGGTACGGGCGCATTTTGGGGCAACAGCCCTTTATGCTTCAAACTTTGCCAGAAGCGCGGATCGATCGGCGTTTTCAGGTTGCGCACACACGCGTCAATTTCGCTCGGCGATGACAAGCCCACAACTGTGGACACGACATCTTGATGCGCTTTTGGAAACTGAAGTGCGGCCGCTGGTAATGACACATGATAGGTGGCGCATTGCTCTTCTATGGCACGCACTTTGTCAGCCAGTGCCATTGGCACCGCCCCATAATTATACTTTGCTTGTGCGCTTAATCCTGTGGCCAGAATGCCCGAGTTAAAAACGCCCCCCATGATGAGATCAATGCCACGGGCATGGCAGCGTTCGAAAAAGCCCTTGAGCGGTTCTTGCTCCAACAAGGTGTAGCGGCCCGCCAATAAAAAGCAGTCCCAATCTACCTGTGACGTGGCCGTGTGTGACTTATCCGCATACGACATAGCCGCGTCGCATACTTGCCATTCATTCACGCCTAATCCGATGGCTTTTACTGTGCCCGCCGCGCGCAGATCCCGCATGGCTTGCAAGCCCCCGGACATGGCTTCGTTAAAAACTGCCGTGTGATTGTCGCCGTGGGTTGCTTCCCCAATGTCATGGAGCAACAAACAGTCGATCGTCGTGAGGTTGAGTCTATCTAAGCTTTCTCTGACGCTCTCCATCACCCCGTCGTAGGAATAATCGAAGACAGGCTCAAACGGCGCGGCATCAATGAAAAACTCTCGCTGCTCATGCCAACCGACATTATCGACCAGGCGGCGCCCCACTTTGGTGGATACGAAATAATCGGAACGAGACTTTGTTGCTAAGAATTTCCCCAGCCGGCTTTCGCTCAACCCAAATCCATATAGAGGTGCGGTATCAAAATATCGGATGCCCTGTGCCCATGCAGCCTCTAATAACGAGTCTGCCTCGGCATCGGTTAATGCGCCATAGAGATTCCCCAAAGGCGCGCACCCAAGCCCCAAACTTGGTACCCGTACGCTTATCTCTTTGGATTCTTGCGTCGCTAACACCACTCCCGCTCCGTCATCGTTGACCCGCGATACGTTTTATATACACGACTATATTTTATATGTAAATCGATCGCCTAGTCAAGATTTCTATTTTCTAAGACGTGAGCGCCTGCGCAATTCGGCTAGCGGCAGTATTGAGGTGGTCTGCGACAGCCTCAGGGGCGATCGGGTTGGTGACGAGTTTTACGTAGGGGACTGTTAAGGCCGCCACCGCGCCGCCATTGTTCGCGCCCAAAATCGGACAAGAAATATCCCAGACACCGTCCATGATCTTACTGGGTTCAATCAAGCATTTCTCCTGCCTAATTTCGATGAGTTTGGCCTCAACCTCATCCACATTGACCCACGGATTGTCTTCTTTAATTGCGTTGATGGCGCGCCCTCTGTTCGCCGACGACATGAAGGCCAGCAAACACAAGCCTGAGCCTGTCTCCAACAAAGGTTGGCGGTAACCCACCCGCACTGTCACGCCCACAGGGTCTGGGCAATCAACCCGCGTAATCACCGCAATCTGGCTTCCTGTGGGAATAGCAAGGTGGCAAGGGTATCTGGTTTCTTCTGCAAAAACTTCCATCAGCGGGGTCGCGATATAGGCCAATGATTTATATTTTGGACGACGCAGACCCAACTGAAAAAGCTTGTCCGTCACTTGATATTTATCGGCATCATCTACACGCACCACATAGCCCCGCATTTCAAGCACTGCCAACATGCGAAAAATTTCGCCTTTTGTACGGCCAATCTTGGAGGCTATTTCAGCCAGCGTATAATCTGTGTCACTGCTGGAGAGAAACTCAATAATGTCGAGCCCTTTTTCCAAGGCGGGCGCTGAATACTTTGGCGCCGTCTCCACTGCTTTCGCTGCTTTTGGTATTTTGGTTTGCGCTTCTTTGCCGCCCATCATCGATATTCCTTTTAGCATTTCGCAGTGAAGTGTGTTTTATATATGACTTATCAGTTCTTATATAAAAACATGGGCAATTTGCAATGACGCATATTACCGGGTGGCGAACCTCTGATGTTCGCTTTCCAACTTCAAAACAACTGGCAGGCTCGGACGCTATGAATGTCGCGCCGGACTACTCCGCCGCCTATCTGGTTTTGGAAACCGACACTCCTAATGTAGAGGGATTCGGGCTTACCTTCACCATTGGTCGCGGCAATGAATTGTGCGTGGCGGCAATTAACGCCCTTATGCCCCGGTTGCAGGGCCTATCACTGGCTGAAATTACCGCAGATATGGGGACTTTTTGGCGATATATGACGTCCGATTCCCAATTACGCTGGGTCGGCCCTGACAAGGGGGTCATTCACCTTGCCACTGGTGCGATTATCAACGCGGTGTGGGATTTATGGGCACGCTCTGCGGGTAAACCGGTCTGGGAGCTTGTCACCGACATGTCGGCCCAAGAGCTTATCGGCTGCATAGACTTTCGGTATCTTACCAATGTACTCACCCCAAACGACGCCTATGAGATGTTGGCGCGCCAAGAAGACAGTAAGCAAGAACGGCGCGCACATCTTCTACGAACGGGGTATCCCGCCTATACGACCTCTGCAGGGTGGCTTGGCTATAGTGATGACAAATTACGCCACTTGTGTCGCCAAGCCATCGCGGATGGGTGGTCGCACATTAAACTAAAGGTTGGGCTTGATATCGACGACGACGTTCGGCGTTGCCGCATTGTGCGAGAAGAAGTAGGGCCAGAGTGCACCTTAATGCTCGATGCCAATCAAATGTGGGAAGTGGAGGAAGCGGTTGATTGGATGCAAGCCCTTGCGCCCTTTAACCCGCGCTTCATTGAAGAACCCACATCACCAGATGATATTTTGGGCCATGGGGAAATCAAATCACGTATTCACCCCATTCAAGTTGCCACCGGTGAAATGTGCCAAAACCGCGTCATGTTCAAACAGTTTCTACAAGCGGATGCCATTGACGTGGTGCAAATTGATGCGGCGCGGGTTGGCGGGCTGAACGAAAACCTTGCCATTATGCTGATGGCCGCCAAGTTCAATAAACCTGTCTGCCCTCATGCGGGCGGCGTAGGGCTTTGCGAATACGTGCAACACCTCTCGATGATCGATTATATTTCCATTTCCGGTACGCTGGAGGGACGGGTTGCAGAGTTTGTTGACCATCTCCATGAGCATTTTCAGCACCCCTGCCACATGGTCGATGGACATTACACCGCGCCCACGCAGCCGGGGTTTAGCATCGCTCTCAAACCCGACTCTGTGGATCGCTTTACATTTCAGCCCCCTGCCCCGCTGGCAACCACCACCCGGACGACATTAGATGCCGCTGTCTAGGAAGAGCCACTCTCTAGGAATGAGGGCGCTTGTCTTATGGCACAGGCGCACTCACTTTCGCCCTCGACAGAAGGGAAATGGGAGGAGCGCAAATTAAATACCCCTTTAGGTCATGCGGCTATTTTTCGCAGGCTTCTTACTTGAGATCAATACGATGGTCCGATACTGAATAGGTATGACCAGAAGAACCCCCTTTGGGGTGGGCCTTCACATTGCTTTGGCGGCAATGTTTTTCCGTGCCCTTTTGCCAAGTGGCTGGATGCCTGCGCCGACCGCGCAAGTAGAAGATGCCCCGTGGCTTTCCTTTGTCATCTGCACATCTGAAGGGCTGACGTCGTTTGATGATGGGGCTGCTGATTTTTATCAGGTTTCCCCAGACACGCCCACGCACGATGACACCGTTCACTCTTATACCTCTTGCCCCTATGCAACCACCGCTCCTCTGGCCACCTTTGCGGCGGGCGTTGATCTGGCGCTTTACCCCATAGGCTTTCGCCCCACGGTTTTTCATACGGCAGAACGCACACTTTTTGCTAAAGACCTGTTCCAACGAGAGCGATCTCGCGCCCCTCCCCTCCTTGCAAGCTGATCAGACCTCATAAGCGCGGATATCGGTACACCCGGCCCGTGCATTTGCTCTATCTGTTTCTAGGAAGGGACTTCCAATGTCTTGCCGTACCCACTCTCGCCATGTCCGCTGCCTGTTGGCAAGCAGCGCGCTCTTGGCCGTTACGCTGCCCCTCACACCTTATGTCACAACAGCCTTGGCAGAAGAAAACACAACCGTGCTTCCGACCATCCGCGTCGAAGCCACTGCGTCAGAAGACACTTCGTCTGAAGGCACCCAAGCGGGCCCCTTTACACCGCTCTCCGCAGCCAGCGTCTCTGCTCAAGAGCTGATGCAAATGCGGACCACGACCAGCGACACCGCCTCACTGTTTAAGAACGTCCCCGGCTTTAGCCTCGTGAAAGCAGGTGGCGTGTCTAATTTGCCCGTGCTCAACGGCTTTGCCGATGATCGTTTACGGGTGTTGGTCAATGGCATGGCGCTCAGTTCTGCCTGCCCCAACCATATGAACCCGGCTTTGTCTTACATTGATCCTTCAAACGTAGGGTCTGCGACAGCGATTGCTGGCATCACCCCGGTCAGCATGGGCGGGGACAGCATCGGCGGCACCATTTCAGTGGATAGCCCGGCTCCCCTCTTTGGCACCTCCGATGAAATTTCGTTGATGTCTGCCACTGCCTCCACCTTCTATCGGAGCAATGCAGACGCTCTGCGTGGCTCGGTGGCGGCGACCCTTGCCACCAAGAACGTCAGCATTGGATATACTGGTGCTGGTGCCCGCGCCGATCAGTATGAGGGAGGCGGCAACGACGGAGTTGTGCGCTCAAGCGAATATAAATCCTACAATCATGCCCTCACGCTGGCCGCCCGAGAAGACAATCACCTTGTCGTGCTTGAAGTTGGCCAACAGTACATTCCCTATGAGGGCTATCCCAACCAATATATGGATATGACTGAAAACCGGTCGATCAACATCAATGGTCGCTACGAAGGCGATTTCGATTGGGGCACGTTCAATGCCCGTGCCTACTGGCAAGGGGTTGAGCATGAGATGAACTTCTTAGAAGATAAAGGTGGCACGGCCAACGGAGGCATGCCGATGCTGACGTCTGCCGACAATCTTGGATATGCATTTGCAGCCACATTTGATTTGGCCAATGCGGGCGTTCTACGTGTTGGCAATGAATTGCATGTCGAGCGGTTGGATGATTGGTGGCCACCGGTCACAGGCTCCATGATGATGAGCCCGAACACATTCGTCAGCATCAATGGGGGCGAGCGCGACAGACTTGGCACCTACGTTGAATGGGATGCCAATTGGAGCGACGCTTGGTCAAGCCAATTGGGCATTCGCAACGATACGGTTTGGACCGATACGGGAGACGTTCAATCCTATGGATGCGGTATGATGTGTGCCACTGATGATGCCGCCGCAGCAGCGTTCAACGCAGCCGATCATGGCCGGACCTTTGTCAACTTCGACCTGACTGCCGTGGCAAAGTATGAACCCAACCAAACCATGGCCCTTGAATTTGGTTATGGCCGTAAATCTCGTGCCCCTAACATTTATGAGCTTTATGCGTGGGGACGTGGCTCTATGGCGGCACGTATGGTGAACTGGCTTGGTGATGGCAACGGTTATGTTGGCAACCTCGACCTTGATGCAGAGGTCGCTCATACGCTCAGCGCCACCTATTCTGTTCACGATGCAGCACGAAGTTGGGATGTCACGGTCACCCCATATTATAGCTATGTAGAAGACTATATTGGTGTGCAAGAGCTTGGCACATTCAGTGGTGGTTTTTCCTTGCTGCAATTCGTCAATCACGATGCGGAGCTATACGGCGTCAACCTGTCTGGCCATACAGAACTTTGGAACTCCATTGGATCTGGCAAGGGCACACTCTCGGGCACCTTGTCCTATGTGCGCGGACGTGACCTGTCCAATGACGATGACCTCTATCACATCATGCCGCTTAATGCCTCTGTCAAGCTGGAAGAAGTTTATCATGACTGGACTGGCTACGCCGAGCTACAGGCCGTTGCCCGTAAATCTAGCGTCAGCGATGTGCAGCATGAACCTGTGACGCCGTCTTATGCTCTGATTAATCTGGGCGGCTCTTATAGCTGGGACACGGTGCGGGTTGATGTCGGCATCGACAACTTGTTTGACACCGCTTACGACGCGCCTTTGGGGGGCGTGTCTTTGGGCGACTACAAAGCAACCGGCGTGCTACGCCCCGTCCCAGGAGAAGGGCGCTCCTTTAACATTGGCCTCAGCTGGGCGCTCTAACGCGCATCAGACAGAGTGTTATTTTGAAACAGGCCGATGGGGTGCACTGCCCCATCGGCCTGTTTTGTAAACGTCAGGCCTCAAGGTTCCCCTCGGGCACCCATAAAAATCTACGCTTCCCTTATCCAAAAGCCGATAATCTCCTTTTCTAACCCCTCATACTTTGCAAAGGTATTGCCACTCAATTCACCGGGCCGCCGTGCGCCGACTTGAAAGAAAAATACCTATGTCTGACACCTTAAATCAGCCCCCCTTTCGACCGCTCGCTCAAAAAGGCCCGGATATTGAAGTTACTCGAAAAGACGATGGGACTGTTTATCTCAAGCAACGACACGCGCCGGGGGATAAGCCCCGCTCCGTCCCCCATGCCCTTGCTACCCGTGCGGCAGAGCACCCAGATCGGATCTTCTTAAAACAAAGAGACCCACAAACAGATCAGTGGATCGAGCTTTCTTACGGACAAACAAAAGCGCGCGTTGACAGTCTGGCGCAAGCATTTTTGGATCTCGGCGCAGGGCCTGATGCACCCGTCATGATTTTATCAGGCAACTCGATCAAAACTGCGATCGCCATTCTTGCTGCCCAAACAATAGGGGCTGCTGCTGCGCCCATTTCGGTGCCCTACTCCACCATGTCGTCTGATTTCGGCAAGCTGAAACATTGTTTTAACGCGGTGAAACCAGTGGCCGTGTTTGCAGAAAACTTAGACATCTTTAAGCCCGCCCTTGAGGCACTCAAACCACTCGGCGCGTTCTCTGTGATCAGCGACCAAGGCCCCGGCAATGATGTGTTGGACTTTGATACGCTTGCGGCCACCTCCCCCACCCCAAAAGTTGCCGAGGCGATGGATACGCTCACCGATCAATCGATCGGCAAGTATCTCTTCACCTCTGGTTCCACCGGCATGCCCAAGCCCGTGCCCACGACGCAAGGGGCAATGTGCTGGATGATTGCCGGTGTTGAAGGACTGCGAGATGATGCGCGCGATCCCGACTATGATCCCAATGAAGTGGCGAATGTTTTGGATTGGCTACCGTGGAACCATATTTCAGGGTCCAATGTAAACTTCAACACAGCGCTCTGGAATGGCGCGACGTTCTGGATCGATGGCGGCAAACCCACCCCAGAGCTTTTTGGCGAAACCATCCGCAATTTGCGCGAATGCAAGCCACTGGGTTTTGGCACGGCCCCCATTGCTTTATCGATGCTTGCGGAGGAAATGGAAAAAGACGACAGCTTGCGCGATGCTGTTTTTGAAAAGCTACGCTCCATTGCCTATGGCGGTGCGACGCTTTCAGACGATCTTTATAACCGCCTACAAAGTTTAGCGATTACGGCGACTGGAAAACGCATTCCCATTGTCACCATGTATGGGGCCACCGAAACCCAAGGCATTACGGTTGTCCATTGGGAAGTCGACCGCGTTGGCTTGATTGGTCTGCCACTACCCGGCCTCACTCTCAAATTGGCCCCCACATCTGGCAAACTCGAAGTACGGGTTAAAGGGGCCACGGTCATGCCTGGCTATCACAACATGCCGGATAAAACCGCCGAAGTTTTTGATGACGAAGGTTTTTACTGCCTTGGGGATGCGGCAACATTTGTCGATGAAAATGATCCGGCACAGGGCATTGTCTTTGATGGGCGTGTGGGCGAAGATTTCAAACTCTCCACCGGTACCTGGGTGAGTGTTGGGGTGCTGCGCCCAGACGTTGTCGCCGCCTGTAGTCCTTTGGTGTTCGATGCGGTGATCGCGGGGCAAGACAAAAACTTTATTGGCGCCCTGTTTTGGCCGTCGCAAGCTGCCATTGCTGAGTACGCGCAAAAACATAACGATGATCTGCCCGCCGCCTTGGGCGCATTGCAAGGCGATCTTGCGGAGAAAATACGTGCCTTCAATGCAAAGGAAGGAGGCTCTTCGCGGCGTATCAAACGCTTTACAATCATGCTTGAGCCGCCCTCTATTGATGTCGGGGAAATCACAGACAAAGGCTATGTCAATCAGCGTGCAGTCATTGACAACCGCGCAGAGCTTGTGGCCGCCCTTTATTCTCCAACCCTTTCTGAAGGCGTTGTCGAAGTTTAGAAACTGAAAGCCAAAAAACACACGCTGTCCGAGAAACCTTTCGGGCAGCGTTTTCGTGTCCCACCTTCTGTTAAGTTTGGCAAAAATGTTCTGAACAATGTTATGCTCACGTGACGTGACCACCGTGGGACAAAGCCAAGAATGAGCGATACACCAGACCTAAAACCGACTGCCCGTGATTGGATCAAATTAGCTGCACGGCGTTTGGTTGCTGAGCGCGGCGTGGACGGCGTCACAACGCGGGAAATCATCAAGGCGGCTGGACAGAAAAATCAGGGGTCTCTCAACTACTATTTTGGCACCAAGGAAGAACTTATCCGTGAGATCATCATTGATGGCGCTAAGCTGATTGACGAAAGACGACACGCAGCTCTAAACGAACTACGCGCTAACGGTGGTCCAAAGTCGATTGAAGACATTACAGATATTTTAATTTTCCCGGCTGTACGGATTAGCCGGGGGGGAAAATATTTCGAGGACAGCTACAGCCGCTTTGCTACTCAAGTACGCGATTATCACCCAGCCCTGTTTGCCGACGCGCTTGCTAACAAATGGAACTCTGGCTATCAGCAATGCCTGATTGAACTGCGTAAGATGCTCCCTGACATTCCCCCTCTGATCCTTAATCAGCGGTTTTCTTTTATGGGGGCTTACCTTGGATCTGTTTTATCGACGCGCGAACGGGTTCTCACAGATGATAGCCGTCCCACAAAACTTTGGGCGTCAGATGGTACGTTGCACCACTTTTCCCAAACCATGGTAGCCATTCTTACCGCGCCTTATCTGCCCGAACTTTTTAGCGAAGAAGAGCTAGAAGAAGTCACAGCAGAATCCAAACGTATTGCCGAGAAAGCGTCCTCCTAAATCGCGAGCTGCTGCCTTTTTGGTCTTTGATAAAATGCTGCCCGCGCCTAAATTGAAATTTAACGCGGGCAGCATGTCTGCTTATATCTATTTCTATTCGGTAAATTCCTTAATCTTCATCTTACCAAGTTGCGACATGTGCACTTCATCTGGACCATCTGCGATGCGCACAAAGCGATTGAGCATAAAGAAGCCTGCAATTGGCGTATCATCACTCACTCCCATCCCGCCATGGGCTTGGATTGCACGGTCTGTCACATTCTGCGCCATTTGTGGTGCCACAACTTTAATGGCCGCGATCAAATCACGTGCCTTTGTATTGCCAACCGTGTCCATTGCATTTGCCGCTTTGAGAGTTAGCAAGCGCGCTTGCTCGATTTCGCAATATGATTTGGCAATATCTTGACGAATGGAACTACGTTGTGCCAATTTTCGGCCAAATGTTGTGCGTTCGGTAACGCGTTTGCACATGATCTCTAGGGCGCGTTGGGCTTGCCCAATAGACCGCATACAGTGATGAATTCGGCCTGGCCCAAGGCGGCCTTGTGCAATTTCAAATCCACGACCTTCACCCAAAATGATATTCGATTTTGGAATGCGGACATTCTCCAAACGAAGCTCTGCTTCACCGCCGGGGGAATTCATATTTCCAAATACTGTCTGGTTACGCACGATCGTAATACCGGGCGTATCACGTGGAATGATTACCGTAGATTGTTGTTTATGGCGCGGGGCGGAAGGGTCCGTTTTACCCATCAATAATAGAAGTTTACAGCGTGGATCCATAATTCCAGAAATCCACCACTTGCGGCCATTGATAACATAGTCATCCCCATCGCTACGAATTTCAGTTTCAATGTTTGTCGCATCAGAAGAGGCCACCTGCGGCTCGGTCATTAAATAAGCAGACCGCAGCTCACCGTTCATCAGTGGCACCAACCAGTCTTTCTTCTGTTGTTCTGAGCCGAACTTGGCGAGTACTTCCATATTGCCTGTATCAGGTGCCGCGCAATTGAACAGCTCGGCAGAAAAAGGCACGCGTCCCATAATTTCAGCCAGCGGTGCATATTCTAAATTACTCAGACCGGGGCTTAGGTCGCCGTATTCGACGGGTAAGAAAAGGTTCCACAACCCTTCTGCTTTAGCCTTTTCTTTTAAGCCATCAATACCTGGCCAATGAGTCCAGAGATTTTCTGGCGCTCGGTTCCAGTCGTGATGCTCTTTCTCAATAGGATAAACATGCGCGTCCATAAATGCTTCGACCCGCGCGATCATTTCTTTCGTTTTATCGGTATGCTCAAAGTTCACAATGCATCCTTTTGTTTGGTACTAGAAATTGTCTCAAGCAAGCCCCAATCCACCATCGACCATGAGCGTCTGCCCGTTCACATAAGAGGCGGCAGGAGAGGCAAGGAAGAGGATAGGTCCGGCCATATCGTCAGGCGTCCCCATGCGTCCGGCCGGAATACGTGCGATCGCTCCCTCACGCCGGCGCTCATTATCTGTTGTTACTTTGGTGAGTTTTGTTGCCACTAAACCAGGCGCAATGCCGTTCACGCGAATGCCGTCAACGGCCCATGCAGCACCCAATGTTTTGCACAGGCTTACAGCCGCCGCTTTAGAGGCAGCATAGGCTGGGTTTCCAATGTTGGATTTAAAACCTGAAATTGAGCTAACGATAATGATGGACCCTTTTGCATCGGCAAGAGTGTTCTTAAATTTGCGCGAAATATGCATCACGGAGTTGACGTTTACATCCATCACCTCATCCCAGCCTTGGCGTTCAAACTCTGCCCGTCGATACCGTACAGTTCCCTGACACAATACCAACACATCCAACTTGGCGAATGGCGCTTCGTAAGCCTCCACCGCATCAAAGTCCGTTACATTTACGCACGCATAGTGCAGGCCCGCTAAATCAGACCCTTCTTCATCAGCATAGTCGGCGGCTGTTGGGCGTGTTCCCCAGACATGGACCTCCGCTCCTGCCTCGCGAAACTTGTGTGCCGTGCCATTACCAATGCCACTTGACCCTCCCACAACAAGAACCGTCTTTCCTTTAAAATCAAATCCAAGCATTTTGAAACCTTTCTAAGCCATCAAAGTTTGGGCGCGTTTGAAAAGCCCTATTGTGGTTGCGTGCAGTTGGTCGCCAATGTCCTTTGGTGCCTTGCCCACACAGGCACGCGCATAGGTGCCCTCAAGAATGATACCCAACTTGAAACATGCAAGAACACCGTACCAAGAAATGGCATCTAAGTTCCGTGCACTGCGTTCCGCGTAATGGGAAATCATTTCCTCTATACGGGGGAAGCCCTCCCATGGAGTGGTGCCAACCGCGCCCAGTCCAGCACCATTCGGGTCTGGCCATGTCGCCATCAACCAGCCTAAGTCCAACAGCGGATCACCAATGGTCGACAGCTCCCAATCCACAATGGCGGCCAGTTCTGGCGTGTGGGGCTGATACATCACATTGGCGAGGTGGTAATCTCCATGCAGGATACCCGGCTGAAATGTTACGGGTACTTGGTCGTTGAGCCATTTGGCCACTCGGTCTACACCGGGCAGGCCTGCTGCCCCCGGCCATGCCTCAAATGCTGCATAGCTATCCAGTTGGCTTTGCCAGCGGCCAACTTGACGCTCTAAAAATCCGTCTGGTTTACCAAACCCTTCAAGACCAACTTTCCGGTAATCCACTTGACCCAATGCCGCAATGCCCTCCACCAAGGCCATGCCCATACGGTGGCGCACTTTGGGGTCTGACGCATGAAACTCCGGCAAGCCAGTGGTTGGATTGAACCCGTCAACTGGCTCCATCAAATAGAACGCCGCGCCGATGACCGCCTCGTCGCCGCAGGCAGCAATCAATTTTGCATGGGGCACATTTGTGTCGGCGATGGCGGCTAAGACGCGGGCCTCACGGCGCATGGTCTCATTAGAATTGGCCCGTAAGTGGCGCGGCGGACGCCGTAATACGACATCCCGATCATTGTGCTGGAAGCGCAGCAAAAAGTTCTGTGTGCCCCCAACCAATAAGGAAGCCCCTTCAATCGGTGCATTGCCAAAGCCTTGCTCGGCCAGCCATCCACTCAATTTGGTGAGATCGATTACATCATCCCAGTCTGCCATCGCAATTCCTCGGTAGGTCATTTGCTTTAACCGAACGACCTATATCTTGGATCCCTCTATTTTGTCAAGGATTTCTGCGGTTTTTCGCTTGTCTGTAGCTCTACGTACGAGAGGAATTTGCATAAACTCCCCCATTCCCTTGCGGCGCCATGCCCTTGGGGACAAGCCCAAGTTGACGACATAAAGGCAAAATTTAAGGCCTCCCTCGCGTACTTTCTGGGCTCGTTGCGACACATCCCAATGCCGCATCCTCATGCATGTGGTTATTTTTTAAGCAAGCCGCTTTGCCGCCCCCTCTAAAAACCGCCGCATAGCCGCGCGTTTTACTTGGCACGCTTCTTGATATTACCAGGGTATCAGTAGCTAGGGTTCCGGCCGAGACATCGGTGACTGGTCCAAGAGCTACAGCCTAACTGGTTACAGTGGTTAGGTACACGGAGGGATAAAAACCCGGGAGGTCTAGCGCGCTTGGCTAAATCCCGCGATATATCCCGTCGCGAAAGCCAGTCTCCTAGACCAAAAAGGAGTACAGGCCTATGAAACGCGTAACTTTGCTTTTTGCTTCACTCATGACATGTCTTAGTTTGACCTTGGGCGCTGGTGTTGCCAATGCGGAAGAGAAAACTCAATTTAAGCTCGCTTGGTCCATCTATGTTGGATGGATGCCTTGGGGATGGGCTGAAGATCAAGGCATCGTCGATAAGTGGGCCGATAAATACGGCATTGAAATCGACGTCGTACAATTCAACGACTACATTGAATCCATCAATCAATACACCGCTGGTGGGTTTGACGCTGTCACAGCCACCAATATGGATGTGTTGGCCATTCCGTCCGTTGGCGGCGTAGATACCACGGCTTTGATCGTTGGTGACTTTTCAAACGGCAATGATGCGATCATCCTAAAAGACAATGAGACGTTGGACGCGCTTGCAGGTCAGAACGTCAACCTGGTGGAGCTTTCCGTTTCCCACTACTTGCTCGCCCGCGCGCTTGAAACTGTTGGTAAATCTGAAAAAGATCTCACAGTTGTCAATACGTCTGATGCAGACATGATTGCAGCCTTCCAATCTGAAGATGTGACGGCGGTTGCCACCTGGAACCCATTGGTCGCTGAAATTCTCGCCATGCCCGGTGCGCACAAAGTCTTCGATTCATCCGATATTCCCGGTGAAATCATCGACCTAACGGCTGTGAACACACAAACCCTCAGCGACAACCCTGCGTTTGGTAAAGCGCTCGCGGGCGCTTGGTATGAGACCATGGCGATTATGGCCTCAGACACGCCTGAAGGGGCAGAAGCACGCGCCGCCATGGGGGCAGCCTCTGGAACAGACCTTGCGGGCTACGACTTCCAACTTGCCTCCACGCAAATGTTCTACGCGCCGGCGGATGCTGTCGCCTTCACAACCTCCCCAGACATTTCCACAACCATGGACGCTGTGCGGACCTTCTTATTTGACCGTGGCCTGCTTGGCGAGGGCGCGCCCTCTGTGGATGTTGTCGGGATTGCGTTCCCAGATGGCACCGTACTGGGCGACAAGGGGAACGTAAAAATGCGTTTTAATTCTGAGTACATGAGCATGGCTGCTGACGGCAGCTTGTAAAATTGAGATCAGCCGCACCTTTCACGACACCGCGAGACATATTATGCCCGAAGCGACATCGCAAAAAGTGCGACTGATCAACAAACGACCCAACCAAGCCGGAGGGCGGCTGCTGATGCTGCTGCCCTTCGCCCTTCTGCTGATCGCTTATGCGGTTGGCTCTGAAATCCGTTTGTCCGACAATCCCAACGACAAACTTCTACCAAGCTTCCCCACACTTTATGAAGCTGTGCAACGCATGGCTTTTGAACCAGACAAACGAACAGGCAATTATCTGCTTTGGCAAGATACTGTCGCCAGTCTGATGCGCCTCAGCATTGGTGTTTTGGTGGCTACCCTCATGGGCAGCATTGTGGGCATTGCTGTGGGGTTGATCCCTTACGTCAATCGAACAATGTCGGCGTTCATCTCCGTTCTAGCGATGATCCCGCCGCTTGCGGTCTTACCCATTCTCTTCATTACCTTTGGACTTGGAGAGCTGGCTAAAATCGTGCTGATCGTTTTTGGCATCGCCCCCTTTATGATGCGCGATATCGCGCTCAGGGTTGGCGAATTGCCGTCAGAACAAATTGTAAAGGCGCAAACTTTAGGGGCCTCCACGTGGCATATCGCATGGCGCATTGTGCTGCCACAAATGTGGCCACGTATTATTGATGCGTTGCGTTTGTCGCTGGGCACCGCTTGGCTGTTCCTCATTGCAGCAGAAGCGATTGCCGCACAAAGCGGCCTTGGGTATAGGATTTTCCTTTTACGCAGATACCTCGCGATGGATGTCATCCTGCCTTATGTCGCGTGGATTACGTTTCTCGCTGTGCTCTTCGACTACACATTGCAAAAATTTCAAATCATCGCATTCCCTTGGTTTGCTGTAGGGAGGTCGTCTGAATGACCCAAGTCAGCGTTCAAAACCTTTGGATGGAATATGGCGATCAAGTTGTCCTAGAGCAGGTCAATTTTGAGGTCGAAACCCATTCCTTTGTTTCTATTGTTGGCCCCTCTGGTTGTGGCAAATCCACTTTATTACGCCTCTTACTCAGTCAGGAACATGCGACCCGAGGGGAGATCTTGGTCGATGGTGCTCCGCTTCCCCTTAATCCAGATCCTGATCGCGGAGTTGTGTTTCAAAAATATTCTGTCTTCCCGCACCTCACCGCGTTGGAAAATGTGGTGCTTGGACTGGAGCTTGAGCAAGGTGGCCTCTTTGGTCGGTTACACGGTAAAGCAAAACGCCGCGCTAAAGCAGAAGCCCTGCATCACCTTGAAGGGGTTGGTTTGAAAGACTCTGCCCACAAATACCCTGCCTCTCTTTCTGGCGGTATGCAGCAGCGTTTGGCCATTGCGCAGGCTCTCATCAAAAAGCCGCGCATCTTGTTACTCGACGAACCTTTTGGCGCGCTCGATCCCGGCATTCGTTCTGAAGTGCATGACCTCATGTTGCGCCTGTGGTGGGAAACCAAGATGACCGTCTTCATGGTCACTCACGACTTAAAGGAAGCCTTTTATTTGGGCACCCGTGTCATTGCGTTGGATAGAACCCGCAAACGTGAAGAAGAAAAAGAACGCTACGGGGCCTCGATCATTTTTGACACCCCATCAGAGCCCGCACCGATCATACAAGAATTAGCGGCGGAGGCGGAGACTGATACGGAGACAAATCAGAACACCTAATCAACAAAGCTGGGACGACCCGGCGTCTGCTTCTTCAAGCATATTCAATACGGTTCAGGACGACCTGGCATTTTGGCGGACCCTTTCCGCTTCAAACGAGTTGGAGAAACTGATGACCAAACACTCTTCATCCCTCAGTGAAGACATTATTCCCGGCGGGGCGCACTGGTCGCTCACAGTCAAAGCGGGCCTTACCCTGCGCCTTACAGATATTGAAGGAGATGGCAATGTCGGCATGTTGTTCTACAATCCGGCAAACCTGTTGGAACGCTACAACGCCCCCGACACCTTAAAATGCCAACACACCTTCAAACTTGGCACAGGCACGTGTCTTTATTCAGACATGGGACGCATTTTTTGTTCTGTCATTGGCGGCACAGTTGCATGGCACGACACCGTCTGCGGCACGTCCACCCGCCAAAGTATTGAAAAAAAATGGCGTCCTGTTTCCTATCAGATGGGCCGGAACGAGCGCACGCAAAATGGCCGCGACAGCTTTCTTGTGGAAGGGGCTAAATACGGACTGGGCAAAAGAGATCTTGCCGCAAACGTGAATTGGTTCAGCAAGGTGGCCCCTGATGCCGAGGGCAATCTGGGGTTTGTTTCTGGCAACTCAAAAGCAGGTGATTATGTTGACCTGCGATTTGAGATGGACACGCTGGTGGTTTTACACAGCTGCCCGCACCCTCTGAACAGCAGCAAAACTTATCCGCGCAAGCCGATTAAATTGGAACTTCTGGAAGCTGAGCCGGTTTCGATGACGGATATCTGTCGCACCAGTCGGCCCGAAAATATACGCGGTTTTGAAAACACCGAAACCTATGTACGCCATACAACACCGTCATCTTCAGGAGGTCATTGAGCATGATTAAGGAAAGCACACTTTCTCCTGAGACAGCGCTTCTACGCGAAGTGGTTGGCGCGGGTGATTATTGGATGCATGAGGTCAAGCAAGGTCAGACATTGCGCATTTTAGACCTTGAAGGAAATCAAGCAGCCGACACGCTTTTTTATAACGCCCATGACACCGCAGAACGCTATAGCGCGATCGACACCATTCGAGAGCAAGGCAATGTCTACCTAACGGCGGGCACAAAGCTTCTCTCGACTGAGGGCAATGTAATGCTAGAGATCACGGCCGACACGTGTGGACGCCACGACACTTTAGGCGGTGCCTGCGCAACTGAATCCAACACGGTGCGTTATGCGCTGGACAAAAAGTGTATGCACGCCTGCCGAGATAGTTGGTTATTGGCCGTTGCGGAGAATGAACACTTCGGCATGAGCAAGCGGGACATCACGCACAACATTAATTTTTTTATGAATGTGCCTGTCACCCCCGACGGCGGTTTGACATTTGAAGACGGCATTAGCGGTGCGGGAAAATATGTCGAGATGCGGGCCGAGATGGACACAATCGTGCTTCTCTCAAATTGCCCACAACTCAACAATCCGTGCAATGCCTATAACCCCACTCCGGTTGAAATGCTGGTCTGGGATAAGAATTGAGGGCACCATGTTCAAATCTATTCTCATCGCCAACCGGGGCGAAATAGCCCGACGTGTCATCAAAACTGTGCAGGCTATGGGCTTGCGTGCTGTCGCGATTTATTCAGAAGCAGACCGCCACGCGCTTCATGTGCATGATGCGGATGATGCTTTCTGTGTCGGGCCTGCCCCGGTTTCAGAAAGCTACCTAAACATTGATGCCATCTTAAAAATCTGCCTCGACCACAAAATCGATGCCGTGCATCCCGGCTATGGCTTTCTCAGCGAAAATGCCTCCTTTGCTGAAACCCTGAGCGCACATGGGATCGCTTTTATCGGCCCCTCACCGGCGCAGCTTCGCGATTTCGGCATCAAGCACACCGCACGGGCGCTTGCGCAAGAGGCCAGTGTGCCGCTTTTGCCGGGCACCGATTTGCTTGCCGACCTTGAGGACGCGTTAGGCGCTGCGGAGCGCATTGGCTATCCTGTTATGCTAAAAAGTACCGCTGGGGGTGGCGGTATCGGCTTGCAACTCTGTCAGAACAGCGACGCGCTGCGCCGAGCCTTTGACACTGTGCAACGCCAAGCGCAAGCCAACTTTGGCAACGCGGGTGTTTTTCTGGAAAAATTTGTCGCCACCGCACGTCACATTGAAGTGCAAATTTTTGGCGATGGGGCAGGCGGCGTTGTCACCCTTGGAGAACGCGATTGTTCTTTGCAACGACGCAATCAAAAAATTGTCGAAGAAACCCCAGCCCCCGGCCTCAGCGCACAACAACAACAGGCGTTGGCTGATGCGGCCCGCCGCCTCGGTGAAAAAGTAAACTATGTCTCGGCTGGCACTGTAGAATTTATCTACGATATGTCTGACAATAATTTTTACTTCCTCGAAGTAAATACGCGTCTGCAAGTCGAGCATGGCATCACCGAAGCTGTCTTTAATGTGGACCTTGTCGAGTGGATGATCCGGCAAGCGGGGGGCACCATGCCCGCGCTCGACACCCTGTCGCTCATACGTTCAGGTGCTGCGATAGAGGTGCGTATCAATGCAGAAGACCCCGCCCGCGATTTCCTACCAAGTGTTGGCCGCCTCACGGAGGTACGCTTTCCCGACGATGCGCGGGTTGATACGTGGATTGAAACAGGCACGCATATCACCTCACACTATGACTCGCTGTTGGGCAAACTCATTGTCACAGGCGCGTCGCGCGCAGAGGCCCTGAGCAACCTCCAGCAGGCGCTTAAAGAGACAGCCCTCTACGGCATTGAAAATAATTTAGATTATCTCAGCGTCATCGCCTCCTCTTCTATGTTTGAGACAGCTGCTGTCAGCACCCATGCGCTGGCGCACTTAGACTACCAACCACACCGCATTGAAGTGCTGTCTCCGGGTGCGCAATCGACGGTACAAGATCTACCGGGCCGCATTGGCTATTGGGCTGTTGGCGTGCCCCCGAGCGGTCCCATGGACGCGCTCTCGTTTCAACTTGCAAACCGGCTGGTCGGCAACGCCGCTGAAACCGCAGCCCTTGAATGCACACTGACCGGGCCTACTCTCAAGTTCTATGCCCCGACGACCATTGCGCTTACCGGCGCTCACATGGGTGCAAAACTGAATGGCACCCCTGTGGCCCATCACGTTGCCCTCTCAGTTCCTGCGGACAGTATTTTAGAACTTGGCGAGATTGAAGGGGCGGGTAATAGAACCTATTTAGCGGTGCGCCACGGTATCGACGCCCCTCTTTATCTGGGTAGTCGCTCCACCTTCGTGCTTGGGCAATTTGGCGGGCATGGGACAGGTGCTTTACGTACGGGCAGCGTGCTTCGGATAAACCGGGACGGTGCCGTGTCTGCTCCCTTGGATCACATTGCCCCTGACAGCAAGCCCGCCCTCACACGGGAATGGGAATTGGGTGTGCTCTATGGTCCTCACGGGGCGCCGGACTTTTTCACCGAAAGCGACATCGACACTTTCTTCTCTCACCCCTATGAAGTGCACTTTAACAGCGCACGAACAGGTGTGCGGCTTGTCGGCCCTAAGCCTGACTGGGCGCGCAAAGATGGGGGAGAAGCAGGTCTTCATCCCTCTAATATCCATGACAACGCCTACGCCGTCGGGACCATCGATTTTACCGGCGACATGCCCATCATTTTGGGACCCGATGGTCCAAGCCTTGGCGGCTTCGTCTGCCCGGCCACTTTAGCGGACGCCGAAAAATGGAAAATGGGACAGCTTCGCCCCGGCGATACCGTGCGCTTCAAACGGCTTACCGTTGCCAACGCATTGGCCTTGCAAACCGCGCAGGCTGATATTCTTGCGGAACCAGATCGAGTGCCCCCCACCAGAGGCCTCCTTCGCAGTAAGTTACCAGAAACAGACAGTGCGATACTTGGGCGTGGGATGACGCACGGCATTCAAATTTGTTACCGCCGCGCAGGCAGCTCTTCCCTTCTGGTGGAGATGGGCGATCTTGTTTTGGACTTCAAACTTCGTTTCCAAGTCACCGCGCTTATGACATGGCTTGAGGCGGAGGCACCGGCTGGGATTATTGACCTGACGCCGGGCATTCGCTCTCTCCAGGTTCATTATGACCCCACGGTGCTTTCTACGGATCGATTGCTTGCGCTGTTAAAAGCAAGCGAAACAGAAATGCCCCGAGCAGAAGATGTGGTCGTGCCAAGCCGTACTGTCCACCTGCCTTTGAGCTGGCGCGATGAGCAAACCGAGTTGGCAATGCGCAAGTACCAAGAGCTTGTGTATGAAAAAGCCCCCTGGTGTCCGTCTAATGTCGAATTTATTCGGCGCATCAACGGCCTGCCTGATGAGCAAGCTGTGAAAGACATTATCTTTGATGCCGATTACATGGTTCTAGGGCTGGGTGATGTGTATCTGGGTGCCCCGGTTGCCACACCGCTTGACCCGCGCCACCGGCTGGTGACGACGAAATACAATCCTGCCCGCACATGGACCCCAGAAAATGCGGTCGGCATCGGGGGGGCCTATATGTGTGTTTACGGCATGGAGGGCCCAGGCGGCTATCAACTCTTTGGACGCACGGTGCAGGTCTGGAGCACATGGCAACAACGAGGAAGTTTTGAACAAGGCACCCCGTGGTTGTTACGTTTTTTTGATCGCATCAAATTCTTTGAGGTCAGCTCTGAAGAACTTGCCGATGCAAGAGACGCGTTCACGAATGGCAGTTACACAGTGCAGATTGACGAAGGCACGTTCACACTCAGTGAGCATGAGGCGCTTCTTAAAGCAGAAGCCCCATCCATTGCCCGTTTCAAAACTCAACAGCAAACGGCCTTTGAAGCAGAACGCACTCGGTGGCGGGAAAGCGGCTTAGATGCCGAGCTGATCGACGATGTTTTTGAAATCGCAGACAACAGCGTTGATATGCCGGACAACGGATTTGCCGTTGATGCCTCCCTTCCGGGTAGTGTTTGGAAAATACTCGTTAAACCAGGCGAAACAGTTGAGGCGGGGGCACCTGTCATGATCCTTGAGAGTATGAAAATGGAGCTTGAAGTCACCACACCCAAAACGGGCATCGTTCACAGTGTTCTTTGTAAACCCGGACAAACCATAGAGGCAGGACAAGCGGTCTTGGTAATGACACATGATGAAAATTGACTTGCAAATTGACGCACTGGCGCAAGCCTATTTGACGGGCGACCTTACCCCCGCAGATGTGATCAACGATGTATATGACCGCATTGAAGCGTGTCCTGATCCATCCATTTGGATCAGCCTTCTTCCTCGGGAGGATGCATTAGCCACTGCGGTCTCTCTTGGCGTGCCCCATCCAGACAAGCCGCTCTTTGGTGTGCCCTTTGCTGTGAAAGACAATATCGATTGCACAGAGACAGCCACAACGGCCGGATGCCCTTCCTTTGCTTATCAGCCAAGAGCAGATGCCACAGTGGTCGCACGGTTGCGCGCAGCGGGGGCGATTTTGATTGGGAAAACAAATCTGGATCAATTTGCCACCGGCCTTGTGGGCACACGCTCCCCTTACGGCGTGCCCCGGTCTGCGTTTAACGATGCCTATATTTCTGGTGGCTCCAGCAGCGGTTCTGCTGTTGCTGTTGCCAGAGGGTTGGTGTCTTTTGCCTTAGGCACAGACACCGCCGGATCGGGCCGCGTACCGGCTGGATTTAACAACATCGTCGGGTGGAAGCCGACCCGTGGCTTACTGAGCACTTATGGGGTTGTGCCTGCGTGCCGGTCTTTAGACTGCGTGAGTGTTTTTGCAGGGTCGTGCGGCGCTGCAGCCCTCGTCAAAAAAGTAAGCGCAGGCTTTGATCCAAAAGACCCCTTTTCTCGCCCCGCTGAAAGCTCTCCCCTTGTGGGCGATACGTTTGCTTTCGGCGTTCTCAATTCTGATAGTCGGATCTTCTTTGGTGATGCTGGGAGCGAGCAGCTTTATAATCAATCGATTGAGGTCTTGCAGGCGCTGGGCGGCACCCCGGTGGACATTGATTATACCCCCTTCGCTGAAATGGCTGAGCTGTTATATACGGGACCTTGGGTGGCGGAACGCTATGCTGCTGTCGGTGATCATGTTACGCTGGCCCATGGTGACATTGATCCGACGGTTGCCCACATTGTTTCCCACGCGAATGCACATTCGGCTGTTGATGCTTTTAAGGGGCAATACAGACTTTCTGAACTACAGCGCCTCATCGATCAGACATGGCACCAGATGGATGTTTTCCTTCTGCCCACCTCGCCCACAACCTATACCGTTGAGGAGATTGCCGCAGACCCCATCACACTTAATTCCCGTTTAGGAACCTACACCAACTTTGTGAACCTTGCAGACTGCGCGGCCCTTGCTGTACCGGCTGGCTTTGTGGATGACTTACCGCGTGGTGTCACCCTTGTGGGCCCTGCCTTTACGGATGATGATTTGTTGGCACTGGGCGATCGACTGCATCGCCAACTTCTTCCCGCCCCTCACATTGGTGCCACTGATACGCCGGTGTGTCCCTCCCCTTCTCTCCCGAAGAGCGGCATTCCCTTGGCCGTTGTCGGCGCGCACCTCACTGGGCAGCCCCTCAACCACCAGTTAACGGACCTCAATGCCAAGCACGTGGCCACAACGACAACCAGCGATGCCTATCGTCTTTATGCCTTGAACAATACAACACCAGCCAAGCCCGGTTTGGCACGGGCGCAAGACGGTGTAAAAATCGCCGTCGAGGTATGGACCTTGAGTGACGCTGCATTCGGTCGCTTCTGCGCCATGGTCCCCGCCCCTTTGGGCATCGGCAATGTTGAGCTTGCCGATGGCACATGGGTTAAAGGGTTCATCTGCGAAAACATCGCCCTTGGTGATGCCACAGACATCACCACTCATGGTGGTTGGAAAGCTTACCTGGCGCTTGCGAATTCTTAAGCACCTACAAACAAAATGATTCAAGGCATATGGGTGAAGTGACTTTCTCCCCATATGCCTTCACACTTGTGCACACTTTTCTTTCAGCCTAGTCGTCAAAGCCGATAAAGACAGCCGCCTCGTCAACGCTTTTTCGTTCTGAAACCACTGCGTTCGCCGGGAAAGTTTCATCCGGCCAGCCAAGGGCGATTGCTTTCATAATCACTTGATCTTCGGCAATGCCTGCATGTTCGCGCACGACAGGAGATTGCATAATGCCTTGGCTATTAATCACCGCCCCAAGGCCGCGCGACCAGGCCGCATTCACCAGCGCGGTTGTCACGGCACCACAATCAAACGCGGTGTCGTCGCTTTCCGCTAGGGAGCGGTCGTATGTCACAATCACACAAACCGGTGCATCAAATTGGCGGAACCCCCGCAACACCCAGTCTTGGCGTTTGTCTTTATCATCGCGGGCGATCCCCATAGCCGCAAATAATTGCTTGGCAACGCCGACTTGTCTGTCCCGGTGCTTACCTTCGAAAGCCTGACCGGTCCGAAATTCACGCGATTGCGGAACTCCTGCCATGGTCCGCTCTGTATTACCGGCGCGAATGCGGTCCAATGGTTCGCCCGAAAGCACGTAGAAACTCCAAGGCTGAGTGTTCATCGACGAGGGGGCACGCATCGCCAATGTCAAAATTTCTTCTACAAGTGCTTTTGGAACGGGTTCGGGTTTATAGCCGCGGATACTCCGGCGGCCCAAAATGACGTCATCAAACTGCATCAGATATTCCTAAGATTGTTTGCCTCAGCAAAGCATTTTAATTGATTATATTTGCAGGACTGTACACATCGCATAGGATAGAGACCACTTCAAAAATCATCTATTGGCCTGTCTTCAGGTATCGGCCCTTTATAAGGCCTGTCTGTATTTGAATTGTGAGCGGAAAAGTTCTAAAGCTATGCCAAGCTGTCGTGGCTTACCAATGCCACAGCCCATATGATCCTTAAAATAGCGATGCCTCCGGCATATGAAAGTGTAGTGAATGGTTGAGGGAAAGCCCAAACGTATTCGTCGATCCGCTGATGAATCCCGGCACCATATTCTAGAAGCCGCAGAAAGCGTTTTGCTTGAACAAGGGCATGGGGCGCTCCACCTTGTGACGATTGCCAAGCAAGCGGGCATGGCTCATTCCACGCTTCTGCACCATTTTGGAGATATCGAATCCCTCAAGCTGGCGCTTGTCACCCGTGTTCAGAAAATTGTTTTGCGGGAAGTTTTAGAAAAGCTGCAACCGCGCCATGGGGAAGAATTCGACATTAAGGAGCTTGTCTCCTTCGTATTTGCGCGGATCAGCGACAGCGGGCATGCCCGTCTGTTTGCGTGGCTTGCCGCCTCCAAACCGGACGCCTCGCTCTGGGACTTAGAAGAGGGGCAAGAGGTGAAGCGCCTGATCGGCGAGCTGAAAAAGACATTGGCACAGCGCATTGAAGAACACCGCGCGGCGACACAATTTATTGCCCCTGAGAACTTTTCAAAGTCAGAAGAACAAGCCTCCGCGATTCTCGTTTTGGTGATTTCCGCTGTTTTTGGGCATGGCATTGTCGATACATTTTTGCCCGATGCTTTGGGCCTCGATGGGGACTTTTTTCGCCATCAATTTGTTGATTGGCTCTCAAATACGCTCGCAACAGACGTTAATTCATAACATTTTTCAGACAGCAAGGCCGCCCCTCCCTCAACGCGTGCTTTTTTCAATCGACATTGTTGACGATAGTATTGACATTAATTTCAGTATGACTATCTTGAGGGATGCTTCTCTCCTCCCTGTTGAAGGAAATCACATGACGACTTTGAGCACCACGCCAACTGATGTTGACATGACACCGCGCAATATGAGCTTTGATTTAGAACATGCCCTGAAGGGGGATTGGCACAGCCAAGACCCGTTTAAGACGGCCTTTTTCAACGCCATGTCGATGCTATTCCCCATTGGTGAGAAACATTTCATCGACAGTGTGGCAAAGTTCAAAGATCGCGTGACAGATGAGAAACTGTTGGCAGAAGTGCGTAAGTTTACGATCCAAGAAGCCATGCACACGCGCGAGCACCGCAAATTCAATCAGCGTCTTTGCCAGTTGCGCGGCTATGACCTAGACCTCATGGAAGATCGGCTGACGGCGGATCAAGACCGCCTCAAAGAAGAGCTGCCCCCTATTGTGGGTCTCTATACCACGGTTGCGTATGAGCATTTCACGGCAATTATGGCAGACCGCTTGTTGCGCGACCCACGTATTCTGGAAGGCTCAGATCCTGCCCTTCTGCCCATGTGGCGCTGGCATGCCTATGAGGAAACCGAGCACAAAGCCGTTGCCTTTGATGTGCTGACTGTTGCAGGGGGCACCCATGAGGCGCGGAAAAAAACCATGCGCCTTGTCACCCTTCGCTTTACGCAACATATGATTTTTAACATCAACCATATGTTGAAGAGTGATGGATATTCCTTCTTCCAACGGCTGAAAATATGGGCCGGTGGCCTCAAGTGGTTGTTCCAGCGCGATGGCTTTTTACGCAGCCTCAAAAGCGACTTCCTCGACTACTTCAAAGCCGACTTCCACCCATGGCAACACGACAACCGGGAACTTCTCGTTAGCTTTGAAAAAGAAATCAAAGCTTTGGCGGCATAGGCTAAGTGCTTTCACATCTAGGCCAAAGGTCCCCTTTTGACTTTTGGCCTAGATGCTTTCCAAAGAAATATCTTTGCTCAACAGACCTTGTGCTCAGCGATTAGATCCGGTCATGAGCAAATATCTCAACTCTCTCTGTTTTTGATACTCGCAAACGCCTCAAGGGCTCTGGCGCGGGCGAATTTTCGCTCAATGATCG
>JARGNZ010000029.1 GCA_029209985.1 Parvibaculaceae bacterium
CTTCTTGGTGGTGTCGGTTGGGTCTATGTCCCAGACTTTGAACCAGAATGTTTTGCCCTGCTCGATGGCAGCTTTGCGCTTGTTGTAGATGATGGCTTGTCCACCCGGCATCTTGCCGGTGGTGATGGATTCGATCTTGCGACCTCGGGTGACAACGGTTGGTTTGCTGGGGTCTTGGTCCGGGTTTTCTATCTCTCCCCAATAGGGGGCGACCTTGGTGTGACTGTGACAGGCTACTTGTTCAATGTGGGCTTGGAAGTGTTCGGGCATGAGAAAGTCGGTGGCAAAGTCGATCCGGCGAATGCTTTCTCTCAGGGCCGTACAATTTATATCTGCGAGGGTTTGGACTATGCGGTCCTTGGTGCCGTGGTAGCCATAGGCGGCTAAGGCATTGGCTTGGCATGAGAAGCCGACATTCCATTCTCTGTGATCTGCATTGTTCTTGAACGTCCAAAGCCCGCCAAGGGGACGGTGTTGAAGGCATCGGAAGATCTCATGACGCTTCTCAATAATCGCCACACGCCTAGTGCACAATCTAAATCTAGGTTCCTAAGTGTGTTGTGCGGCGCGGCTATAGAATCTTTTATTATTGGGAGCTGTTGTCGTGCTCTATGTGGCGCGCCTCTTCTTTGGGAAGTTCCTGAATATCTCCAATATCGAGAACCGGCGATGCGTCAATTCCCTCCGCCTCCAGCATTAAAGAGATACGTTCGAGGACGGATTTAATCATGAGCCGTTCCCAATCCTCCAAATGGAAAAATGCGTTGGCAAACTTCTCCTGAAGAAGTTTCGGGGCCTCCTTGAGCACGGCGGCGCCTTTTTCTGTCAGGCGAACTTCCACACTTCTACGGTCATGTCCGCTTCTTTTGCGTGTGACGAGTTCTGTGGTTTCCAACTTTTCAAGGATAGAGGTAACCGTTGCTTGCTTGAGAGAAATCTCTTCGCAGATTCTCTTTTGCGATACCTGGGGGTTGGCTTCAACTGTTTGAAGAACCAAAATCTGAGATGTCGTGAGCCCGGTTGAGCGGGCCAACCTTTGGGACTGCAGGTCTGTCGCGCGAATGATCCGCCGAAGGGACGTCAATACATCTTCAGCATCCTTGTTGAAATCACTCATAGGGTTAGCCTTCTGGGAATTTATGTCGAACACTTCGTCTTTTACTGGAATGGGGCGGAAATGTCTCGGATGTAGTTTGTTTGCGTTTCGTTATAAAATAGTTCGATATTCGAATGGTTTGCGATGTCTGTTTCGCTTAAATAGGCGAGTTTTTGGCCTGTTGACAGGCTTTGGGATATATGCGACTTCATTGGCGCATCAAATATCGAACTATTTTATAACGAAAAACGAAACAAATAGATCGAGGCAAATTAAGTGACTGGCAATGTGGACTTTTCCGGTGATGTTGTCTTCAGGCCACCTAAATCTAATGAAGGCTTGCAGGTGCACGACCTTATCCATGCGGGAGGCGGCCTGGATGCCAATTCGCTCTACTGCAACGTGCTCATGGCACACCATTTTGCGGCCACAAGTGCTGTTGCGGTAAGTCGCGATGACATTGTGGGATTCGTAACCGCGTATAGGCCCCCAGACCGCGATGACACTTTGTTTGTCTGGCAGGTAGGTGTTGATGGGGCTTGGCGCGGCAAGGCGATTGCCAGAAGGTTGCTTCTGTCAATTTTGGATAGAGACAGTTGCCAGTCAGTTCAGTATTTGACGGCGACTATTACGCCGACAAATGAAGCGTCGTGGGCCTTGTTTGAAAGTGCCGCGCAAGCTCTGAATACATCGTTGTCTAAGGCCCCGCTTTTTGACTCTGAGATGCATTTTGGCGGGCGGCACGAAAGTGAAACCGAAATAAAAATTGGGCCGATTTCGCGGCCTACGATTTGCAAAGCCTAAGGAGGGCCGTGTGGATATCAATGATACCGCAGTCTTCGACAAATTAGAAAGTAACGTTCGCAGCTACTGCCGTGGGAACTCTGCGGTTTTTGAGCGCGCTGAGGGGGCGACGCTTTTTGATGAGAATGGCGAAGCCTATCTCGATTTTCTAGCAGGAGCTGGTAGCCTCAATTATGGGCACAACCATCCTGCGCTGAGAGACCAGTTGGTACAGTACATCACGGATGGTGGGGTAACCCACAGTCTGGACTTTCATACAGCTGCGAAGAGGGGTTTTCTGGAGACTTTTCAGGAAATCATTCTGCAGCCGCGGCAGATGAATTATGTCGCGCAATTTACAGGGCCAACCGGGGCAAATGCTGTTGAAGCAGCTCTCAAGCTCGCTAGGAAAGTTACAGGGCGTGCGTCCGTTGTTGCGTTTACGAACGGTTTTCACGGTGTCACGCTTGGGGCGCTTGCGGTAACCGGCAATCAACATCATCGAGGTGGTGCCGGGGTGCCCTTGGACAATGTCCAACGCATGCCGTTTGCCGGTTATCTTGACGCTGACATGGATACGCTTGCCTATTTTGAGAAAGCGCTCTCCGATAAGAGTAGCGGTGTCGACCTGCCTGCATGTGTCATCGTCGAAACTGTTCAGGGCGAAGGGGGGCTTAATGTGGCCTCTGGAACCTGGATGAGACGTTTACAGAAGATTTGCCGCGCCCACTCAATCCTGCTGGTTGTCGATGACATTCAGGCCGGATGCGGTCGGACGGGAACATTCTTCTCGTTTGAGGGCATGGGCGTTGAGCCAGATATGGTGACTTTGTCGAAGTCTTTGAGCGGTTATGGGTTGCCCTTGGCTGTTACCTTGATCCGCCCTGAACTCGACTGTTGGTTGCCGGGGGAACACAATGGAACCTTCCGTGGTTTCAATCATGCTTTTGTCACAGCCAAAACCGCTTTGGACGTGTTCTGGAAGGATGAGCAGTTCCCAACCGAAATCCAAGAAAAGTCCAAATTTGTTCAGGAATTCATTACACGCATGTGCCGTGATTTGTCACCCTTGAAGCTTAGCGCGAAGGGGAGAGGGCTTATGCAGGGGCTTTCTTTCGATCGCCCCGAGCTGGCATCGGCAACTGCGGAATTGGCCAGAGAACGAAATCTCGTGATCGAAACGGCAGGGCCAAATGATGAGGTTCTGAAATTCTTCCCCCCCCTTACAATTACGTTCGATGAACTTGCTGCGGGGCTGGAAATTGTCGAGGACTCACTGCGTGAGGTTCTGGATGAAAAAATTATATCACCTATTGCGGCGGAGTAGACATGATTATTCGTAAATTGAGTGAAAGCGATAAGGCCGGTCGTTTGATCCGGTCTGCTGGCTGGGAAAGCAATCGGCTCATTTTGAAAAACGATGGGATGGGTTTTTCCTTCCACCTGACGACCATCTATGCGGGTGCAGAACTTGAGATGCATTACAAGAACCACTTGGAGTCTGTCTATTGCATCAGCGGGGAAGGATCGATCGAAGATTTGGCCACGGGCGAAATTCACGAGATTGAGGCTGGAACATTATACGCACTCAACGAACATGACAGGCATATTCTTCGTGGCAAGACGGAGATGTTGATGGCATGTACGTTTAACCCCCCTCTGTCGGGCGAGGAAGTCCACGACGAAACAGGCGCCTATCCTCTTCAGCGCGAGGAAGCGGTTTAATATGTCTGGGCCTGAAGGTTTGACCCTGGCGGCCCTGCTGCGTATCCACCAATTACGTCCCGAAAAGATGCTGCCATTTATTCAGAGTGGGATGCGGGGCGTCCCTTTCGAAACAAACTGAAGAGTACAAAGAGGTAGGCTGCATCGTTTTGGATGGCCTGCTCTTGCAGGACGCGGCCTGACCGTATTTGAAGAGACTAAGATTTGTGAGCTGGTTCTGAACGCGATCAGTTCCATATTGGGGTGCCAACGGGGGCGAAAGAAGAATGACGGTTATTAGTTTTCTAGGTTTTTTGTTTCTGTTTCTTCTTGTTGGCGTTGCGTCGTTTCTGCGTTCCAGAAATGCCAAGGAAGATTATTACCTAGCGAGTAAAGACGTCTCACCTATGTTTGTCGGTCTGTCTGCCGTCGCGACAAACAATAGCGGTTATATGTTCATCGGGGTCATTGGCTACACCTACGCCGTTGGGCTTGCGTCAATCTGGCTTATGATTGGCTGGATTGCAGGTGATTTTCTTGCCTCGCTCTATGTTCACCGACAACTCAGAATTTCGACGGAAAAAACTGGAGAGCTTACGTTCTCCGGTGTTCTCTCAAGGTGGGACGGTGGTAACTACAAGTATGTGAGATTGATTGCAGCGCTGATTACGGTTGTCTTTCTGGGGGCATATGCGGCTGCACAACTGAGTGCCGGGGGTAAAGCTCTTCATGCCATTTTCGGGTGGCCGGAAGCGAGCGGTGCTGTGCTTGCAGCGGTTGCAGTCGCAATCTACTGCCTTGCGGGAGGTCTGCGCGCGTCCATCTGGACAGACGTGGCGCAGTCTTTTGTGATGTTATTTGCGATGGGGCTTTTGCTTGTGGTCGCAATATTGGGACTTGGTGGGCCTGCTAGAGCTGTTTCTATGATGGGAGAAGTTGATGGGTTTCTCGATCTATTTCCATCCGACCTGGTTGTCCCCGGTTTGTCTGGCATGGCTCTCTTTGTTATTGGTTGGATGTTTGCGGGGCTTAGTGTCATTGGTCAGCCACACATTATGGTTCGTTTTATGACGCTGGACCGTCCCGAGCACATCTCGCGCGCACGCGGATGGTACTATTCCTTTTTTCTTGCCTTCTATCTCATGGCGACAGGTGTCGGGATGCTATCCCGGATTTATCTTCCAGAGCTGAGTGGTCTGGACCCAGAACTTGCTTTACCAACAATGGCGCAGAAACTGCTGCCTCCCGTTTTTGTCGGGTTAATTTTGGCCGGCATCTTCGCGGCGACAATGTCGACGGCAGATTCACTCATATTGAGCTGCTCATCTGCACTTACCCACGATCTTCTTCCAAAGGGATTGGAGACGACGTTACAGATAAAAGTGGCCACCATTCTTGTGGCAGCTTTTGCGTTGGCTATTGCGCTGTCGGGAAATCAAAGTGTCTTCAGTCTTGTCATCTTGGCGTGGTCCGTTCTGGCATCGGCTTTCGCGCCCTTATTGATTATGTATGCAATCGGTAAGCGGGTGTCAGAGGGGCAGGCAATTGTGATGATGCTCACTGGGGTCAGCGTCGCCTTGTTGTGGCGATATTTGGAGTGGCATAATTCGATCTATGAAGGAATGCCAGGAATACTTGCAGGGTTGTTGATGTTCTATTTATATCGGTTACTGGCTGCGCGTCGGTAGTCGTTGGCGGTGTTTTCTTAGGTGCTCCCTATCTTGCGGTGTACTTGTTCTCTTTAAGTCTGAAATTTGGTGGCAGCGCCAAACTGATACTTATCGGTGAAAGACAGTGATGAATTTTCTTGTGGCACAATGAGCTGCGGTTTCATGATCTGAGATCATAGCTGCGGTCCCTATCCCCGCAACCAAACACCAAACGACCATCTCAACGGCTTAGCGCATATCACGCTAGGTCGCTTTTGCATTTATATGGGCGCGACGGCGGTTAAAGAAAATCTCTATGAGGCGATGAAACAACAAGACAATCAACGTGTACATGTTGATACAGCGCCTGCGATTTTGGGGTCAGTGGTGCAGATGGCCACAACTATTTTTTCTCTAAATTGGCAAATGCTCTTCTGTTGGAAAATCAACACTCGGTCTGGGCGCTTGTGGCTGGAATGGCTGGGCACCTGGGTTCAACGTCATCACCTGATGTTGTTGAAATTGTTCAGCATGTTGCAGAGACCGTGGGAGGGGAGACCTTTGGTATTCCACGGACGCCTGAAGGTCATGGTGTGCTGATTAATGGCCGACTTTTGTTGCATTATTTTTGACTTGCGTTACGGGTCCAATAGGCAACGGAGAGTTGTTGTTTCTTGTCTAAGAAGGATTTGAAGTGTTTGCGCATTGCTTGGGCTTGGGCAAATTCTCCGGCAAACCAGCCATAGGTGGGTGTGTTTTGCGGGGGGGTGATGGCACAGAGGCGATCGAGGAGAGCATTTTGTGGGGCGGTGTCTTTATCAACCCATTCTAGTTTTACATTTGCAGGATGCTTGATTGGCTGGCGGCTTTGGTGCCCGGCTGTTTCAATAATCACGTGGCCGGTCGCGGTTGCGGGTAAGTTTTCTAGAATGCGGGCGAGGGCTGGCAGAGCGGTTTCATCTCCGCCCATTAGCAACCATTTGTCGCTCGGGGGGAAGTAGCCGCCGCCGGGGCCTGTGATCAACACTTCATCGCCGGGTTTGACTGTATTGATCCAATCTATTGCTTGGCCCTTTGGATGGGTGATGAGGTCGAAGGTCATTTCGTCGGTGCTGATGTAGCGGATTGTGAAGACCCTGTTAGACAGCTCGTCTTCGCCTTGCGGCCATGTGGTGGTGCCGTCTGTTTGAATGCGTGGCCAGACTGGGGCGCGGGTGCGGTTCTTGGGCGAGAAGAGGCGAAAGTGCAGTCCTTCTTCTGATAGGTACTGCAAATCTTCTCCCCCCAGAGTAATGCGGATGCAGGTTGGGGAGATTTTTTTCTGCCTCAGAAAGCGCATGATCCGCGCATTCGGGGGTAAGGAGCTGCTGATTTGATGACCTTGCCAGACAATCTTTAAGTCGTTGGGGGCGAGTTCTTGCAGGTGCCTTGCTGCAAATTGCTGCATGATCCATTGGTTGGCTTCGGTTTGGGTTTCCAGTTCGACCGTCACCGTATCGTCGTTACTTTTCAACCAAAGTGTGCCGAAGTCGGTTTCATATGTCACGCAGCTTGGTTCGTTCTGCGCGGGTATAAAATCGTGTTCTTTTAAGTGGGATACGAGTTTTGCGACGACTGCTGGGGCGCCTGCTATCTTGGCGTCCGTGCGTACTTTGAAGGGGGGGACAGTCATTGCATTTTCCTGAGTGGGGGAAGCTGGTGGCACGCCACCAGCTTCCCTATTTTTGACTTACCGTAACGCGAGGATTAGTAGCTGATGGAATATCCAACCCAGAGGCTACGTCCATAATCGGCGACTGGGAAACCACGGATGGCGCTTGCAGTTGGGTTCATTTGTGAACGGTCGAATAGATTGTTCACCCCGGCTGTCACCGTGCCCTCACCAAGATCGTATGATGCTTGCATGTTGACTGTGATGGTTTCGTCCACGTCTGAGCCTGTCACTTTGTTGCGTTGGCCAGTGTAGACCAAATCGCCGCCTAGCTTCATCCCAAAATCGAATTGGTAATCGGCAAAGAGGGTTGCCGTGAAAGGCGCCACGATACGGTTGTTTGGCAACCAGTCATCGATGTCCCCATCGTCGTCACTGTCGTAACGGCCTTCGGTGTAGCTAAGGACTGTGCCGACTTGGAGAGTGGAAGACACATCATACTCTGCGTTCAACTCAGCACCCCATAGCTCTTCTTTTTGCTGGCTTACTTCGTTGGTGGCGGCGTCGAAGGTTGTGCCTTCTTCAGAGGTGGACAGGAACACCGCACCAGAGAGGGCCAATGGCCCTTTTGAATAACGAGCACCCACTTCATATGTATCAACAATCTGCGCTTCTGGCGCAATGTTGGCATAGGAAATAGGTGTTGTGTCAAATGGGTTGGCGTTCATCGCGCGCCGGGTAAAGCCGCCCACATCTGGAATGGAGAAGCCTTGGCTAAATTTTGCGAAGAGATCAACATCTTCGGTTGGGTGGAAAACAGCGCCAACGTTGAACACGGTTGCTGCATAGTCTACTTCGGTGCCGATGACATCAACGGCTGGCAAAACGTACCCAGCAAATGCATATACGGCGGGACGGTTGAAGCTTTTCACGTCTAGGAAGAATTTTTCGTAGCGAATGCCTGCGCTCAGGTCAAACTTCTTGCCGAGGGGAACTTGTGCTTGGGCAAAGAAAGCCAAGCTGTCTTGTTCCATCGGCGCGATGATGTCGCGGCCATCTAGAATTTCTTGTGAGACATTGTCGTGGCCATAGTCAGAACCATAGGTAAGGGTGGCTCCTTCAACAACTGAGCTGAGGTCTGAGTTCAGAGTGAGGCGTACCCCATATTGCTCTGTGAACAGAACGGATTGGCCGTTCGGGTCAACAGGATCAAGCGGGTCGCCGGAATAATAGACCAGTGAGTTTGCAGCTGAAACAGGTGCATATGCCGCACGGCGTTCGCTTTCGCTGTAATATGGCGTAATTTTAATTTCGGCAAAATCGAACGAGGTGTTTGTATAGGCCAGAGAAATGGTTTTGGTGCCGTCGTAGACATTTTGGCCTGTGTATGTAGAGCCGTAGTCGACGCTAACAGGATCGGTTGTGTAGTCTGTGTAGTGTTCGATGTCTTGTTCGAGGCGATAGAGGCTCGCGTTCAATTCAAAGTCGTGATTGCCTTGGCCGTAATCAGCGGCAAGGTTAAGGGAGTATCGGTCGAAGTTGTCGCCCCCCCCTTGGCCGAGCAAGGGGTCGCTCGGGCTGAGATTACCTTTTGCATCGAAACGGTCGCCTAGCACAGTGTACCCAGCACCCAAACGTATGCCGAAGTCTTCGCCCCGATGAGCGACGCTAACGGCAACGTCTGTGCTGAGGCTGTCACCTACGTCTGCATCTTGGGCTGAGAGGCGAATGTCGCCGGTGAAGTGTGTACCTTTTTTCCCTGCGCCTTTTGTCACGATGTTAATCAAGCCGCCGGTTGCCCCATTGCCGAAGAGCGCGTTGGAGCCTTTGATCACTTCAACCGATTCAATGGAAAAGGGATCGATCAATGCAAGGTCCCGACTGAAACCGCGTAGCTCGCTTGACCGTGGCACGCCGTTGACAAGGAATTGCACATTCCGGCCCCGCATGTCTTGGCTTGCGCCTGAGATGGTGCCGTTGCCCGGTGCAAAGCCTGCAACGTAGCGCCCTAGAATGTCTGAAAGGCTGATGCCAGTTGCGAGGCGCTGTGTAATTTCGTCGCCAGAAATCACTTCAATGGTGCCCGGTGTCGCTGACAAATCTGTGTCAGAACGTGTGGCCGAAACATGAATGGGATCAAGTTCTACAACATCTGGCTCGGCAGCCATTGTGGGCTGGCTTGCTAGAACAACGGCTAATGTGAGGAGCGATGCCTGACCTAAAAGTACTCTATTCATACTGTGTCCTTTGTGAGACTGGAGATAGTGAGCTGGCTTAATGCGCAGGCTGACTATTTAGAGAGGGAGTTTCTTTCCCCATATCGATCACTTGGCGACCGAGGCGCATGGCCCAGATCCCTGTGACGATTGAGAGGAAGGTTGCGAGTGAGAAGAGTGAGATGTAGCCATAATGTTGGCCGAACCAACCGGCGAAAAGCGAGCCGAACATATACATCGACACATTGGCGCTGGAGAGGATGGTGAAATCTGTGCCAGCTTGATTGAGTGAGGCTACCCTCATGAAGGCGGTGTAAAGACCAACAATTTCCATGTACCGACTAAATGTATTGAGCAGGCTTAGGCCGATGAGAAGTTCCAGAGGTAAGCCCTGATAGGCGGCGAGCACATAGCCGGCAAAGCAAAGGGTCCGCAGGGTGATGATGGTCCATAAAAACCCTCCCAGCCCCATGCCCAGAATGAGCATCATGCCAAGGGTTGATCCGACAAGGCCGACAACGGCGGCACCGCCGCCTGAAATTATGCCGATTTGAGTAAGGGAAAAGTTCAGATCAACGAGGAATGCTTGCTCAACGGCTTTGATAAGCCCTTCGGGCACACGGAACAGAAGCGCAAACCCTAAAATGGCGACCGTTTCTTTGCGGGCAAAGAAGGCTTTAAAGGAGGGCTTGGGCGCGGTTGTTTCTGAGGGGGCGCTACGGCGGCCGGTTTGTTCATTAATAAAGAAGACCGGCAAAATGGCGAGCGCAGAAAGTGCGCCTACAGAAAGAACAGAAAACTCCCATCCCACGATATCGTAGATGAAAAGGGTGAGCGACCCACCAATTAAGACACCGGCGGCGATTGCGCCTCCTTGGATGGCATTGCCGATCGGTTGTTGTTCGGGAGTGAGGTGCTCTACAGCATAGCCGTCGGTGGCAATGTCTTGGGTGGCAGCTGCAAAAGACATGAGCAAGAGGACAGGGAAAAAATATTCGACCTGTTCGAGCGGATCAAATTGAGAGAGGGTGACAATCGTGGCCAGCACAACAAGTTGGGTGGTGATGATCCAACCTTTGCGGCCACTTAAAAGAGGGGGGCGATATTTATCGAGCAGGGGGGCCCATAGGAATTTGAAGACCCATGGGGCCATCAAAATGCCAAAGGCACCAATCATCTGCAGGTCAACACCGCGCGCGCGTAGAATGGGGGGGAAGGCGGCGGCGACCAAATAGAGGGGGATGGCTTGTCCGACATACAGGCCAATCAAGGTTACCCAAATACTGATTGGCAATGTGCTTTTCGTCACGCAGGCCCCCTTGCGTTATGCCAGCGTTCACGCGCTGATCCATTTTTGATAATAAGTATGCAACTTATTCTTATCTGTGAATTGGAGTCAATATGACAAGTGAGAGCACGGCTTTGAGGCGGGGAAGCTGTTGCGTAAGCGCTACACTGGAGCGGGTGAGCCAAGCCTATAGGTCTGGAAAGGGGGCGGCGCAGGCCATTCCCCCTTAGATCCGTTGAGGTCTGCCTGAAATCATCTTGAGATTAACTGGCGATTTGGCTGGCTTTGATTTTTTCTGACTCAGATTTGAGTTGGCCGCAGGCGGCCATGATATCGCGGCCCCGGGGGCGGCGGATCGGGCTTGCATATCCGGCGGCGTTGACGATATCGCCGAACACCTCAATTTGCTCCCATTCAGAACATTCGTAAGGGGAGCCGGGCCATGCGTTGAAGGGAATGAGGTTGATCTTGGCAGGAATGCCTTTGAGCAGACGCACCAATGCACGGGCATCTTGTTCGCTGTCATTCACATCTTTCAGCATGACATATTCGAAAGTGATCCGACGTGAGTTGGAGAGGCCGGGAAACTCCCGACATGCTGTGAGCAATTGCTTGAGGTCGTACTTCTTATTCAATGGGACCAGCTCATCGCGTACTTTGTCGTTGGGGGCGTGCAGAGAAATGGCCAGCATACAGCCGATTTCTGTTCCCACGCGCTCAATCATTGGCACGACGCCTGAGGTGGACAAGGTGATGCGGCGTTTGGAGATGGATAGGCCTTCCCCGTCCGCGATCATATTGACCGCCTGTTTCACCTCGTCGAAATTATAAAGCGGTTCTCCCATGCCCATAAGCACGATGTTGGAGAGCTGACGCCCTTCAAGGGGGGTGGGCCATTCGCCCAAGGCATCACGGGCGATCAGCACCTGCGCAATAATTTCGCCAGCGGTGAGGTTGCGCACCATTTTTTGCGTGCCTGTGTGGCAGAACGTGCAATTGAGTGTGCAGCCTACTTGGGAGGAGACGCAGAGGGTGCCCCGGTCCGCCTCGGGAATGTAGACAACTTCTACTTCAGGAGCAGGAATGCGGGGGTTGGTTGAGGGCAAACGGACCAGCCATTTGCGGGTGCCGTCTTTGGAAATTTGTTCGGTGATGATTTCCGGGCGTTCAAGGGTGAATTCTTGCGCGAGCTGGGCACGTAAGTCTTTGGACAGGGTGGTGATGTCGTCAAATGTCGTGTGCCCCTGATTGTAAAGGGCGCTCCAAAGCTGGCCTGTGCGCATACGAATTTGTTTTGGCGCGATGCCAATTTTTGCAAGCTCTTCGCCTAGCTGTGTGCGGTCTAGGCCGATCAGATTGATTTTGGGCGTGCTTTCTTCAACCTGAGGCGCGCTTGTGAGCGCATTCTCAGTCAAAGAGGGTGTTTCGGCTTTAGACAGCTCAATTTCGCTCATGATCTTCAACTTTATTCTGGTCGGTTATCTTTAGATAGCGGGTTTGTGCGACATCCCTTATGGCGGGGGCTTCATCCGCTGACCCTTTTATTTGGCGGAGGGCCGCGTTACGCCGGGCGCTCACATTTTGTCGGGAGGGCCTTGCTTATCGCTGTTGGGCGGGTTGTAGCAGAAAATTTGTTAAACGCCAATGGGACATCCTCCTACCGCCAAAATGCCAAAACAGCCAAACGCCAATACAACAATGGGCACCTCCGTTGTCGTTTGGAGATGCCCATTGGGTAATCTGTCAGTTTTCAGCTGTTTTCGGCGCGGGCCTATTTACATGCTGCATCGATGCGCTTGAGGGCAGCGGTGACGCCGGACAATGAATAGGTGTCTGTGGTGAGCGTGCCCCGTTTGGACGTGCCTTTGATTGTCATTGAACTGCCTGCGCGCATTGATTTTACCATGCGGGCTTCGTCACCGGTTGCTTCCAACCAAGCCCAATGGGCGACTTCGCCGCCATCTTTGACGCCGGTGAACATTTGGAATTTTTTGTCGCCAATTTTTACGAAAGGCCGACTTTTACTGTCGTAGATGTAGCCTGCCCGTGTTGAAATTTCATTGCGGACATTTTGCGATGGTCGGTGGGTCAGCATTACAAATACGTCGCCGCGATTGGCATTGCGGGGGGCCATTTTGGTAGGTTCTGACATGACGTAGCAAATGCGTCCTGCTCCGCTGCCGTAGACGTAGGCATTCCACTGTTTGAATTTGCCCAGTAGTTTTGGTTCAGCGGCTTGTGCGCTTGCCAGCGGGGTCAGCACGGCGGCGAGCATAAGCGAGGCGCCCAAAACTGTTTTGACCAGAGCTGATCTGACCAGAGCTGTTTTAACTTGGGCTGTTTTAACTTGGGCTGATTTCACGGTAATGGCCTTCCCCAAAGATGTATCGTTCAATGCGCGTGGTGCGATGGAACTAGAGTTCTGGTCGGTACGTATAAAGTGTCGCGTCATTTCCAAATCGTAATCTCTCTGGCTCGGCAGTTCACTTGCAGGGAGCTTAGCGGCGCAGAAGGTTAATTTCCACCCGCTCCTATTCGATTTCGATCAATTTTTGCTTTTATTCGTCGTGTGAAGGCAGGTTGCCATCCAGTTTAGGCGGAATTGTGTCTGCTTTGTGTGTCTTCTCGTCTTTGCCGGGGCCGTTATGGGTGTCAGCAAAGTGCACTGTGCGTTGTGGGAATGGGATCTCGATACCGGCTTCGCGGAACAATTGATCAATTTTGAAGCGCAGGTCGCTCAGGGTTGTGATTCGAGAGGAGATGACATTGGTAAAGCAGCGCAATTGGAAATTGAGGCTGGAGTCCCCGAAGTCTAAAAATAGTACGTCCGCAAGGGGGTAGCGTATGATCCGTGGATGGCTATGTGCAGCTTGGAGCAGGAGTTCTTTCACCAATGCGGTGTCTGAGCCGTAGGCAACGCCAATGGTCAACTCAATACGGCCCACGGTGTCGGTGTGAGTCCAGTTGATGACTGAGGTTGCCACAAGGTCGGCGTTCGGGATCATGACTTCGGCATTCTGGAAAGTTAGAATCTCGGTCCGTCTCACGTTGATATGCGTCACATGACCCATCGTTTTGTCTATTTCAATGAGGTCGCCGACTTTAATGGGGCGTTCAAATAAGAGAATCAGCCCGGAGACAAAGTTGTTTGCGATGGTTTGTAAGCCAAACCCAATGCCCACAGAGAGCGCCCCTGCAATGATGATGAGATTTTGTAGCTCTATGCCAAAGGCGAGGGCTGCCAGCAGGGTGGCAGCAACCAGGCCGATATAGCCAAAGACCGTGATGATTGAATATTGCACCCCTTTGTCGAGGCGTGTTTGGGGCAGCAGATTGTTTTGGAGGATGCGCCGGGCTAAGCGGAACAATAACCACACAATGAAGAACACCAATAAGGCATCGAAGACATCGATCAGTCCGATTGTCGCATTGCCAATTTGAATGGCGTTGAGCTGATTGAATATAACGGCGCCGATGTCTTCTAGGGGCAGGCCCCACGCTCTGGAGATTGGAATAAGGGCGAGGGCTGCAACACCAAAACGGATGAAACCGCTGATCCAAAAGAGAATGGTTTGGCCACCCTCTTGGGTGAGGCGAAGACGGTCTTGGAGGTTTTCTTGACGGATTGCGACATCAATCCATTCTACTGCCAAGAGGCTGAGAGAATAGAAGAATGTCATCAGCAAGGCGGTTGAGATCAGGTTGCCGAATAGGAACTGAGACAGTTGGCTGTAGCCAAACAAGCTCGCCACAATGCTGGCAATGACGATGAGGGCGGTGACCAATCCAATGACGCGGATGATGGTTTTTTGGCGGCTAATGGTTTTGGCGAGTGCGGTTTGATCTTCAGCAGTTGTGGTGGGGGTGTTGGCATCGGGTTGGCGAACCACGGCGTTCGCGGTAATCCATTTCCTATCTAGTTTCCATAAGGAGGGTTGGAGCACATATAGGAAAGAAGCCCCCGCGACCACTGAATAGACGAGCACAATGAGAGATTTGAGCTCTGACATTTCTTGGCCTTGAGCCACATGGGTAAAAAACTGTTCTGCTGCAATGAGAATGGCAAGCCATGTGATGCGTCGCACAATGTGGCGCGCGCGTTTTGGAAATAAAGGGGCGACGCGCCAGTTGGGAAGGTCTGGGGTTAGGGCTGCCTTGGCAATGGCGGTGGTGAGGATGAAAATGACGGCGGCGATGCCCAGCCCGTTGGCGATTTGGATCAGCTCGGGGGATGAGCTGGCGGTGCCGTTGATGGCCCATGACCATACGACGATGAGGGTGATGAGGGGGATAAGCCCGGTGGTGAGGGCGTCAACACTGGCCCCCATGAGGCGGCGGGTATAGCTGGGGGCGGCATTGGATAAGTCTCGGCCTGCGTATTGTTTGATCAGGCGGTTGCTAAGCTGGGCCAAGCCCCCTGCTAGAGTGATGACCAACAGCGGCTCTAACCAACTCCACACCGAGCCTGCATCGGCAAGGCGAGCTTGCCACCATACTTTTGGGCTTTCCCACAAATGCACAATGAGGGCACCTGTTTGTGAAATCGCGGTGGTGAGCGCAGTCCAGCTCAAGGGTGGAGTGGTTTTTGCTGAGAGGGAAATGATCAATGCGCTTTGGCTGGCAACCGTGAGGGCGCGCAGCAAGCTGTCGCAGCGGCGGAGAATAATTTGCATCTGGGCGGCGCGCCCCAAATAGTCCGAAATTTCAGATTCAAATTGGCGGCGTTGCTTTTTGACCTCTTTACTCTCGCTTGCATCGCCCTCTTGTGGGGCGGGGCCAAGGGCTGCAAGTAAGTCTTCTTGGTTGTCTGCGGCTTTTTGCAGTAAGGCGCGTTTGGCTTGGGCTTGGGCACGTATGTCGCTGATTTGCGTGCGAATTTCTGTGCCGTGTTGAAGGGCAAGCTCTGGGTCGGCTACTTGTTGCGCGGTTTGTGTGAGGGCTGCATCCCACGTTGCTAATTGACGTTTGAATTGCCATGCAGGTTCTGGGGTTGCGGCAAAAAGGGACGTGGAAAAAATCAGTAGCCCCAAGACAAAAGCAAAAGCGCCTGTCAGCACAGCTGAAAATGCAGGCTGGGTGCGGAGTGTTTGGGCGGGGCTCATGGGCGGCTCTCTCATTAAATCAAAATAAGGCTGATCGCGGTGTTGGCAGTCTAAATGTTTTTTTAATGCCCGCCAGTATTGCGTTATTGGTCGGTTTTGCTCTTGGCTGCATTTGCCTCTTCGGCTTTGCGAGCTTTGATGCCGCGCCGTGAGAACCGTCCGCCGTGTTGGTGTTTCATGCGGGGTTCTTCAGGTCCGCCAGGCATGGTGGGGCGGGGGGGATAGTAACCGAGTGAGCGGATGCGATCATACATGACAACCGAGCCAGCGATTTGCACGTTGATGCAAAACTTTGTGGGAATTTTGATGATGTAGTCGCACTTTTCCATCATCTCGTCTGACAAGCTGCCGCGTTCTGGCCCCATGACATATGCTGCTTGGGTGGGGTGGCGAAAGCTGGGCAAATCAATCGCATCATCGGTGAGTTCGACGCCCACCAGTTTACATTTGGCGGGCAGCACCATGTCGCCGACTGTCTTCCATTCATAATAGGGAATGTTGTTGGTTGATTTTGCCGTGTCAGAATGGGCGCCGCGCACGGCGTATTCTGCATTGACGTTAAAGACAAAGCTTGCCCCAAAAGCATGGCCAGACCGAATGAGGCTCCCCATGTTCATTTTTTTCGAAATGCCTTCGGCTCCAATGCCAAAGAAGCCGCGCACGGGTTTTGGTTGGAAAACTGTCATATTCTACCGTTTCTCGATCGCCATTGCAGTCGTCATCATGGTTTTAGAGGTTCAGGCATATTGGGTTCAGTGGGATCTGGCAAGGGGGCCAAAAGTATGGGCGAGACCGCGCCCCCGTGGTCTCGCCCTTTTCCGCGCGCTGGGTTTGGGTGTGATGTCAGGCGATGGTGCCTGACGAACCTGCGCGCTGGAACCCCAGCATTGTCGAAGCCTAGTGGCTGTGATTGGAGGACCCTAGTCGGTTCCAATCCCCCTCACATCTGCGAGAGACATGCCAAGTTGTTAGGGACGGGGAGGTGGGCGCAAAAGGGCAGGATCACGCCAATGCGGCCCCAGCGGGCAAAGTTCAGCTAAAAGCGGGGGGCGTACTTGTCTTCAAACGGTACACGCAGGGCGGGGCAGGTGGTGCCAATTTATTGCATCTGTCCAGTCTTGAGACGCTCAAGGGGTGTTGAGATGTCTGGTTTGGCGCTGCGGGCTGTGGTAAAGGATGACATCAAGAATTCTAACGACACGAAAGAGGGAGAAGTCAAATGAAGGCTGTACTCTGTAAAGAACATGGATTGCCAGAAACTTTGGTGATCGAAGATGTGGCAAGCCCAGAGCCTGGTGAAGGCCAAGTATTGCTTGAAATCCATGCGGCTGCGGTGAATTTCCCAGACGTTTTGATTATTCAAAACCTATATCAGTTTAAGCCTGATTTGCCTTTCTCACCGGGTGGTGAAGTGTCTGGCCGGGTGGCTAAAGTTGGCCCTGGCGTGAAGCAGGTTAAAGTTGGCGACCGCGTGATCGGCTCCTGTGGTTGGGGTGGATATGCTGAAGAGATTGTTTTGGATGAAGCAAAGTTGCTGCCTATTCCCGATTCAATGGATTATGTGACCGCGTCTGCATTTCTCATGACTTACGGCACCTCGCACCACGCGCTTAAAAATCGTGCGGAAATTCAACCGGGTGAAACATTGCTCGTGTTGGGTGCGGCCGGCGGTGTGGGCTTGGCGGCGGTTGAGCTTGGCAAAGCCATGGGCGCGCGCGTTATTGCGGCGGCGTCTACGGAAGAAAAAGTGGCAACGGCCAAAGCTCACGGTGCAGATGATGGGTTTGTTTATCCAACAGGCTCCCTCGACCGGGCGCAGCAAAAAGCAATGTCTGAAAAAATCAAAGAACTTACCGGTGGTAAGGGCGCTGACGTGATCTACGATCCAGTGGGTGGTGATTATGCAGAACCGGCTTTGCGGGCGATTGCTTGGAAGGGCCGTTATTTGGTTGTTGGTTTTGCCGCTGGTGACATTCCAAAAATTCCATTGAATTTGACGCTGCTTAAAGGCTGTCAGATTGTGGGTGTTTTCTGGGGGGCTTTCACAACTGTAGAGCGGGCTGCCCACGAAGAAAACTTGGCAGAACTGATGTCTATGTTTGCAGCGGGCACGATCAAGCCGCACGTTTCCAAAACATATGCTTTGGAAGACGCTGCTACCGCGCTGAACGATATGGCAGCGCGCCGCGTTCAAGGTAAAGTTGTTTTGAACGTTCGCTAATCCTATTTGAGAAGGGCGACCCCTATGCCGCGTACGCTGATTAGATTTGGCGCTGGTCTCGGTTTTGCCGTGGTCGCCCTTTTCGGTTTTCTGGTTTATATTTTGTTTGCTGAAGGTGATCCCGACCATTGGGCGGGGGAGATTGCTGAATTTGCGCGGCAAGATATTTCAAACCCACCCCCTAAAGGAGCGTTGCTTTTTGTGGGGGGCAGTGATCTGCGACAATGGGAAAGCCTGTCGCAAGATATGGCACCGCTCAAAGTGATTAATCGTGGTTTTGGGGGGGCGCGTGTCTCCCATCTCACGCATTACGCAAGCCGCATCATCAAACCTTATGCCCCGCAAGCGATTGTGGTGATGGCAGGGGATGAGGACTTGGCGGATGTGCGCGGTTATCGCCCGGAAGATTTGCAACGGGATTTAGACGTCTTTTTGTCTGCCATTCGTGCGCATGGTGTTGAAGCGCCGGTCATCTTTGTGTCGGTTCGACCGTCGCCCATGCGAGAAGCGCGATGGTTGGCTTCCAAGCGGGCCAATGTGCTTATTCAAGAATTGGCAGATGCTCATGCGGGTGTTTATTTCATTGATGTTGCTTCTGGTATGTTTGAGGCGGATGAGACGTTGCGTGAAGCCTTGTTTCGGTGGGATGGCTTGACGCTGACGGATGAGGGCTATGTACATGTGCGCGAGGTTCTTTATCCTGCGTTGATGGGAGCTTTTGGCGCGACCATCGATGCGGCTGGTGAGGGCGTTGGCGAGAACGATCCGGCTTCTTAGGCGCTCTTTATTTCCACAAGCAGGGCCGAAGTATGTAGACTGCTCCCAATGTGTGTAAAACGCTGCAGATAAGACAGCGTCAGGGAGAGACCTATGGAAAAGATTTCACGTACTGTAAAAAACGGCACAATCAACGGCTTTGTGGCCCCCGGCTTTGATGGCGTGGCGGATGCTTTTGCTCAAAACTTCGACGCGCGCGACGAAGTCGGCGCCAGTGTTTGTTTAAGCGTTGAAGGGGAAACGGTTGTTGACCTTTGGGGTGGCATACGCAATTCCGAGGGCGCGGCTTGGGAAGAAGATACGATCTCTATCGTGTTTTCTTGCACCAAAGGGGCAACGGCCCTATGCGCGCATATGTTGGCGGATCAAGGGAAACTGGATCTGAATGCGCCTGTTTCTCAGTATTGGCCTGAGTTTGCGTGTAATGGCAAAGAAAATGCGACAGTTGCGATGATGCTGGACCACTCTGTTGGGGTGCCGCATGTGCGCCCACAGGTTAAAGAGGGGGGCTATTGCGACTGGGAGTATATGGCCGACCTTGTGGCCAAGGAAGAAGCCTTCTGGGAGCCGGGTACGCGCAATGGCTATCACGGTGTGACCTTCGCGTGGACGGTCGGTGAGATTGTGCGCCGTGTGTCTGGCAAGTCTCTGGGCCAGTTCTTCCGCGAGGAAGTCGCGGGTCCGTTGGGCTTGGATTTTCATATTGGCTTGCCTGAAAGCGAAGAAGGCCGGGTTGCCAATATGATTCAAGCGGTGCCGGGACCTGATACGCCGATGACGCGTTTCATGGAAACCGTGATGTCTGACCCGACCTCTGCGTCGTCACTGTTTTTGCTTAATGGGGGTAATGCAGACTTTAACTCCCGCGAGGTGCATGCGGCTGAAATTGGTTCAGCAAATGGCATCACAAATGCGCGTGGTTTGGCTGGCATGTATGCGCCTTTGGCCAATGATGGGTCCCACAATGATGTGCGGATGATGAGTGCAAATGGTGTGGCCCGCATGGGCATCGTCTCCATGGCGACCCATGATGATGCGACCTTGCTCATTCCAAGCCGGTTCTCCTTGGGCTACATGAAGTCGATGGATAACCGTCATTTGCCTGTTTCGGACGGGTCTAGCTGCATCATTGGCGAAGACGCGTTTGGCCATGTTGGCATGGGGGGGCATTTCGGTTTTGCTGACCCAACAGCGAACATGAGCTTTGGCTACACCATGAATAAAATGGGACTTGGTATTTTGCTCAATGACCGAGGACAGTCTTTGGTCGATGCCGCTTATGAAGCGGTGGGCTATGTGTCCAATGAAGGCGGTGTTTGGATCCGCTAATGAGCTGAGCTTAGGGTGTTAAAGGCGGCGGTTGGAGGGTTCCAGCCGCCGCCTTTTTTTACATGCCCCAAACGGGACTGATGAAGACGAGAATGTTCACGATGAAACCGACAGACCATACGAGCGAGCGGAGGCTGGGTTTGTTGCCGAGGTAGCAGGCAATGTAGACGACGCGTAGGGCGATGAAGGCCATGGCAAGTGTATTAAGCCACGCCATGTCGCCGCCTTGAGTGAGGCCGATGAGCATGGCAACACTGTAAAAACCGAAGGCTTCATAGCTGTTGGCTTGGGCACCTGCGGCGCGGGCGCGGAAGGCATCTGCAAAGAAAGCCGGATTGCGCGGGTTGGCGTTGTCATAGCCTTTACCGGCTTTCCCCACTTTGGCGGGCATAGAGGCAAGTATGGGTAGGATGGCAGCAATCAGTATGCTCCATATTGCAAAAGACATGGTCGTCTCCTCGTTCGGTTCTGGTTCTTATTGATGCGTTCTATCACGCACTTCCAGTACGTATCTTATAGATTGGAACCGATCGCGCTATGAGTTTTCGGGAGGCGTTGGGTCTAGGGGGGGCTTGCCCAGCATTTTGCGGGCTTTATCTGTGTGCTGTGGTTTGATGTGCCCAGAAACCATTGAGATGGCGGTCATGAGGACGGCGGCATCGTCGGTAAACCCTAAGGTGGCGATAATGTCGGGGATCAGGTCAATGGGGGTGACAAAATAGGCCAAAGCGGCGAGCAGGGTGCTGCGGACCCGCCACGGGGTTTTGCCATCGGTGGCACAATAAAAAGCACTGGCGGCATCTTCGGCAAATGGTATGTGACCTGCCACCTTGAGCATTTTTTTCCAAAAGTTGCGTTTGACCTTTTTTTCATTGCGCGAGGTTACAGCCGGAAGGTGTACTTCTTCGGGGTCAAAGCCGGGATAGGCGGCGCTTTTTTTCTGGTTCTTGCTCATGATCCATAAGATGGGGAAAAAAAGCGGCAACTGCAAGGCAGGGTGCCCTTGCGTAAATCAGAAAAGCGGACTTTATCAGGCTAAAAAGTTGAATTGAGGCTCGCCAAATGGCTGCGAAAGCTGTTAAATCCGGCCCATGTTCAATCGTACATAATGTACCAAAGCCGCCCTTTGAGCGGCTATTTGACCAGGGAGATAGATATGAAACTGGATTCCGGTATCAGTGCTGTCATCACCGGCGGGGCTTCTGGCCTTGGCGCTGCAACAGCCCGCCGTCTTGCCGCTGAAGGTGTGAAAGTTGCACTTTTCGACCTTAACGCTGAAAAAGGTGAGGCTCTTGCAGCTGAACTTGGCGGTGTTTTTTGCGAAGTAAACGTCACCGACGAAGCAAGTGTTGACGCGGGTTTTGTTAAATCACGCGCAGCTGTTGGCCAAGAACGCATTTTGATCAACTGCGCGGGTACAGGTAATGCCATCAAAACGGCTAGCCGCAACCGCGACTCTGGCGAAATCAGCCACTTTCCATTGGATAAATTCGACCTGATCATTCAGATCAACTTGGTTGGCACCTTCCGTTGCATCGCTAAATCAGCTGCAGGCATGATGAGCCTTGATCCACTTCCCGGTGGTGAGCGCGGCGCGATTGTGAACACAGCGTCTGTTGCCGCTGAAGACGGTCAAATCGGCCAAGCTGCTTACTCCGCTTCTAAAGGTGGCGTTGTTGGCATGACCTTGCCAATCGCACGTGACTTGTCACGCGAAGGCATCCGGGTGAATACAATTCTTCCTGGTATCTTCGACACGCCATTGCTTGCGGGTGCTCCTGAGCCTGTGCGTCAAGCTCTCGGCGCGCAAGTACCTTTCCCACCGCGTTTGGGTGATCCTGCTGAATATGCAGCCTTGGCTCACTTGATGGTGACAAATGGTTACATGAACGGCGAAGATGTGCGTCTCGACGGTTCCATTCGGATGGCGCCGCGTTGATCTTGTTTGTGATCTGATTTTGATTTGAAATGACGAAAGGGCCCGCTATTCAGCGGGCCCTTTTATGTGGTTACTTTTATGCAGTTACGTCTACATATTTTCCAGTACCGGGAGGCGGTTTGTTTTCCGCGCCCTCTTCGGCGACACTTCGCACCATGTCGACGGTTTCTTTTTCAGCTTCATGAGCGCTTTTGAGCATACTCATGCCGAAGTCTTTTTCTGGCTGCGCGGGGGAGGCGCTGCCAACACTAGATGCTTCCATCGTATAGCCTCGTTCTCGTTCTAGGAACAGAACCACCCTACGGGGCAGGCTTTAAGGGGCTCTAAGTGTGTGCGGGTGCATTTAATTCAAAATGTCATGGTGTCAAAATAAGGGCACTCTTGCGTTCGTCTGTATGGAGAGGTTCAAAGATTGTTTCGCAAAATTCGAAGGTTTCTCGGCTGACATGAAATTGGAACGTATCGGTTTTCTGTGTGTTGCGTTGGTTCACCCGTTCCCAGCGGGTTTCTTTGTCCACATCTAGATAATGTATGACAGGGTTTTTGTTGTGCTCTAACAGAAAGTTCATAATGCGGTCGCGCTGCTCGCGTCCAAAGAACCCGAGGTCTAGAACAACCTGAATATTCCGTTCAATCAGCTTTAAGGTTTCTACGAGCATTTGTGTTTCAATCCGCTCAAGCCTCACCAATGACCATTCATATGCATCGTCTTCGGGTAGGTCCGCGCGGTATAGATTGCTCATCCATTCATCAACCGCAAAGACATAGGCGTTTTGGGTGTGGACTAATTTTTGGGCGTATGTGCTTTTCCCCGCACCGACGTTGCCAACAATGAGGATAGGATTTCCCATATCGTTACCTGTTATCTTATTGAGCGATGACATCCATTTTCTGGGCCAGCTCAATGTCTCGGTAGGTAATGCCGTTTGCGTCATGGGTGGTCAGCGTTACATCTACTTTATTGTAGACGTTAAACCATTCTGGATGATGGTCCGTCCGCTCAGCTTCCAGTGCAATACGGCACATGAACCCAAATGCCTCGGAGAAATCTACAAACTTAAACGTCTTTTGAATGGCGTCGCGTCCTTCGATTTCTTTCCAACCTTGTAAGGTGGCAAGGGCTTGGGTGCGTTCTGTGTCTTTAAGGGACGTTAGCTGGACCATTTTCTTCTCCTGTTGTGTTCCCCTAAAGTTAAGTATGCTGGGGAAGAGATCAAGGAGGGATTTATGCGCATCTTATTTGTTTGCATGGGAAATATTTGTCGCTCGCCAACAGCGGAAGGTGTGTTGCGCGCGCGGGCCTTGGAGGTGGGGCTGACAGATTTGGAAATTGACTCAGCGGGAACGGGTAGTTGGCACATTGGCAAGGCGCCTGACGTGCGGGCGCGCCACGCGGCAGCCAAACGGCATTACGAAATAGGCGGGCTCCGTGGGCGGCAAGTGAGTGCGGCGGACTTTCGTATTTTCGATCTCATTCTGGCGATGGATCTAGATAATTTGGCCGGTCTTAAAAAGTTGAGACCGCGCGGTGCCAATGCACGCTTGCAATTATTGTTGGACTACGCCCCAGATATTGGCACGCGCGAAGTGCCTGATCCTTATAGCGGCGAGGAAGATGGTTTTGAGCGGGTGTTAGATATGATCGAATTGGCTTGTGATGGTCTTCTTGAGGATATTCAGGGAGCGAAACAGGGGCCCGGGCAGAGATAGGGACAGGTTAGAGACGGCATGATTTAGCCGTCGATCATTTCTGCTTCTAACATGTCGTAGTTTGGTTCTTCCGCAGACATCAGGGGGTATTCCCGTTCGGTAATATAGGGTCCGCCCCCTTGGCTCAATTTAGAGGACATGAGGACAAAGCGCGGGGCTTTGAAGGCGGGCGCAAAAAAGAGGTTATTGGCCTCGATGTACCGCATCACTTCGCTGGGTTCTGTCTGGCCACGTTTAAGGCGACCCAGTGTGACGTGCGGGGTGTACTTCCGTCGTTCGGCGGGCAACCCAATTTTTTGCATGGCCTGTTCTTGCCGTGCTTGTAGGGTGAGCAATTCGGGTGTTTCGTTGACTCCTAGCCAAACGGAATGGGGACGCTTATTGCCAAATTGCCCGATGCCTTCCAGTGAAATATCGACCGGTGGCATGTGAATTTCGGAAAGCGCGCGGTCAATATCCCATGCCATGCGTTCATCAACTTCACCCATATAGCGCAGTGTAATGTGGAGAAAGTCCCGGCTTATCCATCGGGCACCGCGCAAGCCGGATTGGAGCATAGATATGCGGTCGGCTTGTGGGGCTGGAATTTCGAGAGCAGTGAATAGGCGGATCATAAAGCGCTCCTCTCTGTCAACATGGGTCTACTCTGTTTCAGAATGGGGAAGAGGGCAAGTAAAATTATATGACTCTTTTGGCACGGCCTTCACTTGACGCACCCTTTCACGCGAAACCCCCCGCCGCAATTTGGCGACGGGGGTTTGGAACGTTTGTTCGGTTTTAAGTGCGCGTGGCCTTAGGTTAAGGGCATGGGTTGGGACATGAATAATGTACGTTGTTAACGTCTTCTTCCAGTTCCTCTGTCCACGGAATATCTTTGGAGCTGATGGCCAGCTTGAGTTGCTCCATTGTGGTTGCCCCAATGATGTTGGAGGTGACAAAGTCGCGGGTGGTGCAAAACTGGTTGGCCATTTGTGAGGGGTCCAACCCATGTTTTTGGGCGACGGCAAGGTATTGATCAATAATGCCTTCGACCGCTGGCCCTTCATACCGTTGCAAGCGATTGAAGAGTTGTTTGCGCGAGCCTTTGGGCAAAGCCCCTTTTTGATATTTCCCTGACAAGTACCCTTGCGCCAGAGGAGAATAGGCGAGCAGGCCAACTTGTTCGCGATGCGCAATTTCTGCTTGGTCCGTTTCAAAAAGGCGGTTCAGCAGATTATAGGCATTTTGGATTGATTGAACGCGCGGCAGGTTTTTGCTTTCACTGTGGTGAAGAAAACTCATTGTGCCCCAAGCAGATTCGTTGGAGAGGCCGATGTGGCGCACCTTGCCCGCTTTGACGATGCTGTCCAGTGCTTCAAGGATTTCGTCAATCGGGCGAATATCCCCCTCAATGTGGCGATAGGCACCGCCGGGCTTGCCGCCAAATAAGGCCATTGGGCGGTCAGGCCAATGCAGTTGGTAGAGGTCGATATAATCTGTTTGCAAGCGGGCAAGGCTTTTATCAACCGCTTCGATAATTTGGGCTTTGGTTTGTTTGGTGCCGACTTCGCCGTCGCGCAACCAGTTCATTGGTGAGGCCCCGGCCACTTTTGTGGCAAGAATGACTTTGTCACGGTTGCCGCGTTCTTTGAACCAATGGCCAATGATGGTTTCGGTGGCCCCTTGGGTTTCAGCGCGTGGGGGCACGGCATACATTTCGGCCGTGTCAAAAAAGTTTACGCCTTCCCCCAAAGCATAATCCATTTGCTCGTGGCCTTCGGCTTGGGTGTTTTGTTCGCCCCAGGTCATGGTCCCTAAGCAGATTTCGCTGACGTTTAAGTCGGTGCGGCCAAGTTTACGGTATTTCATATGTCCCCAATATTTAGTGTCGTGTGATGGTGTTGAGTAAAGTCGATACAAAGAGAGTACGAAGAGACGACGGCGACGGCCAGCTTTAGTGTGTTGCAGAGGCTGGACTTAGGCCGCTTTGGTCTGTTTTGGCCGTGCGGGCGCGTCGAACTTCGTCGATGAGTTCTTCAACGCGGGGCAAAATTGCCTCCACAATAACGCCCACTCCTTCAGCGGTTGGGTGCATGCCGTCGGCTAAATTAAGTTTTGGTTGGGCGGCAACACCGTCGAGAAAGAAGGGATAGAGCAAAATTCCGTGTTTGGTGGCCAGTTCTGGATAGATTGGATTGAAGGCAGCGGCGTAATCTGGCCCCATGTTGGGGGGTGCTAGGGCGCCTGCGAGCAGCACTTTGATGTCGCGTTTGTGCATCTCAAGAATGATGGCCTCAAGGTTTTGGCGGGTTAGGGCGGGGTCGATGCCGCGCAATGCGTCATTGGGGCCAAGCTCCAGAATGACTGCATCTGTGTCTTCTTCCAGCGCCCAGTCGAGGCGGGCGCGGCCGCCAGAGGTTGTGTCACCGGAAACGCCCGCGTTGTTCACAATAACGTTATACCCTTTTTCGAGAAGTTTTGCGCCGAGTTGTTCGGGAAAGCCGGTGCCGGGGGGGAGCTGGTAGCCTGCTGTGAGGCTATCCCCAAGGGCGACCAGCTTGATGGGGGCGGACTTTTCTGAGGTTGGCTTCTCTGGGGTTGCCGGGTTTTCTTGAGCATGGCTTGGGGGTGTGGGCGTGAGGGCAAGAGCGGCTGCAACGGCAAGGATGGGCAGTGTTTTACTTAAAACGTGCTTGAAAGTAAGTCGGATGCGCGACAGGGGCGATGGATTTGTGTTGTTTGGCTTGTGATTGAACATAAATGAACCATATGAGTTTGAGGAATGTTGCCTATCAACTTGTCTTCGGCTTACCAGTAGAGTGAATATTTGCGTCTCTCCCGTCCTTCATATGGGCATGGCGTATAAAGAATAAATGCCCTGCGCCCAAATTTGATGCGTGAGCTATTTGATAACATTATTTAGTATGCCCATATCGTCTGCTTAAAACCATAGATGACTGTCTATCTTTAGGAGTGACCCTTTGAACGTCGACCATGCCGCTACTTCATCTTCCCTTTCCTCTGGTTCTGCATCGCAAGATGCTGTCGTTCAATTGCAGGATGTCCATCTCACCTTGCCGAGTGATGCGGGAGACGTAAATATTTTGCGGGGCATTTCTTTGGATGTGGCCAAAGGGGAAGCGGTTGGATTGGTCGGGCCGTCTGGGTCGGGCAAAAGCACCTTATTGATGGTGTTGGCAGGGCTTGAGCGCCAAAGCAGTGGTTCTGTTCATTTGGCGGGGGCTGATTTTTCTAAGCTCAACGAAGATGGTTTGGCAAAGTTTCGTTTGGCCCATGTCGGGATTGTCTTTCAATCTTTCCACTTAGTGCCGACGATGACCGCTCTTGAAAATGTGGCTGTGCCGCTCGAACTTGCTGGCCATGCTGATCCATTTGGTAAAGCCGCAGAAGAACTTGAGCATGTGGGTTTGGGCCATCGGCTCTCGCATTATCCAGGACAATTGTCAGGGGGTGAGCAGCAGCGGGTTGCCCTTGCACGGGCTGTTGCCGGAGATCCTGAAATATTGCTCGCTGATGAGCCAACCGGTAATTTGGATGGGACGACGGGTGAACAGATTATTGATCTGATGTTTGACCTCCATAAGCGACGCGGCACCACAATGGTGCTGATTACGCATGATGCGGACCTTGCCCAAGCCTGCGACCGGGTTGTGCGGTTGCGCGATGGCCAAGTGGAAAACATTGCGCCGGGAACGGGCCGGGTGATGCCTCAGGATAAGGTGACAGGCTAATGGCGCGTAGTTGGACATTAGCAACCTCTTATGCGCGGCGTGAGTTGCGCGGGGGCCTAGCCGGGTTTCGGGTTTTTCTGGCGTGCCTTACTTTAGGTGTAGCGGCCATTGCCGGGGTGGGGTCTGTGTCTTCTGCCTTGGTAGAGGGTTTGTCCCAAGAAGGGCAAACGATTTTGGGCGGGGATGTGGCGTTGCGGCTGGCTCACCGCGAGGCGACGCCTGAGGAGTTTGCTTATATTTCTCAGGGCACGCGGGTTACTAAAAATGCTGAAATGCGCGCGATGGCACAAGCGCCGCGCACTGATGAGCGCACGTTGATTGAGCTTAAATCTGTGGACGGCCTGTACCCTCTTTACGGGGATGTTACGTTGAACCCGCAGATGGACCTTGCGGATGCCCTTGCGAAGAAAGAGGGGCGGTTTGGTGTGGCGGTTGAGCCGAACCTGATGGACCGCTTGAACGCACAGGTTGGGGATATTCTCAAAATTGGTGAGCTGGACGTGGAGCTGCGGGCGGTCATTGAGCACGAGCCGGACCGGGTCGGCGGTGGTTTGGCGCTCGGTCCACGGGTTTTCGTAAACGATGCGGCCATGGCTGAGACGGGGCTTATTCGCCAGGGGTCGTTGGTTCAATTTTTCTATCGCATTCAAATGCCTGAAGACGCCCGCACAAATGGTGCAGTGGCGGCATGGGTGGATGATTTGCGTGAGGCGTTGCCTGATGCGGGCTGGCGTATTCAAGATCGGTCAGATTCTGCCCCGTCTGTGCGCCGGTTTGTGGAGCGGGTCGCGTTGTTTCTGAGTTTGGTCGGCCTGACCGCTTTGGTTGTGGGCGGCGTGGGTGTGGGCAATGCGGTCAATTCCTATTTGGAAGGGAAGCGCGAAGTTATTGCCACCTTCAAATGTTTGGGCGCACCGGGGACTTTGATCTTCCAAATGTATTTGGTGCAAGTGATGGCCTTAGCGATTGTTGGGGTGGTGCTGGGACTGTTGCTCGGTTCGATCATTCCTTTTGTGGTCCAGCAGGTGGCGGGCGATATGATCCCCATTCCAACGCGGTTTGCGCTCTATATGGGGCCGCTGGTGCTGGCGGGGGCTTATGGGTTGTTGACGGCCCTTGCGTTTGCCATTTGGCCTTTAGCGCGGGCGCGCGAAATTCCGGCGTCTAGTTTGTTCCGCGACCTTATCACCCCGACGCGGCGCTGGCCGCGTGTGCCGTATATCTTGGCGACGGGCTTTTCTTTGCTCGGCTTGGTGGGCCTTGCGGTGGGCCTTACTGAAGAGCGGCTTTTTGCGATTTGGTTTGTGGTCGGTGCTGCGGCAAGTTTTGTTATTCTGCGTTTGACAGCGGTGGGCTTTATGGCACTGGCGAAACGGGCTCCGCGTATTCGGGTGCCAGAGTTGCGCTTAGCAATTGCGAATTTGCACCGTCCGGGGGCCGCCACGTCTTCTGTCGTTTTGTCGCTTGGGCTTGGGTTGACCTTGCTTGTGGCGGTGTCTTTGATTGATGGGAACATCAGCCAACAGGTTTCGGATGAATTGCCGGACCGAGCGCCTTCGTTCTTTTTTGTCGATATTGGCCCAGATCAAGTGGATGGCTTTGAAGCGTTGGTTCGCGCGGTGGACGGGGTTCACGAATTTAACCGGGTGCCAATGCTGCGCGGTAAAATTACGGATGTGGCGGGCACGGCTTCTGAAAATTTAAGCGTCCCGCCGAATGTGAAATGGGCCTTGCAAGGGGACCGGGGCATCACCTATTCACGCGAGATGCCGGAAGGGTCTACTTTGGTGCGCGGCGACTGGTGGCCGCAAGATTATAGCGGCAAAATGTTGGTATCCTTGTCAGAGGAGCTTGCCGCTGGGTTTGGCGTGGGGCCGGGTGATGAGATTACCGTGAATGTTTTGGGCCGCAATTTGACGGCTGAGATTGCCAATACGCGCGAGATCGATTGGACGACTGTCGGGATCAATTTTGTGTTGGTATTTTCGCCGGGAGTTCTTGAAAGCGCTCCGCATACCTTCCTAGCAACAGTGTCCATGGATGCTGGCGAGGAGGCCGCCTTGCAGCGGTCTGTCACACGGGCTTATCCCAACATTACTTCTGTGCGCGTGAAAGAAGCCTTGGAAGCTGTGAACAGCATGGTGGAAGACTTTGCCTTGGCAGTGCGGGCCATTTCTATGGTGACATTGGTTGCCGGTGTGTTGGTTTTAGGTGGTGCCATGGCTGCGGGGCATCGTCGCCGGGTTTATGATGCGGTGGTGCTTAAAGTTTTGGGCGCCACGCGGGGCCGGGTGCTTACGGCCTATCTGTATGAATATGCCTTGTTGGGCTTTGGCACGGCGATTATTGCGTCGGCTGCCGGTGGCTTAGTGGCTTGGCTGGTGATTACGCAGGTGATGGATGCGCGCTGGACCTTCTTGCCGGGCACGCTTGTGGCTACGGTTGTCGGGGCGGCGGTTCTTACCATTGTCTTGGGGTTGGCTGGCACATGGCAGGCCTTGTCTGCTAAGGCGGCACCCGTGTTGCGTGCAGAATAGATGGTATGGCGGGTGTTGTGACGAGAATGTGGCAAAAGCTGACAAAGCCTCTGGCAAAGCCCTGAATTGTCTTGGCTTTTTAACGAAAGTGTAAGCTTGTTTCGCTGTATTGTGCTTGAACTTTCGGCCATTGGGCACGATATTAGGAAGACCAGTTTCATTTAAGAGGTTAAAACCAGATGTCTGATTATAATTCACAAGACCTACGGGCGCGCGCTGCGGAAGCTCGAGGCCAAGCAGGCGTTGATATCGATCAGGGTCTGCGTTCCTATATGCTCGGCGTATATAACTATATGGCCGGTGCCTTGGTGATTACGGGCCTTGCGGCCTACGCTCTGTTCTCTGCGGCGTTTGTTGAGTCAGCGCAGGGTTTGCAGCTCACCTCATTGGGCACGAGCATTTATAATTCGCCTATCCAATATGTGCTGATGTTTGCACCGCTTGCATTTGTGTTGGTGCTGTCTTTTGGCATTAACAAGCTAAGCGCCAGTGCTACTCAGATGCTCTTCTGGGCCTTCTCAGCGATTATGGGTCTTTCTCTTTCCTATATTTTTGCTGTGTATCAACTTGGATCTATTACGCAGGTCTTCTTGATTACCGCCATCGCTTTTGGCGGGCTGAGCCTCTACGGGTACACCACCAAGCGTGATCTATCCGCCATGGGTGCCTTCATGGTGATGGGCTTGATCGGCATTATCGTTGCTTCTTTGGTCAATCTTTTCCTACAAAGCAGCGCCCTGCAGTTTGCCATTTCCGTTATCGGCGTTTTGGTGTTTGCTGGTTTGACCGCGTGGGATACGCAGAAAATTAAGTCCATGTATAATGCGGCAGAAGATAGCGCCACACGTACGAAGAAATCAGTGATGGGCGCTTTGACCCTCTACCTTGATTTCATCAACATGTTCTTGTTCCTGCTGCGTCTGTTCGGAGACCGTCGTTAGATTCCACAAGACCACACATTCAAAAGCCCGACTGGAGCGATCCAGCCGGGCTTTTTGTTTGGTGGTTCATTTATTTTCATTTAGCGGCAGGGTTACTTCTGAGAATTTTGTATTCTTATGATGTCTTTTGACGTTGAAATGTTTTTCAACGCAAATTGTTTGATTGCTTCAGTCGCTGCATTCTCAATTAAAGGGGCAAGCTCGCGGTCACAGTCGGGTATGAATGTGCCATTCACCTCATCGCCCTTTGTAATGCTCAGGATTTTTTGCTGCAGGGCACCGGTTTGATTGTTCACAAATAATGTGCCTTTTAACGTTGCAAAGGCCTTAAAGTCGGTCATCAGGAAATTTTCTTTGACACGATACTCAATTACTACGGTGGGCTTTTTTAGCTGAATTTGAGCTTGAATATTTTTTTCCTTCATTTCCTGTGTAGACATTGGTGCGCTCACAAACTCTACATTAGCAAAGCCTTGTTTAAATCCGGCACGAATAGTTTGTGTGTAGGGGGCGGTCAAATCTACGTCTTTGACCAAAGGCATGCATCCTCTGTAAGTTGTCGCATAAGCCTTAGTTTTTAAGTCTATCTCTTCGAAATAGACGGCAATATGCCCTAAATCATCATTTGCATTAATGAGTTGTGCGGCTGCAATTTCAGAGCGTGTAATTGTGCTCGCTTTTGGCTCTGCTTTGGCACAGGCCACGGCGAATAAGCAGATACCTACTGCAAAGATTGAAGTGATCTTTTTCATTATGCACTGCTTTCCTACTGGTTGAGATTGTTGAGGAGCGCTTTAGCGGCGCTTATCATTTCTATTGTGAAGGAATGAATTGCTGCACTTGTGGATTCAGAGCCAATTCGACTGCCGCTTTGGCAGCCCTCTGAGGGGTCAGCCTCTACTTTTTCGCGTGCTTCAATATCCATCTGGTCAATACGACCGGCCTTACTTTGTGCAGTCACTGTGCCTTTAATATAGGACGCCCAGAAAAAAGGTTCGTCGAAGAAGCTTCTACGGTCCCGATCGTGCATCATGGCAATGCGAGGGGCTTCAATAACGAATTGTGCGTCAAATCCTCCGGCCTTTATTTCTTTTTCTGAAAGCGTTGCATCAACAAATGTGACGCTTTCGAAGCTTTGGTTAAAACCACTTCTGGTTGTTTTCTGGTATGTATTATTGAGCGATAGTTCTACCTTTGTGTAGGCGCATATTTCTCTTCCTTCAGATTCCTTTATGTCCCAGTCGGTTGCTTTGAGAGCGACCGCATAACGACCCTTGGTTACCTTATCTAAATCCGATACCAATCCGGCTAGGCTGGATTTGGACATATCGCTAGACTTCATTTGAACGGGTTCAGGTTTGACCTTGACCGTTTCACAGGCAGCGAGAAGCAGACTAAGTGTTGCGACTATTATGATGTTGAACAAGCGCATTGAGATTTTCCAAAAGCTATGAGACCAGCTTTGAGAAAACAAAAGTTTCAATCAATTGTAAAGGTGTGATTTTACCGGGTTTGGTGTTGGCCTTCGCAGAGGGCTTCGGCCTTCCATGCTCCCTCAGTCGATCAACCGTAGGTGGTTTTTCTTTTTGTCTAACACTTTTAGGGCTTGGGCCAAGGAGCTGCCGCGTTTGAGGATTTGGCCGCTCATGCCTTTGATGAGGTAGGCCCCTTGTTTGCGCGCAAGTGCTGGGTGTTTTTCGATGCGGAACAGGGGCACGTCGCTGGAATGGCGGAAAACGGAGAAGATGGCGCAGTCTTTGTGGCTGTCGATGGCGTAATCGCGCCATTCACCTTGGGCGACCATGCGGCCATAGAGGTTGAGAATGGCGTCTAATTCTCGGCGTTGCCAATGGACTTGGGCAAATTGGGCCTTGGTGTCTCCACCTGCCGCCAAATAGCCGTTTCCTACAATCGTAATATTCGTCATAGGAAATCATCGCGCGAAATCATTCGGTTGGCAAGCAAGTGGTACACGGCAGGTGAGCAAAATAGGGGAGCGAAGGAGTGCAGGGCTGGGGATAGCAAAAGATTTTGCATTGATCACAATGTTGCCTTTTTTCAGCCCTGCACCCGCCATGATGGGGCATCATATTTTGATTGTTGCCTCACGGCCCGGTTTGATGAGAACGAAATTTAGCCCCCCAGCCCCTCGTTCACCTGTCAAGCCGGGCCCCCCTTCCCGGTAGGCTTCCCCCCTTCTTGATAAGATGCCTGTATAGATTGATTGTCTGCTTGGATTGGACTTGAACCTTAGTGCTTAACGCAAATGACTGATTGTTCACTTGCGGTAGGCCTTCCTCATGTCTTATCAAAGGGTTGCTGTTTATTTTATAGGTGGCAGCAGTCGGCATCCCCCCCTGGAAAAGGAGGGGGCGGCAGGAGAGGGAGCGAAGGCATTTCAGTGACGCAGCAGCAAGAAGCAATGATTGTGATTGACCAATTGGTCAAACGTTTTGGTCCGTTTACGGCGGTGGATGGCATTAGCTTTTCGGTCGCGCGCGGGGAAGTGCTCGGATTTTTAGGGCCGAATGGGGCGGGCAAATCCACCACCATGAAAATGGTCACGGGCTTTTTAGCGCCCACTTCTGGTGCTGTTCAAATTTGCGGACGCTCGATTGAGAGTGATGCGCTGGAAGCTCAGAAATTGATTGGGTATTTGCCGGAAGGCGCTCCCGCCTATCCAGACATGACGCCGAGAGAGTTTCTGAATTTCATTGCCGATATTCGCGGCCTTAAAGGGGTGGCGCGGGCCAGTGCGATTGAGAGAGCGGTGGCGGTTACTGAAATCGTTGGGGTGATGGAACAGACGATTGATACGCTGTCTAAGGGGTTTCGCCGCCGGGTTGGGTTGGCGCAGGCTATTTTGCATAACCCGCCGGTGTTGATTATGGATGAGCCGACTGACGGCTTGGACCCGAACCAGAAATTTGCGGTGCGCGGCCTGATTGAAGAAATGTCTCCTGATAAGGCGATCATTATTTCCACCCATATTTTGGAAGAAGTGGATGCCATTTGTTCACGCGCTTTGATCATTGATCGGGGGCAAGTGGTGGCAGACGGCACGCCGGCGGAATTGTTGGCGCGGTCTCGCTATCATAATGCGGTTTCCTTGGTGTTGCCGGAAGCTCAAACCTCTGGCGTGCAGGCGCTGTTGGCGGCTTTAAGCGGTGTAAAACATGTGGAAGTGCGCGCGCGCGGGGCTGAAACCAACTTTACCGTTTTCAAAGATGACGGGGAAGATGCGGACACCGGCTTGATTGATGCGATTGCAGATATGGCGCGGGCTAGAAATTGGTCTGTGCGGGCTTTGTACCGGGAAGCGGGGCGCTTGGATGAGGTGTT
>JARGNZ010000003.1:0-32188 GCA_029209985.1 Parvibaculaceae bacterium
CAAAAACTTCTTCAAGAGAAGAGTTTGTAGGTGATACGCCCCAACCGTTTGCATATGGATCATGCACACCAGCGTCAGGAGTGTAAGAAACACCCAACTGGAAGCCGCTCAAACGTGGAGTGAAGTAAGATACTTTTGGTGCATCTTCTGTAGCCAACGCGTAAGTTGACGGAGAAGAAACAGTTGTACCTGCATTGTAGATGTTTGGTGAGTCTACGCCGTTACCTGGAACGAACCAAGGTGAGCTGTAGTGCATTTTGAAGGCAGCACCGTCTGTGCCACCGATTTCAACGCGACCAAAACCACCTTCAAGATAAGCAAATGCTTCTTGGAAAGTAGCTTCATCACCTTGGCTTGTAGAAGCGCCTTCGTCATCACCCAATTCGATGATCAAAGAAGCACCAGCAACAAGACCATTGTCCAAAGTGCCTTCGCCGTTCACTTCAAGTGACCGTGCGGAGATAGCAACTTTAGTATCGTCTGAATCAAAGTTGTCGTCAGCGTCTACGAAGTAGAAGCCAGTCACGATACCACCAGAAACCGTTACGGTTAGGGGATCGGAAGCGAATGCTGGGCCAGCAAGCAAGCTAGCAGTAACGAGCGCGCTCGTACCTAATAGGGTCTTTTTCATGTGTTCCTCGCAATTCAGAATTAGGCTGTTAACCTGGCGGCGTTTGATAGTCCAATTAGGACCCCCAAATCATCCACCGCGTAGCAGACTAGACATTATGTCTATGTGCACGAACTGAATTAATCAACATCCCACTCCCCCCGTCAAGCACACACGCTGCAATTTGAATGAAATTTGACAGCCTGTTGCATAAACCGCACAACACCTTACCGAATGGTTAACAAGATAGCCTAGAATGCCGCTAGAAAAGGCATTTACGTGATTACTATTGTGGCATCCTGCTTCAAAAGAGAGTGTCTTTTTAGTCACACATAGGACAGGTGGGAGTCTATTTGACTCACAGCTGAGCCGGATTATTCAATACTGAAACGCATGGAAACGGATGGTAGAATCCAGACAACATCTAAAAGGACATAATTTAATCGAGTAAAATTAAATGGTGAAAATTGTATTTCCCAATGCGTTTTCACCTCGATTGGGCAGCTTATTTTACCTCCCCTCATTTTCCCGTCGTGCGCTTAAATCAGCTTAAACGCCTCTAAAAACGCCCTATTTGAGGCTTTCCTTTCACATAACGCCAAGAACGTTGGACGCCCGCCGCGAAAATAGCTATAAACGCAGTAACTTGGCTGGATGGGTGCCCAAAAACAGTTGATTCCATTTTACCAAGGACAAGGGCACGGCTGCCGACATATCCAGCACTTGAACGCTGGACCAGCACTTAAACGCTGGAGAAGAGGCATCGGCAGTAGAACATTTGCATAGAAGGTTTAGAGGCTAAAATCCTGATGAAGCGCAATATGAATTCAAAGACAAACTCCGCCCTGAAATCACTCTGCATCGGCATCACAGCCGCAGGTGTGGCGCTAACCTTAAGCGCATGCGGTCCGTCCACCAGCAGCTACCCATCAGGGAGTTCAGGCACATGGGGCCCGAACAACCCAACCGGTAAAGAAAGAGAGCCTGGCATCTTCGGCGATGACGGCCTTCAAATTTTCGGCGGCGGTGAAGAAGCCTCTTCTGGTGGCAATGGCATCGGCGTGAATTCATTTTTGTGGCGCGCATCCCTTGATACACTTTCCTTTATCCCACTACTTTCAGCCGATCCTTTTGGCGGTGTCATCATCACCGATTGGTACACAGCCGCTGAAACACCCAATGAGCGGTTCAAAGTAACAACCTACATTCTAGACAAGCGCCTCCGGGCAGATGGCCTCAAAGTAGCCGTTTTCCGCCAAGTGCGGGATGCAAACGGGGATTGGGTTGACCTTGCCGCCCAAAAAGACACGTCAATCAAATTGGAAAACGCCATTTTGATCCGCGCACGTCAACTCCGCATCAGCACAATCGAAGCTGAAGGCTGATTTTGAGCTGGGTCTTAACCCTTTAAGACCCAGCACACCAAATTTCAGCGCGGCTTAGGCCGCGTTTTTTGTTTGGTTCCTACCAAATTCTGTCGACCTAAACTGACACTATCCTCGTCAGAAACTTTGAGAACACCATGACCGATACCAGCAGATACAACGCCAAAGCGGTTGAACCAAAATGGCAAAAAAACTGGACCGAAGCCGAAAGCTTTAAAACCAAAGAAGCAGCAGACGCACCCGGCCAGGAAAAATACTACGTATTGGAAATGTTCCCCTACCCTTCAGGTCGTATCCATATGGGACACGTCCGCAACTACGCCATGGGTGACGTGGTGGCACGCTTCAAACGTGCCGCCGGATATAATGTTTTGCATCCCATGGGGTGGGACGCCTTTGGCATGCCAGCAGAAAATGCTGCCATGGAAAACAATGTCCACCCCGGTGCCTGGACCCACAAAAACATCGCCGCCATGCGCGCGCAGCTCAAAGAAATTGGCCTCTCCATCGATTGGGACCGAGAGTTTGCGACCTGCGATCCAGAATATTATCAACACGAACAAGCCATGTTTCTCGACATGATGGATGCGGGCCTGATCACACGCAAAAAGTCCTCCGTTAACTGGGACCCCGTAGATCATACCGTTCTGGCCAATGAGCAAGTCATCGATGGAAAAGGCTGGCGCTCCGGCGCTTTGGTAGAGCGCAAAGAACTCACCCAATGGTTCTGCACAATCACCGACAAAGCTGACGACCTCTTGGCTGGCCTTGATAAATTAGATCGCTGGCCCGAAAAAGTACGCGTCATGCAAAAGAACTGGATTGGCCGCTCTGAGGGAGCCCACGTCTTTTTTGAGATCGCTCAAACATCGCCCGCTCTGGACAAAACCGATACGCAGATTGACGTATTTACAACCCGGCCCGACACCCTGTTTGGGGCCTCTTTTTGTGCCCTATCCCCCGGCCACTCACTCGTCAAAAAACTTGCTGCACAAAACCCAGACCTTCTTGCCTTCGTCAAAGAATGCGAGCAAATGGGCACAAGCGAAGAGGCCATCGAAAAGGCTGAAAAACGTGGCTTTGATACAGGCCTTACCGTTAAGCACCCCTTCCGTGACGGCGAAACATTGCCCGTCTACGTCGCAAATTTTGTCTTAATGGATTACGGCACCGGCGCAATTTTTGCCTGCCCTGCCCACGATCAACGCGATATTGATTTTGCACGGAAATATAATCTACCCGTCTTGCCTGTTGTGGCTCCCAAAGGCTTAAAAGACAAAGAGCTTGCCGACTTTGTAGCTGAGCTTGCTCAAGGCGACACTGCATTTTCCGGGGACGGCGTGGCCATCAATTCAGGCTTCCTTGACGGTCTGCCTGTCAAAAAAGCCAAATCCGTGGCCATCGAAAAATTGGAAGCCCTAAAAGCCGGCGAAGGCACGGTAAACTACCGCCTACGCGACTGGGGCATTTCGCGCCAACGCTATTGGGGCTGCCCAATTCCGATTGTTCATTGTGACACCTGCGGGATCGTTTCCGTTCCGAAAGAAGACCTGCCAGTGGAATTGCCGGAAGATGTATCTTTCGACAAACCGGGCAATCCACTAGATCACCATCCAACATGGAAGCACACGACCTGCCCCAAGTGTAAGGGCAAGGCCGTGCGAGAAACCGATACCTTTGATACATTTGTCGATAGCTCTTGGTATTTCGCACGCTTCTGCTCACCAAAAGCAGACACCCCCACCATCCCCGCTGCGGTCGATTACTGGTTGCCAGTAGACCAATATATTGGGGGGATCGAACATGCTGTTTTGCACCTGCTCTATTCGCGTTTCTTTACCCGCGCAATGGAAGCAACCGGCCATGTAGGCATTGATGAGCCCTTTGCCGGTCTCTTTACCCAAGGCATGGTCACGCACGAAACCTATAAGACAGAAGACGACAAATGGGCCTCCCCCGATCAACTTGATTGGTCTGGACCCGCCCCAACCCTCAATGGCGCGCCGATTAAAGTTGGCCCCATTGAAAAAATGTCGAAATCAAAAAAGAACACCATCGACCCAACGGCCATCATTGACCAATACGGCGCAGATACAGCCCGTTGGTTTATGCTGTCTGACAGCCCCCCAGAGCGGGATGTTCAGTGGACAGAACAAGGCGTTGAAGGCGCATGGCGCTTCACCCAACGCTTTGCCCGTCTGATTGATGCCCAAGCGGGATCTTTGTGCGCCATCAATACGGCACAACCAAAATTGGATGAAGCCGCAGAAGCATTGCACCGTACAGTGCATAAAACCGTCGACACGGTTACAAATTCGCTAGAAAACTTGCGCTTTAACCGTGCCGTGGCCCTTATTTACGAACTCACAAATGCCACATCTGCCTTCAAAGGCAAAGATGCGGCAGCCGCAGCATGGGTAAAACGAGAAGCCCTAGAAGTGTTGACCCAACTGATCGGCCCCATGATGCCTCATTTGGCCGAAGAATGCTGGGAAACACTGGGCCACACAACTTGGCTCACACAAACCAATTGGCCTGTTGCAGATCAAGAGCTCTTAGTAGATGATTCAATCACGCTCCCCGTACAAATCAACGGGAAGAGACGTGACGAAGTTACTGTGGCCGCCGATGCCGACCAAAAGACGGTCGAAGAAGCAGCCCTCGGACTGGAAAAAGTAAAACAAGCCATTGGTGACAAGCCAGTGCGCAAGATAATTGTTGTACCTGGAAGGATCGTCAATGTTGTCATCTAAAGTCTGGACGCCGCACATTCAACCCGTGCTTAAAATGATGACAGTCACAGTGCTTAGCCTCGCATTGACAGGCTGTGGCTTCCGCCCCCTCTACGGCACCAGCGAGCAAGGAACGTCGATTTTAAAAAATCTGGCGTCCATTGATGTGCATGCTAAAAATGACACGATTGGTCGTGAGCTAGAATTTGGCCTTGAAAATACCCTTGGTTACGATGGCACCGATGCCTATCAGCTGGTGATGACCTACGAACGGGCAAAGCGCAATATCGTGATTGAGCAAGACCAAGAAGTCACACGCCGAAACTTACAGCTCACCGTGAACTTCGCTTTACGTCAAAGCGGTACCAGCAAGATACTTTTCAAATCCACAGCTTTTTCTGTTGTGGGCTACAACTTGGTCGACACCGAATTTGCCAACATCATGAGTGAGCGCGATGCCGATAACCGCGCGGTAGCCGCTCTATATGATGATATTCGGGCGCAATTGGCCATTTACTTCCAACGCCAAGAAAAAAGCTGAGGCGGCTCCCGTGAAACTAAAGCCGAGGGAAATTGACGCCTTTGTGCGCAAGCCAGATCCCTCCGTACAAGCCATTCTTGTTTTCGGTCCAGACCAAGGCTTGGCACATGATCGTCTCAATAAAATTGCAAGAACAGTTGTAGATGACCTAAGCGATCCTTTTCGTGTTGTGGACATGAATGACACAGACCTAAAGGCTGATCCTGCACGCTTAGCCGATGAAGCCGCCGCAATTTCTATGATGGGGGGGCGCCGTATTGTGCGCATCCGTAATGCCGCAGACGGGCTGACAAAAATCATCAAACCATTTTTAGAAAACCCAACAGGCGACGCTCTTATTCTGTTTCAAGCAGGAGATCTAACACCGCGTTCTTCTTTGCGTAAATTGTTTGAAGGATCAAAAAAAGGCGCTGTGGCCCTCCCCTGTTATGCCGATGACGCCCGCTCTCTGGAAGGCATCATTCGTGAAACCCTCAATGCTGCAAAACTCACAATTGAGCCGGAAGCCCTTGCTTACCTCACAAGTCATTTAGGCTCTGACAGAGGGGTAACACTCAGTGAGCTGAATAAGTTGACCCTCTATATGATGGACCCAGATCAATCATCCGCACAGAGTCCAACAGTCACGCTTAATGATGTGCTTGCTTGCGTGGGAGACACCGCCGCCATTCGGATTGATGATATTGTAGATGCCTGCGCGGGCGGAGATTTTCAGGCTCTTGACCGTGCTCTCTTCAAAGCAGTGGAAGCCGACACCTCCCCGATCGCCATTCTAATGGCCGTCACACGCCACATGACCCAATTACACCTGGTTTTAGGCCAAGTGGATGCCGGATCCCCACAAGATGCCGCCATTAAATCATTACGGCCACCGGTTCATTTTGCTCGGCAAGGGGCTGTAAAACGCCAATGTTCCCTGTGGGACAGACGCCGTCTGGATCGCGCACTAACACTTTTGGCCGAAGCCGACCAACAATGCAAAACAACGGGATTTCCCGATAAAGCCATCTGTGGCCAGGCTTTAATGCGGATTGCACAAGGTGCCCGCGCCCCACGCCCCCGCATCAGATAAAAAGGCCTGCTTTAAGCAGGCCTTTCAAATGTTTAATCAGGTATCTGACAATTGGTTGGAAACTGAAATCAGCGCCTCTAAAGAGGCCTGCACAATATTAGCATGAATACCTGCCCCCCAAACAATCCGGCCATCACTGCTTTCAACTTCCACATAAGCAACAGCCGATGCATCCGCACCAGACCCAATGGCATGCTCTGAATATGTTTTGAGCGTCATATCTAACCCGCAAGATGTTTTCATCGCATCAACAAAAGCATCAATCGGACCCGTGCCATACCCTTCAATATCTTTGTGCTTTCCATCCACCTTAATTTCAGCAGACAAAACCCGGCGCGTAGGATCTTGTGAATCTGGTTTTGTGCGGTAGGTCACAAAGGAATACGGACGGTCACGTTCCAAATAAGTTTCTTCAAAGATCCGCCAAATTTCATCCGACGTCACTTCTTTCCCAGTTTCATCCGTGATCTGTTGAACCACTTTAGAGAACTGTGATTGAAATGCTTTCGGCATATCCAAACGGAAATCTCTTTGAAGCAAGTAAGCAACGCCGCCCTTACCTGACTGAGAATTCACACGTACAATCGCTTCATACGAACGCCCCAAATCTGCCGGATCGATAGGCAAATATGGAACAGCCCAAACAGGATCATTAGATTTTTCCTGTGCTTCCATGCCCTTCTTAATCGCATCTTGGTGCGAACCAGAAAAGGCCGTGAACACCAAATCACCCACATATGGATGGCGCGGATGAATAGGAAGCTGATTACAATGAATGGCAATATCACGCAGCTTATCAATGTTTGTAATCTGCAATTGTGGATCAATGCCTTGTGTAAACATATTCAAAGCAATGTTCACAACATCAACATTACCGGTACGCTCACCGTTCCCAAACAAAGTGCCTTCCACCCGGTCTGCGCCCGCAAGCACACCCATTTCAGCCGCCGCAACACCAGTGCCCCGGTCATTGTGCGGGTGCAGACTTAAAATAACGCTGTCCCGGCGATCCAAATTGGTATGCATCCACTCAATTTGATCCGCATAAAGATTAGGAGCGGCCATTTCAACCGTGGCCGGTAAATTCAAAATAACTTTGCGCTCAGGAGTTGGCTGCCAAACATTCATCACCTCTTCACAAACTTCTTTGGCAAAAACCAATTCAGTTCCGGTGAAGCTTTCTGGTGAATATTCAAACATAACTTCCGTATCAGGAACAGATTTGATCAAATCCTGACAAATGCCAGCACCCTTCACGGCAATATCAACAATACCCGCTTTATCCATGCCAAACACAACACGGCGTTGCAGCGTAGAGGTTGAATTGTATAAATGCACAATCGCACGCGGCGCGCCGCTAATGGCTTCAAAGGTGCGTTGAATAAGCTCAGGCCGCGCTTGGGTAAGCACCTGAATGCTCACATCCGCTGGGACCGCTTTATCCTCAATAATGGAGCGAACAAAATCAAAGTCTGTTTGAGAGGCAGCCGGAAAGCCAACTTCAATTTCTTTGAAACCCATTTCAACCAACGCATCAAACATAATCCGTTTGCGTTCTGGGTCCATGGGTTCAATCAAAGCCTGATTGCCATCACGCAAATCGACAGAACACCAAACCGGTGCTTGCGTCAGAATTTTGTCTGGCCATTGCCGGTTCGGCAACTTGATCGGTTGAAAGGTTTGATATTTTTCAATCGGCATGCCGGATGGCATTTGGCGCTCGCGTGTATTGCGAGTTGGTAACGTTTTAGATGTCGTCATGACCTTCGGTCCTATTTTGATTTAATGGGTGGGACCGCTACAGCCGCCGGATGTCCCTGAAGATTTGGACCGACGACTGCCTATTAGTCGAACATCTTGAGATGCTTGACCACTGCAATCATTCAAAGAAGCGCAATGCTGCATATAGCAAACTGTGGAAGTGACAGGCAAGAGATGACCTCAAAATTCAAATAGGCAGAAGAATTACAAAGAATTAGATGGAATATTCAAGCAGCCTTCAAAACCCAAAACTTACAAACGGAAGAAGCTTCCTAAAATCGCTCAACAGCGAATGCCCGGTCCGTGTCAAACGGCCGGGTTGGTAAGTCGTAGGTCAAGAATGTTATTCCAGATCATCATGTTCCCAATTTAGGCCTGAATTCGATGAATCGCAACCCTACAAACGCTCTCTCTGCTCACCTAAAGCTTAACTTAGTCCCACTTAATACTCGTTAATGCGCGAGAGACGCCCTTATAAAACGAATAATTTACCGAAAATATACGCTCTAAAACAATGAACCACCCAAAATTGGAACCTAAAGAGGCCCATGTGCCAAGCGCCGGCAAATTTCGTCCAGCTGTTCCAACGTAATATATGAAATAGTGACGTCGCCGCCCTCATCTCCATGATGATTAACCGAGACGGCCAAGCCCAAGGCATCTGAAATATTTTTCTCCAAGGCCCGGGTATCCGCATCTTTCATACCTGAGCTTGCCCCAGATTTAGATTTAGATTTGGAGGCGCTCTTAGGCTTAGGGTCCTTATCCGCACGAACCAGCGCTTCCGCCCCCCGAACAGAAATCCCCTCCGCAACAATTTTGCGCGCCAGGCTTTCGGCATCAGGATGGCCGATTAATGTACGGGCATGTCCCGCAGACAAATCACCCTCTCCAACCAAGGCCCGTACACTTTCAGGCAATCCCAACAAGCGCAGCAAGTTGGCAACATGGGAACGGCTTTTGCCAATAATTTTGGATAATTGGTCTTGCGTATAAGCAAATTGGTCAATCAACCGCTGATAACCCATCGCTTCTTCAACCGCATTCAAGTCGGCCCGTTGCACATTCTCAATAATGGCAATTTCCAAAGACTCATGATCACTGAGTTCTTTGACAATGACAGGCACTTTATGTAATTGCGCTCGCTGGCTCGCCCGCCAGCGCCGTTCCCCGGCCACAATTTCATAAGATTCATCTTTTCCGGGGAGCGCGCGCACAACAATAGGCTGCAAAACACCTTTTTCACGGATGGAATCAGAGAGATTTACGAGATCTTCTTCCCGAAAAACCTGCCGAGGCTGAAACGGATTGGCACGCAGAAATTCAATTGGCACTTCCTTAATGCCCCGACGTCCTGCATCATCCGCATCACCGAGTTCAAAGGCCGCATCATCTCCGATGAGAGCCGCCAAACCTCTCCCTAAGCGTGATTTTCCTTGTCCATCTTCGGCGTTCATAAGCCCTCCATTTCTTAACAAAACTGGTGCGCGGGCCGCGTTATCACCAATTTATCCCCAATTAGTCCTACCCGGTAGTTCCACAGAGAAGTCCCCGTTTCTGCGGTTTTTCGCCCATATTTTTCAAAACTTGAGGCTGGTATGGCTAAATGTTAATAATTTCAATAGGTTAAAGTGAAGTATTAAGAGTCCTAAGAGACTCGTTTAACGTGTACTCGAAATACATTGATTCCATTGCGTGTTATCCAATCTCAGCCGGAATCTTACGCAGCGGGTTTTTGGGCTAACATTTTCTCACGCGCAATCAGTTCCGCAGCCAATCTTAGATAGGCCTGACTACCAGTACATTTAAGGTCATATACAATCGCCGGCTTGCCGTAAGACGGCGCTTCAGAAATACGTACATTTCTTGGGATCACGGTACGGTAAACCTTGTCACCAAGATACGACCGCACGTCATCTTCCACCTGCGTAGAGAGATTATTGCGTTTGTCATACATGGTAAGCACAATGCCTTGAATATCCAAATCTGGGTTCAGGCTTGTTTTTACCCGCTCAACAGTCCGCAACAATTGGCTCAACCCTTCAAGCGCAAAAAACTCGCATTGCAAGGGCACCAAAATAGAATCTGCAGCAGTCATAGCGTTAATCGTCAAAAGATTGAGCGAAGGCGGGCAATCAATCAGGACATAAGAGTAAGGCCGTTGACTCACCGCCGCATCACGCCCTTCCCGCGCATGCCCAGATAATGGCATCCGGTGCAACGCATCCCGCAACCGATGGGAGCGCCGCGACACACTGCTCAATTCCAATTCAGCGCCCAACAAATCCATTGTAGAAGGAATGAGGTCTAGGCCCGGAACCTGTGTCGGCACAATTGCATCTTCAGCCAATCGGGTCCCAATAAGCACATCATACGCAGAAACCGACCGCTCGCTACGCTCAACACCAAACCCAGTGCTCGCATTTCCTTGAGGGTCCAAATCAATAACAAGAACACGCTCTCCGACCGCTGCCAGAGCTGTACCCAAGTTAATTGCCGTTGTCGTTTTACCAACACCGCCCTTCTGATTGGCCAGAACTAGAATGCGAGGCTCAACAGCACCGGCTTCTACAGATTGGTTTTCAGTCGTATTAGACATATTCTGGCCACCTTGCTGGGACGCATCCCTAGAGGGAAAATCAGGACTCGACATGACCAAGGCCTGTCACCTGAAGAACAACCCCAGTCTCACTAGACTGGCTTTGCTCCATTTCACTATCGAATTTCCAATATTTACGCGCCTGGGTCAATTCATCTGTGGCCCCTTCACCCTTTAAATAGAGGCCAACGGTGTTTTCTTTCCAAAATGGCGCTGAAAGGCCAAGAAGTTTAGGAAGCGGCGCCAAAGCTCGGGCCGTTACAACATCAGCCTTCAGGTCTGTCAGTTGCTCAATGCGAACGGAATGAACCGTTGGCTTAACCCCCGCAGCACGGCACGCTTCTCGGACAAAAGTGCACTTCCGTTGATCGCTATCTACCAGATGAACATCCATATCTGGACGTTTTTCTGCCAACAAAATGGCCAATATCGCACCGGGAAATCCCCCGCCACTTCCAAGGTCTACAAGGGTTTGAGCCTCATCGGGAATTTTACCCATAAGCTGAGCGCTATCCAAAAAATGGCGCTGCCAAAGGTCCTCTAAAGTCCCTTTTGACACCAAATTGATCGCCTTTTGCCACTTAATGAGAACAGACTCGTATAACGAGAGTCGGGCAACTGTTTCACGTGAAACATTCGCGAACCGGAAAAAGGATTCCGCATCAATGACTTGCGGCATGATTGGTATTCCTTAGCACTACGAAAAGAAGATAGGAAATCAGCCGGTTTTTGCCCGGCGTGTCCGCTTAATATATAAGAGTAATACCGTTAAAGAGGCCGGAGTAATACCCTCTAAACGAGAAGCTTGCCCTAAAGAGGAAGGCTTTGCCCGCTCCAGTTTAGATTTGACCTCATTAGAAAGGCCCGCCACCAAATTATAGTCAAAGTCTGGCGGAATACGTAAATTTTCATCCCGGCGAAAAGCCTTAATATCAGCTTCTTGCCGATCCAAATAGCCAGCATACTGGGCATCAATCTCAACTTGTCCTAAGATTTTGGGGTCCAGCGTGTTCAAATCCGGCCAAATCTCTTGAATTTTGGCCAAAGGCACCGTTGGATATGCCATCAGATCAAAAGCACTGCGTCGCACCCCATCCTGATTAATTTTCAGACCGGATTTAGACAAAGCCGCCGGCGTCATCACCAAACTTTCAGTCAATTCACGGGCTGACGCAAGCAAAGTCATTTTTTCATCAAACAAATGACCACGCTTAGAGCCAACAAGACCAACAGCAACACCCAAATTGGTCAATCGCTGATCTGCATTGTCCGCACGAAGGGTCAAGCGATATTCAGCCCGTGAGGTAAACATCCGGTAAGGCTCAGAAACACCCTTGGTAATCAAATCATCGATCATCACACCCAAATAGGATGATGCACGATCAAAAATCACATCATCGCTACCCGAAACAGATCGAGCCGCATTCAACCCCGCGACCAGTCCCTGCCCGGCAGCCTCTTCATAGCCTGTCGTGCCGTTAATTTGACCTGCTAAATAAAGACCTGGTTGTGTCTTGGTCTCCAAAGTCGCCAACAGCTCTCGAGGGTCAATATAATCGTATTCAATTGCATAGCCCGGCTGAAGAATGGAAACCTTTTCCAATCCGGGAATGGAGCGTACAAATTGCTCCTGAACACCTTCCGGCAAGGCTGTAGAAATACCATTTGGATAAACAGTATCGTCATCTAAGCCTTCAGGCTCCAAAAAGATCTGATGCGTATCCCGCTGGGCAAAGCGAACCACTTTATCTTCAATCGATGGGCAATAGCGCGGCCCCAAACCTTCAATCATCCCTCCATACACCGGGGAATCTTTAAGATTCTCTCGGATAATGTCATGAGTGGTCGAAAGCGTACGCGTAATATGGCAATCAATCTGAGGCGTTGTGATTTTATCCGTCAAAAACGAGAAGGGAACCGGTGGGTTATCTCCCGGTTGCCGCTCTAATGACGCCCAATCAATGGTTTTGCCATCAAGACGAGGCGGCGTCCCTGTTTTCAAACGCCCCAATTTAATACCCAATCCATAGAGGCGGTCAGAAAGACCAAGAGCTGGCGCATCTCCTACACGACCGGCCGGAGTGCGTTTATGACCAATATGGATCATCCCCCGCAAAAACGTGCCCGTGGTAAGAACTACTTTAGGGGCAAAATAAGACGTACCATCCCCCGCAACAACACCCTTCAAAACCCCATCTTCAACAATAAGGTCTTCAGCACCCCCCGCGATCACATCTAAGTTTTCGTGGTTGAGGATCTCAGCCTGCATCGCATTTCGATATAGTTTTCGATCACTTTGAGCGCGCGGCCCTTGAACAGCCGCTCCCTTACGTCGATTGAGCAGACGAAACTGAATACCTGCCGCATCAGCAACCCGCCCCATCAAACCGTCAAGCGCATCAATCTCTCGAACTAAATGCCCCTTCCCCAATCCACCAATTGCCGGATTGCAGGACATTTCACCAATGGTTTCAATTTTGTGGGTCAGAAGAAGGGTTCGCGCACCCACACGGGCGGCTGCACTAGCCGCCTCGCAGCCCGCGTGTCCGCCACCAATAACAATGACATCAAAGCGATGGGTCATCGCATATTCCTTTCAACAGGCCGGAGAGTATCCTCTCCTCACTATGGACTCGTTTTGTTTCACGTGAAACATCACTTGCCAATACAAAAATCCCGAAACACAACATCAAGCAGTTCTTCAACGTCCACGCGCCCGCTCAATCGTCCTAAAGCCCTTAAAGCAAGCCGGATTTCCTCCGCCGCAAACACTTCATCTCCCTCAGCCTGAACAATCTCTATGGCCTGTTCCAAATGCAACTGACAGGCAGAAAGCTCATCTCTATGGCGCTGCCGCGTAATCAATGCCGGTTCCCGCCCCTCAAATCTATCCTGTACCAACCGCTCTAAGTCCGCCAAAAAGTCGTCAAGACCAAGGCCAGACTTAATAGAAATCCCACAAAATCCTTCCGGAACCGAATCTAGTGACTCTTTCCCTGCCCCCAAAAGGTCCACTTTATTCAGCAGAGGAAAATCAAACCTAGAAGACGCCTCCACCCCCGAAGTACTACCGGTAGAACCAGACATTAGGAATTCGTTAGCATCTTGATCGCCTCCAACAAGCAATATCGTCAGATCCGCAGAACCGGCCCGAGCTAAAGCCCGTTTAACCCCTTCACGCTCAACAAGGTTGTCGGTTTCCCGTAGACCCGCCGTATCCGCCAAAATCACTGGCATGCCCGCAAGGTCCAATCGCACCTCCACAATATCGCGTGTTGTCCCCGCTTCTGCTGAGACAATTGCCACATCTCTGCGTGCCAGCCAATTCAACAAACTAGATTTACCGGCATTAGGAGGACCAATAATTGCAACATCGATCCCTTCCCTCACCCGTTCCCCACGTATTCCATCAGCTAAAAGCGCATCAATCTCTTCAGACAACCCAACGATAAGAGGCAAAACCGAAAGCGAAAGCCCTTCAGGCACATCATCTTCATCGACAAAATCAATGTCAGCTTCCACGTATGCAAGCACTTTAATCAGCCTCTCACGCCACTCCACGCATCGCGCCCCAAGCCCCCCAGACATTTGTTGTAACGCTTGGCGACGCTGAGCTTCCGTCTCTGCCTCAATCAAATCGCCAATGCCTTCGGCTTCCGTTAGGTCAAATTTTCCGTTCTCGACAGCCCGGCGCGTAAACTCCCCTGCCTCCGCAGCCCGGCATCCATCCAGCCTTCCAAGCGCCGCCAAAACAGTCCCCACCACATTGGGACCCCCATGGATTTGAAACTCCGCACAATCTTCCCCGGTAAAGCTCGCAGGTCCCACGAACCACAAAACCAAAGCTTGATCCAAAACCTCACCAGATTGCGGATCCCTCAAAACACGGAATAAAGCCTGCCGAGCAGCCTCAGGTTCACGCCCCGATAAAGCAATCACGGCCTCTTTTGCTAAAGGTCCAGAAACGCGAATAACAGCCACGCCAGCTTTTCCCCGTCCGCTTGAAAGTGCAAAAATTGTTTCCATACCGAATCGACCACCAATCTGCCGCCAATCAACCGAGCCCACCCGATCGATTACTTTCCTTATTTTTTCAAACCTATAGGCTCACAATCCCATCCCCGCCTATCGGCCAGATCCATGGAAATACTTTGCCAAATCAAAACAAAAATCACTTAGCAGAAGAAACCAGTCCTTACCTGCTTCAACATAAAGACAATCCCGTTCATTGGCGTCCATGGGGAGATAAAGCCCTAGACCTTGCCAAAACAACTGGCAAACCAATCTTACTGTCCGTCGGGTATGCCGCGTGCCATTGGTGCCATGTTATGGCCCACGAAAGTTTCGAAAATACTGAAACAGCCGCCTTGATGAATGAACACTTCATCAACATCAAAGTAGATCGAGAAGAACGCCCCGACATTGATGCCATCTATATGGAAGCGCTTCACCATCTTGGCCAACAAGGAGGATGGCCGCTGACCATGTTCCTAACGCCAACCGGAGAGCCCTTTTGGGGAGGTACATATTTCCCTCCCGTCCCAAAATTTGGCCAGCCAAGTTTCTCAAATCTACTCGTTGAAATCGCGCGCATCTTTAAGGAGGAACCGGAAAAGGTCCAGACAAATCGACAGGCCCTGCTATCCGCACTGCGATCCGCGCCCATGAGTGACCCAAAAGCACCGCCAAGAGATATGGCCCTCACCGTTGCAGAACGGTTACTCCCTGCCTTAGACCCCGTAAATGGGGGCCTAAACGGCGCTCCCAAATTCCCTCAAACCGCCTTGCTCGAGTTGTTATGGCGCCGCTATCTGGCCACAAATGACCCCAGCTACGCAGAACCAGTAGAAAAAGCTCTCAATCACATGAGTGAAGGCGGCATCTATGACCACCTAAGAGGAGGCTTTTCGCGCTATTCTGTCGATGCAGGTTGGCTCGTACCCCATTTTGAAAAAATGCTTTACGACAACGCCCTTCTCCTCTCTCTCATGACATTAGTCTGGCAACACACCAAAAACCCTCGTTACGCCGCCCGTATATCACAAACGATTGACTGGGTGTCCCGCGAAATGATCACCCACAACGGCGCATTTGCAGCCAGCTTAGACGCTGATTCAGAAGGGGTTGAAGGCAAGTTCTATGTCTGGTCAGCCCAAGAAATTCAATTAATTTTACAAGAGAACGCATCCCTATTTGGTGACGCATATGACATCTCCACCTCAGGAAACTGGGAAGGCAACAACATCCTAAACCGCCTCGCCCATGCCGACGCCCCCTTCGATCAGCACCAAGATAACACCCTAGCGCCCCTGCGCGCCCGTCTCATGGCCGCCCAAGATGCCCGCATTCGCCCCGCCTGGGACGACAAAGTACTAACCGATTGGAACGGCCTTATGATCAAAGCTCTGGCAGAAGCAGGCCAAGCCTTCGATCGACAAGATTGGATAGACTTATCAAAAACCGCCTACCAAGCCATAATGCGCGACATGGTACACGACGGGCGTCTATGCCACGCTTGGCGCCAAGCAGCCGACACACCGGGACGCGCACAACACAAAGCCATGTCTGATGGACTGGCAAATATGATAGCCGCCGCCCTCACCCTCTTTGAAATAGAAGCAGACCCCCAGTACCTAGAAAATGCCAAATCTTGGAGCGATGAACTCGACACTTATTATTGGGATCAGAAAAACAGCGGCTATTTTTTCACTGCACAAGATGCCGAAGGTCTCATTCGGCGAACCCGAACCGCAAACGACGGGGCCACACCAGCCGCAAATGGCACCATGATCTCTAATTTAACCCGTCTATACGCCGCCACAGGCCATGAGCCTTATCGTCAAAACGCTGAAAAAATACTCCAAACATTTTCTGCAGATGCCATCAAAAATGCCTTTCCCCTTGGCACATACCTAACGGGTCTCGACACCCACTTAAATCTCACGCAATTCATCCTCATCCTTCCCGCTGACACACGTGAAACACAGGCGAGTTCACACATAGGTAAAGCTTTCAAAAAAGAGATTTTTGCCCTTTCCTGCCCCACACGGTTTTTCATGACTACACGAACCTCTGAGCAATTGCCTCCCTCGCATCCAGCAGTTGGAAAAACTTGCATCAATGGTCAACCAACCCTCTACGTCTGTCGTGGGACACTCTGCTCAGCTCCCATCACCAAACCAGCTGAACTAAAGGCGACCCTCGCTCAATTTTCACCTGACGCTGCCTAAGCCCCGCGATAGAGTGTCTCCAACATCAATAGGCTGCATCAATGCCAAACCCATTAGGAGAAAATTGTGAGCGGACAAATGATCCAAATTGAAGGCCCAGACGGTACATTCGACGGCTATCTTGCCCTCCCAGAAGGAGGCAAAGGACCTGGCATCGTCGTGATCCAAGAAATTTTTGGCATCAATAAAAACATGCGCGACATTGCCGACAACCTTGCCGCACAAGGCTACGTCGCACTCTGCCCAGATCTCTTTTGGCGTATTGAGCCCGGCGTTAATCTGACAGACCAAACAGAAGCAGAAATGGCGCGCGCCTTTGAACTTTTTGGTCTGTTCGATATGGAAACAGGCATTAAAGATGTTGCGACCACAATCAGCCACCTACGCAAATCTGACGCCTGCACAGGCAAAGTAGGCTCCATTGGATATTGCCTCGGCGGCATGTTGGCCTACCTCACCGCCACCCGCACTGACGTAGATGCCTCAGTCGGCTACTACGGCGTTAACATCCAAACCCTGCTATCAGAAGCAAGCAACATTACAAAACCACTTGCCCTTCACATCGCAGGCAATGATGAATTTGTCCCCGTTGAAGCCCAAGAACAAATCATCAGCGGACTGGCAGACAACCCCCACGTTGAGCTGTTCCAATATCCCGGTCGCGATCACGGCTTTGCAAGGTCCGCTGGCACTCATCACCATCCAGAGGATGCTGACACTGCCAATGCCCGCACCTTAGCTTTCTTCAAAAAACACTTGGGATAACTTCTATAGCCAAAGACATAAAAGTCTTTGGCTATTTTAATTCGTACCCGAATTAATGCTCTAAACCCATTATAGGAACTGGGTATTATTCAATCCAATATTTGAAAAATAAGTTCGGAACCGAATCTATAGCCAAGTTAAGCTCAAAACCAGAGGCACCCAATGACAAAAGCAATCCGTGTAAGCGAACCCGGTGGTCCTGAAAAAATGACGCTAGAGGACATCACTCTAGAAGATCCCGCTCCGGGTCATGTCAAAGTACGCCACACTGCAATCGGCATAAATTACATCGACACCTACCACCGCTCCGGCCTCTATCCAATCCCCTACCCCTCCGGTATAGGACTAGAAGCAGCAGGCGAAATAACAGCTGTTGGCGACGGTGTAACTCACCTCAAAATAGGCGACCGCGTTGCCTATGGCTCCGGTCCCTTAGGTGCTTATTCAGAAGAACAAAACACCTTTGCCGCCCGCGTTGCAAAAATCCCAGACGGTGTCACCGATGAAGAAGCTGCATGCTTGATGATGAAAGGCATGACAGTCCGTTATCTATTCAAAGGCACCTACAAAGTAAAAGCCGGCGACACGATTCTCTTTCACGCCGCAGCCGGAGGCGTCGGTCTCATTGCATGCCAATGGGCGAAAGACCTAGGGGTCACTCTCATCGGAACTGTAAGTTCCCAAGAAAAAGCCGAGCTCGCAAAAGCCAATGGATGTGCCCATGTCATCAATTATAGTCACGAAGACATTGCCACACGTGTAAAAGAAATCACCGATGGCAAAGGTGTGCCAGTTGTCTATGACGGCGTAGGCAAAGACACTTTCGCCGCCTCCCTCGATTGCCTCCAACCCCGTGGTCTACTGGCAAGTTTTGGGAACGCATCTGGCCCTGTGACCGGTGTTGATCTCGGCATTCTCGCCACCAAAGGCTCTCTTTATGTCACCCGCCCAACCATGATCCACTACACGTTGACCCAGGAAGAGTTTGATGAAACCGCCGCAGATGTTTTTGATGCGGTCGCACGCGGCGCCATAAAGGCAAACGTCAATCAGAGATATCCATTATCTCAAGCTGCCCGCGCCCATGAAGAATTAGAAACTCGCAAAACAACCGGTGCAAGTATCTTAATCCCTGGCAGCTAATAGACTAATCAAGCTACCCAATACAAAAGGCCTGTCATTCGATGACAGGCCTTTTTCATAGAGTCCATAAGTCACAATATGACTCATACGGATCATATTTTAAATTACGTATTCATGCTGTCGAAGAACTCATCGTTACATTTTGTTTGACGCAATTTATCAAGCAAGAACTCGATCGCATCCACAGTCCCCATTGGGTTGAGAATACGGCGCAGCACATAAATTTTCTGCAACGTCACTTTGTCCGTAAGCAGCTCTTCTTTACGCGTACCAGATTTCAGAATATCGATGGCTGGGAAGACCCGCTTATCAGCAACCTTGCGATCCAAGATAACCTCAGAATTGCCTGTCCCTTTAAATTCTTCAAAAATAACTTCATCCATACGGCTCCCCGTATCGATCAACGCCGTCGCAATAATTGTAAGAGAACCACCCTCTTCAATATTACGTGCCGCCCCAAAGAAACGTTTTGGACGTTGCAATGCATTGGCATCCACACCCCCGGTCAATACTTTACCAGAGCTTGGCACCACAGTGTTATAGGCCCGTCCAAGACGGGTAATGGAATCGAGCAGAATAACCACATCGCGCCCATGCTCCGTAAGCCGTTTAGCCTTTTCAATAACCATTTCAGCTACTTGCACGTGACGCACCGCCGGCTCATCAAAAGTGGAAGAAACAACCTCCCCTTTTACAGAGCGTTTCATGTCAGTCACTTCTTCAGGGCGCTCATCAATCAACAAAACGATCAAATAGCATTCCGGGTGATTGGCAGCGATTGAATGAGCAATATTTTGCAGCAACACAGTTTTACCAGTGCGAGGCGGCGCAACGATCAAAGCCCGTTGTCCTTTCCCCAAAGGCGCCACAATATCGATCACCCGCGCTGATTTATCTTTCAACGTTGGATCATCAACTTCCATGTTGATTTTTTCATCTGGATAAAGCGGGGTCAGGTTATCGAAATGAACCTTATGCCGTACTTTTTCTGGATCTTCAAAATTAACAGAATTGACTTTCAACAACGCAAAATAGCGTTCCCCATCTTTCGGGCCACGAATATCCCCTTCAACCGTATCCCCTGTACGCAAAGAGAAACGACGAATTTGGCTAGGGCTTACATAAATATCGTCAGGACCGGGCAAATAGTTGGCTTGTGGAGACCTTAGGAAACCAAAACCATCCTGAAGAACTTCCATCACCCCTTCACCGATAATATCGATATCTTGCTCAGCCAGTCTTTTCAAAATGGCAAACATCAGTTCTTGCGTACGCAAGGTACTGGCATTTTCAACTTCCTGCTCTTCAGCAAATGAAAGCAATTCAGTTGGAGACTTAGCTTTGAGGTCGAGCAGTTTGATCTGCGGCATGAAAATTCTCTGTCTTAATTTAGGGAATATTGGAATGGAACGATCAGCTTTGCCATACGTCGATAGGGAATGCCAACCAACACATAATGAGGCAAAAGAAGAATCTAAAATGAAATCGTATGAAACTCATACTTCAATTAGTCGCGGCCTTCATGAAACAATCAGTGCCACAAAAATGACAAGAGCAAAAATCGAAGCACAAATGAACAAAGCTGAAGAAAGGAGTCTAAAAAGGAAGGCAATAGAGAGGAAATGAGACATCAAATTTAAGCAAGGTGAACCCCGCAGAAGTCAATCTAATGCTAATAAATGCTTATAACCGATTTTTTTTGAAAGGGAAAGTCCAAGATTAAAAAGCTATCCCCCCTAAAATGGGCGCACGATGACCATAATAACAATGAAAATCGTCAAAACAGGCGGAATTTCATTCATGATACGCAAAGTCCGAGACGTAAAAGGCCGCTCATCCCGTGCAAATGCTTTACGCCACCGAGCTAAAAACCCGTGATACCCAGACATAATCAGAACTAAAAAAAGCTTCACATGGATCCAGCCATCAGCCCAATCGATCACACCCGGCGTTAAAAGCAATAGGCCCCCAAACAGAAAAGCAGCCCCCATCGCTGGATTGATAATCCGGCGCAGCAAAAGCTCTTCCATCTTTTTGTAATTCTCAGAAATATCTGAACCCACAGCGCTTTCGCGGTGATACACAAAAAGACGTGGCAAATAATACATCCCCGCCATCCAGAAAATGACAGAAATCACATGAAGCGCTTTGATCCATAAATAGCTGGATGACAGGCCATCAAAAAAAATCTCGCTCATAACACCTTCGCCTTCAACACAACCACCCCAGATTAAGACTTACCAGAGATCAAATCATAAGCCGAACACCCGTAATCATCTTCACAAATCGCCTTATGCGAAGCTGGATCCGTTGCAAGCGCCTCACGTACTAGCTTACCAAGCGCACCGATAAAGTTGGGTTCAGTTCCAATAGCTTCAACCCGCAAATAGATAGACACCCCGGCCTCTTTCGCAAGTTCTCCATATTCAATATCAAGCTCAACAAGAGTTTCAGAATGCTCCGTGACAAAGGCAATCGGGGCCACCACAACAGCTTTCCCATCAGCACCCGCCCGCTTAATTTCATCTTCAGTAGAAGGGACAATCCACTCCATCGGTCCCACTCTACTCTGATAACAATCAAGCCAATCAAGCTCAGCCATACCCAACCCGTCCGCAATCGCCCGGCATGTTTGGCGCACATGGTTTTGATAAGGGTCACCCCCCTCAATCACTGATTTTGGCAAGCCATGGGCTGAAAGCAACAACCGAACATATTCCAAGCCGCCTGCATCCTGAATAGCTTTTTCAACAACAGGTTTAATCAAATTCACCTGCCCCTGAATAAAGCCCGGCTCTGTTGGATAAGAGCAAACAATATGCGTGGGTTTATCAAGCTGATTGGCCCGCGCTGCCCGGCCCCATTCCTTCAACGAACTTTCGGTCGTTGTTGTGGAATACTGAGGGTAAAGCGAGAGCAAAACAATTTCATCAGCTCCCCAAGCTTGAACCTCCTTGGCGGCTTGATCAGAAAATGGATGCCAGTAACGCATTGCGATAAAGCATTTTGCATCAAAATCCGCGCCTAAGTCAGTTTCTAAACTGCTGCCCTGTTCAAGCGTTAAGGGAACAATGGGAGAGCCGCCCCCCATATATTGATAAATCTCCCGTGCAATAGGGGCGCGACGAGAAGAGATTAACTTCGCCACAAGCCATCGAAATGGATTGGGCAACCGAATGATTGCGGGATCACGAAACAAATTGAACAAAAAAGGTTTCACCGCATCAGGACAATCTGGACCACCCAAATTCATCAAGACAACAGCCACTTTCTTTTTTGGCAGATTTGTTTGTGTCACGGCTTCCACTCCTTCACCAATTCAACAAGCTCACCCACATGCTCAGGAGGCGTATGTGGCACAATTCCGTGTCCTAAATTAAAAACAAAAGGACCGTGCCCAAGGGTATCAAGAATATGCAAAGCACTTTCGCGCATGGTTTCCCCCCCAGCCACAAGCGCAAGCGGGTCTAAATTCCCCTGCACAGTGCCAAGTGGTTGCAATACTTTTGCCGCCCATGCGGGATCAACACCTGTATCAATGCTAATCGCATTAATACCTGTTTCCCGAATATAGGTTTCGTAAGAAGCCCCAACACCCTTTGGAAAGCCAATAACAGGTACGTTAGGACATTGATCGGCCAATCGCGCACGCAATCGACGCATCGGTTCTAAGCACCATTTGCGGAAATAAGGGGCAGGTAAACTCCCCGCCCACGTATCAAAAATTTGCAAAGCTTCAGCACCAGCCACAACTTGGGCGATGAGATAATCCCCAGTGACTTCAGTCAGCAAATCAATGAGCCGCTGAAATGTTTCAGGCTCGTTATACCCTAAAGCCTTTGCCGCTCCTTGGTCGGGAGAACCACGCCCCCCCACCATGTAGGTTGCAACGGTCCACGGAGCCCCAGCAAATCCAATCAAAGCGGTTTCATCAGGCAAGGCTGCCCGTAAGCCAGAAACTGTTTTGAAAACCGGCATAAGATGGTCCAGCACCCGGTCCCCATCAAGCGCATCAATTTGTGCTGCTGTGGTAATCGGTTCTAGAACTGGGCCAATGCCCTCTTCAAACCGCACTGGTTGGCCTAATGCATCTGGGATTACCAAAATATCAGAAAACAAAATTGACGCATCAAAGCCAAACCGCCGGATAGGCTGCAATGTAACTTCAATCGCATGTTCTGGGGTGTAACAAAGATCAAGAAAACTCCCAGCAACTGCCCGGCGTTCTTTGTATTCAGGCAAATACCGACCAGCTTGACGCATCAACCAAATGGGAGGGCGATCTGTGGGCTCTCCTCTAAGGGCTTTGAGAAAGCGTTTTTCACTTGATTGGAGAGCAGTGGATGGTGCGGCTGTCTTCGATGTCATTGTAACTCACTGAGTTTCTTCTAGCCTATGTGAAGGCTGTAAGATTGGGCGTTTCATAGGCGATAGGCAAAACAGTTGATTGAGTGAATGTATATCAGGGATAGCTAAGGGCATATCCAATTTCCAAAAGATTTTAATATCTATAGGTAGTGGTAGTAGTAGTACCCTGTGGATAAGGAGGATTATTTTTTGAACTCTTTTTATTCACACTTATGGAGCCTTTCTAAAGCAATTTCAGATTATTCAAACTGTCATTTTTGTCGCGCGGGATGGATTTGGATTCCTTGAGGAGTCTCAAGGCTCTTCCCTGTGCAAAGTCTTGCTGTGGATAAGTATAAAGATGGGGACAAGTAAAGCACTACTCTCAAGACATACTTTTATCCCCATGATCCCCAAGCTGGAGAGTCCGGTTTTCAAGGGACTCATGAAAGTGTGTGCGACTAAGGGATGGCCAAGTAGTACCAATTGACCCTGTTCATATCTCGCCAGTTTTCCACGTTTTCCACAGCTATCCACAGGTCCCTACCAAAGTATGACCGCTAAATTTTTGGGAATTTAGTATGCCCTACTGGGTACTGCTGGCTTTTGGGGCGAACTGTCGATATTTTACGGTGCATCAACAGTCAGGACATTTTATGGCAACCCGCCGCATTTTCCATCTTCACCTTTTATCCGATGCTACCGGCGAAACTTTGAATGCGGTGGCGCGCGCGGCGTGTGCCCAATATGAGGATGTGCGCCCGGTCGAGCATATTTATGCGTTGGTTCGGGGTCCAAAACAGTTAGACCGTGCGATCGGAGAAATTGAAGCGGCTCCTGGCATTGTGATGTTCACAATGGTCAACGCAGATCTGCGCGATAAATTAGTCCGCAAATGTGCTGAGTTGGAAATCCCGTGTATCTCAGTGTTGGACCCTGTGATTGGTGCGCTCGGCTCTTATTTGGGCCGCAAAATTTCCAATAAGCCGGGCGGGCAACACGCAATGAATGCGGAGTATTTTGATCGCATTGAGGCGCTCAATTATACAATGGCCCATGATGATGGGCAGGAAACCGCCGACATCAATGATGCCGATATTGTGTTGGTAGGCGTGTCGCGCACATCCAAAACACCTACTTGCATTTATTTGGCAAACCGGGGGATCAAAGCTGCAAATATTCCTCTCGTACCCAATGTGCCCTTGCCCGACAGTCTGATGGTCGCGACAAACCCTCTAATTGTAGGTTTGATTGCAAACCCTGAACGTCTCGTACAAATACGTAAGAACCGGCTTCTTTCTTTGAATGAGAAACAAGAAACAGAATATGTCGACAAAAAGCTTGTGACCGATGAAGTGGCTCAGGCTCGCAGGCTTTATAATAAGCACGGCTGGGCTACCATCGATGTGACCCGCCGCTCGATTGAAGAAACATCAGCCGCTGTGCTCAATCTCTATTCCCGCCATCGCCAAGAAATGATGCCAAGCTTGGCGGATGATTGAGCCCCATGACGCCATCCGCTTCTCTTATTCTCGCATCTGGTAGCCAAGTCCGCGCACGCTTATTGGCTGACGCGGGGGTGCCATTTCAGGTTGAAGTTTCAGCGGTGGATGAGGCAAGGGCAAAGGAACATTTTCAAACTCCCACAGATGGTATGGCCTTGGCTCAACACCTTGCTTTGCTGAAAGCAAAGGCCGTGGGCAAAAAATTTCCAAATCACTTTATCTTAGCAGCTGATCAAGTTTTAACCTGCGATGGGCGCCAATTTGATAAAGCAGAAACTACGGCCCAAGCGGCTGAAAACCTAAAATTTCTGCGCGGCAAAACCCACACGCTGCATAGTGCTCTGTGCATCGTCAAAGACCACGAACAAATATGGGCTCATCAGGATGCAGCACATCTCACTATGCGGCCATTTTCAGATGAGTTCCTCACCGACTACCTGCACACAGTCGGAGACACTATTTTAAGCAGTGTCGGGTGTTATCTTTTAGAAAACACTGGCACGCAATTATTTGACAAAATCGATGGCAATTATTTCACCATTCTAGGCTTGCCCTTACTACCGGTTTTAGAGTTTGCCCGTCTTCAAGGAATTCTTAAAACATGACCGCCTCACCAACCGCGACACATAAAGTTGTTGTTATGGGATGGCCCATCACCCATTCACGCTCTCCCCTCATCCACTCCCATTGGATTAAAACACTTGGTGTTGCCAATGCCTCCTACGAAAAACTGGCGGTCAAACCAGAAGACTTGGTTGCCACACTCGAAAGGTTTGATGCGTTGGGATATGTCGGGGCGAATGTCACGGTTCCCCATAAAGAAACACTCTTTCAGTGGTTGCTTGAAAAACACCATGTAGACGAAAGTGCGCGGCAACTGAAAGCCGTCAACACATTGGTGAAAACGCCAGATGGTTGGGAAGGCCGAAATACCGACGGCTATGGTTTTATGGCCAACTTGGCCGATCGGTTAAAAAGCTTTGACCCTCAAAAAGGCCCCGCTCTTATACTTGGTGCTGGCGGCGCGTCCCGCGCCATTGTGGCGGCATTGGCAAAAGCCGGCGTTCCAGAAATGCGCATTGCCAACCGCACAAAATCACGGGCAGAGCATTTGGTGGATGACCTTGGTGTCAGTGCTAAAGTATATGAGTGGGAGGAGTTGGATAAGGGCATGGCAGAGGCCGCATTGGTTGTGAATACAACGTCTCTGGGCATGAGCGGCATGGACCCGCTTGTCGTAGATTTAAGTCCCCTTCCCACTGATGCCGCCGTAACAGACATTGTTTATGCACCGTTAGAGACAGACTTATTGGCTCAAGCTCGGGCGCGGGGAAATCAAGTGGCAGATGGATTGGGCATGTTGCTTCATCAGGCTGTGCCCGGCTTTGAAGCTTGGTTTGGTGTGCGTCCAGAAGTAACAGAAACATTGCGCACGTTGATCTTAAAAGATCTAGGAGAAGCATAATGCTATTAATCGGTTTAACCGGGTCCATTGGCATGGGCAAATCTGAAACTGCAAAAATGTTTGTAGCTCACGGCGTGCCGCTCTATGACGCCGATGCAGCGGTACATAAAATTTATGCCCCCGGAGGGGCCGCTGTTGCGCCGTTGTCAGAGGCCTTTGACGATATTTTAGATGAGCAAGGCGGGATCGACCGCGAAGCATTATCCAAACATGTGTTGGGCAATGCAGAAGCGATGAAAAAACTAGAAGCAATTGTGCACCCCCTCGTGGGCAAGGAGCAATTAGATTTCATCACTCAAAATGTTGAAAACAACACGCCTATGGTGGTGTTGGATATTCCACTGTTGTTTGAGACCGGTGGCAAAGCCCGTGTGGATGTTATTGTTGTTGTATCGGCTCCCTATGAATTGCAGCGCGAGCGTGTTCTCAATCGGCCGGGCATGACAGCAGAAAAGTTTGAAGCCATTCACGCCAAGCAAGTGGCGGACGAAGAAAAAAGAGTAGGCGCTGACTTTGTGATAGATACCCACAAAGGGCTGGCCCATGCGGAGCAAGAAGTGGTTGATATTATTGCCGCGCTCAAAGACCGCAAAGGCAGTGTGCTGGAAAAAATGATGGGCAAAGCGTGATTATTACCCAAGGGCAGCAATGCAATAGAAACACGCGAGCGGGGAAATAAAATGCGTGAGATTGTACTCGATACGGAGACCACAGGCATCAGCCCGGCAAAGGGCCACAGACTAATTGAAATTGGATGTGTGGAACTTGAAAACCATGTGCCGACGGGGCGTGTTTATCACGAGTATATGAACCCTGAGCGCGATGTGGAAAAAGGCGCTTTTGATGTGCACGGGCTTTCTACAGAGTTTCTGTCTGATAAACCCCTCTTTGCAGATTTAGCGGCAGGTTTTATTGAGTTCATCGGGGATACGCCGTTGATCATTCATAACGCCCCTTTTGATATGGGCTTTTTGAATGCGGAACTCACGCGTCTCAATCATCCAGATTTGCCGAATGAGTTGTCAATGGATCAGGCCATCGATACTCTCCAAATTGCACGTCGAAAATATCCCGGCGCCCAAAATTCTCTAGATGCCTTGTGCCGCCGTTTTGGTGTGGATAATTCGGGCCGTGAAAAACACGGGGCGCTGCTCGATAGTGAATTGCTTGCCGAAGTTTATTTGGAACTTGTCGGCGGCCGCCAGCCGGGCCTTTTGGAAATGGGCGGCGACACAAAAACATCAAATGCGGAGACAAGCGGTGGCACCTCGCTTTCAAAGCTGGCGCGTCAAACGCCGCGTACCACACCTTTGCCAAAAGCATTGACTGGTGAGGAGCAGGCCGCCCACGAAAACTTTGTCGCTGGCTTCAAGTCCACGGCTTTGTGGAAAGAACTTTAAGCTAAAGGGCCACCCCAAATGGAAATGGCCCTTCAGCTTAAGATTAGCATCATGCTTTTAAGCGTTGCCGACAGTGGCTTGTGCTTCCGACATTTGCTGGCGGTAAAGCAAAGCAAAATCAATCGGATCAATCATGAGAGGTGGGAAACCACCATCACGGGTTGCGTCAGCCACAATGCGGCGCGCAAACGGGAAGATCATGCGCGGGCATTCGATCAACAACACAGCCTGCATGCTTTCCTGTGGAATATTTTCCAAACGGCAGATGCCAGCATAAGTCAGCTCAACAATAAAAATAGGTGCGTCTGCTGATTTGGCTTCAACGCTTAGTTTAATTTCAACTTCAAAATCTGTGTCAGACAAACCGCGCACGCCAACATCCACGTTTACGCCAATTTTTGGAGCCTCAGCTTGTGGCGTCAATGACTGGGGCGCACCTGGATTCTCAAAAGACATGTCTTTGATGTATTGAGTGATAACCCGCAACTGAGGAGCGTTCTGCTCGTCTTCAGCAAAGCCGCCATTTTCAGCACCAGTTTGATCATTTTCGGCCATGTGCCGCAGCTCCTTTAGATAAACGTAAGAGTAAATTGTCCCAAGACCTTAGACCGGATAGGACGAAATATGAGAAGAGTTGGCTATCATGGAAAAGCGCGACAAACAACCCAATCTCAAGGCTTTGCTTAATCCCACCAAGCTTGGTCAAGTCTTTAGGCGTCGCGCGGGCCTGTATGTCTGAGCCACTATGTCCGGGGCGGTGTGTCATCCTCCGGGCCAACCTCTTCAGCCTCCCCCTCGATGACCATGCCAGTGTGAGAATGTTGGGACCGCTCGCGTCCCCTGCCATCGGAGGAATAGTCGAACCGGTCGGGGCGGTCCTCTTCACCAAAGCCAGGGTCAATCGGGCGCATACGCTGCACGGCGCGGGCCGCCAAAGAGTGGCGCACCGCAGGTATGAGCAACAAAAACCCAATGCCATCCGTAATAAAGCCGGGGATTAAAAGTAAAATGCCTCCGATGACGAGGAAAAAGCCATGCAGCATTTCTCCAACAGGCACTTCGTTGCGCGCCATTTTTCGTTGTGCTTCCATTAAGGTGGCAATCCCTTGTTGGCGGATCAGAGCCGTGCCAATCAGTGCGGTTAGAATGACCGTCGCAATGGTTGGCCATAGCCCAATCCAATCCCCGACCTCAATAAAGACGGCGATCTCTCCAAGTGGAACACACAGAAACAATAAGAAAAGTAGCAAGGGCATAGGAAAACCTTTAGAAATCGGCAAATAGAACGGCGAACAGTGGCCATAGCCCCTATTTTGGCATAGCTTAGACAAAAGACATATGACTTAAAGAGAGGGTGCGCAAAATGAAGGCACCCCAAGAAAGGACCCGCAAATGGGGAGTGAATTCGATCCTCTGACCCTTATCCTGTTGATCATTGCCGTTGTTGTAATTTTCAAGCTGCGCAGCGTATTAGGCGAGCGCACGGGTCACGAGCAGCCTCCCCAAGAAAAGTCTGCCTTTGACCCTCTTAAAAAAGAACAAGCCGACAGCAATCAGCGTGCGTCGGGGGATAATGTCATTCCCCTGCCCGGTCAAAACCAGTCTATGCCGACCCGCGAAGACGTGATCAATATTGGCCTGAATAACGACCTACCCGGCTTAACCGATATTGCCGTGGCGGATCGTAGTTTCGACCCCGGAACGTTTGTCTCTGGAGGGCGTGTGGCCTATGAGATGATCGTTGTGGCATTTGCATCAGGCAATCGTGGTGTCTTGCAGGGTCTTCTCAGCCAATCCGTATTTGAAAATTTCGACTCCGTCATTTCTGGTCGTGAAACACGCGGTGAGACGGTCGAGATGGAGTTTATCGGCTTGGACAGATCAGAAATTGTTGATGCAAAACTGGAAGGCTCTAAGGCGGCCATCACGGTGGAGTTTGACAGCTCCTTTACCCAATCAGTTAAAAACGAAGAAGGCCAAGTGATTGAAGGGGACCCAATTACGGTTCGTAAGGTCCGTGATATTTGGACGTTTGAGCGTGACTTGGACAACCAAGATCCCAATTGGCGTGTTGTGGCGACTGAATCAGGCTCTTAAAATGCGCAAAACTCTGCCATTTTTCAGCAGCCCTCAGTCTTTTGGTGCTGGCCTGTGCCTTGTGGCGTCACTGGTCTTGGCGGCCTGTAGTGGGGAAGATGTGTCTAATCAATCACCACAAACACAATCATCCAAAACGCACTCACCAAAAGCGGAGCAACAAACGCCGATTTGGGAACAAGTGACTTTTGCAGACCTTCCCGGTTGGCAATCGGACGACCTTTCCGGGGCTTTGCAGGCGTTTCAGAAAAGCTGTGCACACATCCTAAAGAAGGCCCCGTCTGCTCCCCTTGATGGCAAAACGACAGAGGCCATTCCTTACGGGGTGGCGCAAGATTGGCAGCCCCTGTGTCGGCAGGCGCAATCAATCAAATCCACAAATACGGCAATGCGAGCGTTTATAGAGGCATCTTTTACGCCACTGCTTGTTACGGATGAGAAACGACCTCAAGGGCTTTTTACAGGTTATTACGAACCCGAAATAAAAGCATCTCGAACCCGTAGCACACGCTATGCGACGCCGTTTTTGGCGAAGCCTGCAGACTTGTTGACCCTCAAGCTTGAGCAATTTGACCCGAGCCTAAAAGGGAAAAGCATCCGAGGTCGGGTGGAAGCTGGGCGCTTCATTCCCTATCACGAGCGAGCAGAAATTGACGCGGGTGTACTAGATGGACAACCCTTGGCGCTGGCATGGGCACAAGACCCCGTCGATGTCTTTTTTGCCCATATTCAAGGATCCGCACGCCTAAAATTAGACGATGGCTCTGTCACACGCATGGCCTTTGCGGGTAAAAATGGCCGTCCCTATCGCGCCATTGGGCGCGACTTAGTGGCCAGAGGGGCCATTCCTAAAGACCAAGTTTCCATGCAGTCCATTCGCGCATGGTTGGCCCAGAATCCGGCCTCCCGCGATGAAATTTTACAGCTCAACCCCTCTTACATATTTTTCCGGGAAGTCGCGATTAAAAACATTGATTTGGGGCCTCCTGGCGCTGCAAACATTCCCCTAACGCCTAATAGGTCCCTAGCGGTGGACCGTTCTGTGCATCCGCTGGGCGCGCTCATGTGGTTAGATAGTCACGAACCTCAGCGCGCGGGCGGAGCCAAAACCAAGCCATTTCAACACCTCATGGTTGCCCAAGATACGGGATCAGCCATCAAGGGCGCTGTACGCGGGGATGTCTTTTTTGGATCTGGCCCCCAAGCAGGTGAGTCCGCTGGTCATATGGCGATGGACGGTCAGCTTTATACGCTTGTGCCAAAACACCTTTTGTCCGGCATAAATTAAAACCATCAACAGCGTGTGGATCAAAATGTGTATAGTCACTTGTGCGTCATAAAGGCATAAGCCGCACGCCTGTATCTATATATGCGTAATGTTTTCACGCTAAGATGCTCCTAATACGTCCCATAGGGGCCAAATGGGACCGCCTGAGATGTTAAAAGCAGGATTTATGAGTAAACGCCGACGCAGTCGCACTCTCAGCCCGGAAGAAAAGAGCCTGTGGCGCACCGTCGCCAGCAGCACAACACCCCGTGCGGGCCAATCTTTGGAAAGCTCGCTCACTCAATCCTTCAAGGAAGCCATGGATTTAGCCAGCAGTGCAGATGCAGGGGCAAGTCTCTCTGCGCCTGAGCAAGCAATAGAGGCATCCATTGCGGATCGGGCAGCAAAGAAAAAGCGTTTGATTAAGGCTCAAAGCAGTGAAGATGCATTGCGACCATTGGTCAAGAAACCAAGGCTTCCCGATGAGATGCGCCCTCTTCGCGCCAAATTAGGCCCCACAAAGGTGGCACCTCCCCTCACAGGGTTGGACCGAAAGCTCGAGCAAAAACTGGCACGCGGCAGAATTGAGCCAGATACAAAATTAGATCTTCATGGACACACCCGCACCTCTGCCGAAGAAACGCTTTATCAGTTTTTGAGCAGTGCGCGCGGGCGCGGGTTAAGGTGCGCTTTGGTTGTGACCGGCAAAGGCGATACAGGCATGGCACAACATACATTGCATGGACGGGAATATTACCACACCCCGGAACGGCGCACAGTGCTGCGCGAAGCCTTAACCCAATGGATGCATGAAAGCCGGTTTCGGGCGCTGGTCGCAGGTTTTCAACCAGCTCACCCGAGGCATGGGGGCGGAGGTGCCTTTTATGTCTGGCTCAGGCGGATCAGATGACCCCATTTGGCCAAAAGTTGAGAAAATTACGCGCAACTCAAGGGCTTACCCAAAAGCAATTGGCGGCGCAAATTGGTGTGACGCCCGCGTATCTTTCGGCTTTGGAGCATGGCCATCGGGGCCGCCCAAGTTTTTATCTGATACAACGCATTATTGGTGTGTTGGGGGTCATTTGGGATGAGGCAGAAGAGTTGACGCGCTTGGCACGCCTCTCCCATCCTAAGGTGACCATTGATACAAGCGGTATGAGCTCGGATGCTACTGAGTTAGCAAATGTGTTGGCGGACAAAATTGAAACGCTCAGTCCTGAGGCTTTGCGGGAATTGCTTGCACGTCTGAAAGCCGATGAAACTCAGTCA
>JARGNZ010000003.1:32288-104229 GCA_029209985.1 Parvibaculaceae bacterium
AAAAGATTCGCAATGAGCGATCAGAATGACGCACGCCTGCCTCGCCGCCTACACCCTCCATCGATGATGGCTCGAATAAAATCGGGGGCTGCTAGATGGTATGCCATCTAACAGCCCCCTGTGCCTTCATTTAAGGTTCGCTAAAAGAGAAGTCAAAAAGAGTCTAGGATTCACAAATAGACTTATAAGATGAATTTGCTCAGATCTGTATTGGCTGCAAGCGCCTCAATATGATCATCCACATAAGCCCGATCAACTGTAATGGTCTCGCCGCCCTTGTCGGTAGCTGAGTAACTAATTTCATCTAAAACCCGTTCCATAATGGTATGAAGACGGCGCGCACCAATGTTTTCAATGGTGGAGTTCAACTCGGCAGCATAATCAGCTAAAGCATCAATCCCGTCGTCTGAAAACTCCAAAGTTACATTTTCTGTAGCTAATAATGCCTTATATTGCCTAATCAAACTCGCTTCCGGTTCGGTTAGAATACGACGGAAGTCATCCCGTGTAAGCGCTTTCAATTCCACCCGAATTGGCAGGCGTCCTTGTAGCTCCGGCAGCAAATCAGAGGGCTTGGCAATATGAAAGGCACCGGACGCGATGAAGAGAATGTGGTCGGTTTTGATCGGCCCATGTTTGGTAGAAACAACGGTCCCCTCGATCAGAGGCAGCAAGTCTCGCTGCACGCCTTCTCGGCTGACATCGCCTCCTTGGCGTTCAGCGCGGGCACAAATTTTGTCCAGCTCATCCAAAAAGACGATACCGCTATTCTCTGTAAGCGAAATTGCATCCCGAACAATTTTCTCTTGATCGAAAAGCTTTTCCACTTCTTCGGCCAACAGCAAGTCATGACTATCTTTTACCTTGAGCTTACGCGCTTTGGTCCGCCCCCCCATGGCCTTGCCGAGCATCTCGTTCATGTCCATCATGCCGATCTGTGCGCCGGGCATGCCGGGGATCTCAAAGGAGGGCATCCCGCCAGCTGAATCTGCGACTTGAAGCTCAATCTCTTTTTCGTCCATCTCGCCGGAACGTAACTTTGTGCGGAAACTGTCACGGGTGGACGCGCTGGCGTTTTGCCCTACTAAGGCATCCAGAACACGTTCTTCAGCGGCAACATGGGCTTTGGCTTCTACTTCGGCCCGCCCTTTTTCTTTCACAATGCCAATGGCCGTTTCGACCAGATCACGCACAATTTGGTCAACGTCACGGCCTACATAACCCACTTCCGTGAATTTTGTTGCTTCGATCTTAATGAAAGGAGCTTGGGCGAGTTTGGCCAACCGTCGCGAAATTTCCGTCTTCCCGACACCTGTGGGGCCGATCATCAGAATGTTTTTTGGAAGCACTTCCTCGCGTAAGTCGCTCTCCAATTGCTGACGCCGCCACCGATTACGAAGGGCAATAGCCACAGCCCGCTTGGCATCACTTTGGCCCACAATAAAGCGATCCAACTCAGAAACAATCTCACGAGGGGTAAATGAAGACATAGAACTTTCATCTCTCAAAATTGGCAAAAACCAAAAACCAAAAACTAAAACGTAAAACCGAAAAGCATATCGCTTAAAGCGCGGAATCGAGCACTTCGACGGTCAAATTATTGTTGGTATAAACACAAATATCGCTCGCGATCCCAAGGGACTTGCGGCAAATTTCTTCTGCTCCTAAGTCCATATCAACCAGCGCCCGCGCGGCCGATAGCGCATAATTGCCACCTGACCCAATGCCAATGACGCCGCCTTCAGGCTCCAATACATCGCCGTTGCCGGTGAGAACGAGCGACGCATGTGCATCGGCCACAATCATCATGGCCTCCAATTTGCGCAAATACCTGTCCGTGCGCCAATCTTTAGCCAGCTCAACACAGGCACGAGTCAATTGCCCGGGATATTGTTCTAGCTTGCCCTCAAGGCGCTCAAACAAAGTCATGGCATCTGCTGTTGCGCCCGCAAACCCACCAATAACTTTGCCATCACTGCCAAGCAGTCGTACTTTCCGGGCGTTCCCTTTAATCACCGTATCGCCAAGGCTGACTTGCCCATCTCCGGCGACAACGACTTTGCCGCCTTTGCGAACTGTCAGAATGGTCGTGCCGTGCCAGCTTGGTGGGGAAGAGGGTGTATGACTCATAGGGGCGCTCATTGAATAGTGGTGAATGGAACAAGATCTTAAATGTGTTCCCTTGATGTGGCGGCTTTTCCCTCTCAGGTCAAGATCAGCCCCAAAATGGTCACGATTGAAGAAACATAACCAACACCTCTCCTCCGGCCCCCTCCTCCCATCAACCAAAGGAGAGCCGGTATAAACCGCCCCCGAAATGATCGATATGAGCAACTTCTTCTAACCCAATGAGTCCATAGAGAATATGCAGGTTCACACCAGATTCGCTCAAGGTTAAGATCAAGGGGTTAGGCCCTTTTCTGGAGTCTTTGAATGAACAAAGCCATTGCCAGTCGGCGCGCATGGAAAGCATTAGCGCAATGTTAAAGCCGCGCCTCCTAAAATAGCCGAGAGATGCTGGCGTGTTTGGCCGCTTCCCAGAGCTTCAAAACGCACAAGGTGCTTGCCTTTGACCTCTATTGGGATATTTTGCCCAAATGACCAATGCGCCTATTTTGATCTGGAACGGCGTAGCCTTTTCCAATGTCATCTCGTTAAAAGGTGCCCGACATAAAGGACAATCAAATGCTCGCAGAAACAAGTCAGGGCCGTGTGGCCACTGTTGAGCGGCAAACCAAGGAAACATCGGTCTTTGTCTCCCTCGATCTCGATGGGACGGGCGAATATGATGTAGACACGGGGATCGGCTTTTTCGATCACATGCTTGAGCAGCTCTCGCGTCACTCTTTGATTGACCTAAAAGTACGCACTGAAGGCGATCTGCACATCGACTTTCACCACACCACTGAAGACACCGGCATTATGGTGGGTGAAGCAGTGCGCAAAGCTCTGGGCGATTTCAAAGGCATTCGCCGTTATGCGAGCGCCCTTATTCCAATGGATGAAACATTAAGCCGCGTGGCCATTGACGTGTCAGGCCGCCCGTATCTGATTTGGAAAGTAAACTTCAGCCGCGATAAATTGGGCGACATGGATACAGAGCTTTTCAAAGAGTTCTTCCAAGCATTTGCGCAAGCGGCAGGTGTGACATTGCACGTCGAAAATATTTACGGTGAAAACAATCACCACATTGTGGAGAGTTGCTTTAAGGCATTGGCGCGTGCATTGCGTGATGCCATTGAGCAGGACCCCCGGACAATGGACCGCGTGCCATCAACAAAAGGCGTGATCGGCACATAGTCTATGGGCATCCGGGTGTGAGCCAGACAGGTTCAGCTCCAAAAGGCGAGGCAAAGATCCATGAACAGTTACACAGTCCACATCAACCCCTCTGCCGCAACCGAAGAGCGGCAGGTGGTTTTTGCAAAAGACGGCTTTGCGTGGCTTGCCCTTTTGGCACCCGTTTTGTGGATGCTGTTTCATCGCATGTGGAAGGTTTTAACCGCTTACGTGGTTCTGTTGGTTTTGCTCAGCCTTGGCTTGGGATTTTTGGCGTTCAGTCAAACCGAAGTGGCGATCGTGGTGAACGGGTTTAATATTCTTGTGGCCATGCACGCCGGTGACTTACGCGCGTGGGAGCTCAACAATTCTGGGTATGAAACCAAAGCAGTTATTGCGGCAACGAATGAAGAAGAAGCCGAAATTCGCTTTTTTGCTGGATGGCAAGGTGGTCTGCCGATCCCCCCTCAGCCAACCCCTGCTTTCAGCTTTATTCAAAAAGGCCCCGTTTGGCCGCCTGCTGCTAAATCCGTGAGTGCCGATCAAGGTCCTACGACGCCTGCGTCATCGCATCCCACCCGGGAGGGAGATGTTTTGGGTGTATTTCCTGACCCAAGCCGTTAAAACGCACTTCTAAAGGGGAGCGAGCAGGCTCTCTTTACTTCCAGCTCACAGTCTGTTTCGACATCATGTGAACATAGACCTACCGACACGCCAGAAAGCGGACGAATGAAATTAGCCATCATCGATTACGGTTCGGGAAATTTACGCTCCGCCCAAAAAGCGTTTGAGCGTGCAGCCTATGAAGCTGGCTTGGCGGCCACAATTGAGCTCACCGATAAGCCAGAGATCGTCGCAGAAGCAGACCGTGTTGTCTTGCCGGGCGTGGGCGCATTTAGTGATTGTATGCGTGGTTTGACCGAGTTACCGGGCATGATCGAGGCCCTCAACGATGTTGTGCATAAAAAGGGACAGCCTTTCTTAGGTATTTGCGTTGGCATGCAGTTGATGGCAACCCGGGGACTAGAGCATGGCACGCAGCAAGGTTTAAATTGGATTGAGGGAGACGTGGTGGCGATTGAGCCGTCCGACCCGGCCCTAAAAGTCCCCCATATGGGGTGGAACGAATTGGTCTTCGATGGGGGCGGCACGGTCCACCCGTTGCTGCGCAACCTTGGGGCTGATCACGCTTATTTTGTGCACTCTTATCACTTTGTGCCAACCAACCCAGATGATGTGATTGCACATGTTGATTATGGCCAGCAACTCACAGCGGCGGTGGCCCGTGACAATATGCTGGGTACACAATTTCACCCCGAAAAAAGCCAGACCCTCGGTCTTGCCTTGATTGCTAACTTTTTGAAATGGATGCCTTGATGATCCTCTTCCCCGCGATTGATTTGAAAGACGGCCAATGTGTGCGCCTCAAGCTTGGGGATATGGACCAGGCGACTGTTTTTAATGACAGTCCGGGCAACCAAGCGCGAGACTTCCAAGACCAAGGGTTTGAGTGGTTGCACGTGGTGGACTTGGACGGTGCCTTTGCAGGTGAAAGCCGCAACGGTGAAGCGGTAGACGCCATCTTGGCCAGCACCACAAACCCCGTCCAATTAGGCGGCGGTATCCGCACTCTAGAACAAATTGAAGCGTGGTTGGCCAAAGGCATCAGCCGGGTCATCTTAGGCACGGTTGCGGTGCGCGACCCCGACCTTGTGCGAGAAGCGTGTAAAAAATTTCCCGGCAAAATTGCTGTTGGCATTGACGCTAAGGGCGGCAAGGTTGCGGTGGAAGGCTGGGCGGAGACCTCTGAGCTCACTGCTGTAGATTTAGCCCGCCAATTTGAAGACGCTGGTGTTTCAGCAATCATTTATACAGACATTGACCGTGACGGTGTGTTGATGGGTCTCAATATTCCCTCCACATTGGAGTTGGGTCGGGCAGTCTCCATCCCCGTGATTGCGTCCGGCGGCTTGGCAGATATTGACGACATTAAGCGGATGCTTGAACCAGATTGCGTCATCCTTGAGGGGGCAATTTCTGGCCGCGCACTTTATGACGGGCGCATCGACCCAAGTGCTGCGCTTAAATTGATCCAGGAGGCGCGCAATGCTTAAGTCTCGCTTGATCCCCTGTCTGGACGTGAAAGATGGCCGCGTTGTGAAGGGCGTGAATTTTGAGGGCTTGCGCGATGCAGGTGACCCGGTGGCTTGTGCAAAAGCATATGATCTCGCAGGAGCTGATGAATTATGCTTCTTAGATATTACCGCCAGTCACGAAGAGCGGGCCATCATTTTTGATGTGGTGCGCGAAACAGCAGAGCATTGTTTTATGCCTCTCACCGTCGGCGGCGGCGTGCGCACCATCGAAGACGTGCGCAAACTTTTGCTGGCCGGGGCCGATAAGGTTTCCATCAATACAACCGCAGTTAAAAATCCTGACTTTGTGCGCGAAGCGTCCGAGAAGTTTGGCAGCCAATGCATCGTGGTTGCGATCGATGCCAAGACGGTCAGTCCCGGTAAATGGGAAATCTTCACCCACGGCGGACGTGAGCCAACAGGCATTGATGCGGTGGAGTTTGCTCAAAAAGTTGTTGCTTTAGGGGCCGGCGAAATATTGCTTACATCAATGGACCGGGACGGCACCCGCGCTGGCTTTAATTTGCCGCTAACCCGTGCGGTATCGGATGCTGTAACTGTGCCGGTGATTGCGTCAGGCGGGGTCGGTGAATTGGATCACCTTGTGGCCGGTGTGACCGAGGGTCATGCGAGTGCTGTTTTGGCCGCCTCAATTTTTCACTTTGGCGAACATACGATTGCACAAGCAAAACAGCATATGATTGACGCAGGCATTCCTATGCGTCTTTAGGCGCTCAGTGACAGGAGTTTATATGACGGGGGAAACCACACCAACAGGTCCTCAAGAAATCGAACTCAAACTAGAACTCACCGCTCAAGCTCTCAAAGAGTTTCGCGCCAGCGCCCCCTTTGAACGTATGGGCTTAGACTGTGCGCCCAAACACAAATTACACGCCACCTATTTTGATACCTCTGAGCGTCATCTCAAAGCTCACAACATTGTTTTACGGGTTCGTGATGATGGGCAAGGTCGCCTCATTCAAACATTAAAAGCGAGCGGTACACCCGGCGACATTGCATCTGTACGTGAAGAACACGAAACCATTCTGTCTCCCCAAGCCCCCCTCCCCACCCTTGAGGTCTTACCAAAGCAATGGCACGATTTGATCAAAAGGCTCATAGGTCCTTCCCCCCTAAAACCTCTTTTTGAAACACATGTCACCCGTCAAATAGCCCTCCAAACAACTCCCGGCGGTGACGTAATAGAGGTGGCGTTGGATCAGGGCTGGGTGGTCGCAGGGACGGCTAAACATCAAATTCGCGAAATAGAATTTGAGTTGATATCTGGCACACCTGCAGCCCTTTATGAGTTAGCGCTTGAGCTTGTGCACATAGTGCCTGTGCGTATTGGCATGGTCTCCAAATCCCAACGGGGATATGCCCTCCCGACCCCGCATTTGCATACAGCCCAAAAAGCCCCCCGCGTTGCACTCTCCCCGTGTCTCAGCGTGGAAGAGGCATTGGCTGATATTATTCGCCAAAGCTTGCGCCAGATTATGGCCAACGAACCAGCCGTGGTTGAGACCCGCCAGCCCGATGGCATACATCAAATGCGTGTTGCACTGCGTCGATTGCGGGCCAGCCTACAAGGTTTTGGAAATTGGGTGGGGGACCCCGCACTCTTAGCCTTTTCCGTGGAAGCAAAAGCCTTGGCAGAAAGCTTGGGAGGCACGCGCGATATGGATGTTTTTGAAAGAGACATCATGGGGCCGGTCATAAAAGAATTCCCAGACCATACGGGCATGGGAAAAATTTTTCTCAAGAGCAAAAGAAAACGGGCCGAGGTTTGGAAGCACTGCTTAGCCACCGTCACCTCAAATGACTTTGCCAGCTTTCTGCTACGGTTAACTTTGTATGTAGAGAAAAAAGCATGGGCCACAAATGCAAGCACCCCAAGTCGTCTCTCCCAACTGGTGACAAAAGCGGCAAGAAGCATTTTGAAACGGCGGCGGGCTAAACTTCAAACGCTGGCACAGAATTTAGAAACCCTCTCTCTTGAAGAGCGTCACGACATGCGCAAGCACGTCAAAAAATTGCGCTACATGAGTGTTTTTTTCTCGGCGGCCTTTTTTGTGGACGGCGTAACATCAGAAAAAGAAAGTCAGCAAAAATATCTCAAACACTTAGCCAAGCTTCAAAACCGTTTTGGGGCGCTCAACGATGTCGCGATGGCGCAGGATGTGCTGCAACAGTTTGCGATGACGATTGGGCGAAAGTCGAGCGACCTGTCTGAGGCCTACGGTCTTGTACTGGGCTGGCACATGCGCCGGGCACATGTGGAATGGGCACGTATGCCCAAGCTCTGGAATGATTTTCAGGAGCTGCCGAATTTTTGGGAAGTGCCTACTCCATCAAAAAAGCAAAATTCGTGAACTAGAAAGACTCTGCTTAAAATTCGAATTTGTTTGTAAGGAGGAATCGAAGGTTCCACCGATAAGATGGCAACATCCCTCGGGGCTGGGTGTCCCCCTTATCGGAGCTAAAGATGTTGCACGGAGCTAGGAAAAAAGACGGCATAATTGAAGCCGGTTTTTTGCCCCCCAAGATTGAGCAAAGCGAGCTTAACAAATTATATCGCCATCATATGCACTACCTGAAAGGGATCCGTGGGGGGCAGCGGGCTGTCTTACGATATGTGGATATGAGCGGGCTTAATTTCTCCAAAATGAATTTTACCGATGCGGACCTAACCGGCTGCAACTTCTCCAATTGTGATTTGTCCAATAGTTGTTTTGTACGCGCCAACCTCTTTGGTGGAAACTTTAATGGGTCCCTCTTGGACGGGGCTAATTTTGAGCGGGCAGATTTGCGCGGTGGTCAATTTGAAGGTGTCAGCCTGAACAAAACCAATTTATTGGAGGCTGATTTACGTAAAGGCCAGTTGATTGACCAAAACGGACGCCCCACATCCAGTGGCGCATGTAATTTTCGCAATGCAAGCCTCACACAAACCGGCATGAAGGGCTGCAAAATGTCTGGCGCTGTCTTTGAAGGCGCAAACCTAAGTGAGGTTGAGTTGACCGGGGCAGATATGCGCGGCACTAACTTTAAGGGTGCACGGTTAAAGGGGGTGGAATTATCGTCTGCCAATTTAACCGATGCCCAGCTGGGTCACGCTGCGTTGGACGCGCAATCGAAAACAAGTGCCAACATGATGATGGCACAAAACCTCCGCCCTGGCCCCCGAGCAGAAAAATTATCAATGCTGTTAGATAACCACGAAGAGTGGGTGACCAGCGGTGGCGTATCGGGTGCACGTATGGAGCTTCCCAATATGGACCTTTCGGGTTTTGACTTCTCGGCTCGAATTTTGGCCGCGACCAATTTCAGCGGTTCAAATCTCTGTGACAGTGATTTCAGTTGCGCCATTTTGTCTGCAGCAGACCTACGGGACGTTGTCTTGATTGATGCTAAAATGATCGGTGCAGACTTGCGCGGGGCCGATTTAAGAGGGGCCGACCTCACCGATACAATGTTAGATGATGCCCGCATGGGGGTGATGCCGGGCGTGAACAAACAGACCCAGAAATAGGTTATTTTCCTAGATTGGTTGAAGACCTAGTCATGCCGCCTTAAATCTGATACGAAAACGCGCCCTTTGAGAAAATGAGGCGGGAAAGTAGCATTTGGATATATGCCAAGGGCTATGCCCCTCATCAGCCAAATGGGCGTATCCGGCGCAAAGTTCGATTTTGCCGGAGATTTAAGGGGAAAGCGGCATGAAAGCCACTGCCAACCAGCTCGACGATCTGTTCGATGTGATTAAGTCACGCAAAGGACAAGACCCGTCCAGTTCCTATACTGCCCGTCTGATGGCCAAGGGCACGCAAAAATGTGCTCAAAAGCTTGGTGAAGAGGCAGTTGAGCTGGTGATAGCGGCCACTGCCAATAATCGCACGGAATTAGTCACGGAATCAGCCGACCTTTTGTACCATTGGTTGGTTCTGCTGGCAGAGCGCGGTATTGCCCCTGAAGATGTATATGCCGAATTGGCCAGACGCGAAGGTGTGTCGGGGCTTGATGAAAAAGCCGCACGGCCAAAAGATGCATAAGTTTAGGGAAAACTGAGATGCCTTATTATAAGGATGACCACCAGTCACCCTACAGCCATTTCACAGCGAGTGAATGGGGTAAATTGCGGGCCGATACCCCGTTGACTTTATCCGAGGGTGAGCTGACCGAGCTACGGGGGTGGGGAGAGAGTATTTCCCTGCCAGAAGTAGAACAGATTTATCTTCCGCTTTCCCGCTTACTCAACCTCTATGTGGGGGCAACCCAAGAGCTTTATCAGGCGACCAACAAGTTTCTGGGCGCCGGCCACGCAAAAGTGCCCTACATTATCGGCATTGCAGGGTCTGTGGCGGTGGGCAAAAGTACGACAGCGCGTATTTTGCGTGAATTGCTCAAACGCTGGCCCAATCATCCAAAAGTTGACCTGATCACCACCGATGGCTTTCTTATGCCTAACGCAAAGTTGGAAGCCCGTGGTTTGATGCAGCGTAAAGGCTTTCCAGAGAGCTTTGATATCAAGCGTTTGGTGCAGGTTCTTTCAGACATTAAAGCCGGGTGCCCTAAGGTCGCCGCCCCTGTCTATTCTCACTTTCACTACGACATCATGCCCGATGAAGCCGTCATCGTTGAACAGCCCGATGTATTGATTGTGGAAGGTTTGAACGTCTTGCAAAGCCCAACCCTTGAGGCTTTAGCAGAAGGCGCACCGCAGCCCTTCGTTTCTGATTTCTTTGATTTCTCCGTCTTCATTGATGCCAGTGAAGAGACAATTAAAGACTGGTACGTCGATCGCTTTTTAGGATTGCGTAAAACATCCTTCCAAAACCCTGACGCTTATTTTCATCGGTATGCGGGCTTGAGCGATGCAGAAGCAAGGGAAGTAGCGGAAGGCATTTGGGAGTCTATCAACTTAAAGAACCTGCAAGAAAACATCGCCCCCACCCGCCAGCGTGCGGATTTGGTTCTGCGTAAAGGCAAAGACCACGACATCTCAGATGTGTTTTTGCGTAAACTTTAAGGACGTTTTAGCCTGCAACGGCAAACAAAAGGGCCGCCCTCAAATGAGGTGCGGCCCTTCTGTATTTATGAGTAAGCCGGTCGCTTTAGAGCAAGCCCTGTGCGCTGGCCAGTTCTTTCAAAGAGACAAGCGGACGCGGGCCATAGTGGCTAATCGCTTCCGCTGCAGCCAAAGACCCCAATTGACCACATTCAGCAGGACTGCGCTCTGTCACGATACCAAACAGAACGCCAGCGGCATAAAGGTCGCCCGCTCCCGTGGTGTCCACCACCTTGTCAACGGCGGCCGCATCGATGACATGAATTTGGCCATCCGCTGCAATCACTGAACCAGCCTCGCTGCGTGTCAGCGCAACAAAGGCACATTCTTCTTTGACCGCCTGCAAAGCATCATCAAAGACATCGGTTTCATAGAGGGAAAGGATTTCAGCTTCATTGGCAAAAAGAATATCGACTTCTTCTTTTACCAACTTGCGGAAATCCGCGCGGTGGCGATCCACACAAAATCCATCAGAAAGTGTCAGCGCCACTTTGCGCCCAGCCGCATGGGCAATGCCCGCCGCTTTGTAATAGGCTTCTTTGGCGGCAGGACTGTCAAACAGATAGCCTTCAAGATAGGTGATTTTGGCATCGCTCACGCAAGCCTCATCAATTTGCTCTGTGCCAAAGCTTGCGCTGGCGCCCAAAAACGTATTCATGGAGCGCTGTGCATCAGGTGTCACCATGATCAAGCACCGCGCGGTGGGCGCGCCTGTGTCTTTCAAGGATGTTGGGAAGGTCACACCAAGGGCTTTAATGTCGTGAGCAAAAACAGTGCCTAATTGATCATTCTTGACTTGCCCCAGATACGCACATGCACCGCCCAGCGAGGCAATGCCCGCGATCGTATTGGCCCCTGAGCCACCAGAAACCTCAATGGCCTGCCCCATTTTGCCGTACAGCACTTCAGCCCGGTCAGCATCAACCAATTGCATGCTGCCCTTTTCGATGCCGTTTTCGGTCAAAAAGGCGTCATCAGCATCAGCAATCACATCCACAATGGCATTACCAATGCCGGTCACGTCAAATCGGATATCGCTCATAATCAGTATATCTCACATGCTAAAAAGACGGTGCGGAAGGCCCGCCACAAATTGGCCAAAGAAGCCATAGAAATTTGAAGCACTATAAAGGTCTGCGTGCCTTGGAGAAAGGTCACGTCTGAGATAAAGTCTCAAAAACAGTTACGGGGGGCATTTAGTGTTTAGTTTAGCCTATAAGGCATTCGCGGAGACTTTCTCTCCGCCCTTTCGCAAAGTGCTTTGGCGCTCATTGGGCATGACCCTCGTCTTGATGACCATTCTGGGCGCGGGAGGCTATTACGGCATCCAAGAAATTCCGCACCTGTCTTACGAGTGGGCAAATGGTCTGATCGAGATTGTCGCGGCAGCCTTTTTGGTCATCGCCCTCTTTTTTCTTGCCATTCCAGTCACCACTCTGTTTGCCGGTCTGTATCTGGAAGAAGTGGCAGCGGTGGTAGAAGAGATCGATTACCCTCAAGATGCAGCGGGCACCGACCAGCCCTTTTTCCCATCTCTTTGGGTGGCCATTAAATTTACAACTTTGCTGATTGGCCTCAACATTCTGATTTTGCCGTTGATCTTTGTGCCGCCGCTTTATCCAATCGTGGCATGGGGCCTCAACGCCTACTTGTTAAGCCGAGAATATTTTGAACTTGTGGCCCTGCGTCATATGAGTGAAAAAGAAGCGGCTGCATTGCGCCAGTCTCGGGGGATAAGAATTTGGGCATCGGGTCTGATTGTGGCTGGCTTTGCGGCCATTCCAATTCTAAACCTATTCACGCCCCTGTTCGGCACGGCCTATATGGTCCACATCTTTAAGAAAGTCTCGGCACCACATGGTTGATTTCCTCAAAGCAAAACGAACCCTTCTTGCCGGATTGATGGTGCCCTTCATGCTGGCCGCTTGTGCAGCACCTCAAGCAACAATTTCTGCCAAACCAGATCCGAGCAAACCTGCTGTTTCTGCTGCCCCCAGCATTGCCGTGATGCGCTTACCCTCACCGCCAAGTGCGTCTTCGTTGATCAATGTATCGCCAGATGGCCTGACCAATAAATTGGGTGCCCCGCAGTTTAAGCGGACAGAGCCAAGCGCTGAAATTTGGCGCTATGGAGCTGATGGATGTTTGCTGCTTGTCTTTTTGTATGAAGATCAAACCGGATTGCGCAGCACACATCTTGATGCCCGCAAAACCACTGGTGGCCCAACAGATATCAATGCGTGTCTAGCATCGGTCTCAAATGCCTATCATTCAAACCGTGGCTAAGATTAGCTGGCTGGCGTTTTGTCCTTAAATCGGCACAGGTCACTCAACGCGCAACGATAGCACTCAGGTTTGCGGGCTTTACAAACATAGCGTCCATGCAAAATCAGCCAATGGTGCGCGTTCAGCATATAGTGTTCGGGAATAACTTTGACGAGCTTCTTTTCGACCTCCAGCACATTCTTGCCCGGTGCAAGCCCTGTGCGATTGCCCAGCCGAAAAATATGCGTATCGACGGCCATGGTGAGGTGACCAAAGGCTGTATTGAGCACCACATTCGCGGTCTTGCGCCCCACCCCCGGCAAAGCTTCCAGCGCTTCTCGATTGTCGGGCACTTCGCCATTATATTTTTTAAGCAACTGATAAGACAAGGCGACGACGTTCTTAGCCTTGTTGCGATAAAGCCCGATGGTCTTAATCATATCGCGCACTTTGTCTTCCCCCAGCTCCACCATATCAGAGGGGTGCTGCACAATCTTAAAGAGGGCTTCTGTGGCTTTGTTTACACCCACGTCAGTGGCTTGGGCGGACAGCGTGACTGCGACCAATAAAGTATAGGGGTTGGAGTAATTGAGCTCAGTTTTTGGCTCAGGCATCGCCTCTTCAAGACGGCGAAAAAATTCTTCAATGTCGGTCTTTTTCATGGGCCTAGCCTACAAAACCAAAGCCCATCTGTTAAGGCCCAGAAATATAGGAACGTATAGAAAAGCAGGCACAGCCAAACTGTGCCTGCCTAAAATGTTGAAGTCCTCTCGCAGCGTCTTAAAGCTTAGTGTGCTTCACGCTCGATAAGCATTTTTTTCGATAAGATTTTACCCTCATCATCCAGCTCGTAAGCGATCGGGGCACCGGTTGCAATGCTCAAGGCAAGCACTTCTTCGCGTGAAAGGCCTTCAAGCTGCATGACCAATGCCCGCAAAGAATTACCATGTGCGGCAATCAAAATACGCTCACCGCCCAACAGGCGTGGCAAAATTTCTTTGTCGAAATAAGGCAAAACCCGTTCAGCCGTATCTTTTAAGCTTTCGCCACCAGGAGGCGGAGTGTCGTAAGATCGGCGCCAAATATGCACTTGCTCTTCGCCCCATTTTTCCCGCGCATCATCCTTATTCAAACCAGCAAGGTCGCCGTAATCGCGTTCGTTCAACGCTTGGTTGCGCACGATCGGGAGGTCGGTTTGGCCCAATTCTTTCAAAATCAAATCATTGGTGTTTTGCGCCCGTTTAAGCTCAGACGTGTAAGCCACATCAAACTCATAGCCGCCCTCTTTCAGGGCTTGGCCAGATTCAATGCCTTCCGCAACACCTTGCTCGGTCAGGTCAGGGTCGCGCCACCCAGTAAAGAGGTTCTTCTTATTCCACTCGCTTTGTCCGTGACGGACAAGCACCAAAAGATGTGCCATTACATATTCCTTGAGTTACTGAGAAAGTAATTTATCCAGCCTACAGATTAAATATCTGAGAGCCCCAAAACGTCTGCCATTCCAAATAAGCCCGGCCCTTTGCCTTTACCCCAAAGAGCTGCCTTCACAGCACCGCGTGCAAAGATCGCCCTATCTTCCGCGATATGGGACAAGACCAAGCGCTCAGAGTCAGCGGCAAAAATCGCGGAGTGTTCCCCAACAACTGATCCCCCTCGCAGAGAAGCAAAACCAATGTCGCCGCTTTTGCGCGCTCCCGTAATACCATCCCGCCCGCGCGCGGCAACCGTATTGAGATCAACCCCGCGACCGTCGGCTGCTGCTTCACCTAGCAAGAGTGCGGTGCCTGAGGGGGCATCCACCTTATGCCGGTGGTGCATTTCCAAAATTTCAATGTCCCACTCTATATCCAGCGTAGCAGCAACCTTTTTCACCAATGCGCCCAGAAGGTTCACCCCAAGGCTCATATTGCCTTCCTGAATAATGGTCGCATGTTGGCAAGCGGCTTTAATTTGGGCTTGGTTTTCTGCATCAATGCCGGTTGTGCCGATCACATGGACGATGCGGGCTTGTGCCGCAAATCCCGCAAATTTGGCTGTTGCATCAGGTACAGAAAAATCAATAACTGCGTCTGCCTGCGCAAAAAGTTCCAAAGGGTCGGTGGTAATGCACACACCGCTTGGGTCTGAATAACCGGCAAGCAAAGCTGTGTCTTGCCCCACAAAGGCAGACCCTTCAGGTTCCAAGCCGCCCGAGACGGTGCAGCCTGCGGTTTCAGTTACTTGACGGACCAAAGTTCGGCCCATTCGGCCTGCAGCGCCGGTAATGACAATTTTGAGGTCGCTCATCGCATATATCCGTCTCTAAAGGGTGTTCTGGGGGTATATCAGGCCTGAGCTCATTCGTAAATAAAGGGAGGCTGGGCGCAAGGGTTTCCCAACAAAAACCGCCCGGCAGAAGATCCACCGGACGGTCAAGTCAGACTGACTGCGAGGTCGTCTGAAATTTCTTACAATCCAAAGATCTTAGAAATCGATTTGCAGGCGTGTACCGAAGGCAGTGCCATCAGCATCTGTTGTTGATGTGCCATCGTTGTATTCAACGTCAGCCAAAACAACGTTCGCCATCAAACGAACAGCTGGGTTGAAGTAGTAGTTTACGCCGAAGGTCCAAGCGGTCATGTCCGCACCGTCGTTACCGAAATAATCATCGGAAACATCAGCAAATTCATAACGTGCTGCCAATTCAACAGCGCCTTTGCTTTTCACGCGCTTGAATGAACCCTTGCTGTAAGGACGGCTTTCGCCGGTTACAAAGTAAGAGGCCAAAACATAACCAGCTGAGTAATCAACATCATCGATCCCAGACTCGCCTTCCCAGTTGAATACGCTGTATTCAGCTTGGGCGGAGAAAGGACCCCAAACGAAACCAATTTCTGGAGTGACGCTGGTGAAGCCTTCAAAATCGTCCGCATCCAATGTGACGTCGATTAGGCTGCCGGCATTGTGCAACGCTGCCCATTTGACTTCAATGTCATTGTCTTGTGTGTGACGTGCAGACCCGCCAACGCCAAGGTGCAATACTTTACCTTTTTCGTTGATTGGAGCCCAATAGGCGCGACCGGTGAAGCCTTCAGTGGATTGTGAACCACCGCCGTTACCTTCTACAAGGTCGTCAGCAGAGAAGTAACCAAGAGCAACGCCGAAGCTGTTTTTCTTGTCATCGTACTTGCCTTGCAGGCCGATGTTGCGTGATGGCAACATGCCAGACATCGCTGTACGTTCCATGAACGTGATATATTTAGAAGACGTCAGCTCTTCAAGGCCTTGTGGCGCTTTGAAGTGACCAGCTTTCAATTCAACACCTTTGATGCCTGTATAAGCAATGTAGATGTCTTTGAAGTCTGTTGACCCAGCAGAGTCGCCATCAAAGTCGAGTTGGACTTTATATTTCCAATCGCCAGCGATTTTACCAGACACAAACATACGAACGCGGCGGAATTCCAAACCGTGCTGCATGTCGAGGTCTTCGTCACCAGCAGAAGCGTCGATCATGATACGACCACCGAAGCGGATGGAATATTTGCCATCAGCAGAAGTGATTTGCAGCTTTTTGCCGCTGAATTTTGGTAGATCAGCAAGACCGGCAGTCGCTGTTTCCAGCTCATCCATTTTCTGATCACGCATTTGCATTTGAGCTTTAAGCTCACGCAATTCGTTTTCCAGTGCGTCAACGCGAGAGTTGACATCATAACCAGCGAATGCGCTCGTTGTGGAGATGGCAGCTAGTGCTACGCCCCCGAGCAGTGCTTTTTTGAACATTGAGAATTCTCCTAGTAACGCGAAATAATAACCCCGATGGATTCCCGTTGACCCAGTTGCGTCTAGGCTGCCGGTGGGTGAAGCATTAGGCAGGAGGTGTGACGTTCCCGTAAAAACTATGTAACAAACAAATGACGGTGCGCAGGTGTTGCGCAGTCGCAACATTAAAAAACGGCCAAACTCCTATAAATTTAGGGGAGCACACAAAAATAGGTGCTGAAATGACTCGGTTCTAAGAGAGGCAGGGGCAGATATTGGGAATATATAAAACAGCCTACTAAATAGGCGCATAAAAAAGCCCCCGATCCAAAAGACCGAGGGCTTTTTGTTTCAGTGGGGTTTTAAGAGGCCTTAGAGGCCACCCAAAAAGTCTTTGACCCGCGAGAAAAACCCAGAGCTTTCTGGATTGTTCTTTTCTGAAGAGGCGTCTTCAAATTCGCGCAGCAATTCTTTTTGTTTCTTCGTCAATTTAACCGGTGTCTCTACAGAAATTTGGATGTAGAGGTCGCCAAATTGACGGGCATGTAGAATAGGCATGCCTTTGTCGCCTAGCCGGAATTGACGCCCAGACTGGCTACCTTCAGGAACTTTTACTTTGACCCGTGTGCCCGCAAGGGTGGGAACTTCAATCGATCCACCCAAGGCAGCGGTCGTCAATGAAATCGGCACCCGACAAAAGAGGTCGGCGCCATCACGTTGAAACAGCTCATGGGTATCAATGGTCAAGAAGATATAGAGGTCGCCGTTAGGCCCCCCATGCATGCCTGCTTCGCCTTCACCAGCCAATCGAATACGTGTGCCGTCTTCGACGCCCGCAGGAATGTTGACGGACAAGGTGCGTTCTTTTTGCACCCGCCCTGCCCCGTGGCACTCTTGGCAAGGGTCAGAGATAACCTGTCCCCGTCCGTGGCAGGTTGGGCATGTGCGTTCTACAGTGAAGAAGCCCTGAGCCGCCCGTACTTTCCCATGTCCATGGCAAGTGCCGCAGGTGGTCGGAGAAGAACCAGGCTTAGCACCTGATCCTGAGCAGGCGTCACAAGACACATAACTTGGAACGCGAATTTGTGCTTTCTTACCTTCAAAGGCATCTTCAAGGCTGATGTCCATGTTGTATCGAAGGTCGGCGCCGCGGGCACGTCCTCCGCCACCACCGCCACGCTGGCCACGGCGGCCCCCCATGAACTCACCAAAGATGTCATCAAAAATGTCGCCCATGCCGCCACCGAAGTCGCCAGCACCCCGGCCACCCGGCCCGTGAGGTCCGCCATTTTCAAAAGCTTGATGGCCATATTGGTCATAAGCCGCACGCGTTTGCTCGTCTTTGAGACAATCATACGCTTCATTTAATTCTTTGAATTTGCGCTCGGCTTCATCATCCCCGGGGTTTCGGTCGGGGTGATATTTCATAGCGAGCTTCCGATAAGCTTTTTTCAGCTCATCAGGTGTGGCGCTGCGATCAGCACCAAGCACATCATAGAAATCGGGTTTGGACATTTACTAGATCCTTCATGTCGGCGAGCTGCCATGAAGAGAGGGCCGCTTGGGAAAGGTGCGGGAGGGCATAAACCCTCCCGCTAACACTTCACCAACCAACGCTTTCTAACAGCGCCGGGCCCGGTTTAAGACGTGCTGTCTTTTTTATCTTCGTCGTCAACTTCTTCGAAGTCGGCGTCGACGATATCTTCTGCTGCATCACCGGTGTCGCGTGCTGCGTCTTCTGCAGCATCTTCACCTTCTTGGCCTTCACCCGCTTTATAAAGGGCTTCACCAAGTTTCATGGATGCTTCAGTCAAGGCTTGGATTTTAGCGGTGATCTCATCGCTATCGTCACCTTCAAGAGCAGCCTTCAAGTCGTCAACAGCAGCTTGTACCGGGGCTTTCACCTCGTCATCTACTTTGTCGTCAACTTCCTCGAGCGTTTTTTCAGAAGAGTGAACCATAGCTTCACCCTGATTGCGGGCTTCCACTTGTTCACGACGCTTTTTGTCGTCATCCGCATGGGCTTCAGCGTCCTGTACCATCTGGTCGATGTCATCATCGGACAGACCGCCGGAAGCTTGAATTTGGATGGACTGCTCTTTGTTGGTTGCTTTGTCTTTAGCAGACACAGACACGATGCCGTTGGCATCAATATCAAAAGCCACTTCAATTTGCGGCACACCGCGTGGCGCCCCTGGGATACCAACAAGGTCGAATTGACCCAATGCTTTGTTGTCGGCAGCCATTTCGCGCTCACCCTGGAAGACACGGATGGTCACAGCAGACTGATTATCTTCAGCTGTTGAGAAAACCTGTGATTTCTTCGTTGGGATTGTGGTGTTGCGATCGATCAAGCGTGTGAAGACACCGCCCAATGTTTCAATGCCCAAAGAAAGCGGCGTGACGTCGAGTAGAAGAACGTCTTTCACGTCGCCCTGTAGAACACCCGCTTGAATGGCAGCACCCATGGCCACCACTTCATCAGGGTTCACACCTTGGTGAGGCTCTTTGCCAAAGAAGTTTTTCACAGCTTCTTGTACTTTAGGCATCCGCGTCATACCACCGACCAACACAACTTCGTCGATGTCAGAGGCGTTCAAGCCCGCATCCGCAAGCGCTTTTTTGCAAGGCTCGATGGTGCGCTTGATGAGGTCTTCAACAACAGCTTCCAATTTTGCCCGCGTCAATTTCATGGTCAAGTGTTTAGGACCAGAAGAGTCAGCGGTGATGAAAGGCAGGTTGACTTCTGTTTGTGAAGAAGAAGAAAGCTCAATCTTTGCTTTCTCAGCAGCTTCTTTCAAACGCTGAAGAGCCAACTTGTCTTTTTTCAGATCAATGCCGTTTTCTTTTTGGAATTCTTCGGCAAGATATTCGATGACCCGCATGTCGAAGTCTTCACCACCAAGGAATGTATCCCCGTTGGTAGATTTTACTTCAAACACGCCGTCGCCGATTTCCAAGATGGACACATCAAATGTACCGCCACCAAGGTCATAAACCGCAATGGTTTGGCCGTCGTTTTTGTCCAAGCCGTAAGCAAGGGCGGCAGCTGTTGGTTCGTTAATGATCCGCAAAACTTCAAGACCGGCAATCTTGCCTGCATCTTTTGTTGCTTGGCGCTGGCTATCATTAAAGTAAGCCGGAACAGTAATCACCGCTTGTGTCACTGTTTCACCAAGGAAGGTTTCCGCTGTCTCTTTCATTTTTTGCAAAATGAAAGCGGAGACTTCTTGTGGAGAATATTTTTCGCCGCGCGCTTCAACCCAGGCATCACCATTGTCAGCTTTGACGATGTTGTAAGGCACCATCTTGGCGTCTTTTTTGGTGGTTGGGTCGTTGAAAGCACGACCGATGAGGCGCTTGATCGCGAAGAGTGTTGCTTGTGGGTTTGTTACAGCCTGCCGTTTTGCAGACTGACCAACGAGCTTTTCACCATCTTCGGTAAAGGCCACAATAGAGGGGGTGGTGCGAACGCCTTCTGCGTTCTCTACAACTTTAGGCTGGGAGCCTTCCATGACCGAGACACACGAATTTGTCGTGCCTAGGTCAATACCGATGACTTTACCCATAATAAACTTTCCTTTTCAATTGCGGCAGGCCGATCGGGCCACAATGGCACCCAATCATCTGGGCCTTTTAGGCGAAACTGGTCGCCCATCCAACCCAAAATACGACCCCCAAAGGGATAAACGTTGTTTAAGGAACGGTATAAACCGATTACCACACATATAAGAGCGGTACGCGTCCCTCACAAGTGCGTCAAAACCGTATTTTGATGTCTTTTTAGGCCATTTAGGGATGAACTTGGATCAAATCAGCGTATTTTGCCAATTGATCGGTTGCTCATTCTTCTAGGGCGGATAGATAATCTACAGATGGCAAAAGCACAAGAGGGCTTTGGATGTCCAGCACATTGAAGACGGCGGCCCCCACGCCCATATCGCGCCCCCCAGCAAGGCCGCAACCCTTTCCCGGATTGCCGGAAGGTGTTTTGCTTTGGCAGGAATATTTAAGTCGCGCCGAGCAAGAGGCGATGGTTGAGGACGTACGCGCCGCCATCACCCAAGCCCCGCTCTTTCGGGGCACCATGCCTAAAACAGGCAAACCGCTTGGGCTTCAAATGAGCAATTTGGGGGATCTCGGTTGGTTTGCAGACCGGTCCGGCTATCGGTATGTGCCCACACATCCCAAAACAGGGGCACCGTGGCCAGCCATTCTTCCCAGTTTGATGGCCTTGTGGCAAACCTTAGGAGACTATCCAGCACCCCCAGAAGCCTGTTTGGTCAATTATTACGGACCCGAAAATAAGCTTTCATTACATCAAGATATGGACGAGCTAGATGTGCATGCCCCCATTTTGTCGGTCTCATTGGGGGATCAAGCGCTTTACCGCTTGGGTGGCTTGGCCCGTAAAGACAAAACCCAGTCTTTCCGCCTTAATTCAGGAGATGTGCTGGTCCTCACGGGTCCAGCGCGTATGCGTTTTCATGGGGTGGACCGCATCTATCCGGGCACATCCACTCTGCTCAAACAGCCCGGTCGGATTAATCTGACCTTGAGGCGCGTGAACCTGCCCCCAGATTAGAGCCCTTTTTTGAACAGCTTGCGGCCCGGTTTGGTGGCAATGCCGAGGACAATATAGTGGATAAGCTCATCCAAGCGTTCTGGCCGCCCTGCGCCTGCACCATTGCGCCAGCTCAGACGCACAGCCCCGTGCAAGGTGGCAAAAGGACCTTGCAGCAATAGGTCATCAGGCAGCGGCCGGAAAATTTCTTCACTCATGCCTTGCTGTAATATTTTGATAAATTGATCGCGAATGGCGTGTTCAATGCCGCCCCATTCCGCCCGTGTCACAATAGAGAGGCGATTACGAAAAGCTTCGCGACCGCAAAACTGCGCCAGATTACGTTGTGCCATGTCTAAATCGGTTTGCGCCCAATAGTGCACGATGAAGGCTTTGAGCTGGCTAAGAGCAGGCAGCGTGTCGTCAATTTCTGATAAATGCGCGAGCAAGTCTTGGTCTAACCGAATAGCAAGGCGCGCATAAATTTCGTCTTTGCTCACAAAGTGTTTGTAAACAGTCCCTTTGCCGATTTCAGCTTTCGCTGCGATTTTGTCAATGGTGACGTGTTCCCAATCATCTCCATCAAACAGCGACAGGGCTGCCTGTAGGATTTCATTTTCGCGGCGTGCAAATTCACGCAATCGACGATCGGCAACGCTCATGGGCTTTGTCTCCGCACTGTCTGTCGTTTCGACTGTGGTTGGCTCCATCTCGTCCTCGCTCGTAAAATCAATGCGCAATTGAACTCTAAGGACGTTCAGCGACCTAAAGGTCTCCAGCCATCCATAGCGAGGGGAGAAAAGCAAACCTATGCGTCAACCATGTGACATATGGCCCACAGTCTCAAGTCGACTGTGAGTAATATTGTTCTGAAACGGAGGCAGCGCACAAAAAACCCCGCCTGCCAGAAGGCAATGCGGGGTTTGAAAGAAGCACTGGCGCGATTTAGGCCGTTTTATCAACCTGTGCACCCGGTGGTGTATCACCTGCTGGCGGTGTGGATTGCGGCTCGCTTTTTGCAATGCCAACTTTGGCCGCCCGGAGCAAACGCTCACCAATCATATAACCAGTTTCAACGATTTGAATGATCGCGCCCCCCGGTTGGCCGGTGCCGGGTACTTCAAACATTGCTTCATGCTGATTGGCGTCAAACTTGGTGCCAATTTCTGGATGAATAGGCACGATCCCGTGCCGCTCGAATGCAGAAATCAATGACTTTTCGGTCATTTCAACGCCTTCGAGCACGGCTTTAACCACATCATTGGCGGAAGCTTTTTCTTCTTCGGGCATGGAATCTAAAGCGCGGCGCAAATTGTCAGAAACGCCTAGCATGTCGCGGGCAAATTTGGTCACACCGTATTTAGTGGCGTCCACTTTTTCGCGCTCGGAGCGGCGACGAAGGTTTTCCATCTCTGCAATGGTGCGCAGCAATTTGTCTTTCAGGTCAGCAGCTTCTGCCGCTAAAGCTTCTAGCGGGTCGATCTCAAGCTCTTCAAACGCTTCTACATTATCGCCATCTTCCAAAGGAGTTTGGTCTTCGTTAAAAGCTTCCGTTTCAGGAGTTTCATTTTCTGGCTTTTCGGTCTCGCTCATGCTCGGCACTCTATTGTTAGGGGAAGGCGGCCAGTTTCATGCAAACTGGCAAGCTGCGGGCAAGATGTGCGACGAGATGGCTATAATGTCAACCGTCCAGAGGTCTAAAGACGCTCCACGAGGCAACTTGCCACTCTGAAAGTTTAGGTTTCGCGCCCAATCATTCGGCTAATCACGGTTGCGGTATAGTCAACCATCGGAATGATCTTGGCGTAGTTCAGCCGTGTTGGCCCAATTACGCCTAAAACCCCCACAATTTGGCGCTTTTCGTCTCTAAATGGGCTGACGACGACGGATGAGCCGGACAGACCAAAGTGTTTGCTTTCGGAGCCAATAAAGATGCGCACCCCTTCCGCCTGCTCTGCGCGACCGAGCAATTGTACAAGGTCCGCCTTGTTTTCCAGCTCTTCAAAAAGGTGCCGCACCTGCTCCAAATCAGCCATGGCGGTGACATTATCAAGTAGCCGGGATTGCCCCGTCACAATGAGAGAGCGCGTATCGCCGCTCATTCCGGACCCGGAACTAGATAGGTTTGGGGTAAATTGAGTAGGTCCGCCTTCGCTTCCAGCCCACGCGGCAAGCCCCGCATCGATCAGGCGGCGAGTGATTTCCTGTAGTTCTTGGCGTTGGGAGCGAATTTCAATGTCCAGTTGGCTGGCCAACTCACTTACCGTGCGCCCCCGAAAGCGGGCATTGAGATAATTGGTGGCCTCGGTCAAGGCAGAGGGCGTAATCCCCGGCGGCACCTCAATAACGCGGTTTTCCACCGTGCCATCTTCTGTCACCATCACCACCAAGGCGCGGGTGCCATCGACCGGCACAAATTCGATATGTTTTAGTACAGCATCATTTTTGGGGGCCAGCACAAGCCCGGCACATTGGCTCAAACCCGACAAGAGGTGCGAGGCATCCCGCAAAATATCATCCAACCCTTGAGAGGAGTTGGCCCCGCGCATCTGTACTTCAATTTGATGGCGTTCAGGCTCAGACAGATGCCCAAGCTCCAGCAATCCATCGACAAACATCCGTAAGCCCGCATCTGTGGGCAGGCGGCCCGCGCTTGTGTGAGGGGCAAAGAGCAGGCCCAAGCCTTCAAGGTCAGACATCACATTGCGCACGGTGGCGGCTGAAACTGGGTTGGAAAGGTTCTGGGAAAGCGTACGCGAGCCAACAGGCTCCCCTGTTTCAAGGTAGGTCTCTACAATTTGGCGCAAAATATCTTGCGATCTACGATTGAGATCCTTCAACCCGCTCATGTACTCATCCATCATTACCGGCCATCATTACCGGCCATCACTACCAGTAACCTGCCCTAGGTGGTCCTACCCATTCGCTTGAGAAGGCGCGAACAGTTTCAGTCAGCCTAGAGTTTAGGCGCTCGGAAATCTTATCCTACTATATTGCGGCCTAACAGTTTGAAATATGTAGGTATTTAACGGTCCACGTCAATCAGCAGGCCGCTACAATAAATATCAATTCAACACGAGACGATGACGTTCCATGGTTGACAATCAGCCGTTTGCGGGCTTTTGTGCGCCCTTGACCCCCCTTCCCGCAGGCATCCAATTTGGGATGCCGCGCCGGACGTCTAAGGAACGGAAAAACTATGCGCCCTTCAGGCCGTACGCCCACCCAAATGCGTGAAATCTCATTGGAAACTGGTTATGCCAAAAAAGCAGAAGGCTCATGCCTTGTGAAATTTGGCGACACGCACGTGTTGTGCACCGCAAGCCTCGAAGAACGTGTGCCGCCCTTCCTAAAAGGGAAAGGCCAAGGTTGGGTCACCGCAGAATATGGCATGTTGCCGCGTTCAACCGATAGCCGGATGCGCCGTGAAGCATCATCAGGCAAGCAATCAGGCCGCACCCAAGAAATTCAACGTTTGATCGGTCGCTCCTTGCGGGCCGTTGTGGACATGAAAGCTTTGGGCGAACGTCAAATCACTGTTGATTGTGATGTCATTCAAGCCGATGGCGGGACACGTACCGCTGCCATCACAGGTGGATGGGTTGCTTTGCACGAATGCATCGAATGGATGCGGGGCCGCAACATGTTGGTGAAGTCACCATTGAAAGATCATGTCGCAGCGATCTCATGCGGAATTTATAACGGCACGCCGGTGACGGATTTGGATTATCCTGAAGACAGCAACGCCGACACAGACGCAAACTTTGTCATGACAGGCATGGGCGGCATTGTGGAAATTCAAGCCACCGCTGAAGGTGAACCGTTCACCCGTGCGCAATACGACAATATTTTTGATCTGGCCAAAACCTCTATCCGCGAATTGGTAGAGCTTCAGAAAAAAGCGATTTCATAACCATCATGACTGACGCACAAAACAAGCAAAGCCATAGACAGCTCGAAAAAGGCAAGCTCGTTGTCGCCAGTCACAATGCGGGCAAGGTGCGCGAAATTCGCGACCTTCTCGCCCCCTTTGGCATTGAACCAATTTCGGCTGGGGACCTGGGTCTGCCAGAACCCGAAGAAACCGGCACAACATTTCAAGCCAATGCAGAACTCAAGGCGTTGGCGGCAGCAACTGCCGCCAACTTGCCAGCCCTTGCAGACGATTCAGGTCTTGCCGTTAAAATTCTCGAGGGGGCACCCGGCATCTATTCAGCTCGCTGGGCCGGCCCGGAAAAAGATTTTTCCATGGCAATGGAAGAAGTTGAAAAAGCCATTCACGAAGCCGGTGCACATGATCGCTCCGCTCACTTTGTTTGTGGCTTGGCGCTGGCGTGGCCAGATGGGCACATAGAATATTTTGAAGGCACAGTAGACGGCACCATTGTTTGGCCGCCACGTGGCGAGCGCGGGTTTGGGTATGATCCCATCTTCCAGCCCTTGCGACGCGCAGAAACATTTGCGGAAATTGAACCAAATGAAAAACATGCCATGTCGCACCGGGCCCATGCTTTTCGCCAACTAACGAGTGCGTGCTTTGGCCGTTAAGTCCCCCTCCCACATGCAGGAGGCAAACGCGCCCTTGGATGATGGCACCCCCGGTTTTGGCATTTATATTCATTGGCCGTTCTGCCTATCAAAATGCCCCTATTGCGATTTCAATTCCCATGTGGATCGCAAAGTAGATGAAGCCCGTTTTGTCGATGCGATTATTACGGAGTTACGCCACAACCGGGAATTAACCGGCCCGCGTCCCGTGACCAGCATCTTTTTTGGCGGGGGCACGCCCTCCTTGCTGACGCCGCAATCGGTAGAACGTCTTCTGATAGCAACCCATAATCTATGGCCGATGACAAATCATGTTGAAATCAGCATGGAAGCCAATCCCACCAGTGTTGAAACCGCCTACCTGCAAGGATACAGGGCAGCGGGGGTGACACGCCTTTCATTAGGCGTGCAGGCATTGCGTGATGAGGACTTGCGGTTTTTAGGTCGCTTGCACACCGTGGGTGAGGCCCTACAGGCCGTTAAATTAGCGCGTGAAACATTCCCGCGCATTTCATTTGATTTGATCTATGCGCGTCCCGCTCAAACAGCCCAAGATTGGAAGCAGGAGCTGGAAGAAGCCATCAGCTATGCAGCAGACCATCTATCGCTTTATCAGTTGACGATTGAGCCCGGCACGCCCTTTGAAAAATTGCACCATGCCGGGGCGCTCATTCCCCCTGACCCCGAAGCGGCAGCCACCCTGTATGATGTGACCCAAGATGTGTGCGGCAATGCAGGCTTGGATGCGTATGAAGTATCTAACCACGCACGCACCACAGATGCCTGCCGTCACAATCTCACGTATTGGCGATATGGCGATTATGTCGGCGTTGGCCCCGGTGCCCACGGTCGCATCACCCTCAACGGGCAAAAGCGGGCAACCGAAACGCTGCTCATGCCCACCGAGTGGCTCACTCAAGTTGAAAAGCTTGGTCATGGCCGCACACGGTTTGACCCTGTGGCGGGGGAGGTGCAAGCCGATGAAATGATGATGATGGGATTGCGGTTAAGCGAAGGCGTTTCTCTTTCGCGTTTCCAAACCCTCCGTGGACAGAGCATATCCAGTGATAAGCTTACTCATCTCCAGCAAGATGGGTTCTTGACGCGAAAAGAAGACCGCCTCATCGCCACACCCAAAGGCCGCATGGTTTTGAACGGCGTTCTAAAAGAGCTGCTCTCTTAAAACGCTTGAGGCTGGAAACTCTGAGGCGCCGGGCTGATGACTTCAGCACCATTTGGCCGCACTTCCATCACCGCGAGACCGCGTTCATTGGTGCCATCCGCTAAGAAGCGGAAAATGCCGTCTGTTCCGGCAAACCCTTCAGGGTCGGTCAACACTGTCGCAGCATAAGGGCTATCGATCACGCCGTCTGCCAACGCCGCCGCCAAACTGGTGGCGTCATAAGCAAGACTTGCAATGCGCGGTGGGCGCGCGCCAAAGGTTTTGCGATAGCGGCTCACAAAGGCTTTTTGTTCACTGCGCGGCGGCGCTGCATACCACCCCCCAACAAGGGCGGGCTCGCGGCCAAGCGCGGCATCATCCCACAAGCCTGTACCAAGAAATTGTACCTTGCGCGGGTCAATATCAAAATAAGGCAAGAGCGGTGCGGCAGAACGCAATTCGTCGCCCCCTGCTGGAATAAGAACCGCGTCAAAGTTCACATCACCGATGGTGTCAAAATTCTCCAACCGTCTAAGTTGAGATTTCGCTTCCGGCGTGTCGAGGCTGGTCAGGCGGGCACGCTCGGCTTTCAGAGCGGCTTTGCGTTGATTGTAGCCTGCAAGTCGGCGGGCCGGATCAAACATTGCCTGTGGGTCCGCAGGGTAGGTTTCCATCCCGGCAATCACGCCCCCGCGCGCTTCTACTGCTTGGCGATAAGCCGCACTCACGCGGGTGCCATATTCTTTTTGAGGGATCATGCCTGCAAATCGCGTAAGCCCGGTTTGGGTCGCGTAATCAACCACTCGCGTGACATCTTGCTCCGGCAAGAAGGAAAGCAAATAAACGCCCTCCCCCGCAACCGTTGCATCTGTAGAAAAGGCAATGACGGGAACATCCCGTTCGCGTGCAACCGGGGCAACCGCAGAAACCGACTGTGCAAAAAGAGGCCCTAAAATAATATCAGCCCCTTCGTGAATAGCTTCATCCGCCGCAGAACGCGCGGTATCCGCCCGGCCTTTGGTGTCCTTTGTAATCAACAATACATTTGCATTGCCATACTCGAACAGAGCCAGTTGGGCAGCATTTTGCAGGGATTGAGCAACAGTGCGCACACCGCGACTTTCAGCGCCAAGAGGAAGCAAGAGGGCCACCCGAACAGGTTCTTGTAAGCCCATGTGGCTCATTCGAATAAAGGCGGTGGGGTCAAGGGCTGGCGGTCCAGCAGGTGGCAACTGCACAACAGGCGGCTGATAGGCAGGCTGCGATGGCATGGTTGCCGTCTCATTGGCACAGGCTGATAGGAAAAGTGCTCCAAGGGCAAGCGCCCCCAATGCCGTTTTGTTGACGAATGATGTCGTTTTACCCACGGAAGATCCCCTTAATGCACGCAATTCAATCTGATCAGCTTGACGCAGTTACTTTAAGCTGCGTGGCCTACCCTAAGGCAATAACCCAACTTGTACGAGCGTGCGAGAGATTTGCAGGCTCACAGGGCGAAATTATGTCCAAGCGTTGCGCCTTTGCACGGAAACCGTCATGGTGGCCCAAATCGCACCCAATTTGAAACAGAAGATACGCCCCATGTCCGATGACATCTCATTAGAACCCCATGACGACGAACCCGCAGCCCCAGAAACTTTCCATTTGGGGGCTTTGGCACCGGGGCTTTACATCACCGCGACCCCCATCGGGAACGCAAAGGACATTTCATTGCGCGCACTTCACGCCATAGAAAACGCGGATGTTGTGCTGTGCGAAGATACCCGCGTTACCTCAAAATTGCTGTCGATCTACAACCTAAAAGCAAAGCTGCGCCCTTACCACGACCACAATGCGGAGGAAATGCGCCCGCGTATTTTAGCCGGCATTGAGTCAGGTCAGGCTATTGTACTGGTGTCGGATGCAGGCACACCGCTCATTTCTGATCCCGGGTATAAGTTGGTGCGTGATATTCGCGCGGCGAATTTAATGGTGACAGCGTTGCCCGGAGCCTCTTCGGTGTTGGCGGCTTTATGTATTGCAGGCCTGCCCACAGATCGCTTTTTCTTTCAGGGGTTTTTACCTGCCAAATCAGCCGCCCGGTGCCGGGTGCTGGAGGAGCTAAAACCGGTTCCGGCCACGCTGGTCATTCTCGAAAGTGCCAAACGCCTGGCGCGGGCGCTCAAAGATATGGAGAGCGTTTTGGGCTTGCGAGAAGGGGCCGTAACCCGAGAGCTGACAAAACGGTTTGAAGAGGTGCGCACCGGCACATTGGCAGAATTAGCCGCTCATTATGAGGCTGTTGGGTCTCCCAAGGGCGAAGTTGTGCTGATTATTGGTCCACCCAACAAAGCCGCTGAAGCCGCAGCTTACGATATTGATGCCGCCTTACAGGCCAGCTTAGAAACCATGACCCTAAAAGATGCGGTCAAACACGTTGCCACCGAAAGTGGCCGCCCCCGCAAAGAAGTTTACACCCGTGCATTGGAATTGAGCCAAGGCTGATGGCAAGTAAAACGCCCGATCCCCAGCGCCGTGCGCGCTATCAAAAAGGCATACGGGCTGAACGCTGGGCACAAGCAAAGTTGCGCTTGAACGCTTTTTCAATCCTGACGCAGAGATATAAAACCCCAAGGGGGGAAGTCGACATCATTGCCCGTCGTGGCAAAATGCTGGTCTTTACAGAAGTCAAAGCCCGCCTCACCGCGCAAGCCGGTATTGAAGCGGTTTCAGCCCACCAACAAACCCGCATTGTTCAAGCCGCGCACGCATTCATCGCCCACTATCCAGAATACGCGCATCATACCATGCGCTTTGATGTGATTTGCGTCGTCCCACGCCCCCATTGGATCCCCAAGATTATTCATTTGAAAGATGCATGGCGTCCCTAAGTCCCGTTGTTTCGGGTGTCATGTTTTGGCCAAAACTATGGTAAACAATCTCTATTAGGCACGAAACGGGGAACAGGCATATGCAGGCCAAACGCAGGGCAAGTCGATATTCAAAGCTTTTCCCCATGCTTTTTGGGTGGTGCGCCGTGCTCGCCCTCCCCGCCTGCACGCTGCAAGGCACGTTGATTGGCGCGGGTGCCACGGCGGGCATTGCCGTTGTGCAAGAGCGTGGCACGGATGATGCTTTAGACGACTTGAGCACAAAGTTGCGCCTCAACGCCAAATTATTGGAAGAAGACGAAGCGCTCTTCGCTGATATTTCAACGCATGTGGTGGAAGGTCGCGTCCTATTGTTGGGGGTTGTGTCACATCCCGAAGACCGGTTAACCGCTGCCCGATTGGCATGGCAAACTGAGGGGGTTGTGGAGGTCATCAATGAAATACATGTGGAGAGCGAAACCAGCTTCTCTCAGGCATCTAAGGATTTGTATATTACCACAAGCCTGCGCACCCGTTTAATGGGCGATCAAGAGGTGGCGGCGGTCAATTACAGTTTGGAAACGGTCAGGGGAACGATTTATCTGCTGGGGATTGCCCAAAACAAAGACGAGCTTGTGCGGGTCATCAGTCATGCCCGTGATATTTCGGGGGTGCGCAATATTGTGACGCACGTCAAAGATAAAAATGACCAAACCCGATAATCATATGTGTTCCCAATCCATGGAACCCGCTAAGATGGCGCCATGGATAGTAAGGCGCTAGAAGAAAAATTGCAGGCTGCGGGAAAATGCGCAGATGAAGATGTAAGCCCGGCCGAAGTTGCACTTTGGCTCGCTGCATTAGATAGGCCCGATCAGGACATCATGCCCTATCAAGCACATTTGGATGAAATGGCCCGCCGGGCCACTGGCTTGTCTGAGCAAGTAGACACCGCGCAAGAGTTAGCAGAATTTTTGACCACACTGATGAGTGATGGCTATCAATACTCAGGCGACCGCGAGACCTATGACGATTTCACCAACGCAAATCTGATGGATGTGATCGATCGTCGTTTGGGCCTCCCGGTAACACTGGGTATTCTCTATTTACATGCAGCCCATGCGGCGGGGGCGCAGGCTGACGGCTTGTCTTTTCCCGGCCATTTTATCCTGCGCATAGAATTGCAGGGCAAAACAGCCGTCATCATTGATCCCTTCAACGGCGGGCAAGTGCTTAACGCGGCTGATCTGCGTAAAATTCTACAAGAAGTGGATGGCCCCAGCGCCCGCCTCACCCCAGAAGTGTACGAGCCGGTGTCCGGGCGTGATGTTATTTTGCGGCTCTTAAATAATATGCTGAGCCGTTCTTTAGCCAAAGGCGACACGGCACATGCCTTAGTCGTGCTCACCCGCATGACATGGATCGCCCCCGAGCGTGCTGAGCTTTGGTACGAAATGGCGCGCTTGCACATCCATCAGAGCAGTTTACACGAAGCCGCTGGGGCCTTTAAAACCTGTTTGCAATTAGCACGGGCACAAAAAAACTGGCAACTTGCAACCTTGGCCGCTCAATCCCTTGAGCAAATACGTCGCCGTCTCAATTAGCATCCGCCCATCGGTGCGCCCCTTGCGGTGGACGCCCCTTGTGTTTGGGACACACGCACCCCATCTTGAGCCACAAGACACAATACGAAATTAGAACGGACGAAGCTTATGTCTCTAAAAGTTGCCCTACAAATGGACCCGGTTGATCGCATCGACATCAACGGAGATTCGACCTTTGCTCTTGGGCTAGAGGCGCAAGCACGCGGCCATAAATTAAGTTATTACCAAGTGGGTGATTTGTCCCTCCGTGATGGGAAAGTAACCGCCACCGGTCATGACCTAGAATTGCGCCGCGAAGCAGGCAATCATTTTACATTGGGCGAACAGCAGATCTACGACCTCGCCAATGACACCGATGTGATTTTAATGCGGCAAGACCCACCGTTCGATATGAGCTATATCACAGCGACCCATGTGCTCGAACACATCCACCCCAAAACGCTGGTGGTGAACAACCCAGCAGAAGTGCGTAACGCCCCGGAAAAGATTTTTGTCACACGTTTTGAGGGCGTTTTGCCTCCAACCTTGATCACCTCGAATGAAGATGACATCCGCGCCTTCCGCGATGAGTTCGACGACATCATTCTCAAGCCGCTGTATGGCAATGGTGGTGCGGGCGTATTCCGGCTCAAAAAGGGCGACGAGAACCTTGCGTCACTACTTGAGATGTTCGCGCAGATGTACCGAGAGCCGATTATCGCTCAACAATATTTGTCTGACGTGCGTGCAGGCGATAAACGCATCATCTTGGTAGATGGTAAACCTGTCGGCGCGCTTAATCGCGTGCCTGCCGCAGGGGAGAGCCGCTCCAACATGCATGTGGGCGGTCGGCCAGAGAAATCTCAGCTGACCAAACGCGAAGAAGAAATTTGCGAGATCATTGGTCCAGAGTTGAAAAAGCGCGGCCTCATCTTTGTGGGCATTGATGTCATCGGCGATTATCTAACAGAAATCAACGTAACCAGCCCAACAGGCTTGCAGGAAATTGAGCGCTTTGATGGCACCAATATTTCTGCACTCATTTGGGACGCGATTGAAGATAAATTTTAATCTGTATAATGATGATATTGAATTGCAAGAATAGGTATCCAGTCACATGACCACTCTTTTCATTGATGCAGATGCCTGTCCTGTGAAAGACGAAGCGATCAAAGTAGCCGACCGCCACAAGTTGAAAATCTACATTGTGTCCAATGGGGGGCTGCGGCCTAACCCGCATCCCTTGGTTGAAACAATTGTCGTGCCCGACGGCCCCGACATTGCGGATCAGTGGATTGCCGACCGGGCAAAAAAGGGCGACGTTGTTGTGACTGGCGACATTCCCTTAGCCTCCCGCTGCATCGAAAATGGCGCACGTGTGGTGCGCCACAACGGCGAAGTTTTTACGCCCGATAATATTGGCAATCAATTAGCAACGCGAGATCTGATGACAGACTTGCGGGCAGCCGACCCCTTCCGCCAAGGAGGCGGGCGACCGTTTTCAAAAGCGGACCGTTCTGCGTTTCTCAATTCCATGGAAACAGAAGTACGCCGCGCGCTTCAAGACGCAACGGGGTAACCGCTCCCCGCTTTAAGAGGGCGTGCGTTCTTGTAGGGCGGTGATTGTGACCGCCAGTCCCAACAAGATGAGTCCAATAGCATCAACCCACATGACTTTACGAAGAGCCTCGTTGAAAGAGCTCAAAGGCATCTCCAAGGCACCCAGCACAATAAATGAGAGCATCGAAATCAGGGCAGCCCCCATGGCAAGCGGCTGCAGGCTCGGCTGGAAAAGACTATAAAAAACAAAACCGCCAATCAATCCAAACAAAACAGCTCGGTGACGCATCAGAAGCACCAAGTTCGGGTCCTCAAAGGGGTACCCATACATGGTGGTCAATCGCTCCGCGCCCAGAATACCCATGAGGGGCATAAAATTAATCACCCCTACAAGTGCCAGCAAAAGACCAATAACAATAGACATGACTGCCCTCCGACAGATTAGATAGGGTGGCCCTTATACCAACCCCATCGAGTGGCAATGGGTCCAAAGCGCAGTTTCATGAGGGCCTAAACTGCCGTGTGACTGAGGGTCGAAAAATATTGGTTTAGTTTAAAGACTTCCACCACCGTAGGTTGTTCAGCGTTTGTTCTTGACTTGCGACCCCAGTTCCCTAGCGTGATAAAACAAAGATATCATCATAGGGTGGATTTATGGTCGCGCACGTAGAAACGGTGGCATTTCAGGGTATGGAAGCGCGGGCCGTTGATGTGCAGGTGCAAATGACCAGCGGTCTGCCTGCGTTCACAATCGTTGGCCTGCCCGACAAGGCCGTGGCTGAAAGTCGCGAGCGTGTCCGCGCGGCCCTTTCTGCCATTGGTTTGGGACTGCCCCCAAAGCGCATTACCGTAAATCTTGCGCCCGCTGACTTGCCCAAGGAGGGCAGTCATTTTGACCTGCCTATTGCCATCGGTCTGCTGCAGGTGATGGGCGTGATAGAGGGGCAAGACGTGGACCGCTATGTGGCCTTGGGCGAATTGTCTTTGGACGGCACCATCAGTCAGATTGCCGGAGTGTTGCCCGCAGCGGTGGCCGCCAATGGGCGCGGCAAAGGGCTGATTTGTCCAAAAGCATGTGGGCCAGAAGCCGCATGGGCCGGGTTTTCAGCACAGACGGCAGGCGTGTTGGCCCCTGAAAACCTCATTCAACTGGTCAACCATTTGAAAGGCACGCAATTACAATCTGAGCCAAAACCAGTGGTCAGAGAAACAAGCCCCGCCTCCCTGTCGGACCTTAAAGACATCAAAGGACAAGAAAGTGCCAAACGGGCCTTAGAGATAGCGGCAACCGGCGGTCACAACATGCTCATGGTGGGGCCGCCCGGCGCGGGCAAGTCTATGTTGGCGTCCCGCCTCCCCGGTATTTTACCGCCTTTGTCCTCTCTCGAAATGCTCGAAGTCTCCATGGTGGCATCAATGGCTGGCACCCTTTCTGGCGGAGAACTGACCCTCGCCAGACCCTTTCGTGCCCCCCATCATTCTGCGTCGATGGCCGCGCTGATTGGCGGTGGCCTGCGTGTCCGTCCCGGCGAAGTTTCCCTCGCGCATCATGGGGTGTTATTTTTGGATGAGCTGCCTGAGTTTCCCAGGCCCGTCATTGATAGTCTACGCCAACCCATTGAAACAGGAGAGGCCGTGATCGCCCGCGCCAATGCGCATGTGTCCTACCCTGCGCGTTTTCAGCTCATCGCGGCCATGAACCCGTGCCGCTGCGGCTACGCAGGGGATGCAAGTAAAGCATGCGCCCGTGTGCCCAAATGCGTAGGCGACTATCAATCAAAATTATCAGGTCCCCTGCTTGACCGGTTCGATGTGCGTATTGACGTGCCCGCCGTTTCTGTGGCCGACCTAGCGGGGGCGCGGCCACAGGAAGGTTCCACAGAAGTGGCGGCCCGGGTAATGCAAGCCCGTACCTTCCAACTGGCCAGAAACCGCGCCGTATTGGGGGGCACTCAGACGGGCAAAACAAATGCTGCAGGATCGACAATCGATACGGACACCGCTTGTCTAAATGCGCGGTTGGAAGGGGAAGCGTTGGAGGAGGTCGCCTCACTTGATGCGGCGGGGAGCACCCTCATGCTTCAAGCCGCCGACAAGATGGGATTAACAGCCCGAGGCTATCACCGGGTGCTTAAAGTGGCGCGCACCTTGGCAGACCTGGAACAATCAGAAAAAGTGCATAAATCTCACTTGGCCGAAGCCCTCTCCTATCGTGGCCTCACTCCGGGCGCATTGGGTAAGGTTGCTTAACCGCAATAATAAACCAGCAATTTGGCCTTAAAGGTTAAGGCATATTAAGCAGGCTTTAAGATGCTGCTGCGATGGTGATCGAAAGACTTTGGTTAGGCGCGCGAGTCGCCCTGATCGCCAAATAGAGATCAGCAGGTTTGAGCATGGTAAACAGTTTACAGGAATTATGGAACATGAGCGCCCCTGGCCTGATGGCAATGTTGGCAGGCTCATTGGCATTTTTTTTGTGGCGCTATTTGTTGCTCACCGCACGCCTGAATGCACACGCCCAAAAACTTGAAACCGCAATGGAAGCCTTAGCAGACCAAAACTGGGAACTGCGCGAGAGCGAAGAACGCTACCATGACCTTATTCGCACGCAAGGCGATGTCATCATCCGCAAAGATCTCGCCGGGCGTTTGACATATGTGAATGAAGTTTTCTGCAACACATTTGGGGTTGAACGTGCCGACATTATTGGCCAGCCCTTTTTGCCTGAAATTCCCGAAGGGGAAGCCCCTCGCTTACTGGGAGATTTTGCAGGCTTGGCCTTGCCCCCCTACCGCGTGCGCTATGACCAAAAGATTGTCACCCAACAAGGCCCGCTTTGGTTTTCATGGGAAGAGTTTGCCATCCGGGAGGATCAAGGCCGCCTGAAAGAAATTCAAGTTGTGGGGCGTGATATAACGGACCGCAAAGAAACCGAGACCCGTCTTTCTGAGGCCCTTGAACAAGCAAAGGCCGCCAGCGGTGCGAAGAGTCTTTTTCTTGCTACCATGAGCCATGAAATCCGCACCCCTATGAACGGTGTGATCGGCATGAACGACCTTCTTCTGGGCACGAAACTCACGCCCGCCCAGCGCGATTATGCCGAGGCCGTCAAACAATCAGGGCAATCGCTTCTAACCATCATCAATGACATTTTGGATTATTCCAAAATTGAAGCGGGTAAAATCACCTTAGATGAAGAGCTGCTCGACATTCGCGATACGGTTGAGAGCGTGTGCGAATTATTATTCTCACGGGCGCGAGAAAACAAAATCGACATCGCGGCCACCATTGACGCTGACGTGCCAAAATTATTGGTGGGCGATGAAAACCGTCTGCGCCAAGTGCTGCTCAATTTGATGGGCAATGCCGTTAAGTTCACGACTCAAGGGGGCGTCTTAGCGCATGTTGCGCTCGACAATCAGCCCCCGTCTAATCCTGACAATGTGCGGATACGTGTCAGCATCGAAGATACCGGCATCGGTATGAGCCCGCATCAAGTAGATCACATTTTTGATGAGTTTAGCCAAGCCGATTCCAGTCTCACGCGCCGCTATGAAGGCACCGGCTTAGGGCTTGCCATTACCAAGCGACTGGTCAAAGTCATGGGCGGCACCATCCGTGTGACAAGTCAACAAGGGCTTGGGTCAGTCTTCAGTTTTACAATTGAACTCATTCGCGATCCGCAAGAAGAAGCGTTAGACCTTCCCGTCTTGCGCAACCTGCGTGTGTTGACCGCGACCGATCATATGATGACCAGCCGCGCGCTCCAGCACACATTGGATATAACCCAAGCGCAAGTTGACTTCGTGTCCCCCAGTGAGCTAACCCCTCACATGTTGCACGCAGGTGCATTTGATGTGGTGATCGTGGAAGATATCAGTAAACGGATCGAATTGGTGCGAACCTTAGAAGAAATGCGGGCCAAAAACACACGGGTGCTCACGCTTGTGGCAGCGGGTCAAAAACCAGCTCAAAAGTTTGATGGCTACCTTATTCGGCCCCTGCGCCGTGGGTCATTGTACCAACGCTTGCTCGGTGAAAAGGAGGATGAACTTGTGCCAGAACAGACAGTCAGCGTCATCACCAGTGCGCCCCTCACTATTTTGGTGGCCGAAGATAATGAACTCAATGCCGTGCTGACCCGCACCCTGCTGGAACGTAACGGCCATGATGTCACCATTGTAGGCACCGGCTTAGGGGTCATCAATGCCCTAGAAACCCATGACCCGCATCATTACGATATGGTGTTAATGGATTTGCACATGCCAGAGATGGACGGGTTTGCCGCGACAAAAGTTGCGCGAGGCTTGGAAGAAGGCAAAGGAGATTTGCCCATCATTGCATTAACAGCCAATGCAATGGTTGAAGACCGAGAGGCTTGTCTCCAAGCGGGCATGGATGATTATTTGTCCAAGCCAGTCAGCCCGGTTGATTTTGACCGCATGTTAGAAACATGGCGGGGGCGCCACTCATCTGTCTCGGCCGCGTAAAGCGCGGCCCCCGCTTCGAATGCCATTGCCTCCTCTGAAGAACTCAGGCTAAATGCTGCCACCAAGATCAGAAGGCATCTATGGCACGTCGTTTACAAAAAAATTCCCGTTCACTCGACCGCGAAGCAACGCTCCATCCGCCGTGGCAAGCATTTTTGCAGCCAAAGGCGTTGGTGGTGTTGTTGCTGGGGTTTTCGTCTGGCTTGCCCTTGGCCTTGACCGGGTCCACGCTTTCTTTGTGGATGGCGGATCGCGGTGTTGACCTTGGCACCATTGGCCTCTTTTCATTGGTGGGCCTGCCCTATGTTTTAAAGTTCGCGTGGGCGCCGTTGGTGGATGCGATCCGCATTCCCGGTCTGACAAATTGGCTAGGTCGGCGTCGCGCGTGGCTTTTGGCAACGCAGCTTGCTTTAATCCTAGCCATTCTAGCGCTGGGCAGTATTGACCCCACAAAGGCCCCCTACTTGCTCGCATTAGTCGCGCTGTGTGTTGCTATTTTTTCAGCGACACAGGACATCGCCATTGATGCGTTCCGTGTGGAAAGTTTGGGCCAAAGTGATGCGGCAGCCGCCATGTCAAATTATGTCGCGGCGTACCGGATCGCGATGTTAAGTGCGGGGGCAGGCACGGTCTTTGTTGTCGAGAAATTTGAACAAACCGGCGAAGCAAGCGGATGGTTTTGGGGGTATGCGGCCATGGCTCTCTTGATGGGTTTGGGGGTTGCCGCAACCTTTTGGGCCCGTGAACCCGCAGCAGAGCCAGACGCAAACCCAGACCCAGACACAAGCCCAGACCCAGACATGGGGGAAAACTCCCCCACCCCCTCTGCCTGTCAAACCAGCCATCTCGTCCACCCGTCGCATCAGATATACCGCGCCCTTGTCATGCCGTTTAAGGAGTTTGCCAGTAAACCGAATTGGGTAGCTATTCTTCTGTTTGTCGTTCTGTTCAAATTTGGCGATGCCTTTGCCGGGGCCATGCTGTCGGCCTTTGCCTTAGACATCGGGTTTACAAAGGGCGACTACGCTTATGTTGCAAACGGGGTAGGCTTTCCAGCGGCGCTTTTAGGAGGCGTATTGGGCGGCGTTGTCGCAAAATATTGCAGCGTCCCCGTAAGCCTTTGGGTCGCAGGAATATTGCAGATGGTTTCTAACGTGGTGTTTGTTGCGCTGGCCTATACTGGCCCTGAGGTGGCGTATTTGATGGGTGCCATGGGGGTGGAAAATCTGACCGGGGGGCTTGGAACTGTCGTGTTTGTTGCCTATCTCTCTAGCTTGTGCCAAGCGCGTGAGTTCACGGCCACTCAATATGCATTGCTCTCTGCCCTGTCTGCATCAGGGCGCACCTTTCTTGCAGCGGCCTCTGGCTATCTTGCAGCAGCAATTGGTTGGGGAGCGTTTTTCACAGCCACTATATTTGCCGCGCTCCCTGGGTTATTTATGTTATGGTGGCTAACGCGATATGCGCATAAACGAGCTGAGCGGGACTAAGGGTCGACCGGTTTTCTATGTAATATCAATAGGTTATCGGTGACATATCACGGTCACATTTCCTCCGCATGAAGGGACAAGAGTTGGTAGCAACTCAGGGTTTAGTCGGAGGACGATATGACAGATGGGCTGGGCATTTTGCAGGTCGATGATACGGCTCTGGGAGTAAGTATGGGTTCTGAAATTTCATCCTCAACTGAGGACGATCAAGTACACAGCCTAGACGGCACCGCTCCGGCAAGTTTTGGTCGTCGGGGCAATATGGAAGTGCGCCTCGCAAAAAATGCTTCTGAGATCGATGCGGCTCAAGCCTTGCGTTATACGGTTTTCTACGAAGAAATGTCGGCCAAGCCAGACGCGACCATGCGGTCGAAAAAACGAGATTTTGATCGTTTTGATGAGTTCTGCGATCACCTGTTGGTCATCGACCATGATCTTGTAGACGCTGCAGAAGACGGCCCCTTGCCGATCAATGCCGTGGTGGGATGTTACCGCTTGTTGCGCCAAGATGTGGCTGAGCAGCATGGGGGCTTTTATACCCAGTCGGAATTTAATATTGAACCACTTCTGGAGCGTGCGGGTAAGAACGTGCGCTTTATGGAGTTGGGTCGCTCGTGCGTATTGCCCAAGTATCGCGATAAAAAGACAGTCGAGTTGTTGTGGAAAGGGATTACGCAATATCTCGTGCATTACAATTTGGACGTGATGTTTGGCTGTGCGTCGTTTGAAAATACAAACCCCGAAGAATTAGCGTTGCCGCTTTCTTATCTCTACCAAAACCACCTAACACCCGACGCGTGGCACGTAACAGCCCGCGACGAATTGTTTGTGGAAATGAACCGTATTGCGAAAGAGGACATTAACAACCGCCAAGCCTTACGCGAATTGCCGCCTATGATCAGAGGCTATGTACGGGCAGGTTGCTTTATTGGGGATGGGGCGGTGGTTGATGAACAGTTCGGCACAACCGATGTGCTCATTCTCTTCCCCATCGCAGAAATGAACGATCGCTATCGCTCAAAATTCGTCGCCTAACTCTTCTCGGTTGCGATCCAAACAAAAGCCCTCTCTTTTTGCAAAGAGAGGGCTTTGTCATGTCAGGCAGAAGGGCCTGCCTATTCCACCGTAATGGTAATTTTGTCTGAAAACACAGGCGGGTTGTGAGGAATGTGGTTTTGATCGGCCAGCAGCAATTGCAGCGTATGCGTACCCGGCGCAAGCTCTAGCACCATCTCGGTTTGTCCGCCGCCAAAGTGGCGATGGTTTTCATCAGACGGCACCGAATAATCGAGATCTTCACCGGTGGGCAGATCAGTATCAATCAGCAAATGGTGGTGGCCGGTGCCGGCTTTTTCTGTGCCTGCTGGGGCAACGCCCATGCCTTTAAGGCCAAAGACAACGGTGACCGGGCCAGAAATGGTGGCGCCATCCTCAATGCCAATGAAATACACCTGTGCGTCGGGAGCAGAAAGGGTTTCGCCCGCCTGTGCATTTGTCGCCCCAACTATGCCGCCAAAGAGGCTGCCGAGTGCCACGGTGGCCATCATCACACTGCCAGAAAGTACACTCGTTAAAAAAGACCGACGCATCATAATCTCCAAATCAAATGGGCCTCACGACGAGGCCGCTCCGGACCCGCATGGGTCCCTTCCATCTATAAAACACTGAAGCCGACTTGTTTGGCAAGTCGGCTTCCGCAGTTCAAATTAATTTGATCCCTCGGAATTACCGAACAATCGAGGTGGTCTGATCAAGGTCATAGGCAGCCATCGCAGCCCCCGTGACCAAGTCAGAAACCGTGGCTCCCATATTCACAATATGCACAGGTCGCGACAGACCAGTGAGCAACGGACCAACAACGGTCGCCCCGCCAAGCTCTTGCAGCATTTTTGTAGAAATGGAGGCAGAGTGGATCGCAGGCATAATCAACACATTGGCTGTGTCGGTGAGCCGGCAGAATGGATAATGCGCCATCTGTTGTTTGTTCAAAGCAACATCAGCCGCCATTTCGCCGTCATACTCAAAGTCGACGCCGCGTGAGTCCAAAATCTCCACTGCAGCGCGACACTGTGAAGAGCGTTCCCCAACAGGATGTCCGAATGTGGAATAAGCCAAGAGGGCAACCCGTGGCTCATAGCCCAAGCGGCGGGCAATACCGGCAGACTGTTCAGCAATATCGGCAAGCTCTTCGGAGTTTGGCATATCATGCACATTGGTATCAGCCACGAGCACGGTACGGCCTTTAGAGATGATCATCGACATGCCCATAACCCGACGGTTTGGAAGCGGGTCAATCACCCGGCGCACTTCTGAAAGCACAACTGAATAGTTACGGGTTGCCCCAGAAACCATCGCATCCGCGTCGCCAAATTCAACCATGCACGCCCCAAAGACGTTTCGATCATTATTGACCATGCGCACGCAGTCGCGGATCAAATACCCACGGCGTTGCAATTTCTCAAACAAGAAGTCCGCGTATTCAGCGCCCTTATCAGACAACCGTGAATTGACGATCTCAAGCTCTGTATGGGAATCCAGTCCGATATCATCCAATGTCTTGCGGATAATTTCTTCACGGCCAATCAAAATAGGTGTGCCAAGGCCCATGTCGCGGAAAGATAACGCGGCCCGAATGACGCGCTCGTCTTCACCTTCCGCAAAGACAACCCGTTTGGGGTCACGCTTCACATGTTCCGTGATGACCTGCAAGGTTGAGGCTGCCGGGTCGAGACGTGCATAGAGTTGGTTTTTGTAGGCATCCATATCCACGATCGGCATACGTGCCACACCGCTGTCCATCGCGGCTTTGGCCACGGCGGCTGGAATTTCTTGGATCAGGCGCGGGTCAAAGGGCACAGGGATAATGTACTGAGGCCCAAAGCGAGGCCGCTCGCCCTGATACGCTGCCGCCACTTCATCAGGTACATCTGCACGTGCCAGCTCAGCCAAAGCATTGGCCGCTGCAATCTTCATCTCTTCGTTGATGGTTGTGGCCCGCACATCGAGCGCACCCCGGAAGATGTAAGGAAAGCCGAGCACGTTGTTGACTTGGTTTGGATAGTCAGAACGCCCGGTGGCCATGATGGCGTCATCACGCACAGCCGCCACTTCTTCGGGCGAAATTTCTGGATCAGGATTAGCCATCGCAAAAATGATCGGCTTGTCCGCCATTGATTTGACCATGTCCGGCGTCAGCGCGCCTTTCACTGACAGACCAAGGAAGACGTCACTGTCTGCAACCGCTTCCACCAAGGTGCGGGCTTTGGTTTTCACCGCGTGCGCAGATTTCCATTGGTTCATACCTTCCGGGCGACCTTCGTAGATCACGCCCTTGGTATCGCAGAGCAACGCATTCTCGTGCGGCAAGCCCATGGCTTTAATAAGTTCAAGGCAGGCAATGCCCGCAGAGCCTGCGCCATTGACGACAACTTTGGTATCTTTGATGTCGCGCCCGGTAAGGTGCAGTGCATTCAAAAGTCCCGCCGCCGTAATAATGGCCGTCCCGTGTTGATCGTCATGAAAGACCGGAATGTCCATCAATTCGCGCAGCTGTTCTTCAATGATGAAGCAATCTGGCGCTTTAATATCTTCTAGGTTGATGCCCCCAAAAGAAGGCCCGAGATAGCGCACGCAGTTGACGACCTCATCAACCTCTTCTGTGTCAACTTCAAGGTCAATCGCGTCCACATCAGCAAAGCGCTTAAAGAGAACCGCTTTACCCTCCATAACCGGTTTAGAGGCGAGCGGCCCCAAATTCCCAAGTCCCAGAATGGCGGTCCCGTTTGAAATCACCGCAACCATATTACCGCGTGAGGTGTAGTCGAAGGCGCAATCGGGATTTTCTGCGATTGCGCGCACCGGAGCAGCCACGCCGGGGCTATAAGCGAGTGACAAATCACGTTGGGTCGCCATCGGCTTCGTCGCCTCAATAGCGATTTTACCGGGCTTGCCCTCGGAGTGAAAGCGGAGGGCTTCCTTATCTGTTAGTTCGTCTTTATTTCTTGTCATGGCTATATCACGCAATAAATGAATACATTTGAGCGGTTGTCTTACGGCATATTGCGCGAGCTGACCACCCCTGAAAGTCAGAAATCGGTATATTTGCGCCGTTTTTCACGACAAATTGCGCCTTTGAGCCTCAAAATACGCATTTATCCAAGACCATGCTCAAAATTTGAGCGAGAGACCGCCTTGTACGCGCTCTTCCCGGTCGGTATTCAGGGTGGAGCCGGCACCGCCGGTGCTGCCGAGTGTTTCTTGCACTTCGTAGCCTAAGTTCATCTCCAGCGACTCTGTGATTTCCACTTTAGAACCGGCTTCTGCTTTTCCTTTGAGGTCAGCCGCAAGGCCGTTGTTTTCTAAAAAGCTGCCGTCTTCTCCGGCACCCTCCACATCAACGCCGACGCCCACATATGGCTTGATGACAACTTCATCATCGGAAAATTGTTGGGGGCTTAGGTCCATCCGTACCGAAGAGCCCGGCAAGTCGAGATCCCGTGAGACACCGGAGCGCGGTTCTGCAACCCCACTTGCAGACAAGGCGCCAGCACCCGAAACCGGCGCGGGGGTCAAAGAGAGGTCAATTTCTGGATGTGCGGGTGCGCTTAAAAAACTCTCTGGCAATGCAGTCGTCCCCTGCCCGTCTGTATTGTCCGACAGGTTGGAACCCGGAACCTGTGACCGGTCAGAAGACGGTCCGCTGTTGAAGACGACATAAAGGGCACCCAGCACAATAAGAGCGGCGCCCCCCAGAAGAGCAATCATGGGATTGGAAAGACGAGACATGAAAAACCTTGTGATACGCGTAAACCCAAGCCTGAGGAGAAAGTGAAGGCCAATTACTAGGAACCTAACGTGTAAATACGGTGAAAAGAAGGAGTGTATGCTGCGCCATCGTTCAGCTTTCTGTGGGCAACCTGTTTTGGGGCGTGGCCTCAAACCCCTTGCATCTGTTAGCTTAGCGCCATGTCAAATGTCGCTTCACATCGCCCGGCCTCCGGGCCTGCAAAATCCGCTTCCGATAAAGCTGCGGCCGTCACCCCAATGATGGCGCAATTTATGGAGATCAAACAAGCAAACCAAGGGTCCCTGCTGTTTTATCGCATGGGGGATTTCTATGAAATGTTCTTTGATGATGCGGTGATTGCTGCCAGTGCGCTTGATATTACGCTCACGAAACGAGGCAAGCATTTAGGGGAAGATATCCCAATGTGTGGGGTGCCCGTGCATTCCGCCGATGCCTATTTGGAGCGGCTCATTCGTCAAGGACACCGGGTTGCCGTGTGCGAGCAAACCGAAAGCCCGGCCGAAGCTAAAAAGCGCGGGGCCAAGTCAGTTGTGCGGCGTGAAGTCGTGCGGCTTGTTACCCCCGGCACTTTAACGGAAGATACATTGCTGGATGCGCGCCAGCACAATTATTTGGCCTCTTTGGCGCGCATTGGGGCTAGCTCAAAGCTCGGTCTGTCATGGGCTGACGTTTCCACTGGCGATTTTTACGTGTGTGAAGTGGAAGTCTCAGCACTTGGGGCCGAGCTTGCCCGCCTTCGCCCCGGTGAATTGCTGGTCGCAGAAAACCTGGCTCACGAAGAGGCTGTGCAACATGCGTTGGGCGGGCGTGAGGGTGTGTTGACACCGCTACAAGCCTCTCAATTTGACAGCGCCCGCGCCGAGCGCCGTCTCAAAGATATGTTTAAGGTCGCAGCCCTTGATGCGTACGGCACATTTGCGCGCGCCGAACTGGCAGCCGCTGGCGCGTTGGTCGACTATTTAGAGCTAACCCAAGTTGGCCGCATGCCGGTGATGAAGGCCCCAAAACAAATCCGCACCGGCACAGCCATGGCGATGGATGCGGCAACCCGTGCCAACCTAGAGCTGACCCGTACCATGTCAGGGGACACCAAAGGCGCCCTGCTCGCCACATTGGACCGCACGGTCACAGGACCCGGTGCGCGGGTGTTGGCCGAACGCCTCAATGCGCCGCTCACGCAAGTCAGCCAAATCAATCGTCGCCAAGAGGCGCTCGCGTTCTTATTAGACGATGTCCCTTTGCGTGCAGACCTACGCGCCGCCCTGAAAGCTGTACCTGATATGGCCCGCGCCCTGTCGCGCCTTTCATTGGGTCGCGGGGGGCCGCGAGATTTGGCAGCAATGAAAGAGGGCCTCTATGCGGCCCATCAAATGGCCTCCCGCCTTGGCCAAGTCTCGCGCGGATCGCCGGGCACACCGCCCAATATGTTGGAGCTGCCCGAAGAACTGCAGCTCATTCATGAGGCTATCAACAATACAGCCGCGCCCTTGGTTGACCTGTTGCTCACCGCTCTAAGTTCTGACCTGCCCTTATTGGCACGCGATGGCGGGTTCATCGCAAAGGGGTATAATCCCCCGCTTGATGAGTGCCGGGCCTTGCGAGATCAAAGCCGTCAAATAGTTGCGGGGCTTCAACTTAAATACGCCGAAGAAACAGGCATCACGGCCCTTAAAGTGAAGCATAACAATGTGCTGGGCTATCATATCGATGTGCCAGAGCGCCATGCGGCAAAGCTATTGGCAGAGCCTTATTCTGAGACCTATATCCACCGCCAAAGCTTGGCCAGCGCGGTACGCTTCACCACTGTTGAACTCTCAGAACTGGCGACCCGCATTGCGGAGGCAGGCGGGCGCGCGCTTGCCCTTGAACAGGACCTCTTCGATCAGCTCGTAAGCGAAACGATGCAGCAAGCCCCTGTTATTGCAGAGGCGGCCGATGCCTTGGCGCAGCTAGATGTGACCGCCGCCTTAGCTGAATTGGCCCAAGAAAAACGCTACAGCCGCCCCAAAGTAGATGGCACCCTTGCCTTTGAAATTGAAGCCGGGCGCCACCCCGTTGTCGAAGCTGCGCTAGAGGCTGCAGGCCAAGGCCCCTTTGTGGCAAATGGATGTGACCTCTCAGCAGATAAGGGGGCGGCACACCGTCTTTGGTTGCTAACCGGTCCCAATATGGCGGGTAAATCAACCTTTCTGCGTCAGAATGCGCTGATCGCCATCATGGCGCAAATGGGGTCTTATGTGCCTGCCGGTCACGCGCATATTGGGGTGGTCGATCAGCTCTTTTCACGGGTTGGCGCGGCCGATGATCTGGCACGCGGCCGGTCCACCTTCATGGTCGAAATGGTCGAAACCGCTGCCATTCTCAATCAAGCAAGCCCGCATTCTTTAGTGATCCTCGATGAAATTGGGCGCGGCACCGCCACCTTTGATGGCTTGTCCATTGCGTGGGCCGCTGTCGAGCATCTCCATGAGGTCAACGCGTGCCGATCCTTGTTCGCCACTCACTATCATGAGCTAACAAGCCTGACCGAAAAACTGCCCCATTTGGCTAATGCTACCATGAAGGTCAAAGAGTGGGAGGGCAATGTCATCTTTCTCCATGAAGTGGCCCCCGGCGCGGCAGACCGTTCTTACGGTATCCAAGTGGCCAAATTGGCGGGTCTGCCTGAGGCTGTCATCGTGCGGGCCCATGAGGTGTTGAGCGCATTGGAGGCGGGCAATGAAGGCGGGCGCACCACAGCCATTGTCGACGATCTGCCGCTTTTTTCTCTGAGCCAGGCCCAAGCCGACCCAAAGGATTCGCCCGCAGCAAAGTCAGCCGCACTGCAAGATGCTCTGCGCGAGGCGATGGATGACATTGACCCAGACAGCCTGACGCCACGCGAAGCGTTGGATGTGCTCTATGCGCTAAAGCAAAAGGCGCTCGATTAAGGGCAAGCCCTTCCCCAAGGCCTCACGCGGAGGCCGTCACGTCGACTCGCTGACATCAAACCCAAAGCGCCAAGTGATTCGCTCTTAGCAAAGAGTCGCCTATTCCAAAATTACGAAGAGTCCATTGGTCGCAAAGGTGAGTCTAATGGTCATAAAGAGTCTATCGAGACAAATTTCAAAGCTGCTCAATAAATGGAAATCTATTTAGTCAGGATGATTATTCTTTAAGCATCCAAAAGCCCAAGCGAAGCATCGAGCCAGATTGGATTCACTTTTGGCAAATAAAATGCCAGAGAACCACAAAAAACCTTTGTTTTAAGGCATTTTCCCTCTCTATTAAGGCTGTTAAAGCAAAGCCATGATAAGCTGCGCTACATGTCTATCCTGATATAGAGAGAATTTCATGGCCCTGCGACCCGCTACCTTGAAAGAGATCATTGACGTTGAGGCGTTAGCCAAAGCCCTAGATCAGTGTGCCCAGACCCATGCCGGCAACGAGATCGAACGCCGCATGGAATTACTAGAAATTTTGAAGGGTTATCAAACCAGAGGTCGGGATCTGGCGCGGGTGCGATTGGAAGAGGGGCGGTTCAAAGGGACAGATTGTGCCGCCGCCATTTGCTACTTACAGGATAAAATCATCTGCGCGCTTTATAACTTCGTGATCGCGCATGTCCACACCGCAGACAATCCAACCGAGGCCGAGCATTTGGCTTTGGTCGCCACGGGTGGCTATGGGCGCGGGTTGTTGGCACCAGGTTCAGACATCGACCTCCTGTTTTTGTTGCCATACAAGCAAACCCCATGGGGCGAAAACGTCGTAGAATACTGCTTGTATTTGTTGTGGGATTTGGGCCTCAAGGTCGGCCATGCAACCCGGACCGAAGACGAATGCGTCCGCCTTGCCAAAGAAGACATGACAATCCGCACCGCTTTGTTGGAAGCACGTTTTCTGCACGGGGACAAAAAACTATTCGAAAACTTTGAAGAACGATTTGCAAAAGACGTGATCAGTGGCACGGGCGCGGAGTTCGTCGAGGCCAAATTGGCAGAGCGTGACGAACGTCATGAGCGCACGGGCCGGTCCCGTTATTTGGTTGAACCCAATGTAAAAGACGGGAAGGGCGGCTTGCGTGATTTGCATACGCTCTATTGGATCGGCAAATATGTGTACGAAGCCAAAAGCGCAAAAGAGCTCGTCAAAGCCGGTCTCTTCAGCAAAGACGAGTTGAAACAATTCAACAAAGCAGAAAATTTCCTGTGGGCCATTCGCTGCGAACTGCACTTCATCACCGGGCGCGCAGAAGAGCGCATCACCTTTGATGTGCAAACCGAAATGGCCAATCAATTAGGCTATCAATCCCACCACGGGATGAAGGGTGTTGAACGCTTCATGAAGCATTATTTCCTCATCGCCAAAGATGTGGGGGATTTGACACGGATATTCTGCAATACCCTTGAAATGCAGGAGCAGAAGAAAAAGCCCGGCATTGGCCGCATCATGCAAGCCTTCTCGCGTAAGAAAAAAGAGATTGAGGGCTTTGCCGTTGAGGGGGGCCGCCTAACGGTTGTGAGCAATGACACATTTGAAAAAGACCCGGTCAACATTATGCGGTTGTTTCATGTCGCCGACCGTCACGACATTCTGATCCATCCAGATGCTTTCAAACTTTTGACCCGCTCCCTCAAGCTGGTGGCACGCCTGCGTAAGGATAAAGAAGCCAATCGGATTTTCCTTGAAATCTTATGTTCAAAACAAGATCCAGAGCGCATTTTGCGCCGCATGAATGAAACCGGTGTGTTGGGGCGTTTCATTCCAGACTTTGGCCGTATCGTCGCGTTGATGCAGTTCAATATGTATCACCACTATACCGCCGATGAACATCTCATCCGCGCCATTGGTATCATGTCGGAAATTGATACGGGCAAAACGGTCGACGAGCATCCTCTTGCCGTTGAGTTGATGAGTAACATTTCAAGCCGTGCGGTTGTCTTCATGTCTGTGCTGCTGCACGATATTGCAAAGGGGCGCCCAGAAGATCATTCCGAAGCCGGTGCCAAGATTGCAAGCCGCTTGTGCCCACGGTTGGGCATGTCAAAATCGGAAACTGAATCCGTTGCTTGGCTGGTAAAAAATCACTTGGTTATGTCAGACGTGGCCCAGCGGCGCGACCTTTCAGATCCTAAAACAATTCAGGACTTTGTCAGAGTGGTGCAAAGTCGGGAGCGTTTGAAATACCTTTACCTCCTTACTGTCGTCGACATTAAGGCGGTGGGTCCCGGTGTCTTCAATGGTTGGAAAGACCAGCTGTTGCGTCAGCTTTATTTTGAAGCCAATACGTTATTGCAAGGCGGCAATACGACGATCAACCGCACCCAGCGCGCCAATCATGCCAAGGCTGAATTTATTGATCGCATTCAAGATTGGGATCCAAAAGAACGCGAAGACTATCTAGCGCGCCACATGAATGCCTATTGGTTAGGGTATGACCAAGATTCATTTGTGCGCCATGCCGAACTCATCCGAAATTGCGACGAAAGCGAAGAGGGGCTTGTGGTTTCTGCGGTTGTCAATGAAGCCCGCGAGGCCACCGAGATCACACTCTTCACACAAGATCACCCCGGCCTCTTTTCTCGTTTTGCCGGGGCCTGTGCGGCAGCGGGTGTGGAAATTTTGGAAGCAAAAATTTTCACCACGCGGGACGGCATGGCACTTGATACATTGTGGGTCCATGATCCCGATGTCGGGGCGATTGAAGAAGGGCGGCGCACCGATCGTTTAGAAGATATGATCCGCAAAGTGTTGGCCGGGGAGGTACTCCCACCTGATTTGATCGAAAGTCGCACGCGCCGCAAACCGTTGCTGGAAGCCTTCAATTTCGAGCCGCACGTATATATTGATAATGCGGCATCGGATAAATACTCGGTCATTGAAGTCAACGGTTTGGATCGGCCCGGATTGCTCCATGCGCTAACCCGTACCTTGTTCCATCTGGGTCTCACAATTTCCTCCTCTCTCGTCACAACATATGGTGAGCGGGCGGTGGATGTGTTCTATGTGGCAGACTTGATGGGGGCCAAAATCACCAATGCTGCCAAACGCCGTTCCATTGAAAGACAGCTTTTGGAAGCATTGGCGGACCCGATGAAAAAGTCGCGGCCCAAAAAAGCTTCCACGGCCAAAACGCCCAAAACGACAAAAAAGAGATTCAGCGCATAGGCCCTGCCGTACGCAACGAAGTTTAAGAGAGCTGTATGAACCTTGTCCGTTCCGCCACCACCGTGGGTGGCATGACCATGATTTCCCGTGTGATGGGCTTTCTGCGTGACATCCTCATTGCAGGCGTGTTAGGCGCAGGCCCGATTGCGGACGCGTTTTTTGTCGCTTTTCGGTTTCCCAACCTCTTTCGTCGATTGTTTGCCGAAGGCGCTTTTAATGCGGCCTTTGTTCCACTGTTTGCACGGGAACTCGAAGCAGGCGGGGAGGCGGCTGCGCGTAATTTTGCGCAGGAAGCATTGTCCGTGCTTCTGACAACATTGCTTTTATTTACACTGCTAGCGGAAATATCGATGCCGTGGTTGATGTTCGCCATCGCACCGGGTTTTGCAGAGCTGCCCCAAAGTTTTGATGCCGGGTATATCACCTATGTGTTGACCCTCAATGGTGGCGACATGCCTGCCAAATATGATCTAGCGGTCTTCTTCACACGCATCGCGTTTCCCTATCTTCTGTTCATGTCGCTCACCGCTCTCTTGTCTGGGGTGCTCAATTCACTAGGTCGGTTTTTGGCGGCTGCCGCTGCCCCCATTTTGCTGAATATCATTTTGGTCAGCGCAATGTTGGTCGCCGTGCCCTTTTTTGATAATCCCGGATTTGTTTTGGCATGGGGTGTGGCCGTGGCGGGGGCGGCACAGTTTTTTATGCTGCTCATGGCCACCCGCCGCGCAGGCTTTCATCTGCATTTAAGTCGCCCTCGGCTCACTCCCAAGGTGCGTCGTCTTATTCGTTTGGGCATTCCCGGTGTCATTTCTGGCGGTGTCACACAGCTCAACATTTTGGTGGGCACCATCATTGCGTCTTTACAAGCAGGGGCGGTGTCTTGGCTTTATTATGCGGACCGTATTTACCAGTTGCCTTTGGGTGTGGTGGGCATTGCGATCGGCATTGTTCTATTGCCCGACTTATCGCGTCGGTTGCGCTCCGGTGATCAGGGCGGCGCGTTAAGTGTGCAAAACCGTTCCTTTGAATTTGCCATGTTGTTGACATTGCCCGCCGCAGTTGCGCTCGCCATCATTCCAACCCCCATTATTTCGGTCTTGTTTGAACGCGGCGCCTTTTCTGCAGCGGACACACACGCCACCGCACTTGCCCTATCGGCCTATGCTTTTGGTTTGCCGGCCTTTGTGCTCAGTAAGGTTTTCTCTCCCGGCTTTTTTGCCCGCGAAGACACGGCAACGCCCATGCGCTATGCGCTGATTTCCATCGGCGTCAATATCTTGCTTTCTATTGTGCTGTTTCAATGGCTCGGCTTTTTCGGCATTGCCCTCGCCACCACATTGGCCGCTTGGCTAAACACCGGGTTGCTCGGCGCTCGCCTCATGGCACTTGATCACTTCAAAGCAGACGCCCGCCTGCGTAAACGTGTGCCCCTCATATTGTTGGCAGCCTTGTTAATGGGGGCAAGCCTATGGGGGACCGCTTGGCTTCTGGAGCCATGGTTGCAAAGCAGCTTTGGCTTACAAGTGACGGCGCTCACCATATTAGTAACAGGCGGCATGGTCGTCTTTGCCGCTTTCTGTTTGCTCACAGGTGCCATAAGCCTGTCAGAATTCAAAGGCGGCTTCCGGCGTAAGGCCTAGAGGTCCGGCGAAAGAGCCTGACTGTTCCCAAGCTACCTTGCAAAAACCCCACAAAAGCGCGATAACGCGAGAGCTTTAGCGCTTCAATGGGGCGGAGCTTTAGGTGAGTGGATAGGATTAAAGATATGACGATGCCAACCAATCGAGTTTTCTCTGGTGTTCAGCCGACCGGTAATCTCCATTTGGGGAATTATCTGGGCGCGATCCGTCACTTTGTGGGCTTGCAAAAAACCCATCAATGTCTTTATTGCGTGGTGGATATGCACGCCATCACCGTATGGCAAGATCCAAAGGAATTGGCGCACAACACCCGCGAAGTTGCAGCCGCTTACATTGCGGCGGGCATCAATCCCAAAGAGCACATTATCTTTAATCAATCCAAAGTCTCTGCGCATGCAGAACTGGCGTGGGTGCTCAATTGCGTTGGGCGCATGGGGTGGTTAAGCCGCATGACCCAGTTCAAAGAAAAAGCAGGCAAGCATAAAGAGAACGCCTCTGTTGGTTTGTTCACCTACCCGGTGTTGATGGCCGCTGACATTTTGATCTACCGCGCCACGCATGTGCCGGTGGGCGATGATCAAAAACAGCACTTGGAGCTTGCGCGCGACATCGCTCAAAAGTTCAATAACGACTTTTCAGGGAACGGGTCTGAGGGTTTTTTCCCAGCACCAGAACCTCTGATCATGGGAGCTGCCACCCGCGTGATGTCTTTGCGGGACGGGAGCAAAAAAATGTCCAAGTCCGATCCCTCAGCCATGTCACGGATCACTTTGACCGATACAGTTGATGACATTGCCAAAAAGATCAAAAAGGCAAAAACGGATATGGAGCCGATTCCAGAAACCGCAGAAGGCCTCAAAGAGCGTCCAGAAGCAGACAATCTGGTAGGCATTTTTGCCGCCCTGTCCGGCCAAACCAAAGACGACGTTTTGGCGGATTTTGCGGGCCAAGGGTTTGGTGCCTTTAAGCCAAAGTTGGCGGAACTGGCGATCGAAAAGCTTTCCCCCATCACGGGAGAAATGGCGCGGCTGATGGATGATCCTGCAGAAATCGATCGCATTTTGGCGGATGGCGCAGAGCGGGCAAGTGCCCTTGCCCAGCCTGTGTTGGCGGAAGTTAAAAAGATTGTTGGCTTCGTTTAAGGCAAATTTGACAGGAGCTTTAGGGATTCCGTCAATCAGCTATGAAGAAAGCCCGGATACAAGCGACCTTGAACATACCACCGCCGCAAACCATGTTTATGAGAACCAACGGACTTAAAAGACCCACGTGAGCGTTAAGCAGCGGTCATGGGGTTCGGTCCATGTCAAATCAGTCACCGGGTGCACCTTTCGGGATGCACCTTTAAGGAGCGTAGAGCGCAAATGTCCATCAGCGAACGGTTTGGTCGGCTAAAAGATAATCTGCGTCACCGTTGGATGTATCGCTCCGATGGGCGCACCGCGCAACAGCAATCTAAAGCATCCGGGGCAGGGGCTGCGTCCTCCAAGCCAGCCTCTCCTCAATCATCTGGGGGCAAATTTGCGTGGCTGAAAATACCTAAATTCAGTTGGGCCGGACTGCGTAGCAGTGCCCGCCGTGTGGGTCTTGGGACCGTTATTTTCCTCCTCGCATATTACCTTATTGGCGGCTGGTGGATTAATACGATTGACGATGATGCCGACTTTCGTCCCGTCGCAACGGACCAGATAACCGGTGGCTCGACAGCGGTATCGATGATGGCGGCATTGATCGACCGGGAAGTGAATCAAAATAGCTGGACGGCCAACGATCCCTTTTTTGTGCCCAGTGTGTGGCTCGATAATATGCCGAATTTTCAGCAAGGGGTGATGTCGGCGCTCGCTCGCTTTGGCTTTGAACTGCAAGACCAGTTGGGGCGCACCCGTGGCTCCTCGCAGGTTGATCCAGACCTGCAAATTGTGTCTGGCCTGTTACAATACCCCGGCGACACGTGGTATATGGATTTGTCATCGTCTCTCCTGCCGGTTGCGTCTGCAGAAAGCCAATACCGGAAGGCCCGCCGGTCACTGCTCAATTACAATGAGCGCCTCGCCAAAGGCGATGCAACGTTTGAGCGACGCGGTGATAATTTGATGGCCACATTGGACAGAATAGCATTGGACCTTGGGTCTTCGTCCGCAGTGCTGGCCGATCAGATCGAAGATGGCAGCTATTTGATCGATATGGAGGCCGATGATACCTTCTATAATGTGAAGGGCCAAGTGTATGCCTATTACCTATTGCTGACGGCCTTGGGCAAAGACTTTGAAAAGCTCATCGCAGAGCGTGAACTCAATACCGCCTGGCTACAGATGCTTGATTCCATGCGCACAGCCGCCTTATTGCAGCCTATGATTATTGTGAACAGCGCGCCTGATAGTCAGCTCTTACCGTCGCACCTCTCTGCACAGGGGTTTTATTTGTTACGGGCCCGAACCCAGTTGCGTGAAATAACAAATATCTTGCTGAAGTAGCTTTCAGGTTGCCACTGCCCTTGCGCCCCTAAGTGCGGCACCAAGTGTAGTGGCACCGCCCAAATGCGCTGCAAACAGGTCAGCCTGTATGAAAAGCGTGGCGCCACCCAACGGAGATGGCTAGCATAGGCCATCCGAAACAACTCAAGTTGCCCTCATGAGCGATCAATCTTCTGTCACGCCTGAAACAAAGCCCTCAAACGCGTCTTCCCTTGAAGGAAGAAAGCGTAAGTTTCTGGTCATTTTAGACGGAACCCCTGAGTCTGAAGTCGCGTTGCATTTTGCCAGTCGCCGCGCAAAGCACACCAAGGGCGGGGTCACCCTGCTTGCCATATTAGAAAAGAGCACTTTTCAGCATTGGCTGGGTGTCGATGCGCTGATGAAAGAAGAGGCGCGCCAAGAAGCCGAAGCCTTTTTGCACAAACAAGCCGCACGGGTGAATGAGATTGCCGGTGTTGTGCCGGAGTTGATTATTCGCGAAGGCAAGAAAATTGAGCAAATCCAAATGCTTCTCGCCGAGGATGCAGCCCTGTCGATTATGATTTTAGGGGCGGGAACAGGTAGAGATGGTCCCGGACCATTGGTCGCCATGATTGCCGGGGGCGCTGATGGTGGTTTTGCCATTCCTGTGACCATTGTGCCAGGCTCGCTGACAGAAGAAGAAATACACGATTTAGCGTAACGCCCACATCATGCAGTAGGTCAGCGATGGGTGCGTGACAGGTAAGCCATGAGCTCCCTAATGGGCTCCCTAATGCGCTCCCTTGAATTATGCGCCCAACTGGTCCATCTATGGGGTCAGAGACAGCGACACGTCGCTAAGTCCATAATTTATTTAGGGTTTTGCCATGTTTATTCAAACTGAATCCACGCCTAATCCAGCAACATTGAAGTTTCTGCCGGGCCAAGATGTGTTGGGTGCAGGTCACACCGCAGACTTTCCAACGCGCGAAGCTGCCGAGCGTTCCCCACTGGCCAAAGCCTTGTTTGGCGTTGACGGTGTGACGGCTGTTTTCTTTGGTGCAGACTTTGTGACCATCACAAAAGATGGCCCAGAATGGCAACATATCAAACCAAGCCTGCTGGGCGCGATCATGGAGCATTATACCTCCGGCGCTCCTTTGATGTTAGACGAAGTGGCCCCGGCTCCCACCGAAATGAGCTTTGCAGACGATGATGCAGAAGTTGTCGAACAAATTGTGGAGCTGTTGGAAACACGGGTACGCCCCTTTGTGGCACAAGATGGCGGGGATATTACATTCCAGTCCTATGAGGCCGGCATTGTGTTTTTGAACCTAAAAGGGGCTTGTGCAGGCTGCCCTGCTTCCACCATGACGCTGAAAAACGGTGTGGAAAATATGCTCAAGCACTATGTGCCGGAAGTTGAAGAAGTGCGGGCTGTTCCTCAATAACAGTCGTCATTTGGTAAGTTCAATTTGGCGTGGTAAGGGATCTCCTAATTGGAAAATCCTTGATGTCGGCAGGCGCATGTATGGCCTGTCGCCGACACGGGATATTTAGGAGAGAGACCATGCTAGACGACAAAGCCCTTGATACGATTTTCCGTACCGCACGCACACATAATGCGTGGCAAGATCGTCCAGTAAGTGATGCACAACTAGAGCAGATATATGAGGTGATGAAATGGGGCTCAACCAGCGCCAATTGTTCACCAGCCCGCATTGTATTTGTGAAGTCCGCGCAAGCCAAAGAAAAGCTCAAGCCCTTATTGATGGAAGGCAACCAAGCCAAAACCATGTCCGCCCCCGTTTGTGCCATCATTGGCTATGACGTGGAGTTCTACGAAAAACTCCCGGAGCTTTTCCCCCACGATCTAACAGCAAAAACGTGGTTCAATGGCTCCGCTGAATTTGCCGAACAAACCGCTTTCCGCAATGGGTCGCTGCAAGGGGCTTACTTGATGATTGCCGCGCGGGCGTTAGGGTTGGATTGCGGCCCCATGTCTGGTTTTGATGTGGACGGTGTGACCGATGCCTTTTTTGCAGGCACAACATACAAAGCAAACTTTCTGTGCAATATCGGCTACGGTGATGCCAGCGCCTTGTTTGACCGTTCTCCCCGTCTTGCCTTTGACGATGCCTGCAAAGTACTCTGAGCTTCATGAACCTATTAGCCGTTGATACAGCACAGCCAGCCTGTTCTGCTGCCTTGCATATGGAAACGCCAGAAGGCGTCAAAACCTTCTGTCGTTTTGAACCCATGACCCGGGGCCAAGCAGAAGCTTTACCGATGATGGTGCAAGAGGTTTTGGACCGCGCTGGTATCAAACCAAATGAACTTGATGCCTTAGCCTGCACGGTTGGACCGGGCACATTCACCGGCGTGCGCGTGGGCATTGCGCTGGCACGCGGCATGGCCGTGGTGCTTAATAAACCTGTGTTGGGCGTCACGTCGTTAGAAGCATTGGCCCATCCTATTAAGCCGCCCCACAACGAATTGATTGCTGCAAGTTTTGATGCCCGTCGTGAAGAAATTTATTTCCAACTTTTTGACCATCATCAGACGCCCCAAACAGATCCAATGATCGTGCGCCATGAAGAAGCCGCCGCTCTCATTCCGGCGCAGCCCGTCATATTGGTGGGTACTGGAAGCGCACTTCTCGCCCCTCATTTGGGCACGGGGTCGCAACAAGTCCAACAGCTTGCGCAAAGCCATATAGCCCAAGGACATGCTGCAGAGTTAGACCTCGCTGCATTTGCCTATCCTCAAGCCGATCAGGTTGCCGCCATTGCCCGTGCCCGGTTTGCTAAAATGACGGTGGCGGACCGCGCAAACCTAATCGCTCCCAGCCCACTCTACATACGTGCGCCAGATGCCAAATTGCCTAAGAATGGCGGTCAGTTGAGTTAGGGGAGGTGCCCTGTCGGGTGAAAATTGAGATGACCCATGATGTGACCAACAAGGCCCCCCATGAGCGGACAATCCGCCCTGCGGGAGAGACGGAAAGCCCTTTGCTGGCCCGCCTCCATAAAGAGTGTTTTGCAAAAGCATGGAGCCAAAAGCAAATCATGCCCATGCTGGCCATGCCCGGTGCCTTTGTACTTGTGGCAGAACGTGCGGGCATGGCTGAGGGGTTCATCATGGTGAGGTCTGGGGGCGGTGAAGCAGAAATCCTCACCATTTGCGTTGTGCCGTCCGCCCGTGGACACCGCTTAGGCCAACACCTTATCACAGCCTCTTTGGCGCACCTTTTAGCCTGCGCAGAGGGTGAGGATGCAAAGGCTTTGCCCCCCCTTTTTCTGGAAGTCGCTGAAAGCAATCAAGCGGCCCGCGCTCTTTATGTGCGCATGGGCTTTGAAGTTGTGGGCAAACGCCCCAATTATTATCGCCACGACGACGGCAGCCAAGAGACGGCTTTAATGATGAAATTACAGCCTTGAGGGAGGGGGATTTACTTTAGTCCTAAAGATTGGCTATGAAGTGCGTGTAAACCTGTCGTCAGGTCAGGGCATATTCCTGTAACCATTCGTTTTATAGGGACTAATGCCTTGATTCCTTGCCAAAAAACAGTTTTGACTGTCAGGTGACATCGTCTCGTTTTAGGCATATTATGCCAGCATAATTGTCCATACTTTATCCAATGATACAATCAGATCGGTCGGTCGCCATCATGCCTACAACAGAACGCGTTGACGCAGAACATAACAACCCCAATCGCATTGAAGAACTCTGTGTGAAAAAGGGAATGCGGATGACAGAGCAACGGCGCGTCATTGCGCGAGTGTTGTCTGAAGCAGCAGACCACCCTGATGTTGAGGAAGTGTATCGCCGGGCATCCGCCGTTGATGACCGTATTTCTATTGCCACCGTCTACCGGACTGTGCGCCTGTTTGAAGAGGGCGGCATCCTAGAGCGTCACGATTTCCGTGACGGGCGGTCGCGCTATGAGCAAGTGACCGAAGAGCATCATGATCATTTAATCAACTTGCAAACCGGCGAAGTCATCGAATTTCACAATGATGACATAGAACGTCTGCAAGAGGTGATTGCACGGGAGTTGGGCTTCAAATTGGTCGATCACCGTTTGGAACTTTACGGCGTACCATTGGACAAAACAGAGTCCGGCAGCTAATTCGAGTTGCATACAACTGCCAATAATGAGGGCAGGAGGAAACACATGGGTACCTTTCGATCGAGCGTCTTATTGGCCGGCTTCATTCTGGCTGCTCTCCTCATGTCGCCTGTCCAGTGGCTTTTGTTGAAGATGGGCTCGCCCTTAGCCAAGAAGCTGCCCAACTTTTATCACCGCTATTTGTGCTGGTTGATCGGCATCCGCGTGCATGTTGTGGGCGAACGCTACAAAGACGGTGCGTGTTTGCTGGCCTCCAATCACACCTCGTGGATTGATATTCCAATTTTGGGGTCGATCACCCCTCTCTCATTTGTGGCAAAAAGCGAAGTGGGCGCGTGGCCCTTTTTTGGCATGCTCGCCCGGTTGCAAGAAACTGTCTTTGTGGAGCGTGACCGACGCACCAAAGCGGTGGAGCAACGCAACGAGATGCATGCCCGCATTGCCAAAGGCGATACGCTTCTGCTTTTTCCAGAAGGCACATCCAGCGATGGCAACCGCACCTTACCGTTCAAAAGCGCGTTGATGAGTGTGGCTCAATTAGCTGTGGGCCACGGGGATGATGCCCATGCGCTGGTCGTGCAACCTGTATCCATCGCCTATACCAAACTCTGTGGCCTGCCGATGGGGCGTCAATATCGTCCTTTCTTTGCATGGTACGGCGATATGGATTTGTTCCCCCACCTTTGGGAGGCTTTTTCCCTCGGGCCGATTGATGTGGTGGTTGCTTTCCATGAACCGGTGACTTTGGAAGAGCATGGCAATCGCAAGCAACTGGCTAAATATTGCGGCGACGCCTCTGCCATGGGTGTGGCCCGTGCGGTGCTGGGGCGTGATGAGATCGTGACCCCGAAGAAACCAGCGGCAGCAAATGATGCGGCCGGGTCTCCCGATGAAAAAATTATTGCCGCTCAATAAGGCTGTGTTCAATACATCAACCGACTTGGGTGAAATATCATCGAGAAGGTTGCTGATTTGCGGCCCATTTGCCTCAAAATGGGGCCAAAAGCCCAAAAAACACCGGGAAAAGCTTCCGCCCATGGTAATTTTCCGTTGAACTCTCTATATCTCCAGTAAATGTGCGCAGTTTGTGAAATATCTGTGCCGCAAATTCAGCTTGAGGGTCTCGCACGCTGCGAGAACTCTGCAAAGCCTCACTCGAGAAGCACGTGTCAAAACAACCAGAACCATTAGAAAAGCTCGCAGAAACAGCATCAATCAAAGCGGACAAAAAGGTTTTCATCAAAACCTATGGCTGCCAGATGAATGTGTATGACAGCACACGCATGTCTGACGTGCTCACCCCAATGGGATACGGTGAAACCAGTGCGCCCGATGATGCGGATTTGATCATTCTCAACACGTGCCACATTCGTGAAAAGGCTGCGGAAAAAGTCTATTCCGATCTGGGGCGGTTGCGCATTCTCAAATCCAAACGTGCGGCCAAAGGCGAGAACATGGTGATCGGTGTTGCTGGGTGTGTGGCACAAGCCGAAGGCGAAGAAATTTTGCGCCGCGCGCCCATCGTGGACATGGTTTTTGGTCCCGGTGCCTATCACAAATTGCCCGACCTGATTAAGCGCTCGCACAATGGCGGGCGCGGTGTGGTCGACACAGATTTTCCGATCGAAGACAAATTTGAAAGCCTGCCCGTTCCCGAAAAGAAGAAGACGCTGGCCCGTGGGAAAACAGCCTTTCTGTCCGTTCAAGAAGGCTGCGATAAGTTTTGCACCTTCTGCGTTGTACCCTATACGCGCGGTGCGGAATACTCGCGCCCCTTCCGCCAAGTGTTGGACGAGGCGCACGCGCTGGTGGATGCCGGGGTCCAAGAAATCACGCTGCTGGGCCAGAACGTCAACGCCTATCACGGCGAGGATGGTGCAGGAAATGACGCGAGCCTTGCCCGCCTCATTCACACATTGGCCGATATAGACGGCCTCTCGCGCATTCGCTATGTGACCAGCCACCCCCGCGATATGACCGATGATCTCATCGATGCCCATAGCGAGGTTGATAAATTGATGCCCTATCTGCACCTCCCCGTGCAAGCAGGCTCAACCCGTATTTTGCAAGCGATGAACCGCCAACACACAGCAGAAAGCTATGTCCGGTTGGTGGAACGTATCCGCGCAGGCCGCCCAGATCTGGCCATGTCGTCTGATTTTATCGTGGGCTTTCCCGGTGAAACAGAAGCCGATTTCCAAGCCACGCTGGACATCGTTAAAGAGATTAAATACGCGCAAGCCTATTCATTCAAATATTCCCCACGGTCGGGCACCCCAGCGGCCAGCCATGAGAACCCCGTGCCCGAAGAGGTGATGGTCGAGCGCTTAAAACGGCTGCAAACAGTGCTCAACGAGCAGCAAGTCGCCTTTAATAAATCGTGCATTGGTAAAACGCTGCCAGTGCTGCTGGACCGGCGCGGCAAACGTGAGGGCCAATTGGTCGGACGCAGTCCGTACCTGCAGTCTGTCTACATTCAGGCCCCGGACGAGGCTTTTGGTGAAATGGTGAATGTCGAAATTGAAACCGGCATGGCCAACTCGCTCACCGGGCGGCGTGTGCTCGAAACTACATAAATGGACCTATTGAACGCACTTGAGCGCCACGAAACTGTAATTAGGGACAGGCACGATAGAGTGAATAGAGCTAGCTGCAGGCCCCCAGTTGGGATAAATTGAATACCTAAAGCCAATTTGAGGAAGGATAGTCATTCATTGACCGCACAGAGTGCTACACCACAGTCTAACTCTCCGGCAAACCAAGGCAAAGAGCCTGGCAAAAGAACCGGATCAGCTAAGCCGACATCTTTGGTCATCAAATTTGAAGACAATACGCTTTTGACCGAACTTTTTGGAGAGCACGGGCGAAACCTTGCGCGGATTGAGCAAGGGTTGAATGTTGAAGCAGCATCGCGGGGCAACGAACTGACCCTAACGGGCAAAAAGCGCGCGCGGGCTCAGGCCGAAGTCGTGATACGCGGTCTCTATGAACGTCTCAAAAAGGGTCTCGAAATTACCGTCGGTGATGTGGACGCCGCCATTCGCATGTCGGATGCGCCCGATGCCTTACGCACAAAAAAACCCGGTGCCGATGGAGGCCTGCAAATTGCCACGCGCAAACGTGTCATTGCCCCAAGGTCAGCCACCCAGGGTAATTATATTGATGCCTTGCAAAACAATGAGTTGGTGTTTGGTGTTGGCCCAGCGGGCACCGGTAAGACATATCTTGCGGTGGCAATGGCTGTATCCATGTTCCTGCAACGTCGGGTGGAACGCATCATCCTGTCGCGCCCCGCCGTGGAAGCTGGCGAGCATTTAGGGTTTCTTCCCGGTGACATGCGCGACAAAATCGATCCTTATTTGCGCCCGCTCTATGACGCCTTGCACGATACGTTACCGGGTGAAGAGGTTCAAAAATATCTGGAATCGGGCGAAATTGAAGTTGCCCCCTTGGCCTTCATGCGCGGACGGACACTGGCCAATTCCTATATCATTTTGGACGAGGCCCAAAACTGTACGCCGGTGCAAATGAAGATGTTTTTGACGCGCTTGGGTGAGAATGGCCGCATGGCCATTACAGGCGATCCAAGCCAAGTTGATTTGCCAATGGGCGCAAAGTCCGGCCTACGCGACGCATTGGATGTGCTCAAAGGCGTGCCCGGTGTGGGAACGGTGAGTTTTTCAGAAGCAGATGTGGTGCGCCATCCTTTGGTCACTCAAATCGTGAAAGCTTACGGTGTGCGCGATCGCGATATGTTGGACCGAGCCGCAGAGCGTCGCAAAAAAGCAGAGAACGAAAAGAAAATGCAGGATCAAAATGAACGCTGAGACGATGGCCAGCAGTGCCGTTCCACCGTTAAACGTGGACATCACCCGTCAAAGCGAAGCTTGGGATTTGTCAGCCGAAGAAGGGGTGCTGCGCGCCGTGCAGACGGCATTTCTTGAAACCGGCAAAGGTCTTAAAGGAGCGCACGAACTCAGTGTTCTTTTGGCTGATAATGAATTCATCCATACGTTGAACCGCAAATATCGCGGCAAAGACAAGCCGACCAATGTGTTGTCTTTTCCCCAAGCCGATTTGCTTGTCACCGATGAAGCCGGTTTGATGGGTGAGGTGGCGCTGGGTGATATTGTGCTGGCCATTGAAACGGTGACAGAAGAGGCGGTTAATCAACAGAAGACTTTCGAGGACCATCTGACGCATTTAGTTGTTCATGGTGTCTTACATCTTTTGGGATATGATCATGAAGACGATGCGGACGCTGAGGAGATGGAAGCGTTAGAAGTTGAGATTTTGAAGGGTATGAAAATTACCAACCCCTATGCTACTGCCCAAAAGGAGACGAGCAGCGCCCGTTGAATGCTGATGTGCCTGCCTGAAGAACGATGGTTGATCTAACATCCCCCCCCTTAGACACATCCGAAGGTGATGAAACGCGTGCCATCGGTTTGCGCGCCCGCTTTAAGCGGTGGATGGGTATTAAGCCAGCGTTGACACTACATCAAAGAATTGCCGCACAATTGCGTATGCGAGGCGGCGCCAAAGGCGATATGAGCACCGAAGAACGGCACATGCTCATGAACGTGCTCAACTTTGGCGGATTGCGTGTGGATGATGTGATGGTCCCCCGCGCCGACATTGTTGCCATAGACGTTAAGGCCAGCCTCGAAGATATCCTTGAAGAGTGTCGCAAGTCTTCTCATTCTCGCATGCCCATTTTCCGAGATACGCTGGATGAGCCCATTGGCATGGTGCACATCAAAGACGTGTTGGATTGGATCGGTCAGGTGCCGCCCCAAGACACGTTTAGCCTCGAGAAAATTCGCCGGGATGTTTTGTTCGTGCCTCCTTCGATGCCCGCCTTAGACTTATTGTTGAAGATGCAATCAACCCGTCGCCACTTAGCGCTTGTGATCGATGAATATGGCGGCACGGATGGATTGGTCTCGATTGAAGACTTGATTGAACCCATCGTGGGCGAAATTGAAGATGAACATGACGCCAAAGAAGGCCCAGCCCTCAAGCGGCGCTCAGATGGCAATGTCAATGCAGATGCCCGCGCCCAAATTGAAGAACTTGAAGACCTGTTGGGAATGAAGCTACGTGATAACATCGAGGATGATGAGATCGAAACCTTAGGCGGTTTGGTCTTTTCCTTGGTTGGACGTGTGCCCCAGCGCGGCGAGTTGATCGCCCACCCGGTTGGGATTGAGTTTGAAGTGAAAGACGCAGACCCGCGTCGGATCAAACGGCTTATTGTGCACTTACCTTTGACGAAGGAGCTGGCCAAACCAAGCGAGCCTCTGCCAGCGATAAATGCAAAATCAACCCCGCCCAAGATTTCCCCGCCTGTTAAGGGTGATAAGGTCAAAGCCAATACCTCGGGGGACAGCTAGTTAATGCCACGGTACGTGTCGGGTAGTGCGGGCGCTCTAAAAGAACGTGCCGCACCTGCTATTGAAAAATTGGCGATCTGGATTGCGACGCGCACCTCGTGGCAAAGCGCATGTATCCTTGTGATCGCGGGCATTTTGGCAGGCTTCTCTTTACCTCCCTACGAACTTTTTCTCCTGCTCTTTCTGGCTTTTCCCGTTTTAATTTGGTCGCTAGATGGACTGGAGGACGCAAAAGCGTCGAGCCGTGGACTGCATTGGCAAGGGGCGTTGCAAGGCTGGTATTTTGGCTTTGGGTATTTTCTCTCAAGTCTCTATTGGATGGCCAATGCTTTCTACGTAGATGCTGAGGTGTTTGGGTGGGTGGCCCCATTTGCCATTCTTGGTTTATCAGCCTTTTTAGCTCTCTTCCCCGCGTTGTCCACCGGTCTTGCGCGGCGGTTTTGGTGTGGGGCCTACAGCCGCGTTGTGGTTCTGGCCATTTGTTTCACAGTTGTGGAATGGGTCCGTGGGCATATTCTCACAGGCTTCCCGTGGAACACCGTTGGACAAAGTGCTGTCTTTTCAGACGCCTTTATGCAATTGGCAGCATTGTTCGGCATGTATGGCATGAGCTTTTTTGTCATCCTTATGGCCAGCGTGCTTGCTGCGTTCGATCCGCGCGCCCAGCAGGAGCGCCCAGCAGGTGCCGCCGACACGTGGAAAGCCCCGCAAGCCATTTTCCTAGCTCTGCTTGTATGTCTCTGCGCGGGTATGTTGCGTATATCTCAGGCCAATGACACGTCGGTCGAAGGGGTCGCACTCCGTGTGGTTCAACCCAACATCCCCCAAACGGAGAAGTGGTTGCCAGCAAAGCGCACCAGCATTTTGGGCACTTACCTGCGGATGAGTTTTGCAGACATTGAGCCGCAAGAAGATGCGCCTTTTACGCATTTGATTTGGCCCGAATCTGCCTTGCCTTTTAATCTCGACCGCGAGCCTGCCGTTGGTCAAATTTTAGCGCGGCACATGCCTAAAGGCGCTCAGATCATATTGGGTGCCACGCGCGCTGAACCTTTTACCGAAGAGAACGGCGAGACCGCATGGCGCTATTTCAATAGTTTGCGCGTGTTGAACGATGAGGGCGAATTCGTTGCAACTTATGACAAAAGTCATTTGGTGCCGTTTGGAGAATATCTCCCAGAGTTTTTGCGCCCCATCCTTCAGGCCGTCGGCCTTACTCAAATTGCGGGCCATGGGTTGTTCACCAAAGGGCCGGGCAACGTCAGCCTTAAAATAGCAGGAGCACCCGCCTTTTCTCCGTTGATTTGTTATGAAATTATTTTCCCCGGCAGTGTGGTGGATGAGGGCGATCGTCCTGAATGGATTGTCACGGTCACCAATGACGGCTGGTTTGGTATTTCTGCGGGGCCTTACCAGCATTTTGCACAGGCACGTTTTCGCGCGGTTGAGGAAGGTCTGCCTGTCATTCGTGCGGCAAATACCGGTGTTTCAGGCATCATCAATGGGCAAGGTCAAGTATTACGCACAATAAAACTAGGCATAACGGGCGTCATCGATGCCCCCTTGCCGCCTGCGCAAGCACCAACCGTCTATGCGTTGTTGGGGGACTTGCCTTTGTTCATTCTATTAATGTCCATCGCCCTTTTTCTCATATATGGGCAGAGATCAGAACGATTCTCATGATCGATCTATTTGAGGCAGTGCTTCGCTCGTGCCAAATATTTAGGCAGTGCAGGGTGGGGGATGATGCACATCATTAATATGAGTACCTCTTAGTATGAAACTTATGGTTGCAATCAGAAATTCTTACGACTAAGTTTTACTGTGTAAGCAGGCCGTATAATACTGGCTTTTCTGGTTGTATCTGCTTTAACCGATGGTAAACTACTGGTTGTTACAGATAGAATTACCAGCTGTTACACGTTGCGGATATCTCGGGTCGCTTTGAATACCCTCATAGGGTGCAAAGCGCCAGACACGTACATCTAGTTGGAAGTGGAGAGAAGAGTTGCCTAGAAAAGAACCAAATCCAATCGATATCCACGTTGGCAGCCGTGTACGCATGCGCCGTATGTTGGTGAGTATGAGTCAGGAAAAGCTCGGGGAACAACTGGGCCTGACTTTTCAGCAGGTACAGAAATATGAAAAAGGGGCCAACCGCATTGGGGCGAGCCGACTTTTCCAGATTTCCCAAATTTTGACCGTGCCGGTAGATTTTTTCTTTGATGGTTTGCAGCCTGAAGACGTGCCGGGACATCCAGGCTTTGCTGACAGCAACAATTCTCATTTCGAATTAGACATCTTGTCGACCTCTGAGGGTATCCAGCTCAATAGCGCCTTCTTTTCTATTAAAGACGCCACAGTCCGCAAAAAAATGTTGGAACTGCTGAAAGCCCTTGGTGCGGCTGAAGGAGCAGACGCAAATAAAGAAGCTGCGGCTCCGAGCAAAACCGTTACGGCAGCGGAATAGTGACCCCCAAAGCGAGTAACCCCGAAACGAGTAACCCACAAAACTAGTAAAGGGCGAGCGCAGGCCGCAGGTGAGGCCCCCTATTGCGCGATAAAGGGGGCGCCTCTGTTACTTCTGGTTGAAAAAAAAGTGGCTCACTTCATTTCTAGCCTTTGCCTTCTCGTGCTTTCCCTCTAAAAGATTTGAGGGATAGAAAGATTGGGATGTAGGTAGGTGGAAACCTGCTTGTGTCTAATAAATTCAGGTCCTCTGGCTTTTGGCGAGGCGGGGGATGCCACCAGTTCCAGTTGATGAAGGAGACCTTAGGGTGTCGAGATCAAACTATCTATTTACGAGTGAATCTGTATCTGAAGGACATCCTGATAAGGTATGTGACCGTATTTCCGACAGCGTGTTGGACGTTTATTTGGCAGCAGACCCGCAAGCGCGCGTTGCCTGTGAAACACTTGCAACCACAAATAAAGTGGTTTTGGCGGGTGAAGTACGCGGACCAGAGAGCATTACCAAAGATATGCTCGAAGGTGTTGTGCGCGATGCCATTAAAGATATTGGCTACGAGCAAGACGGCTTTCATTGGAAAAATGCAGATGTAGACATCTATTTGCATGCCCAATCTGCACACATCGCTATGGGTGTTGACGCGGATGGCAACAAAGATGAAGGCGCTGGCGATCAGGGCATCATGTTTGGTTATGCCTGCAACGAAACACCAGAGCTAATGCCTGCGCCGATTTCCTATTCCCACAAAATTTTGAAGCGCATGGCAGAAGACCGCAAAAGCGGAAAACGCCCTGAGTTTTTGCCGGATGCAAAAAGCCAAGTCACTTTGCAATATGAAAATGGCAAACCGGTACGGGCCACCTCCGTTGTGGTGTCTACTCAGCATGTGGAAGGCTTGAGCCAAGACGATGTGCGCGAATTGGTTCGCCCTTACTTCACCGAAGTATTGCCAGACGGCTGGATGTGCCCGGACGAAGAAATGTACGTCAATCCAACTGGTCTCTTTGTGATTGGGGGACCTGATGGGGATGCGGGCCTCACAGGTCGCAAAATTATTGTGGATACATACGGCGGTGCAGCTCCTCACGGGGGCGGTGCATTCTCTGGGAAAGATCCAACCAAGGTAGACCGTTCTGCTGCCTATGCGTCGCGTTATTTGGCTAAAAATATCGTCGCAGCCGGTCTTGCTGACCGGGCGACCTTGCAATTGGCATACGCGATTGGTGTTTCCAAGCCGCTTTCTATCTATGTGGATACCCACGGGACTGGCAAAGTGGAAGAAGCTGCACTTGAGCATGCGGTAAGCAAAGCAATGGATTTGACCCCACGCGGCATTCGCGAGCACCTTGGGTTGAATAAGCCAATTTATGCACGGTCAGCGGCCTATGGTCACTTTGGCCGGACACCAGAAGCAGATGGCGGCTTCTCGTGGGAGCGCACTGATCTAGCGGCGGCGATTGAAAAAGAACTGCCGTAATTCAGTAAATTGAGATTGATTGGGCCAGTGTGGTTGTATAAGGCAACCGTACTGGCCCTTTCTATTGTGGAAGTTAAGTTGTGAGCATGCCCAACCAAGACGTTGATCAAGATACTGACCAAAGCCCAGACCAAAAAGCTACTTTGCAAGAGGAGGCTTCGCTTGAGGAGCGTAAGGAGCGGTCTCGCAAACACGTCTTTGGGCGCCGTCAAGGCCATCCCCTACATGCCCATCACCTCAGCTTAATGGAAAACCTGCTGCCCAAAGTCACCGTACCGCCTTTGGACGACGTGGCACCGGCATCTTTGGATCCCAAGTCGTTCTTTGCTAAGGGGGAGGCTCTTCAGTCCGTCTCGCAGGTGTGGCTGGAAATTGGTTTTGGGGGCGGTGAGCATTTAGCCCATCAGGCAGAGCAAAACCCAAACGTGGGCATTATTGGCTGTGAGCCCTTCATCAACGGCGTTGCAAAGCTGCTCAATGAAATCGAAGACCGCGCGCTGACAAATGTATGCGTTCAGGCCGATGATGCGCGCCCGGTCTTAGCCTCTTTGGAAACCGCCTCGGTTCACAAGTGCTTTTTGCTCTACCCTGACCCATGGCACAAAAAGCGTCATAAAAAGCGTCGTTTTGTCAGCCCGGCCAATTTAGACCAGTTGGCGCGTATTCTAGCGCCCGGTGCCCTCATGCGCGTGGCCTCCGATATTCCTGATTATTGCGAATGGACCTTGGAGCATATGCAGGCCCATCCTGCCTTCCAACTGATGCCCCATTCAGCCGCTGATTGCCGAACCCCGCCTGCCGACTGGCTTTCGACCCGCTATGAGGCCAAGGCGTTGCGCGAGGGGCGCACCCCGTCTTATTTCGATTTTGAGCGTCTGTAGCCTGTACCTGGCCCCAAATGGGGGAGCAAAAACCAGTGCCGACGCGTTCCTGATATTTCTGCCATTTACTGCCCTTGTTTTTTGAGAAAAATAGGCTTATCTTGCGCTCAACAAACGAACTTCTCTTCAAGGGAGTGGGTCGTCCCGGACTGGGGCCCCGCTTTTTTTATTATCTGGACACCAGTTTTTGCTCTCATAAACGGCAGATTTCTGGGATTTTTAGTCGGTATTGAATGAACCAAACGTCTAACCAAAACGACGGCAAGACCACCTCAGAAGCCCTAGAGGCTTATGATGGCAGTCAGCAATTGATCGCAAGTCACGGGCTTGCGCGCAAAATTGCTGAAATGATTGCGCCAACCGTTGAGGATATGGGCTTTGAATTGGTGCGCGTTCAGGTGACCGGACAAGAAGGATGTACAGTCCAGATAATGGCAGAACGCCCAGATGGCAGTATGAATGTGGATGGTTGCCAAGAAATCAGCCGCGCTGTATCTGCTTTGATGGACGTTGAGGATCCAATCTCTGGAGAATATAATTTAGAAGTCTCCTCTCCGGGGATCGCCCGGCCGTTGACGCGACTGAAAGACTTTAGTCGTTGGGCTGGACACGATACAAAGATTGAATTGTCGGAAATGCTGGCAGGTCGCAAGCGTTACCGAGGCATACTTCAAGGGATTGAGGATGGCGAAGTGCTTCTCTCAATGCCGGTTGAAGGCCATAACGAGCCGCAAATCATTGGGTTGTCCCTTGAGCTGCTCGCCGAAGCCCGACTGGTCATAAATGACGAGTTGGTGGATGAAAGTTTGAAGAAGCGGTCGCGGCAAAACCCGTAAGGGTGCCGTGCAGCAGATGAGGAAGTAATGGCACAGGCAGTTAGCGCCAATAGGCTGGAGCTGTTGCAGATTGCAGACGCAGTCGCACGCGAAAAGTCGATTGATCGTGAGGTCGTTCTGGAAGCAATGGCGGAAGCCATTCAAAAGGCAGCGCGGTCCCGTTACGGTGTGGAAAATGAAATCCGTGCACGGATTAACCCGTCTACGGGTGAAATTCGCCTTGTGCGCCTTCTCGAAGTGGTGGAGCAAGTTGAAACTGATGCGGTGGAAATCGCCTTGGAAGATGCTCAGCGCCTGAACCCGGAAGTCGCGATGGGGGATTTGATCGAGGACGAATTGCCGCCGATCGAATTTGGCCGGATCGCTGCGCAAACAGCAAAACAAGTGATCGTGCAAAAAGTGCGCGATGCTGAGCGCGAACGTCAATACGATGAATTTAAGGACCGTATTGGTGAGGTCGTGAACGGCTCCGTCAAACGTGTAGAATACGGCAATGTCATTGTGGACTTGGGCCGTGGCGAAGCGATTGTCCGTCGGGATGAATTACTGCCGCGCGAAACATTCCGCAACTCAGATCGCATTCGCGCCTACATCTATGATGTGCGTCGCGAACAGCGCGGGCCGCAAATTTTCCTATCCCGCACGCATCCGCAATTCATGTCACGCTTGTTCACGCAAGAAGTGCCTGAAATTTATGATGGTATCATCGAAGTCAAAGCCGTTGCGCGTGACTCAGGGAGCCGGGCTAAAATTGCTGTGCGCTCAAACGACACGGCGATCGACCCCGTTGGTGCCTGTGTGGGTATGCGTGGATCGCGTGTGCAAGCCGTGGTCAACGAGCTGCAAGGCGAAAAAATTGACATCATTCAATGGTCAGACGAGCCAGCCACGTTCATCGTGAACGCCTTGGCGCCGGCTGAAGTTGTTAAAGTGGTGTTGGACGAAGACACGCAACGCATTGAAGTTGTGGTGCCTGATGACCAGCTTTCCTTGGCCATTGGCCGTCGCGGACAAAACGTGCGTCTTGCGTCTCAACTCACCGGTTGGGATATCGACATTCTCACCGAAGCAGAAGAGTCAGACCGTCGTCAGGCAGAGTTTGCACAACGCACGGCAATCTTTATCGACGCCTTGGACGTGGATGAAATGATTGCTCAGCTGTTGGCTTCTGAAGGCTTCACTAGCATCGAAGACGTGGCTTATGTCGCCTTGGACGAAATTGCTGAGATTGAAGGCTTTGATGCCGATACCGCGCAGGAAATTCAAAACCGCGCGTTGGACTTCATTGACCGGATGAATGCTGAATTGGATTCACGCCGGGTTGAATTGGGTGTGACAGACGAGCTGGCTGAATTGCCGGGCTTAACGTCCGCCATGTTGGTCGCTCTCGGCGAAGATGACATCAAAACGGTCGAAGACTTCGCAGGCTGTGTTGCCGACGATCTATTAGGGTGGACTGAAAGTGTGGACGGTGAGCGCAAGCGCATGGCCGGCTCTTTGGAAAGCTTTGAGTTGAGTGCAGCCGACGCTGATGCGTTGATTATGCAAGCACGTCTTCTCGCCGGTTGGGTCACGCAAGAAGATCTTGATGAGATGGCCGCAGCCAACAGCTAGGCGCTCGAAGAAGAAGTTGAATTTGTGGAGTGCTTGGTAGTCGCCGCGGTTGAAGAGGCTGTTGAGGCCCCTGCAGCGACCGAGGTTCCTGAAGCATAAGGACCGCTTAATTTTTGAGTGGCAGTAAAATTAAGGAAGGGGCGAGATATGACATCGTCTGACCAACCCTCTTCTTCGCAAGCACCAGACGAAGGTGTTGAGGGCCAAGCTTCTCCGCAAGGAGCAGCTGGTGAAGAAATGCAAGATGACGGCTCGCAAGAGCACGAAACAGACCAAGGGTACGGTACGAATCGGCGGCATGAATTAGGCGTAAAAGAGCGTCGGTGCATTGTTTCTGGTGAAACCCGTCCCACATCGCAAATGATACGTTTTGTGGTGGGGCCTGAAGATGAGATTTACCCTGACTTGGCAGAAAAACTGCCCGGTCGCGGTGTTTGGGTAAGTGGACAGCGCCGCATGGTCGAACAGGCCGTAAAGCGAGGTTTGTTTGCTAAGTCAGCCAAGGCGCGCGTCCATGTGAAGGGCGACTTGGTCGAACTTGTCGAGCATTTAATGCAGGAGCGTTTATTCCAAACTCTTGGTTTGGCGAGACGCGCCGGAGAATTGATTACGGGCTTAGAACGTGTTTTTGAAGCGCTGGATAAAGGCATTCTGGACGCGATCATAGAAGCTCAAGACGCTGGTAAAGATGGTGCGCGAAAGTTACGTGCCAAAATAAAAGCGTCAGAAGAGGACATTTCGGTCCTCAAAGGCCTTGGTGCAGAACAAATGGGTTTGGCATTAGGCAGGGCAAATGTGGTACATGCTGGCGTAGTATACGGCAGTATGTCAGGTAAAGTTCTGGCTGATCTAGCCAGATTGCAAGCATGGGGTGCGAGTGAACGCACTCCGGACGAAGGATAAGAATGACCGATTCGACGGACTCCGGCGATGACCGCAAGCAAAAGACTGAAGGTAAAACCCTCAGCCTAAAACGCACGGTTGATTCTGGCCAAGTACGCCAGAGCTTTTCGCGTGGCCGAACTAAGTCGGTTGTCGTGGAAAAGAAACGCAAGCGCATCCTGAAGCCAGGTGAAGGCGCGGCGGAAGCGACACCGGCACCAGCAGCAACACCAAAACCAGCAGCAGCCAAACCGGCCACTGCAAAGGCCGCCCCTGCGGCGCCCGCTGCTAAAGCCCCAACACCGGCGCCTGCACCAAAGGCTGCCCCACAGGCACCTAAAGCAGCCAAGCCTGCAGAGCCAGCAGCTCCGGCCGCGCCTGCAACGCCGGCACCTGCTACTGCAAAAACAGCAGAGCCTGCGGCATCGACACCAACACCAGCGGTTGCTAAGGCAGAACCTGCTGCGCAAACGCCAAAAGCGGCAGCGCC
>JARGNZ010000003.1:104329-116865 GCA_029209985.1 Parvibaculaceae bacterium
AATCAACGCGGCGGTTCCGTGCGCGGTGATGGTCGTCCTGCAACAGGCCGTACCTTGACAGCTGGCGAACAAGCAGCCCGTGAACGCGCTCTAAAAGGCGCGCGTATTCGTGCGGTGGAAGAAAAGAAAAAAGCTGAAGAAGAAGCTAAAAAACGGGCAATTGAAGAAGTTCGTTTGGCAAAAGAACGCGCAGAGCGTGAAGCGCTTGAAGCACAGGAAATGGAAAAACGGCGCTTGGAAGAAGCTGCCCGTCCTAAGCCAAAACCTGAGCCAGCCAAACCTGCTGCCCGTCCTGCGTCTCGCACCGCAAAACCTGCTGCAAAAGGTGTTACCGCAGCAGCCGATGCACCGGGCGAGCCTATGGTTGAAAAAACCAAATCAACCAAGCAGCTTGTGAACAAGAAACCAGCCTCGGCCATGCGTCGCGATACACCGCCACAAACGCCTGCGCGTAAAACGACAGAACAACGTCGTCGTGGTGGTAAGCTGACAATCTCGAGAGCGCTGAACGACAGCGGTGATCGTCAACGGTCATTGGCCGCCATGCGCCGCCGTGTCGAACGCGAGAAAAAGAAAGCTCGGGGTCAACACCATGAGCCGCGCGAAAAGGTATCGAGAGAAGTTATCATTCCCGATATCATTACAGTGCAAGACCTTGCCAATCGGATGGCCGAACGGGCCGTCGATGTGATCAAAACCCTGATGAAACAGGGCATGATGGTCAAAATGGGTGATGTGCTGGAAACAGATATCGCGCAATTGGTCGCAGAAGAATTTGGCCACACTGTTAAGCGTGTGTCAGAAGCTGATGTTGAAGAAGGTTTGACGACCGAAGACGATGATGATGATGCCAAAGAAAGTCGCGCACCTGTTGTGACAGTCATGGGTCACGTCGACCACGGTAAGACATCCCTTCTGGATGCTTTGCGTTCAACTGATATTGCTGCGGGCGAAGCCGGCGGGATTACCCAGCATATTGGGGCCTATCAGGTTCGTATGGAATCCGGTGCCAGAATTACGTTCTTGGATACGCCGGGTCACGCCGCCTTTACGGCCATGCGTGCACGGGGTGCCAAAGTAACCGATATCGTGATCTTGGTTGTGGCTGCCGATGATGGGGTCATGCCTCAGACCATCGAAGCGATCAACCATGCCAAAGCGGCCGGTGTGCCGCTTATCGTGGCGATCAACAAAATGGATAAGCCAGACGCCAATTCGTCTCGCGTGACCACTGATTTGCTGCAACACGAAGTTGTGCTTGAAAGCATGGGTGGCGATGTCCAGGCGATCGAAGTTTCTGCGAAAAACCGCACAGGCCTCGACACGTTGGAAGAAGCCATTCTATTGCAATCTGAATTGCTGGAACTCAAAGCCAACCCAGACCGGGATGCTGAGGGTGCCGTTGTCGAAGCCAAATTGGACAGAGGTCGCGGTAACGTGGCAACAGCTCTTGTTCAACGCGGTACATTGACAGTGGGCAGTGTGGTTGTGGCGGGTGCTGTTTGGGGCCGTGTACGTGCCTTGATCAACGATCGCGGCGAAAACATTGTCAGCGCAGGACCTTCCGAGCCGGTTGAAATTCTCGGCCTGACCGGAACACCAGAAGCAGGTGACCACTTCGTGGTGGTTGAAAACGAAAGCCGGGCACGTGAAGTGACCGAGTATCGTCAGCGTATGAAGCGCGACAAGCGAACGGCGTCTACACGGACCTCTTTGGATCAACTGTTGCACGCCAAAAAAGCTGGCGAACAGCATCAGGTGCCAATCATCGTCAAATCTGACGTGCAAGGGTCTGCGGAAGCGATTGTTCAAGCCTTGGAGAAACTCGGCAATGATGAAGTCACCGCACGGGTTATTCACTCCGGCGTTGGCGGTGTGACCGAAAGTGACATCACCTTGGCTGAAACCTCTGGTGCGCCAGTAATCGGGTTTAACGTCCGGGCCAATGCACAAGCACGCGAAATTGCGCGCGCGGCGGGCATTGAAATTCGCTACTACTCAGTCATCTACGACCTTGTGGATGATGTGAAGGCTGCGATGTCTGGGATGCTTTCCCCAGAAATGCGTGAAACCTTCTTGGGTAACGCAGAAATTCTGGAGGTCTTTAACATCTCTAAAGTCGGTAAAGTTGCCGGGTGTCGGATTACAGAAGGCCAAGTTAAACGTGGCTCTGCTGTGCGCTTGATCCGTGATGATGTTGTGATCCATGAAGGCAAGTTGTCGACGCTGAAACGCTTCAAAGACGAAGTCAAAGAAGTGGCGAGTGGTCAAGAATGCGGTATGGCATTTGAAAACTACCAAGACATGCGTGCTGGCGACATTATCGAGTGCTTCGATGTGGAAGAGATTACCCGCACACTTGATTAAACATCCAGGGCTTGCCCCACCAAGATTTGCGATTTGCCGCCCGACAGAAATGTCGAGCGGCAAGTCGTTTCCGCGCTCCCGAGGGAGGCGCGATCCATTAGAATTTAGATGCTTGATATAGACCACCCGGTCGAAACCGGGGCGGCGGGGAATGTGTCCGCTGTAAGCTGAGAAGAGAACAAATGCCAAAAAAGCAATCACGTAAGGGCGGCAATCGCCCCCCAACCCAACGCCAACTACGCATTGGGGAAACCATTCGCGCCAACTTGGCCGAAGTCTTCATTCGCGGAAACATCCAAGACCCGGTTTTGCAGAAAATGCATGTGACCGTTTCAGAGGTCCGCTGTGCCTATGATCTGCGCCAAGCCATATGTTTTGTGGCCCCGTTAGGCGGCGGCGACAACAAAGAAATGTTGGAGGCGCTCAACCGCGTAAAGGGATATTTGAAGGCACAAGTTGCCCGCAAAATGACCCTCAAATTTATGCCCGACTTGGTGTTCAAAGCAGACACATCTTTTGAATATGCTGCTTCCGTCGACACCATTTTGCACAGTGCAACCGTCTCAAGAGATTTAGGCGAGCGTGCTGAGGATGAAGAGGACGAACCTGTCGCCCGCGAAAAATTTGTCCGCAAAACAAAAGAAGACCATTTGGACGATGAATGGGACGCTGAACATGGCGTTGACGCATCAGACACAGATGAGGACGATCAAGCATGAGCCGACGCCGGAAGGGTAATCCCGTTTCAGGTTGGGTCATTGTCGATAAGCCCGAAGGTCCAACATCCACTCAAATCGTTGGTATTGTGCGCCGCTTGTTGAACGCTCAAAAGGCGGGTCATGCGGGGACGTTGGACCCGCTCGCCAATGGTATTCTGGCGATTGCATTGGGTGAAGCGACCAAAACCATTCCCTTTATCATGGACGCGGAAAAGACGTACCGCTTCACCGTGCGCTGGGGCGTGGCCACCACAACAGACGATGCGGAAGGCGATACCTGTCAAACCTCGGATGTACGCCCCCAAAAAGCAGACATTGAGGCTGCTTTGGCCACGTTTGTGGGTGAAATCAGCCAAGTGCCGCCTATTTTTTCCGCCATCAAAGTGAACGGTGAGCGGGCCTATGATTTGGCGCGCGCGGGCGAAGATGTGGTGCTCAAGGCCCGCACAGTTGAGATCTTTGACGCTGAATTGGTCAAAGTGCTGGACGAGGATCACGCTGAGATCGAAATTCACTGTTCAAAAGGCACCTATGTTCGCTCTTTGGCGCGTGATTTAGCGCTGAAACTGGGGACATGTGGCCATGTCAGCGAGCTGCGCCGCACGGCCATCGGCCCATTTGTCGAAGAGCTTTCGATTCCGCTGGATAAATTAAAAGAGTTGGGCCATAGTGCGCCCGCTCGACTGACCTCAGTGGACATATTACGACCGATCGCGACCGCGCTGGACGACATCCCGGCTCTGGCCCTGAATGGAAATGATGCGTCCCGATTACAACGAGGCCAATCAGTACTCTTGCGTGGGCGAGATGCACCAATCCTAGATGGAACGGTACTCGCTACTCATCGGGGTGACCCGGTCGCTCTCACAGAATATGTGGGAGGTGAGTTGAAGCCTGTGCGGGTGTTTAATCTTCCTTAACCTTGAGAGGAGACCCGATGTCGATTACTCCAGAACGTAAGCTTGAGCTTATGAAAGAATTCGCGATCGTTGAAGGGGACACTGGTTCCCCAGAAGTACAGATCGCTATCCTGTCCGAACGCATTAAGAACCTGACAGGTCACTTCAAAGATCACAAAAAAGACAACCACTCCCGTCGTGGTTTGTTGAAAATGGTAAGCCAACGTCGTCGTCTTCTTGACTACGTAAAAGCTAAAGAGGTAGCGCGCTACCAGACCATTATTCAAAAACTCGGCATCCGGAGATAATTCGGTTGGCCCTGTGAAATCTAGACTAATGACACACGCACTGCCTTAAGGCGGTGCGTGTGTGCGTTTTGCTCTAGGTGTTTTTCCAAATGTCATATCTAGTATAGATAGTACAACAGGAAAATCCCCGTAAGGGATCAGTAAATAGAGACACTCGTCCGTTGTGAGTGCTCGCATCCAAAAGGGATCTGACACTTGTCTCGTGTGTCAGGTCTAAACCGCCAAGGCGGGAAACATTTGATGCAGAGGGCTCTCTGTCCGGCCGCTGGAGAACGCGGCATTATATGCGCGTAGATGCTTGGAAAAACTGAACAATCAGATGCATCCACGCAGACCTAGGAAACACGATGTTTAAAGTTACACGTGAAGAAATTGAATGGGGCGGTCGTCCGCTCATCATCGAAACGGGCAAGGTTGCTCGTCAAGCAGACGGTGCGGTTTTCGTAACCTACGGAGAAACCACTGTCCTCGCCACGGTTGTTGGCGCACGCACCCCCAAGGAAGGCATCGACTTCTTCCCTCTGACGGTGAACTACCAAGAGAAAACATACGCAGCGGGTAAAATTCCCGGCGGCTTCTTCAAACGTGAAGCCCGTCCAAGCGAAAAAGAGACATTGATCTGCCGTTTGATCGACCGTCCAATTCGTCCGTTGTTCCACCCGTCCTACAAAAATGAGACGCAAGTTGTTGCAACTGTGATGTCTCATGACCTGGAAAATGAAGCCGACATCGTTGCTTTGATTGCAACCTCTGCCGCGCTCACCATTTCCGGCCTTCCCTTCTTGGGCCCAATTTGTGGCGCCCGTGTTGGGTATGTGGATGGGGCATATGTGCTCAACCCAACCATGGACGAGATGGAAGATAGCGATCTTGACCTCGTTGTCGCCGGTACTGAAGACGCCGTGTTGATGGTTGAATCACAAGCCAAAGAATTGTCAGAAGACGTCATGCTGGGCGCTGTGATGTTCGGCCATGAATCTTTCAAACCAGTTCTTGATGCGATTGTCCGCGTTGCCGAAGTTGCAGCGAAAGAGCCACGCGAATTGGTCATCGAAGACAATTCAGAAATCGAAGCAAAAGTTGCCGGTTTGGTTGAAGCTGATCTGCGCGCAGCCTATCAAGTGGCTGACAAAAAAGAACGCGTTGAAAAAGTTAATCAGTCCCGTGACAAAGTGAACGAAGCTTTGGGTGCTGAGTACGAAGGCCTGAAAATTGGCGGCGCTTTCAAAAAAGCTGAAAAGAAAATCGTCCGTGGGTCGATCATCTCAACCAGCAAACGCATCGATGGCCGTGATCTCGACACAGTGCGCGCGATTGAATCAGAAGTACACGTCTTACCGCGTACCCACGGTTCTGCTTTGTTCACACGTGGCGAAACCCAAGCCCTTGTTGTGGCTACATTGGGCACAGGCGATGATGAGCAATTCATCGACGCGCTGGAAGGCACATACAAAGAAAACTTCCTCTTGCACTACAACTTCCCGCCTTACTCTGTCGGTGAAGTAGGTCGTTCTGGCTTTACCAGCCGCCGCGAAATCGGCCACGGTAAATTGGCTTGGCGCGCGCTTAAAGCGGTTCTGCCAACCAAGGAAGAGTTCCCTTACACCTTGCGCCTTGTTTCTGAAATCACAGAATCAAACGGCTCTTCTTCAATGGCGACTGTATGTGGTGCGTCCTTGGCGATGATGGATGCGGGTGTGCCGCTTAAACGTCCTGTTGCGGGTATCGCAATGGGTCTCATCAAAGACGAAGAAGGCATTGCGGTGCTGTCTGACATCTTGGGTGACGAAGATCATCTCGGCGACATGGACTTTAAGGTGGCGGGTACAGCTGAAGGGATCACCTCTCTTCAAATGGACATCAAAATCACCGGTATTACAAAAGAGATCATGGAGAAAGCACTGGAACAGGCCAAAGGCGGTCGGAACCACATTCTCAATGAGATGGCTGGCGCTCTAACAGAAGCCCGTCCTGAACTCGGTGAGTTTGCTCCACGTGTTGAAGTGGTCATGGTACCAAAAGACAAGATCCGTGAAGTGATCGGGGCTGGTGGTAAAGTTGTTCGCGAAATTGTTGAGAAAACAGGCGCGAAAATCGATATCTCCGATGACGGCACAATCAAAGTGGCGTCTTCTGATCAAGGTGCCATTGCGGCAGCAATCGATTGGATCAAAGGCCTGACGGCTGAACCAGAAGCAGGCGTGGTCTACAAAGGTAAAGTTGTGAAGGTCGTAGAATTTGGCGCCTTCGTAAACTTCTTTGGTCCAAAAGACGGTCTGGTCCACATCTCGCAGCTTAAACCTGAAAAGGTTGAGAAGGTGCAAGACGTGGTGAATGAAGGCGACGAGATCTTTGTGAAGCTCTTGGGCTTTGATGATCGCGGTAAAGTACGTCTCTCCATGAAAGCGGTTGATCAGGAATCCGGCGAGCCATTCGCAGATTTCGAAGATGAGCCACCGCGCAAAAAGGGCGGCGGACGTGGCCGTTCTCGGGACTAAGTCAATGTAAGATAAGAGTTTTTCTCGCGGGATAGAATGCGACGCATTTTTGAAAACGAGAAAAGTTAAAGCTCTTTTAAGCATAAGAAGAGAGGGTAGCTGTAATGGCTTCCCTCTTTTTGCGTTTTGGTGGGACCTTGGTGGAACCTAAGGGGAAGTTGGGCAACGAAAAGACGAGACGACTATGATGATGAAACGAACACCAACAGGCGCGCACTGGCTCCCAATGAACGCCTTTGTTCTAACCGTGTCACTCATTGTGGCGAGCATGGCCGCCCCCGCTTATGCTGAAGAGGGTGGTCTGCCCTTGGAATACAATTGGCAGAATGTCATTACACAGGCAGATAAAGAGCGCCTCGCTAAATTGGACGAGGCGGTCGCTCAGGGCACTGAAGAAAGTTATACAACCGGTGCGTCGATTTCCCAGCGCGCGGCCCTGCACAAGATCATGAGCCCCCCTGCAACCCGGATTAAAGACCAAGACCTCATGGGGTGGTGGGGATGCCGCACCATCAAAGTCGGCGGTCCCATCGCCGGATTGATCGTCTATCCATTTTTTGATTGCCGGGTGCGCGTCATCGATGGCTTCATGTTCTTGGAAAAACGCTCAGGCTCTCAACGCCTGTCCGGTCGCCTGTATCACAAGGATGCGACCACCCGCGTTTTGTTGGCAGCGCCGACATATAATGACGAGCCGCAACGGGTCTATTCAGGGCCGGAAGGCGGCATCACAGATCCACAGAAGCAAGATAAATTGGGGGTCCTTTCTATGTTGGAAGACGGGCGGGTCCGCATTGTCTTTCCATATCCAGTGTTAGAAAGCACATTTGATGTGCTCGAAATGCGCCGTCCAGAGACGTTGCATCCCTAAGAAATAAACGCACAGAACAACAGCGCACAACAAAACGGCCCCGGAAATTCCGGGGCCGTTTTGTTGTGGGTGAGAAAAGAAGGAGGGCTAAATCAGCCTGCTTATTCTGCTGCTTTTTTGACGGCAGCCTCTTTTGCAGGCTCCAAGTCTTCTGGCAAAGGCATGCCCACAACGTTAAAGCCGCTGTCAACATGATGGACTTCGCCGGTTACCCGTGAGGAAAGATCGGAAAGAAGATAGAGGCCTGCACCGCCCACATCTTCCAACTCAACCGTTTTTTCTTTAAGCGGCGCATGGGTTTTGTTCCACTTGAAAACAAACCGAGCCGAGCCGATTGCGGAGCCAGCCAATGTCCGCATAGGTCCCGCAGAAATGGCATTCACACGGATGCCCAAGCGACCAAGGTCAACGGAGAGATAGCGCACGCTGGCTTCAAGAGCGGCTTTGGCAACGCCCATCACATTGTAGTTTGGCATGACACGTTCAGAACCAGCATAGGTCAGGGTAATAAGAGACCCACCCGCCGACATCATTTCACTGGCCCGCTTCGCAACGTCCGTAAAAGAGTAACAGGAAATTTCCATGGTCTGATTGAAGTTGGCGCGTGTAGTGTCGAGGTAGCGCCCTTTCAGCTCGTTCTTGTCAGAATACGCTACCGCATGCACGACAAAATCCAGCTCACCCCATTCTTCTTTTAAGGTCGCAAAAAGCGCATCCAAACTCTCTTCGTCCATGACATCGCAGGGCAAAAGAAGTTTGGCACCCACCGAGTCAGCAAGCGGCTTGACCCGTTTGCCAAAGGCATCACCTTGGTAGGTGAAAGCCAATTCCGCACCATGTGCCGCCGCTGCTTGCGCAATCCCCCACGCAATCGAGTGATCATTCGCAACACCCATGATCAGGCCTTTTTTGCCTGCCAAAAGTGCACCAGCTTGAAACGCGCCACCATTTTCGCTTGCCTGGCTCATTGCTTCTTACCCTTTTTGTCCCGTTTTGAGACAGAAAACCTGTCCCCACTTTTCATCAGCACAGACCATGCCGACTAACTTCTTAAAAGGCGGTGCGAAGTAATCCCCGCACGACCCCAGACATCACCGTCGCATAGATGCTTAGCCGTTATAGCGCTGCATCACGATGGAGCCATTTGTTCCCCCAAAGCCGAAGCTGTTGGACATGGCGGTATTAACTTGAGCGTTATCGATCCGTTTACGCACAATATTGGCATGGGCAACAGCAGGATCGATTTCTGTGATGTTGGCAGATTCGCAAATGAAGTTGTTCTGCATCATCAGCAATGTGTAGATGGCTTCATGAACGCCAGCCGCCCCTTGTGCGTGACCAGAAAGGGATTTGGTCGCGCTAATCGCTGGCATATCATTGCCAAAGACTTTTGTGATCGCCTCAATTTCTGGAATGTCACCCACGGGGGTGGATGTCGCATGCGGGTTGATGTAGTCGATTTTCTCGCCCACACCTTCAAGCGCAATCTGCATCGCCCGGGTAGCGCCTTCACCAGAAGGGGCCACCATATCGGCCCCATCAGATGTGGCGCCATAGCCGACAACTTCTGCATAAATTTTAGCGCCGCGTGCTTTGGCGTGCTCTAGTTCTTCAAGCACAAGCACACCGCCCCCGCCAGTAATGACAAAGCCATCACGGTTGAGGTCGTACGCCCGGCTCGCGGTTGCAGGCTGGTCATTATATTTAGAAGACATCGCGCCCATGGCGTCAAACAAGCAGGACAAGGTCCAATCAAGTTCCTCGCCGCCACCGGCAAACATCATGTCTTGTTTGCCCCATTGAATTTGTTCAACAGCGCTCCCAATACAGTGCGTGGAGGTGGTGCACGCAGAGCTGATAGAAAAGCTCGGCCCTTTAATTTTGAAGAGCGTCGAAAGGTTGGCAGAAACCGTGCTCGACATGGCTTTAGGCACGGCGAGCGGCCCAATGCGTTTGGGGCCTTTCTCACGGGTAATGTCGGCAGCCGCCACAATTGCTTTTGTGGAAGCGCCCCCAGAACCCAAAATCGCGCCGGTGCGCTCATTGCTGACTTCGTTTGCTTCAAGTCCGGCATCGCGAATGGCTTGTTCCATGGCGATATACGTATAAGCAGCACCATCCCCCATAAAGCGGCGGGTTTTGCGATCGAGCACTTCTTCGATATCTAGTTTAAGAGAGCCATGCACTTGGCTGCGAAAGCCGTACTTTACATAATCATCTGCTTGCACGATGCCCGAGCGGGCCTCACGCAGACTAGAAAGCACTTCTTGAGTGTTGTTGCCGATAGAGGAAACAATACCCATTCCTGTAATGACCACACGCCGCATGGACTTCTCCCTTACAAGGCGGAAAGCCGATGGCTTTCACCGAGGTTTCAATATTCATTTTTTGCAAAAAGATTGTGGTCTTTCAAAGGCCGCGGCCTTTGCAAAAGCTAGTGTCTTTTCGCAAGCGCTTAGTCTTCGTTAAAAACGCCGACTTTCACGCCGGTGATGGTGAAGGCCAATTCGTCGTCGACATACACTTTGCCGTCGGCTTGCGCCAAAATAAGTTTCCGATTGATCACGCGGGTCATATCGATTTCATACCGCACCACTTTATTGGCTGGGGTGATCATGGCAGAGAGTTTGATTTCGCCCGCACCAATTGCACGGCCCTTGCCGCGTGCGCCTGACCAACCCAAGAAGAACCCAACCAGCTGCCACACGCCATCAAGGCCCAAGCAGCCCGGCATCACCGGATCGCTCTCAAAATGGCATGGGAAAAACCAAAGGTCCGGTTTGATGTCAAATTCAGCAGTAATGTGGCCTTTGCCAGCAGACCCGCCATCCGCATTGATCTCGGTGATACGGTCCATCATCAACATGGGCGGGAGGGGAAGGGGAGGCGCATCCGCACCAAAGAGTTCGCCTTTTGCACAGGCAATCAAATCTTCATATGTAAAACTAGACTTTTGCTCAGTCATTCTTATCCGCCCGACCCTTAGATCCCCCCTCAAGCGCCCCTTTAAGGAGCTTCTCAACGAAGGTTTGTTAAAATGTACTCTTGTCTGCACGGCCAAATTGTAGGCCTCGCATTTTCTCCATTGTGGCAAATGCTTGCCGATGGGGAAACACGCAACTGACAAAAAGTGACAGTTAAATTTATATATTTCCGGTTCCTAACACACTCCAAGCCCCTCGCAAACCCTTTGGCAGGGCAGGGAAACCCCAAGAGTATGGGTATTCTCCGTAGATTATTGCATTTCCATATTTTTAGTCCCTGTCCACCGGCCCTTAGCGTCCTCCCCGTGGCAGGGCTGAAAAAGGGCAATTGGTTGACAATGTCGGGATTTCAGGACATTGTACTTCTCTTTGTAACGATTACAAAGTACAAGAACCGCCGTATAGGCACGCCCTTTGGTGTGGTTTGAGCTGGCAATTTGAGCCGGTGATTTAGGTGAGATGGCAAATGATGCCATCCAAGGATGTGGTCATGGAAGCAGTTCAGAATAGGCCTTATAGCCAAACCCTACAGCGTTTACGCGATGCAGGGTTGCGTCCCACCCGTCAGCGCCTCGCGCTCGGACGGCTTCTATTTGACAGCTCTGATCGGCACGTCACGGCTGAGGCCTTGCATGAAGAGGCCCAAGAAGGGGGCATCTCTGTTTCGTTGGCTACGGTCTATAATACGCTGCATCAATTCACCGATGCAGGCTTGCTGCGCCAAGTGGTCGTCGATGCGTCACGCACCTATTTTGATACGAATATCCATGAGCACCATCACTTTTTCAATGAAAGCGACGGCAAGCTGACCGATATTCCAGCAGATCAAATTTCGCTCAGCACTTTGCCTGACGCCCCAGAAGGGTTGGATGTGGCACGTGTGGATGTGATTGTCCGGGTGGCACCGGCGTCTTAATCGGTCGCCTGTCGCTTCAAAGGCGCCTGTAGAGGCAGCGCTTAGTTTTCCAGTCGTTCATTGGTGTAGAGGCCCCACAGGTGCCCGCGCTCGACCCAGCCCTCAGTGGTTTGCTCAGACCCCATAACTTTGGCGCGGCACCACTTTGCCGTGCAGCTCAGCAGGCGGGTCAACACCCCAGGCTCTGCCAAGGCTAGTGTTTCGCTGTATTCATCCGGCATCGCATAAAGGCGAACCGGCGCGCCCCCGACACGCCCGCGAATAATGCCGCTGCGTCGGCTGTCCAGTAAGGACGCATGAACCCACCCCACGTCTCCATCAAAATCGCGGATGCGGCGCCAGTGTTCAAACTCCGAAACCACTTCCACCGGCAAGCCTTTGCGGCGATACACCCAGTCCACCTGATGCATACGGCTGGGGCCACGGCGCACGTTCACTTTGCCACTTTTGAGACTCACAAATCGTGGTAGAGGCAAACCGGTTTCAACGCCGCGCAATTGTGTCGTCTGTGTCGCCTGTGTCGTCTGGGCTGCCTGTGCCAGCCCCATTTGGGTGCTTACGACAGGTAAAAGACTCCACGCAGCCGTCAGGACGAAAAAAGCACTAAGATAGAAAACAGCTCGTTTTGACATAAGTAGTATTCGTTTATTGCGCGCAGAGCGTCATTTTGATTCGGTTGTTGTCCATACATATGGCGCGCCCGTCACAAGCAGGTCAAGCGCTGTAAAACAGCCCGTCATCAGGCGGTCTGATTACGTCTCAATGCATCGTCAGGCTTCAAACTTGGCCCTGACTCTGCTAGATAAAGGCAACATCAAGATGAAGGATAACGCCTTCTCTCGCAAGTATGCCTGTCTCCTCTGGAGGCCAGTTGCCTGCGCGGAGGCGTCCAGAGCTCAGGCGGCAACATGTCTCAAGACCAAAAAATGCCTCAACAAAAGGCCAGCTCAAACGAGGGCACTCACGAAGCTGAC
>JARGNZ010000003.1:116965-128960 GCA_029209985.1 Parvibaculaceae bacterium
AAACCTCATGTCGTTGTGACACGCAAATTGCCCGACGAGACACAAGCACGCTTAGCTGAGCTTTTTGATGTCACGCTCAATCCAACAGATGAAGCATTGTCGCGAGAAGCCCTGATCGAGGCTCTTCAAAAAGCCGATGTGCTGGTGCCCACAGTGACCGACCGGATTGACGAAGAAATGCTGGCCCACGCCAGCCCCCGTCTCAAGCTCATCGCGCAATTTGGTACCGGTATCGACAACATTGATGTTGAAGCGGCTATCAGCAAAGGCATCGTTGTGACCAACACGCCGTCTGTGTTGACCGATGATACGGCCGATATGACGATGGCCCTTATTCTGGCGCTTCCCCGCCGTTTAGTGGAAGGGGCGCGATATTTGCCGCGCCAAAAAGGGGAATGGCCGGGGTGGTCCCCAACGTGGATGTTGGGGCGACGGGTCACTGGTAAAAAGCTCGGCATTGTTGGCATGGGCCGGATTGGCCAAGCCGTTGCGCGTCGGGCCGCCGCCTTCGGGATGGAAATTCATTATCACAATCGCACCCCCGTCAATTCTGTGGTCGAGCAAGAGTTGGGCGCGACCTATTACGACAGCCTTGATCGTTTGTTGCGCGAAGTCGACATGCTCTCAGTGCATTGTCCGCATACCCCCGCCACCTATCACCTCATCAACGCCCGTCGCATCGCCATCATGAAACCCGACGCCTACATCGTGAATACAGCACGTGGCGAAGTGGTGGATGAAGAGGCATTGATCGGGGCGCTGGAAGAAAACAGATTAGCTGGTGCCGCCCTTGATGTGTTTGAAAAAGACACGCAGGTCAATCCAAAGCTGTTGGAATTGCCCAGCGTGATTTTATTACCGCACATGAGTTCTGCGACCATTGAGGGGCGTATGGAAATGGGCGAACGCGTGTTGATCAACATCCGCGTATGGGCCGATGGAGAACGTCCCCCTGACCGGGTTATCCCGGCATTGCTTTAAGCTCTTATGAGGCGCCCGTCATTTGTCAGCATTCAGGCAGGCGCGTGGATGCTGGGGTTAGTCCCATTCAACGGGTTTGCCGGGTCCCATGGCAATTTGATCGTGCGGAACCGCGCATCGAGCGCATCATAGATCACCAATTTCCCCGCAAGCCCGCTGCCTGCCCCGGTGATTTCTTTAATCGACTCTAGGGCCTGCATAGAGCCGATCACTCCCGTGAGTGCGCCTAAGACACCTGCTTCTGCACAGGTTGGAATGGCCCCCGCCGGAGGGGCTTGAGGCACCAAGCACCGATAGGTCGGGCGCGGGGTGCCTTCTGCATCTGTCTCATATCCCTTAAAGGTCGATACTTGCCCTTGAAATTCGCCCACCGCGCCGGAAACAAGCGGAACCTGCGCGAAGTAACACAAATCATTGACGAGGAAACGGGTCTCAAAATTATCGCACCCATCGACCACAAGGTCGTAATGTCGAATAATATCCCAGCCATTCTCCGAGGTCAGGCGTTCCGTATGTGCCTGAAAAATCAATTCGGAGTTGATACCAGCAAGGGTCTCTTCCGCGCTGTCTGTTTTGTTCTGGCCCAACCGGTCAGCCCGGTGAATGATCTGCCGTTGTAAATTTGAGAGGGCCACAACATCATCGTCCACCACCCCCAATGTGCCAACACCAGCGGCTGCCAAATACATCAAGGCAGGCGCGCCCAAGCCCCCCGCGCCAATCACCAGCACTTTGGCATTGAGTAGTTTCTGCTGGCCCGGCCCGCCAATGTCTTTGAGGACAATGTGGCGTGCGTAGCGTTCTACCTGTTGGGCAGAGAGAGGAGGCGGCGTGGTCATGAGGTGTACTCTACAACTTATAGGTTTTAACGGCGTATCAGATGATCAATCATCAAGCGCACCAGACGCCAAAGGTTTTTATGAAAAGTCTGCTTGTCGCTGTTTTGGTCAAATTCGTGGTACAGCCCCGTAACACCAATATAAATCAGATTAGCCAATTCGCTGGCAGAGCAATCCGCAGAGCGCAGATCTAATTCGCCCAAATGGATGGCATCATTGATAGCGCGGGTTGTGAGCTTTTCCAACTTCGTGCGGGTGTCGCCGATCAAGTCTCCTGCAAGGCGCATCCCCTCGTGCAATAATTCATCCCGGTGCCGGTTAGAGCCCATCAAGTCCACATGGAACCCAAGTTTACATTCCAGAATAGCGCAAATTTTATCTTCGATCGGCAGGGCAGACCGCGCCGCTTTTTGAGCGCGCTTGATAATATCTATATTGATGTTTTCTACCGCCGCAACAAAGATTTCTTCTTTGTTGCGAAAGTGGTGATAGAGGCTCGTGCGCGACAGACCAGCCTCTTTGGCAATCAGCTCCAAAGTGGTGCGGTGGTATCCATAATGCATGAAGGTGTCGAGGGCCGCCGTCACAATAAGCCCGCGTGTTTTGCGTGCCGCCCGACTGGAGGTCTTGCCCGGCGCGTTAGAGGTCGGGGTCCCCTGTGTCGTTCCCGGCACCGGTATTGTTAAAGGGTCCGGGGTGGCATGTACGGCCTCGTCTTCTGCCGGATTAGTCTCCAATACAGCGATTCCAGTATGTGGGTCCTCAATCATACGCCCCTCCTCAAGTGAACACATCGACGATATGGGCACCTTGCGTCGATTTGTCAAGATGCGCCGAGGGGGCAAACCCGCACGCGGCCCTTGCCCAACCCGCTATCCAGTACGCAATAATGCTGCTAGAACCAGATTATTGGTTGTGCGGGCGACGGTGCTCTTTGGGGGTGTGCTGCGCTTAACGCACTGTAGTGCCTGCCCATTTCCACCTTCCCCCTGACATATAGGTTTCATTGTGCGTTATCGTGGCGAAATAGATGGACTGCGTGCTCTTGCGGTAGTGCCCGTTATTTTCTTCCATGCCGGCCTGGATATTTTTAAGGGTGGCTTTGTGGGTGTTGATGTCTTTTTTGTCATCAGCGGATATCTCATCACGACCATCATTTTGAACGAAAAAGAAGCAGGCAGCTTCTCCATCGTCAAATTTTATGAGCGCCGAGCACGGCGCATATTGCCTGCTCTTTTCTTTGTGGTGATCGCCACCATCCCCTTTGCGTGGGTCTGGCTTTTACCCGCAGACATGAAAGAATATGCGCTCAGCATCAGCGCAGTGGCGACATTCGTCTCCAACATTTTCTTCGGCAAAGAGAGCGGTTATTTTTCAATCGCCGCAGAACTCAAGCCGCTCCTCCATACGTGGAGCCTCGCGGTTGAGGAACAATATTACATCTTCTTCCCTTTGTTTGTGATGGCCGCGTGGAAATACGGCAAACAAAAAATGGCGCTCATGTTGGCCGTCATCGCACTTCTCAGCCTTGGCTATGCAGAATGGGCCGCCGTCTATGATCCCGAAACGGCGTTCTACATTTTGCCAACGCGCGCATGGGAGCTGCTCATCGGCGTGCTGATTGCCTTCTATTTTGTAGAAAAACCAAACCTCAAGAGCAATGATCTGCTCGGTTTTCTCGGTGTCGCCCTTATCGTGTATGCCATCATCACCTTTGATCGTAACACCCCTTTCCCAAGCCTCTACACGCTGGTGCCCACGGTGGGCGCGGCCCTTATCATCCTCTTTGCATCCGGAAAATCGCTGGTCGCCCGCGCAATGGGTAACCGGGTTTTTGTCGGCATTGGGCTTATCAGTTACAGCGCCTACCTTTGGCACCAACCTCTGTTTGCTTTCGCACGGCATAAAACGGCCAACGAGCCGTCCCAAGAATTGCTCTATGGCCTCATCATAGCGTCATTGGTTCTGGCTTACCTCACATGGCGATTTGTTGAACAACCCTTCCGAGATAAGCAACGCTTTTCGGCTAAACAAATTTTCAAATTGAGTGGCTATACAGGCGGGGCCTTGGTCGCCTTTGGTTTGATCATCAGTTTAAGCGATGGCTATGCCGGACGCATGAACGATAACGTAGAGCTTTTGCTGTCGGCTGCTAAAGACCGCAATCCCAGAAACTCAGAGTGTCACTTCGGGCCTTTCAGTAAAGGGCGCATTGAAAATGCCTGCATCTTGGGCGATGAAAACAATCTCAAAGGCGCCCTTGTGGGCGACTCCCATGCGGATGCCATTTCACATGAACTAGAAATGTGGGCGCAAGCCAACAACATAGGCATCAAAAGCCTGACCGTCGGGTCGTGTCCACCTGCCGTTGGGGTGCAGCAATATTTGAACGGGTCGCCTAGTCAATGCGCTCAGCAAAACTTGGCGATCAACGAATATCTTCTTGCTAATGATGCCATTGAATTCATTGTCACCTCCTCCCGCCTCACCGCCTATCTGGCGGGCAAAGGGTTCGACAATGAAGAGGGTGGGCACGAAAAAGGAGCTGCCTCGGCTGTCCTACGTCCTTGGCCAAAAGACACATCTTTACAAGCAGAAGGGTCTGATGATCGGGCGTTTCTGGGTACTCTCTTCAAAAAGACGATGCAGTCGTATTTGGATGCCGGGAAAAAACTCATCCTCATCTATCCAGTGCCAGAGGCCGGGTGGAATGTGCCTCGAAAAATGGCCAGCCAAGCATTTTTAGGCACGGATGCGGGCAAGACCTTTGACACAAGCTATGAGTTGTTCAAAACCCGCAACCAGCACGCCCACAAGGTGCTTGATGACCTTGGCGACCATCCCAATATCATACGCATTAGCCCGGAAGGCATATTTTGTGACACCGTGGTGCAAGGGCGTTGCGTCGTAGATATTGGAGGACATCCTCTGTATGCAGATGATGACCACCTGAATAATTTTGGCGCAAAGTTCATCATTGATGAAGTCGTCAAAGAATTAGAAAACTAAGACGTTCAAATACAAAAGGGGCACCCTGCTATTAAGAAGGGTGCCCCTTTGCATATCTAAGCCTATTTGAGAGGCAATAAAACAACGCTTTGGCAAGACCGTCCAAAAATTCCGGCTGTGTCATGCAGGGTGGATTCTGTTAAGCCAGTGCCATTGGCAAACCACTGCGAGCTTTCTTTAATCCCCACCCATGTGCCCACTGGGTCACGCGCAAGGTGGACGGAGATGTCAGCATTTGGCCAACCAGCCGCAGGCGGTCGCTCATTGTTCACCACTTCAAACAGCGTTGAGAAATCCGCAATGCTGATGGCCGTGCCCAGCGGGGTGCGTGTATCTTTGAGCAGGGGTTGGAGCGGCTTTACCCATAAAATACCGTCATCTTGACGGACATCAATCGCATCCAAAAATGTTTTAATGCCCCCAAAGCGTGCCGGATCGGCGTCTTTCTGAAAGGCCCATTGGGGTAAAGCTTCAATCCGCTCTCGCTCTGCCTCGACATCTGTTTGTGGGGGTTCTTTCATGCCGTCAAAAGAAACCGGCTGTAGCAATGTAACGCTGGCCTTAGATTGCAATTTCTCTCCGGCAATAAGGCTGTTTTCATAAACCGATAAACGCCCCCCCGCCCGGACCGCTTGAATGTCAGTGGTCAAAGGACTTAAAGGCGCAGGGCGCACCAAATACACAGTGGCACTGACGGCGCGGCCAAGTCCTTCTGCCTGTGCTTTGGCTTCAATTTCACCAACCAACAAGCCAGAGACAGCGCCCCCGTGCAGACCGCCAAAGGGGCCTTTGGCGCAGGGTTCGGGGTGCCACTGATTATCTTTGCGGCTATAGACGGGTGTGGTGGATGTCTGACTCATGTGTCTTCCTACAAATATTCAGGCCAATTTAGCCGCGATCGAATTTCGGGTGGTTAGAAGTTTGGGAGATGCAATTTAAGTGTCCAGTGAGCGCTGCCCCACTTGCGCTGTCTCTGTATGCGCGAGGCGCACATTAAATTCATGGCTGGCGATGGTATCCACAAAGAACCAGTCTGAGCGCACCTGAGACTTGGTCAGTGTAATCAGCATAAATCCTCTGTGCTGTGCATCCATCCAGTGCAAGTCAGGGCTTGCGGCCACAAACATGTCGGCGGCGACTTGAGGAGGGCCGTCGATGTATTTTTCCATGCCGGGGGATGTGATGCTTGAGGTCGCAAATTCAACACCCACACTGTCACCGCTCGCTTGGTCATGAAGGGAAGAGGCCCATGCATTATGTGTGTCGCCTGCGAGCACAACAACATTGCCCTCATCCGTGTCGCTGAGAAATTCTTGATAGGCGCGGTGCCGAGCGGCTGGATATCCCTCCCAGCTGTCCGTTGATCCGCCTAACCCGTGTTGTGCCAGCAGGCCATAAAGGGCGATACGTTTGCGCCAATAGTCGCTGGTCAAATTGGCAGGGTTGATCAACTTGCTAAAGTCGATGGCTTGGACGCGTCCCATCAACACTTGTTGTCCCAGCACCTGCCACGTTTGCCCTCGGGCGCGCGATCCTTCGAGCGACGTTGCCAAATAGGCTTCTTGTTCAGTCCCTAACAGGCTGCGGGCCGGGTCTTCCAATTTCTCTGCTCTAAATTTTTCCAAGTCCGGCACATAGGACAATCCACTTGGAAGGTTTTGAGGATCAAGCGTGGCAACATACGCTAAGTCCGTGACAGGGGTTGGAGGGGTTTGGCCCAAATCAAACGGTACGGTTATATTTTTAATGGGCAGCCCTTCTTGCGATTGGCCGGGGGCCAGTGCCACTGGGTTTTGCGGGTCGCTCATATCAAATGGCCAGGTGAGCGGCGTTGAATCTTTGACAAAATCTAATTGTTTGTCGCGCCCAATGTAGCGGGTATCCAGCATGGTCAGCCGCGCAAGGTTGCCATAGTCAAAGCTGCGATAAAGCCGGTCTTTACCCGCCGGGTTTTCGCGAATAGGGAGCCATTCAAAATAAGCTTGCAGGGCTGCATCTACGCGGGCGTCAAAAGACCCCTCAGTTTCATTGTGGTTCTGTGCACCAGCTTTCCACGTATTGTTCGCAATCTCATGGTCGTCCCAAATTGCAATCATGGGTGCCATGGCATGGAGGGCTTGCAAATCTGCATCGAGCCGGTAGAGGCCGTAGCGGGTGCGGTAATCTGCAAGACTGAGAATTTCGGTTTCCGGTTTCACCGCGCGGCCCAATTCAAGCGCATGTTCGGTGCCGTATTGTCCCATGCCGTATTCATAGATGTAATCACCTAAGTGCAGCACCGCATCAATGTCAGTCTGTGTGGCGGCGGCTTTATAGGCGTTGAAATATCCCGTTGGATAATTCGCGCACGACACCACAGCAAAACGAGCGTGTTCAACATCCCCGTCCGGCAAGGTGCGTGTCTGACCGATCGCAGAGGTGAGGCCATCTTCAGTGCGAAACCGATAGGCATATGATGTGCCAGCTTCAAGCCCGCCCGCATCCACTTTGGCAATAAAATCGTTCTCTGCCGAAACCACCAGCGCGCCGCTGGCCACAACAGATCCAAAGCTGTCATCCAATGCCATTTCCCATGTCAGGGCCACAGGCTGGCCATCTTCGCTTTGGGCGCGGCTCCACAAGATGACGCTGTCGTGCAGGGGATCACCCGAGGCGACCCCGTGGAGAAAGTGCACAGCCCGTTGGACAGAGGCGCATCCCCCCGGTCCCAAAATCAAAAGGGCACTTGTGGCCGTAAGGGTTTTTAGAACTTGCCGCCGGGTCGGTTGAAACGCACGCATAGAATCTCCATCAAATTTTGCTCAAGCCCTCTGTCAGTCGCCATCCGAGGGAAAGTCTCCCTATAGGCCCAGAGCATGTCACCTGTGCATCATACGGGAAAATGAGCTTGCGTCATCAAGAGCTGGGGGCAGGCTTAAAAGGTTTCAAGCCATGGTCGTAGATCGAGTTCATGGGTCCAAGCGCTTCGGTCTTGGCGATGTAATTGCCAATATTGCTCAGCGATATGGTCCGGGTTCACAATCCCGTCGCGGTCTTTCAAGGCGTAGCGGTCTGGAAAGTTTTCTTTGATCCAGGCCGTATCAATCGCCCCATCAATAATGGAATGCGCCACATGAATGCCTTGCGGGCCAAGTTCACGTGCCATGCTTTGGGCCAACGCACGCAGGGCATGTTTGGCCCCTGCAAAGGCAGAAAAGCCACTGCCGCCGCGAACACTTGCGGTCGCACCAGTAAAGATAATGGTTCCCTTACCACGTGGCACCATGTGGCGGGCCGCTTCTCGGCCTGTCAAAAACCCACTAAAGGCAGCCATCTCCCAAACCTTACGGTAAACCCGTGCGGTGGTTTCGGTAATGGGGAAATAGACATTTGCCCCGATGTTGAAAACCATCACCTCAAGGGGGGCAATATCATTTTCAATGGTGGTGAAGAGCGACAAGACCGCGTCTTCGTCACGGGCATCCACACCCATAGGGTAGACGTCGCCGCCTGCACCGCGAATTTCTTGGGCGAGAGGGTCCAGGGAGGCCGCGTTGCGCCGGACAATCACAGTTGCATATCCTTCAGCGGCAAAGCGTTTTGCAATCGCGCCGCCTGTGGCATCGCCTGCGCCAATAATGAGGGCAGACCGTTTCTCGCCTTGTGACCCTGTCGTTGCATTGCTCATGGATATTCCCTTATCGTTATAGGTTCCAATTTAGAACTATGTATAAATGGGGCTTCCAAGGCGGCCTGTCAACAGCTCCCCATAAAAAGAGGAGAGCCGTCAGGCACAAAAAAGCCGCCGATACCATGCCATGTTAGGCAGTATCGGCGGCAATCGGTTTGACCAAAAGGGCTTAGAGGAACTTAAAGCCCATCGAAAAGGGCGGTAGAAAGATAACGCTCCGCAAAGGAAGGAATAATAACGACAATTGTTTTGCCCGCCATATCCTCACGTAGAGACATTTCCAAAGCAGCTGCAATGGCAGCGCCTGAGGAGATGCCGCAGGCAATGCCTTCTTCGCGTGCAACCAAGCGAGCGGTTTCAAAAGCGGTTTCATTACCAATCGTGATGACTTCGTCAATTTGAGCTGTGTCCAAATTGCCGGGAATAAAGCCAGCGCCGATGCCTTGAATTTTGTGCGGGCCTGGTTGGCCACCCGATAAGATAGGGCTGTCTTCTGGTTCGACGGCAACCATTTTGAAACTTGGTTTGCGTTCTTTAATCACGCCAGAAATACCAGTGAATGTTCCCCCGGTGCCAACACCGGAAATGACCACATCAACAGCCCCGTCCGTATCGTTCCAAATTTCTTCAGCCGTTGTGCGGCGGTGTACGTCTGGGTTTGCAGGATTATCAAATTGTTGCGGCATCACAGCATTAGGGTGCTCTTCGAGCAACTCTTGTGCGCGGGCAACCGCCCCCTTCATGCCTTTTTCAGCCGGGGTGAGTTCAATTTTTGCCCCAAGCAAGGTCAGCATTTTGCGGCGTTCAATCGACATGCTTTCAGGCATGCACAGCACCAAGTTATACCCTTTGGACGCACACACGAAGGCCAGCGCAATACCGGTGTTGCCTGATGTTGGTTCCACAATGAGTGAATTTTCGTTGATTAAGCCCTTGTTCTCAAGGTCTTCAATCATGGCATTGCCAATCCGGTCTTTCACGCTGGAAAGGGGATTAAAATATTCCAGCTTCAACAAGATATCAGCTTTGGCACCAGCCTTAGTGGCTGTTTTGTTCAGCCGCACAAGCGGGGTATTCCCAATGGTCTCGACGATATTATTGTAAATTTTCCCGCGACCGATACGCTCTTCGCTCATAATAGCCTCCACTTGTTTGCTGGCACATTAAGAGCGCCATGCCTTCTATTTATGATTTCAAATGATCTTTGCTAGGCCCTTCCGGTAATAAAACGGCCTTTAGATAATAAAGTCACTGGCAGGTTTTGAGGCGGCCCCCACACCGGCAGCATCTGCTTTGCGGCACAGGTCCTCAATGGTAATTGTTTCAAGGCGCGTAATCATTTCGCTCTGAATTTCTTCCCATAACGGCCCCACAACCTTTTGCCCAAGCTCAGACGGCCCCGGACTTGGTTCTTCGCTGGCTTCCATGGCGCTGACCACGCGCACAATTTCGGCAAGCGTAATACGGCGCCGTTCACGCGCCAAGCGATATCCGCCCCGTGGGCCACGCACACCTTTAAGGATGTTGGCGTGGACGAGTTGCTGCATAACTTGTTCAAGGTAGCGTTGTGGAATGCCTTGGCGTTTTGTGATGTCTTTTGATTGCACCGGATCAGGGCGAGCGTTCACCGCGACATCGACCACGGCTTCGAGCGCCAGTAAGGTCTTCTTAGATAGACGCAGCATGTTGTTTCCTCTCAATCCATTTATCCCAATCAGCAGCTTATCAACCAGCGTGGGCAGCCTCAGCCCTTAACGCCGGTTGACCCAAAACCGCCTGCGCCTCGGTCTGTCTGCGAGAGCGCGTCAACTTTTGTCCATATCCCTTGGGTTACCGGGGCAATGACCATCTGAGCAATGCGCTCACCCCGTTCAATTTTGAACGGTGACGATCCATGATTGATCAGGATAACTTTGACTTCACCTCGGTAATCACTGTCAATTGTCCCCGGTGAGTTGAGCACCGTGACGCTGTGTTTTGCTGCCAAACCAGAACGCGGACGCACCTGTGCTTCATAGCCAACAGGTAAAGCCATCGCCAACCCAGTCGGCACCATCGCTTGTGCCCCCGGTGCAAGTGTGAGGCTTTCCCCGTCACCAAGTGCGGCCCGCAAGTCCATGCCAGCCGCCCCATCACTTTCATAAGAAGGTAAAACCAAATCACCAAAATGCGGCAGTGTTTGTACGTCGATGGAAACTTTTAGCGTCATGAAATAGTCCGTTTAATGATCAATTATGTTGAAAAATAATCTGCAACTTTGCGGGCCAGCCGTTCGGCTACTTCTGTCTTGCTTAATTGCGGCCAGTCATCGCGGCCCGTGGCGCTGAGTACATGCACGGTATTCATATCACCGCCCATGACACCGCTGGCCGGTGACACGTCATTGGCCACAAGCCAATCACATTTTTTGCGCGCCAATTTTGCCGTTGCGTGCTCGATAACTTTTTCCGTTTCAGCCGCAAAGCCAACAACCAAGGCTGGGCGTTTACCTTTCGGCAGTTGGGAGATCGTCGCTAAAATGTCCGGGTTTTCCGTTAGTGCCAAGGCCGGCACGCCGTCCGGCCCTTTTTTCATTTTTTGTTCTGCGTCTTGCGCCACACGCCAGTCGGCAACAGCCGCCGCACAAATTACACCGTCAGCAGGCAGAGCAGTTTGGCAAGCGGCTAACATTTCCCGCGCGGTTTCAATTTGCACGACAGTCACACCAGCAGGATTGGGCTGTGTCGTCGGGCCTGCAACCAAGGTCACCTGCGCCCCCAAACGGGCAAGGGATCCTGCAATCGCATGGCCTTGTTTGCCAGACGAGCGATTGGCCAAATAACGAACCGGATCAATTGGCTCATGGGTCGGGCCAGAGGTAACAAGAATATGGCGTCCAGCCAGTGGACCAGCCAGTGAACCAGATAGCGGCTCAGAGGACGCCCGGAAATGATTTTCCACCGCAGCAATGATGTCGGGGGTTTCCGAAAAACGCCCCGGACCAAATTCACCGCACGCCATGTCGCCGTCGTCAGGTCCAATAAACCCAACCCCGTCTTGTGCAAGCTGAGCGATATTGCGCTGCGTAGCTTTATGCTCCCACATCCGCACATTCATGGCAGGTGCCACCATCACCGGCTTATCCGTGGCGAGAAGCGCAGTGGTCGCTAGATCATTGGCCATGCCCGCAACCATGCGAGCCATCAAATCAGCGGTCGCAGGGGCAACAAGCAAAAGATCCGCATCGCGCGAAAGCTGGATGTGTCCCATCTCCGCTTCATCGGTCAGGTCAAATAAATCAGTGTAGACTTTTTCACCTGTCAGACTGGAGACCGAGAGGGGCGTGACAAATTCATGGGCCGCTTTGGTCATAAGAGCGCGCACATGCACACCCTTGTCCCGCAAGCGCCGGATCAATTCCAATGTCTTATAGGCAGCAATGCCGCCGCCTATGATCAGCAAAATACGTTTGCCGTGGAGTGGTGTCAGTTCAGTCACAGAAACTCCCTCTCAAAAG
>JARGNZ010000003.1:129060-175541 GCA_029209985.1 Parvibaculaceae bacterium
AAGTCGCTTACTCTTCCAAACTCGAAGAGTGGGCGCTTTAAGCGTCATTTGGGGGGAATATAGGGTTTCACGGCTCAAATGTGTAGATAAAAATGAAGCCTCGAAAAGCTGGGTATTATTTCGCCCAAGTGCCTCTTGCAAAAGCCCCGGTCTGGCAAAAGGTTCAGCGCTTAGAAAAGAGCGATGGCGAGAAATTAGAGAATTTGCGTGACCGCAAGGGCGCCGAGAGCCGCTGCAATCGCCCAGAGGGCAAAATGGCTTGGCCGCCGTGCAGCACCTTCGGCTTTCCCAATGGCTTTGGCGGTATCGGCATGGAGACGCAAGCCTCCCTCATCCAATTGATCGGATACTTGCCGGGCCGCACGTCCCATGCGTTCCAGAAATTCTGGCAATTCAGCCGCCGCCTGTGCCAAAGCCGTTGCGCTGTCAGCAGCTTCTTGGAGACGGGCTTCAAGGCCCATTTCCTGTTCAATCCATTGGCGCACGATGGGCTCAGCGCTGTCCCAAATATTGTGTTCAGGGTCAAAGCTGCGAGCAACCCCTTCAACCACGACCATGGTTTTTTGCAGCAGCACCAATTCGGGCCGGGTCGCCATGTCAAATTGTCCGGTGGTGTCGAAAAGCTGGGTCAACAAGCGCCCCATGGAGACGTCTTCAGCGGACTTGCCAAAAATAGGTTCCCCAATAGCGCGCAACGCTTGGGCAAATAAATCTACGTCTTGGGTCTTGGGCACATAGCCTGCTTCAAAATGCACTTCAGCAACCCGGCGATAATCTTGGCGTACAAACCCGTAGAGGATTTCAGCCAAAACACGGCGTGACTTGGCATCTAAGCGACCCATAATCCCAAAGTCGATGGCAACTAAAGTGCCATCCGGGTCAACAAACATATTCCCTTGGTGCATATCTGCGTGGAAAAAACCTTCCCGCAAGGCATGGGTCAGGAATGTTTGAATGATGTGAGTGGCCAATTGCGGCAGGTCGATTCCGGCCTCGTTAAGGGCCTCAATATCGGCAGCGGGAATGGCATCCACCCACTCAAGGGTGAGGACCCGCTTGCTGGTGCGCGCCCAATCCACGCGGGGCACCCGGTAGCGTGCGTCTTGGGCAGACCGCTCCGCCATTTCAGAAAGGGCAGAGGCCTCCAGCCGCAAATCCATTTCCAAGTCAACGCTATCAGCCAATGTTTGCACCACATCAACCAACCGCAAGCGGTGCAGCGAGGGCACAAACCGTTCCGCCATTTCCGCCCCCCAAAAGAAGGCATCAAGCTCGCGGTCAAATCGGGCTTGCGCATCTGGGCGCAGCACTTTCACCGCGACAGTTTTTTCGGTGCCGTCGTTTTCAAGAACAGTGGCCTTGTGAACTTGCGCAATGGAGGCTGCCGCCACAGGCTCGCCAAAAGAGTGGAAGAGCGTTTCAAGTGGTTGTTGAAAATCGCTTTCTATGATGTCGACAGCTGGCGCGCGCCCAAAGGCGGGCAGCTTATCGCGCAGCATTGCCAAGTCGTTGGCAATTTCTGGTCCGACCACATCGGCGCGGGTCGCAAGGAATTGCCCCATCTTGATATAGGTCGGTCCCAATTGCTCAAAGGCACTGGAAAGGCGTTCGCCCGACGAAGCGTCGTCGGCAATACGTCCCGCCCCAAACCGTAAAATATGTCGCGCAATCCGGGCCGGTAGTGGCAGAGATTGGGTGACCTCAAGCGAAAACAGCGCGTCATGACGGGCCAGCACGCGAGCGGTGCGAAATAATTGGCTAAGGGAGCGAAGACTGCGCAACATATATATTAAATCCGCCAACCAGAATGAATAGCTGCAACGCCGCCCGTCAGGTTGCGGTAAGACACCCGCTCAAACCCTTCTGCTTGGATCATTTGCTTGAACCGCTCTTGTTGCGGGAACTGACGGATGCTTTCGATGAGATATTGATAGGGATCTGCATCGCCGGTGACGAACTTACCCATAGGGGGAATGACGGCAAAGGAATAGCGATCATATAATTTGTCGATGACAGGCAGCACCACATGGGAAAATTCCAACACCATAAAGCGTCCACCCGGCTTTAAGACCCGGTATGCTTCTGCAATTGCCTCATTCACGCGGGTGACGTTGCGAATGCCAAAGGCGATTGTATACGCGTCAAAGGATTGGTCCGGGAAAGGCAATTTCATCGCATCGCCGCACGCAATTTCAACGCGGTCGCTGTAGCCATTTTTAATGGATCGTTCGCGCCCGACTTGCAGCATGTGCTCATTAATATCGCAAAGCGTTACCTGCGACCCAGCGCCTGCCCGGTCGAGGCAGCGGAAAGCGATGTCGCCTGTTCCGCCAGCCACATCAATGAGGTGGAAGGGTTTATCGGTGCGCGGTGGGTTGAGCCAATCAAGCATGACTTGTTTCCACGCTCTGTGCAGGCCGCCGGACATGAGATCATTCATCAAGTCATAGCGCTCTGCCACTTTGGCAAAAACTTCATGCACCATCTTGGCCTTGTCAGCCTCTGGAACAGTCTTAAAACCGAAATGAGTTTCAGCCGAACTCGCAGCAGCATCGACAACGGCTTCTAAAGGAGGCGTTATGTGGTCCGCTGGGGGCTGTGTCTTGACTGTTTCTGTTGTCATGGTTTTGATATGCCTGATTATTTATGCGCGGACCATAGCGAATACAGCGCGTCTCCGCTACTTTGATGCAATAATTCGCCACAAAAAACCATGAGACTAATTGAGGCACCCAATTTAACTCTAATTCCAGGCTTCAGCATCTCTATTTTACACTCTGGCCCTTTCAAGGGACCATCCTGACCCAAGGCACCCTTAATTTATGCCCGAATTACCCGAAGTTGAAACTGTCCGCCGCGGTTTGGAGCCGGTTATGGAGGGGCGTAGAATTGCCCACGTGCTGCAAAAGCGCCCAGATCTGCGTTTTCCGTTGCCTGAAAATTTTGCCAAGCGCCTGACTGGGCGGACTGTTCTGCGGTTGGAGCGGCGGGCAAAATATATTCTGATTTATCTGGCCGCACACGCCAAAGGCCCCCCTCAAAGCCATCACCCAGAAGAAGTTTTGCTGATACATCTGGGCATGTCTGGGCGCTTCACCATTTGGCCCCCGAAACAAAGTGCAAAGCCTGATGATAAAGGGGCAGGGCCTGATGGGGCTGGACGCCATGACCACATTGTGTGGGACATGGAGAGCGGACATAAGGTTGTCTACACCGACCATCGCCGTTTTGGATATATGGACCTGATTGCCGCCGATGAGATCGAAACCTGCAAGCATCTGGTGAAGCTGGGACCAGAACCTTTAAGCAATCATTTTTCCGCGCATTCTTTGCAAGCTGCCCTACAAGGCAAGCGCACCCCGATCAAATCTGCGTTGCTCGATCAGCGCGTTGTGGCCGGGTTGGGCAATATTTATGTGTGTGAAGCGTTGCACCGCTCAGGCATATCGCCCACCCGGCAAGCCCAAATGGTGGCGGGGAAGACGGCGAAACCGACACAGCGTGTTGAACGGCTTACGGCCACAATACGTAGCGTTCTCCAAGAGGCGATTGAGGCAGGGGGCTCAACCCTTCAAGACTACGCTCATACCGACGGTGAGCTGGGGTATTTTCAACATCGCTTTAAGGTCTATGACCGCGAAGGTGAGCCTTGTTCTAAGTCTGGTTGTAAGGGTAAGGTGGCGCGACTGGTACAAAGCGGACGATCCACCTTCTATTGTGGCACGTGCCAAAAATAATATACTCAACTCATACGACCTCCAAGCCTCAAACCCTTATCTAACGGGCAGTGGGAGGGGGAAAGTTGACGGCAGATAGGAAATGCAAAATGGCGTACGAAAATATTCTAGTAGAGCGGCGCGGAAAAGTTGGCCTCATTACACTCAACCGGCCTCAAGCTCTCAACGCGCTGAACGCCGCCCTGATTGATGAATTGATTAAGGCCGTTGCCCTCTATGATGCCGACGAGGAAATTGGCTGCATTGTGCTGACAGGCTCGAAAAAAGCTTTCGCCGCTGGTGCTGACATTAAAGAGATGCAGCCTTTAAGCTACATGGATGCCTATAAGAAAGACCTATTTGCCGAAGCCGGAGAGCTAAGCCAATGCCGCACCCCTCTCATTGCAGCGGTGTCTGGATATGCTTTGGGCGGTGGGTGCGAACTGGCCATGTTGTGTGACTTCATTTTGGCAGGCGAGAATGCAAAATTTGGTCAACCCGAAATTAATTTAGGCGTCATGCCGGGCATTGGGGGGACCCAGCGTCTCACTCGTTTTGTGGGCAAATCCAAGGCCATGGAAATGTGCCTGACAGGCCGGATGATGGATGCAGAAGAAGCCGAACGCTCTGGTTTGGTTAGCCGCATTGTGCCAGCGGATGCGTTGTTGGACGAAGCGCTGAAAGCAGCCGACACCATTGCTGATAAATCTCAACCTGTGGCGGCGATGACAAAAGAAGCGGTCAACCGTGTATATGAAACCACATTGAGCGAAGGCATACGCTTTGAACGCCGTGTTTTTCATTCATTGTTTGCGACCGAAGACCAAGCGGAGGGCATGGCCGCCTTTATCGATAAGCGAGAGCCAAATTTCAAGAATCGATAAGGGGCACGCGGGACGTTGGGGCGTTCAGCTGGGGTGAAACGAGCCGAGAAACGCCTATTTGATCCCATTTGGGGCACTTTGGGCTGGTTTTTTCCATTCTGGGCGCTTCTGGGAAGAGATTCCTCTGGTTTGGCCAGATTCCATGTGGACAAGTTCAAATAGGAGCGATATAACGCCGCCTCCTGAGGGCTCTTTAAGGGCTCTCGCATAAGTTCATGAAACGACAGAAGATTGAGGCTGAGCAGCCCTTGAGCGGCTCGCCGGAAAGCACTGGAAACAGCAATGGCGAATACTACTTCCGCTAAAAAAGCCGTCCGTAAGATGGAACGCCGCACATTGGTCAACAAAGCACGCCGGACCAACATGCGCTCCACTGTTCGCAAAGTAGAAGAAGCAATCGCTTCTGGTGAGCAGCAAGTGGCTCAAGATGCTTTGAAAGAAGCGCAGCCGAAAATCGTGCGCGCAGCCAACAAAGGCTTGATCCATAAAAATGCAGCTTCACGCAAAGTGTCACGCTTGGCAAAACGCGTTAAAGCAATGACTGCTGCATCTGCATAAATAAGTTTAAGCTGGGTCCGCAGATAATGCAGACCCAGCTGTGTATTTCGGTGATAGGCCTAACTGTTAAGTCGGGCGTGTCATGAAATAGATCAATGACTTTAGGTGATGAGGTGCGGCTAGAATTTTCTCGAATTCTTTCTAAACTTTAGCCCTATGTGACTTGTAGTCGGATGTACCTAAGTATTTTTGAAGTACTGGTATATCTGTCAGTAAGATTGAAACCCGCACTATTTTGTTGCGGGTTTTTTGTCGCCTTTAGGGTGTAGGAAAAACATCCGAAAAGATGTCTATCTTGCTTGAGTCGTGTCTTTTTGAACACGCGACTTCAATCTGTCATAGTCTTCTAATGCCCGGTACCAAGCGGGAATATGCTAACGACTTTAGATGCTTGGCTATGTTTTTGCGTGCGGAATGAAAGGCCCAAAGAGAACAACTGCAAAGTTTTTTTGAACGTTCTCCTTTCCTCCCTATTGCCTCCCACAGGCCAACCGCGTATGGTGAATTTCCTCAGACGGACGTAGCGAATACCTGTATTCAAGAGTTGGACTAAGTGAATTAAAGTATAGCTGCATGCCGGCTTGTGGTTCTGAAGTATTCTTCAAAATATGTGTAGCAGAAGTAGAGTTTTATTCTGCGTATAACTAAAGGGCTTCCCTTTGGTCGGGGTCCCTTTGGCTGACACGCTTTGGCCGACACACTTTGGCCGACACACAATGTGCAGGAGTGCGTGTCGGTAAGTTGTGAAGTTGATTGCGAGACCACGCAAGTAAGATGAAGTGGCTTTCGGCGCGGTGGCTTGAAAGCAAGATGTGAGGACGAGGCTAGATGGCGCAAGAAAAGTCACAAGCACCCGCGGCGGGTGCAGGCTTTGCAGGCGATGTGAGTATTCAGGAAGCATGGCAAGTGCTGACAGAAGAAACAACAGCCTGTTTAATTGACGTGCGTTCAGAGGCTGAATGGACTTTTGTTGGCATTCCTGATTTGTCCTCCCTCAAAAAAACGCTGGTAAAAATCCAGTGGCAAAGTTTTCCAGGCATGACTGTGAATGGTCAATTCGCAGACGCCTTGGACGAGTATTTGGCAGGAGAAGGTTGTCCTAAAGAGGCAAAGATCTTGTTTTTATGCCGCTCAGGCGTGCGCAGTCGAGCTGCAGCGCAAGCACTGGCGACCAAAGGATATAGCGCCTGTTTTAATATTGCAGGCGGGTTTGAAGGAGATTTAGATGAGGGGGGTCATCGAGGTCTCAAAAATGGATGGAAAGTATCAGGTTTGCCTTGGATCCAAAGTTGATCTAGGGCGGCAGGTATAACTGTTCAGAAAAGTCAAAAGAATTGACGAATGATACAAAGACGTGAGCGCCGCAAGGCGCCAGCAGTAGGGGCTTCAAGCTAAATGACGGCACGTAAAGATGTGGCTCAGGGATTTCAAGAAGGTCAGGCTGGTCGTTACCAGTTAGATCAAAGTGTCCCCGTGCAAGGGCTCGATGAGCAGCGTATAGCAAGCGCCGGGTCAATCGTTGACCCGTCCAATGAGCGCGCAGAGTTGACTGAGCAGGTTGAAAGTTCAGAGCAGCCTGCTGACCCCGCACGCGTTTCTGACCCGCAAAATATGGCTGGCCAACAAGCAGCCTCAACACCTGTGGACTTGGCAACTCAATGGGCGCGGATCCGCAGCCGGTTGCGTGCTGAAGTCGGCGAGGCGACCTACGCCAGTTGGTTCAAACAAATTGATTTGATCGGCATTGGCGATGGCCATGTCATGTTGGCCGTTCCAACACGTTTTATTCGCTCATGGATTGCCTCTCATTTTGCCGACCGTTTGCTGGGCTTGTGGCAAAGTGAAGATCCGGCGATCGTAAAAGTTGATGTGCTTGTGCGAGTGAATTCTGGTCAAGAAGAGGCCAGCCAAAACGAAGCGGCATCGGCATCGGCCACTCCGTCAGCTACCGCGCAAGGGATGGCCTCAGCGCCAGCCATATCCGCGCCGCAAACTCAAGCCGGACAAGCCCGCTCATCCGCCGCAGCCTCTTTAGATGCGGTGGCGCGTCGTCCAGCTTCTGCTGTGCGTCCGCGCACCGCGCCATCTACTGCGCCGATGAAGCCGGGGGAGACACGCACCATTGCTGAAGCGGGAAACTTTAATGACGGTGTTGGCGCCCCGATTGATGCGCGATTGAATTTCGATAATTTTATTGTCGGCAAGTCTAACGAGCTGGCCTATGCGGCGGCACGCCGTGTGGCCGAAGCGGCTGACGTGGCGTTTAATCCGCTCTACCTTTATGGCGGTGTGGGCTTGGGTAAAACCCACCTCATGCACGCGATTGCCAATGAAATTCGTCGCGGCGATCCCACCCGTAAAGTGCTTTATCTGTCGGCAGAAATGTTCATGTTCCGCTTCGTGCGTGCCTTGCGGTTTAAGGACACGATGGCGTTCAAAGAGCAGTTCCGTCAGGTCGATGTGTTGATGGTCGATGATGTGCAATTCATCTCGGGCAAAGAAACAACCCAAGAAGAATTTTTCCACACCTTCAATGCGTTGGTGGACAACAATCGTCAGGTCATTATTTCTGCCGACCGGTCCCCGTCAGATTTGGATGGGATTGAAGAGCGTATCCGCTCCCGCCTTGGCTGGGGTTTGGTGTGCGACATTCACCCAACTGATTTTGAATTACGCCTCGGCATTTTGCAGGCCAAGGCCGAGGAAATTGTCGCCCGAACCCCAAGTGTGCATGTGCCGCATGACGTTCTGGAGCTGCTTGCAGGCCGGATCGTATCGAATGTGCGCGAACTGGAAGGCGCGTTGAAGCGCGTGGTCGCATACGGTTCATTGGTGCAACGGGTCATTAATGTAGATATGGCTCAAGATGTGTTGCGTGATTTGCTGCGCTCGCATGAGCGCCGTGTCACGATTGAGGAAATTCAGCGCCGAGTGGCCGAATATTTCTCCGTGCGCCTGTCTGATCTTCTGTCTGCTCGTCGTGCGCGTGCGATTGCCCGTCCGCGCCAAGTGGCCATGTATTTGTCCAAGCAACTCACCACGCGCTCTCTGCCAGAAATTGGCCGTAAGTTTGGTGGGCGCGATCACACCACCGTCATTCATGCGGTGCGTAAGATCGACGAGCTGTGCAAAGAAGATGCGAGCATGGAAGAAGACGTGGACCTGCTACGTCGGATGCTAGAGAACGGCGCCGAACACTAAACGCGACGGCGCAGATAGGCCATCAAGCCCCATCCATTGAAAATTGAAGCCCGCCCCGTGACCGCCGGTCCCAAGGGGTGGGCTTTAAGTGATTCGTTCTCGGTTTGGTCAGCTCCAGCCCGCGTGGGCAATCAACCGTGAAATTCCCCCCAAGCCACTTAATCCCGCGTCTGTTTGCGTCGATGTGCTCGTTTTCCACCCGAAATGAGGTCAAAAAGCGCTGATTCGAACCTGGAAAGCCCCGCATTGGATGTCGGACCTTCTTTTGAACTCCTGTTCGCAAAAACTGGCCATGAAAGTGGGCTTTGGATGCGTGAAAAGTGTGCACGGCTCCACATTTCTGCTATAAATTTGCCAAGCGTTTTTGCTTAAAAATGGGGGGCTGTGGGCATATGTGCCAAGGGTCGTTCCATGGATTGGCCAGTGCGGCCGGGGACTAGGAAAGCCTTCACGTCGCATTAGAGATATGCTGCCAAATTGCGCGGATCAAAGTGACCGATCAGATGCAATGACGCAGATGACAGAACGCACACATGACGCTGTCAGGCTTTCGGGCAGAAACGCTCAAAGGTTTGCAAGGCTACCGGAATGCAGGAGACTGGGAAGAGATGAAAATTACGATCGAACGTGGCGCCCTTTTGAAATCGCTGAACCACGTCCAATCCGTCGTTGAACGGCGCAATACGATCCCGATCCTTTCCAACGTGCTTTTGCGGGCCGATCAAGGCCAGTTGAGCTTGACGGCGACCGATCTCGACATCGAGGTCATCGAAGCCGTAGATGTGGACGTGGCGACCTCTGGCGGCACAACCGCTTCGGCTCATACGCTCTATGACATTGTCCGCAAATTGCCAGACGGCGCCCAAGTGGAAGTGGTGCAAAACCCAGAAGATGGCCGCTTAACTTTGCAGGCGGGCCGCTCAAAATTTGCGCTGCAGTCTCTGCCGCAAGAAGATTTCCCTTCCATGTCCGCAGGCGACTTGCCGCATCGCTTTGATATTCCAGCCGATGCCCTGTCCCGCTTGGTCGACAAAACCCGGTTTGCGATCTCAACGGAAGAGACCCGCTACTATTTGAACGGTATTTACTTGCACACCGTCGACGAAGGCCCTGAGCCGATGTTGCGGGCTGTTGCAACAGATGGTCACCGTTTGGCCCAAGCCGATTTCCCCTGCCCCGAGGGCGCTGCTGGTATGCCGGGGGTTATCATCCCGCGCAAAACAGTGTTGGAATTGCAAAAGCTGATTGAAGAAGAGGGCGGCCTCATTCAAGTGGGTGTGTCTGACACCAAAATTCGTTTTGAATTTGGCAATGTCACCCTCACCTCAAAATTGATCGATGGCACCTTCCCTGATTATGAGCGCGTTATTCCAACTGAGAATGACAAAATGCTCAAAGTGGATGGCAAAGTATTTGCGCAGGCGGTGGACCGGGTCTCTACCATTTCGACAGAAAAATCGCGGGCTGTAAAAATCAACCTCGACGAAGGACGCCTCACGTTGACGGTCAACAATCCCGACAGTGGTTCGGCGACCGAAGAGTTGGCTGTGGAATATGATAGCGCTCCGATTGAAATTGGATTTAACGCGCGGTACTTGCTCGACATTGCCGGTCAGCTTGAAGGGGATGTTGCCTCCTTCTTGATGGCAGATTCTGGCTCACCCACATTGGTGCGGGACTCTGAAGATGAGTCAGCCCTGTATGTGCTGATGCCGATGAGAGTCTAATGGCCACGAAACCGCATGGCTGGCACAATGGCATCTGAGGCGATCGCAGCACATATGCGCCCATCTGAAACGTCCCTCGACACGTCAGTCGAAACGTCACGTGAGGCACCAAGGGACGTAGCACGCGAAGCGCTCAGTATTTCTCGATTGCGTGTGACTGATTTTCGCTCCTATGACCACGCTGGGTTGGATTTGGACGCACGTCCGGTTGTGTTGACCGGTGAAAATGGAGCGGGCAAAACCAATTTGCTGGAAGCTGTGTCCCTGCTTGTGCCGGGCCGTGGGTTGCGGGCTGTGCCATTTGCGGAGCTATGCCGCAAACGGGGTGCCGGGGGATGGGCTGTGGCGGCCGACGTGTTTGACGGACAAGCCGACATGCGCATTGGTACAGGCATTGAACCACAAGAAGCAGGTGCAGGTGAAACCCGCACGCGCCAAGTGCGCATTGATGGCCAAGTCCAGTCGAGTGCAGGCGTATTGGCAGAGTATGTGCGGATTGTGTGGCTCACACCGGCGATGGACCGATTGTTTGTGGAAGCGGCAAGTGGCCGACGGCGTTTTTTGGACCGCTTGGTCATGGGTTTTGACCCCAGTCACGGAACCCGCGTGAATGCGTATGAACGGGCAATGCGGGACCGTAATCGTCTGCTGGCGGATAATGTCAAAGACGCCTCATGGTTGGGGGCACTGGAAGCACAAATGGCCGAACATGGGGTGGCGATTGCAGCAACCCGGCTTGATTGCGTGGCCCGCCTTAAAGGGGCCATTGCGGCGACACAAGAAGGGGCCTTTCCCAAAGCGTTGTTGGCGCTGGAAGGCGGCTTAGAAAGCGACTTGTCGAGCGCGGTTGCCGTTGATGTGGAAGATCAATTTGCGCGTCACCTCTGTGAGATGCGCACCCGCGATCAAGGAGCTGGACGGGCGCTGGACGGGCCTCACCGCTCTGACTTGTTGGTGCGGCACGAAGCAAAAGATATGGAAGCCGACAAATGTTCCACCGGGGAGCAAAAGGCTTTGTTGATCGGCATGATTTTAGCGAACGCAAGATTGTTGGCGCGCCATACCGGACATGCGCCGCTTTTGTTATTGGATGAAGTGGCAGCGCATTTGGACCGAGACCGACGCGCAGCCTTGTTTGATGAGATTACGGCCCTTGGGGCCCAAGCATGGATGACGGGAACAGATCGATCCTTGTTTGAAGCAATTGAACCGCGCGCCCAGTGCTTCCAAGTGGAAGCCGGTCAGATCCGCACGGTGACAAATAAGTGAGCCTTAACCGGCATGAAATGGAGTGCACATGAGCGAACAGGACACACCTGAGAACGAACCAACGTCGCCCGCGCCAAATGCCGGGGAAGCCGATTACGGTGCGGATTCCATTAAAGTCCTCAAAGGCCTCGATGCGGTGCGTAAACGCCCGGGCATGTATATTGGGGATACCGATGATGGATCAGGCTTGCACCACATGGTCTATGAAGTTGTCGATAATGCCATCGATGAAGCCTTAGCCGGGCACTGTGATTCTGTGGAAGTTGTTTTGAACGCAGACGGGTCGGTTTCAGTAGCCGATAATGGGCGCGGCATTCCAACAGACATGCACTCAGAAGAAGGCATTTCGGCCGCCGAAGTTATTATGACTCAGCTCCACGCTGGCGGTAAATTTGACCAAAATTCTTATAAAGTTTCTGGTGGCCTGCACGGGGTGGGCGTGTCGGTTGTGAACGCTCTGTCCGATTGGTTAGAGTTGCGCATTTGGCGTAATGAAAAAGAACATGTTGTCCGTTTTGAATACGGCAATACCGCTGAAGCATTGGCCGTGGTCGGAGAGGCCGCAGGGCGCAAAGGCACGATGGTTACATTTCATCCGTGTTCTGAGATATTTACGATCACAGAGTTTGATTTCAAAACCCTTGAACATCGTTTGCGTGAACTGGCCTTTCTTAATTCCGGCGTCAAGATTGTTTTAACGGACGCCCGCCACGTTGAACCAAAAACCACGGAACTGATGTATGATGGTGGTTTGGAAGCGTTTGTACGCTTCCTTGATCGCACAAAAACGCCTCAACTGCCCGATCCTGTGCTTATTGGAGCCGAGCGCGAAGAAGACGGCATCACGGTTGAAGTCGCCATGTGGTGGAATGACAGCTACCATGAAAATGTTCTGTGCTTCACCAACAACATTCCCCAGCGCGATGGGGGCACACACCTTGCGGGCTTCCGTGCAGCCTTGACACGGGTCGTTAATGGCTATGCCGCTTCCTCTGGTATTGCCAAACGCGAGAAGGTCAATATTACCGGAGATGACGCGCGCGAGGGCCTGACATGTGTCTTGTCTGTCAAAGTGCCGGATCCAAAATTCTCCAGCCAAACTAAAGACAAACTGGTGTCTTCTGAAGTGCGCACCGTTGTGGAAAGTGTCGTCAACGAACAGCTCAACACATGGTTTGAAGAGCATCCAAATGAAGCCAAAGCCATCGTGGGCAAAGTGGTAGAAGCTGCCGCTGCCCGCGAAGCTGCCCGCAAAGCCCGTGAGTTAACCCGGCGCAAAGGGGCGTTGGACATTGCCAGCCTGCCGGGAAAATTGGCAGATTGCCAAGAACGTGACCCAGCCAAATCTGAACTCTTTCTAGTGGAAGGGGACAGCGCGGGGGGTTCTGCAAAACAGGGGCGCGACCGCGCGACGCAAGCTGTGCTTCCGTTGAGAGGTAAGATCCTCAACGTTGAACGCGCACGCTTTGACAAAATGCTGTCCTCCAATGAGATCGGCACCCTGATCACAGCCATGGGGACGGGCATTGGTCGAGAAGATTTTAATATCGAAAAATTGCGCTATCACAAAATCATCATCATGACTGATGCGGACGTGGATGGGGCGCACATTAGAACGTTGCTGCTGACATTTTTCTATCGTCAAATGCCGGAGGTGATCGAAAAAGGGTATCTCTACATCGCGCAGCCGCCGTTGTATAAAGTGCGCCGGGGCCAGTCTGAAACCTATTTGAAAGACCAGCAAGCGCTTGATGATTTTCTGATTGAAGCCGGACTTGAAGATGCTGTCCTAACATTGAATGACGGGACACAGCGCGCAGGAGCAGACTTACGCGCGATCATAGAACAAGCACGTGAGGTGTCGGCTCTTCTCACAGGCTTGCCGAGTAATTACCCTCAAGTGGCGATCGAGCAAGCAGCGATTGCGGGGGCACTGAATACTGAAACACATCAAACATCCCAAAAGGCCCAAGCCGCCGCCGACTATATTGCTCAGCGGTTGGACCAACTGTCCGATGAGACAGAGCGAGGCTGGGCGGGCACACCCACAGTTGATGGGGGAATAAGTTTTGCCCGTGTAATCCGGGGCGTGGGCGAGGATATTCTTATTGATGGTCCCCTGATTGCCAGTGCGGATGCCCGTGCGCTTAATCGGTTCCATGAGGCCTTGCAGGAGGTCTATGCAAAAGCCGCCACACTGCGCCGGAAAGATGTCGCCATAGAAATTCGTTCTCCCTCCCAATTGCTCGCTGCGGTGATGGCCGCAGGTTCCAAAGGCTTGTCGATGCAGCGCTATAAAGGCTTGGGTGAGATGAATCCAGAGCAACTGTGGGAAACAACGCTCGACAAAGAAGTGCGCAGCCTATTGCAAGTGCGTGTTGGGCATTTGGATGAGGCCGATGATTTGTTCGTCAAGCTGATGGGCGATGTTGTGGAGCCACGCCGCGACTTCATTCGCGAGAATGCACTCAGCGTAGCCAACTTGGACGTATAATCTAGTATGGGCGCACATACTCTATGCGTCGCCTAACCAAGTTCTGAAGGTCAGTCTTTGAAAGAGTGCGTTGCACGTCGAGCAGTACGAGCAACGCACGTATGAAGGGACCTGTGTTTAGAGGCGGGCTTGCTTCACGATATGTCAGGTCGGAAGGGTCTGCTGAGTTGACAACTTGGGTCCACGACCTACATATAGCTTGCGAGGACGACCTCCCCCATCATGGGTACTTTTCTGGGACGACCCAGTTTGCCAGATGAGGGCTATCATGCGCACAACGCGCGATCGCATTCGCCATGCAATCAGCTTTGAAATTATGGGTCTTCTACTTGTCATTCCCCTTGGGTCCGTCGGGTTCGCAATCCATGCGGCAGACTTTGGCGTCGTCGCGGTGATTGCAGCGACTGTCGCAACCCTTTGGAATTATACCTACAATTTTTTATTCGATCAGGTCATGAAGCGGCGGAAAGGCAGCGTGCACAAAACACTGGCCGTTCGTATCTGGCATGCCATTCTTTTTGAGGTCGGTTTGTTATTCGTAACGCTTCCCCTTTTCGCATACGCCTTGGGGATTGGGTTGTGGCAGGCGCTTGTCATGGATGTGGCCTTCGCCCTGTTTTATTTGGTTTATGCTTTCGCCTTTAATTGGGCTTACGATTTGCTTTTCCCACTGCCCAAGCACGCATAAACGGCAACATATAGCGCCTCGCTACGTGGCCCATATTTTTACAAAAGCCCGTCCTGAGGAGACGTCTCAGGGCGGGCTTTTGTTTGGCTATTAGTCCTTTCGTGTGCGTCACTTTGGCAAGATGTCTTATTAAGGATTTGGCAAACCGCATCAGCAATTATAGGCGCAACTCTCGAATCTCATGACATATTTGGAAGAACATTGATGACTAAGGTTGCGTACCCTACAGAAAAACAAGAAGCTCACATCTCTTCCCATCACATTAAACTGATCCACGACTTTTGGCCTATTTTGGATGGGCATATTGACGGAATTTTGCGGAAATTTTACGACCATTTGCAAACCGTCTCTGGGGCAAAAAAAATACTCGAAGGGCACAATATTGACCGCTTGGTCGCCGCACAGCGGAACTATTGGCACAATTTATTTTGGAACGGTCCCACACCTGCTTACCGCCAAAGCGCGGTCCAGGTGGGGCGTGTACACCAAAAAATTGGACTAGGCCCCGATCTTTATATTCCCGCGTATAGCGTTGTTCTGCATCACATGAGTGTTTTGGTGTGCGAGACATATCGTTTTAATCGCACCAAGCGCGAAGAATTGTTACATGCGGTGCAATTCATTTTGATGTTCGACATCTCGTTGGCGATGGATGCTTATGCAACCGAATCGCTAGATGTCGGAGCGCTCAAAGTAAGCGCGAGCCTTTCAGATAGCTTATTGGATCGAACGGTGGACCTTGCGGTGGGCACAAGTAAGGCCGCTAATGCAAGCACGACGATGTTGAAAGAACTGTCGTTGGTGGACCAACGGGCACAACAAATTTCATCGGCTACAGAAGAAGTCACCGCGTCGGTGAAAGAAATTAGTACCCGCGCCAATGGGGTGAGCGAGACGGCCCTGCAGGCATTTCAAGCCTCACAATCAGGCAACGCCATTGTATCTGAGGCCGTGGGCAAAATGGATCAGATTGCACAGGCCGTGGAACAATCAGCCACCAGCGTGCGCGGCTTGGATGAAGCCTCCCAACGCATTGCTGAAATTGTGACCTCGATTGAACAAATCGCTCAGCAAACCAATTTGTTGGCGCTTAACGCCACCATTGAGGCTGCTCGTGCCGGAGAAGCCGGGCGCGGTTTTGCGGTTGTGGCCGCAGAAGTGAAAGAGCTTTCCAACCAAACCGAAAAAGCCACTGTCGACATTCGCGAACGCATTGACCTTTTGCGCACGGAGATGGGCGAGATTGTTGGCGTGATGGGGAATGGTGTCGAAGCAGTTCATAATGGTGTGGAAGTCATGAATGACGTGACCGTGCACATGGAAAAAATTGGGGTCCGGGTGCAAGATACGCGTGATACCATGACCGATGTGACCATCATTTTGGAAGAGCAATCTAAGGCAACCCAAGAAGTTGCAGAGGGCATCAGTTTGATTGCCCAGGAAACGGCAGATAACCGAGCGGGAATTGCTGAGGTGATCCACGCAATGGAAGATGCCGAAGTGCAACTTTTTGCGCAGCTCGATGAGATCTCCCAGCAAGACATTCCCAATAAGGAAATTCGCGTTGCCAAGGCGACTTATTTGTTCTGGGGAAAATATGTTGAAGATATGGCGGCGGGGGTTGCCAAACATCAGGCACATAAAATTCCGTCCTTTGATGCCAGCGACTTTGGCAAATGGTACCGGGATGTTGGCAGAGTGCAATTTGGTTTGCAGAACGCCTTTGTGCAACTCGGCCAGACGCTACATTCCTTCCATAAACACGTCGCAACGGCTGTGGCTGCCAATAGAAATAGAAACCAAACCGGCGCAGAAGCCGCTGTAGCCCAGGTACAGGCTGACCTCATCGAAGCCGTCAAATGGTTTGATGCGTTGGAAATAGTGCGCAAAGAAACCAAGGTTGCCTAAGGCTGCCCACGGGAATGACAAAAGAGGGTCGAAGTATGGCCCTCTTTTAGCCGCCTTTTTCTGTCAAATAGAGTTTGAAAGGGACTATTCGGGTCACTTTTAAAGCTCATTAACCATCTGTTCATATCCTGCGCACGATCATGCAGGTAGACAAGACGGGAAGAGGCTGAGGCGATACGCTGAGGCATCTGTCAGACGATTTAGGCACTTAGATAGTATGGCGTCACGCAATGAACCACCGGGATCGGGTAAACGCCCCTCAAATCCGCGCCGTGTGCATGGATTGGGTGACGTGCGTCTGGATGGTTCTGCGCGTTCGGGCAAAAGCATTCGCGTTGAAAGACGCTCTGCTGAGGCGGCTCCACAAAAACAACAGCGAAAACAAAAATCGTCCGCAAACAGACGCGCAAGCTTGTCGCGGGAAGATGATTATACCATCCCCGCGTTAGCCGCAGAAGCAATCTACCGCGTGGGCCTTTATGTCTATGCCATCTTTATGTGGGTGTGGAATGGATTGAAGAGCCTACCTCGTCCGCATGTGAGCTGGGAGCGCTCCCCTCAAGCATCCCGTGCCTCATCCAAAAAGCTGCCAGCGCCCGCACTACCATCTTTGTTGTCGCGAAAACGGTCGAAGAAAAAATCGAAAGCGTCCCCTCATCATTCGGCGGGTCACGCAGCAGATCAGCCCGAGCGCTCGACCCTTTATAAGATTGGATATTGGGGAGCCATTTCCTGTGTCTGGATGGGGGTGCTACTCGGCGGTACGGTGTTCTATCTCGCATTGGGTCTGCCCAATACGGATACCTTGTGGGATGTGGATGGCAGTCCCGGCGTCACTTTTGCGGCCACCGACGGCACCATCTTGCTCAATCGCGGGGGCTTTGCAGGCTCAGCGATCCACCTCAACGAATTACCCAAATCTCTGCCCAACGCCGTTATGGCCATTGAGGACCGGCGTTTTTATTCTCACATCGGCATTGATCCGCGCGGTCTGGCACGGGCCATCTATACCAACATTAAATTGGGCGCCTTCGTGCAAGGAGGCTCCACGATTACGCAGCAATTGGCTAAGAATGTTTTTCTCGCTCCAGAGCGCACCCTGTCGCGCAAAGTGCGTGAATTATTATTGGCCTTTTGGTTGGAAGCCCGCTTTACCAAAGAGCAAATTCTCACACTCTATTTGAACCGGGTTTATTTGGGTGCGGGCACCTACGGCGTGGAAGCCGCATCACAACGGTATTTTTCAAAATCAGCCCGCGACTTAAATGTTTCTGAATCCGCAATGTTGGCAGGACTTCTTAAAGCTCCTTCCCGCTATGCGCCGACACGTGATTTGCAGTTATCGCAAGATCGCGCGTCCACCGTTTTGGCCTCAATGGTCAAGGCAGGCTTTCTCTCCCAAGCTGAGGGACAAGCCGCCTATGACAATCCCGCCACCCTCAAAGGCTTTGGGGGCAGTGGATCGGTGAACTATGTCGCAGATTATGTGTCAGATGGGCTGGAAAGCTACACAGGAAATCCTCGCGCCAGTTTGCGCGTGATGACAACCATCGACACCAAAATGCAGAAGGCGGCTGAGAAAGTGGTTGCGCAAGCGCTCGCGCGGGACGGCAAGAAGCTGAATGTAAGCCAAGCGGCTTTGGTCGCGATGACCCCAGATGGAGCCATTCGCGCATTGATCGGGGGCGGTTCGTACCGCGAAAGTCAATTCAACCGCGCGGTGCAAGCAAAACGTCAACCCGGTTCTGCCTTCAAACCGATTGTCTTTTTGACGGCCTTAGAAGACGGCCTCTCACCAGACTCTTTGCGGGTTGATACGAAAATATCCGTAGATGGATGGACGCCGCAAAATTATTCCAAGACGCACAAAGGCATTATGACCGTGCGTGATGCCCTATCCAAATCGATCAACACCGTCGCCGTTCAAGTCTCCGAAGAAGTGGGCCGCGAGCGGGTGATCAAGTCAGCCCGTAAATTGGGCATCACCTCGCCCATGCAGCCACATCCCTCCTTGGCGCTGGGGGCATTCGAAGTGAGTTTGCTGGAAATTACAGCGGCCTATGCCCCCTTTGCCAACGGTGGTTTTGGGGTGTTGCCGCACGTCATTTCTGAAGTGGAAACCAGTACCGGAACACGTTTGTATCAACGGCAAGGGTCAGGACCTGGCCGGGTTATTTCCCAACGAGCTTTGGGCGGCATGAACAATATGTTGATGGCGACAGTGCGCACAGGTACAGGCCGCCGTGCGAGCCTTGGAAACCGACCGGCCGCCGGTAAAACAGGCACCAGCCAAGGGTTCCGAGATGCGTGGTACATCGGCTACACCGCTGATTTGGTGGTGGGTGTGTGGGTTGGCAATGACGACGGCAGCTCAATGAACAATGTAACGGGCGGCGGTCTCCCCGCAGTAATCTGGAAAGACTTCATGTCACGCACTCAAAGCGGCGTGCAAATCAGCGCGTTGCCGGGGCGGTATGAAACACCGGCCTATGCCACAGGGTCCGTCGCAACAACAGGGGCTGTTGCGCAAGCACCAAGCCGGACCCGTGCGAACGGCGCACAAGGGTTTCGCACCCGTGAGGAACGGCAGGCGTGGAGGTCGACGCAAAGCCACGAGCGACGCGGGTTTTTTGATCGTCTCTTTGATTTTTAGAGCGCGCGGTTATCCATAGCGGTGCAACGCCGGTCCGTGTTCTTCAAGCCATTTCACGGCGGGGCGGTAATTGGGATAAAGCAACCCAAGACATTTCCAAAAACTTTTCGAATGATCCATGTGCACTAAATGAGCAACCTCGTGGGCGGCGACATAATCCAACACGTTTGGAGGCGTTAAAATAAGACGCCATGAAAACGAAAGTGTCCGGGTTTGAGAGCAAGATCCCCAGCGACTGGATTGATCTCGAATGGTAATACGGGCGGGGCGCACATTAAGCTGAGAGGCGTGATGCGCAACCCGCAGGCTCAGTTCTTGTTTGGCTTGACCGCGCAACCAATCGGTCAGCCGCCGTGCTAAAAAGTTAGGATCGCCGGGCACAAGAATTTCCGGCAAACCATCGCTCTCTAAAGCAGGCTGCACACGAATGACACCGCGTTTTTGATCGACGTGGCGCACACGGTGAGGCTGCCCTTGAAACGGAATTTCAGCACCAGCGCAAAAGGCAACTGTTGTGGGAAGTTCGGCCAAGCGTTCCGCAATCCACTGAGAATGTGACTGGGCAAAGGCAAGGGCTTGCGTATGAGAGCCCCGTTTGGGCGCGGTAACACAGACTTCGCCGCGCGTCGGGTCAATTTTCAAAACATACCGGCGGGCACGCGGATGATGGCGTATTTTCACAGGTACGTGGCGACCTTCAACGTCAATGACATTGGCGGATAGAGCACCCGTACGTGGAGAGGCAACGACCATAGAAGCTCGACTTGATAGACGCACGACGTGACCCATTCACGCCTGAAGTTAAGATAACAGCCGCATGGGAAGGTCGTAAAGGCATCCTGAAAGCGGCTTAGTCGCGTTGATCGTGGGATCGAATAAAAGCATTGACCCGAGGGGCGACGCATTCTTGCCAACGCGCCCCATTGAAGACGCCGTAATGTCCCACGCCCTTTTGCTCATAATGTGCGCGGTGCGTGTCAGGAATGTTGGAGCATAAAACGTGCGCGGCCATGGTTTGTCCAATGCCCGATACATCGTCGTTTTCTCCTTCAACCGTCATCAGAGCTGTTTTGTCGATGGCTTTCAGGTTCACCAACCGATCCCGGTGATGAAAAATGCCGCGTGGCAAATGATGCTCAACAAAAACCCGGCGGATGGTTTGCAAATAATATTCTGCCGGCAGGTCCATCACGGAAAGGTATTCGTCGTAAAAGGCGCGGTGTTTATCCGCACTATCCCCATCCCCTTCCACCAAGTGGCTGAAGAAATCCCATTGCGCGCTCACATGCTTGTCGAGGTTCATCGACATAAAGCCAGAGAGCTGCAAAAAGCCGGGGTAAACACGGCGGGTAAAGCCGGGGTTAGGCAACGGAACTTCCATCACCACATTATTTTCAAACCAATCATACCCATTATTGGTCGCAAACTTATTGACTTCCGTTTCATTGAGCCGCGTATCAATCGGCCCCCCCATAAGGGTGATCGAGCGGGGAGCGCAGGCCGCATTGTCTTCATTCATCAACGCGGTGGCCGCCAGAACCGGAACAGAAGGCTGGCATACGGCAAGGATGTGAACATTCGGCCCTAACGCCTCACACATCTCAATGATGTAATCAATGTAATCATCAAGGTCGAAACTCCCTTGATTGACCGGGACAGAACGGGCATCTGCCCAATCAGTAATATAGACATCATTATGCGGCAGCAGGGCTTCCACCGTGCCGCGCAATAAGGTGGCGTAGTGGCCCGACATTGGGGCCACAATCAGCAGCTTTGGATCTTCTGGGGCCACAACCGCGCGTTCAAAGTTGAGGAGCTTGCAGAATGTCTTTTCCCATACAACCTGTTCAAGGATGGGGACATCTTGGCCGTCAATTACCGTGTGATCTAAGTTGAAGGCGGGTTTTCCGTAGCGCCGGGTCGCCCCTTCAAACACATCAAGAGAGGCGGCAATCGCTTTGCCAAAAGGGGTCTGTGCCAAGTGATTGTCAGGGTCTTTGAGTGCCGCTGCACCAATTTCTGCAGCCAAACGCATAGGCGCAAGGGCAGCGTGATTCCACTCGTAAAACTGATAAAGCATGGCCGGTCCTCATACTGACTGCTTTTGTGCAGTGCACCATGAACCTAGTGTGACAGAGTAAATCCGGCAAGAACTTTATACACAGGCCCAAAACAAGGCCGGCAAGGGTCTATTTAACGTATTTTTTCAAAGACTTAGCCATATCTTCGGGAGATGTGGCCCCGCCGTAATGCTTCAAGAAGGCCCCATCAGGCCCCATCAAATAGACAACAGCGGAGTGATCCATCGTATATTCAGCGGCTGAAGACGGGTCTTCAACGCGCTTGTAATAGACCCGGTAAGCCTTGGCGACTTGGGAGATTTGCTCGCTCGTGCCGGTCAGGCCCATAAGGCTTGGGTGAAAATGGGCAACATATTGGGCCATGGCGTCCGGCGTATCGCGTTCCGGGTCGATGGTCACAAAAATCGGCTGAATTTTATCTGCGACAGGCCCAAGCTCTTCCAAAGCACTGGTCATCACTTGCAGTTCAGTGGGGCAAACATCCGGGCAGAAGGTAAAGCCAAAAAACATCAGCATATATTTGCCAGCAAAGTCAGCGTTGGTGACTGTTTGGCCAGTGTGGGCCACCAATTCAAAAGCACCGCCGACCTGTGGCTTACCATGGCTTGCAGTTTGCGCCGTGCCAGAGTTTTCAGCGACTTGCGTATCGGATTTGCTCGTCAGGGCTACAATAGCGATGCCTAAAACCGAAGCGACGACGAGAAACGCGAGCGCGAAGCCAAAGCGTGTGCCTTTGTTCATGTTACTTATCCTATTGTAGGGCAGGGCGACGCGAAACGTACAACCTACCTCTTGAGCTATGAGTATCTTCTCTTATAAATAGAGGGGTGCAACGGATTTGGCCAGCCTCTCACGTAAAAGAGAATGTTGGCATATCGCCGCATAACCTATGCTAAGAATTGACACCAGATTGAACTTTCGTCACACGTCAGACGGAAACAGTCCCATGATCGTAAATGCCTAAAAGGCTGTTGGATGAGGAATAGAATAATGCAGGTGAAGGCGCTTTTAGTTGGTCTCATGTTGATCCTAGGGACCAGTGCTGCGTGGGCCATTAAACCGGTGGATGTCTATGCGCCTGACAATGACTTGGTGAATGCGATCCGCGAAGGCGACGTAAAGCAGGCAGAAATAATTTTGCAACGCGACACCACACCAAACCTGCGGAGCAAACAAGGCACGCCAGTTTTGATGACCGCTATTTTGCACCGTCAGCCTGAAATTGTTAAATTGATCCTCGATGCGGGGGCCGCTGTGGACTTGAAAGACAGAGAGGGTGAAACCGCATTGTGCATGGTTGCCAAAGATGGTGACTTGGAACTGACCCAGCTGTTGTTGTCAAAGAATGCGGATCCAGACCGCCTCTGCTCTGATCGTGATACTCCCCTTCTTGCGGCGACCCGTGAGGGAAACCTAGAAGTGATCCGCCTGTTGTTGGAGTTTGATGTTGATTATGAGGCGACTGACCTGACAGGCCGCACCGCGCTGATGCTGGCCCAACGCCAACGGCGGCAGAAGGTTATTGACCTATTGGTCGCAGCCGGGGCCAGATAATATAGAAGGCCGATAATCTAAAAGAGCCGATAATCCAAGAAGGAGGCGCGGTGAACACTGGACAAGTGGTCATTCGCCCTTATCTTTAAGGGATGGTCAAAGATACAAAGCGCCCTGACGCCCCCAAAGACGTGCCGTGGCATCACTTGCCGAATGGTCGATTTAGAAATCCTAAAGGCAGTCCAGAGCGAGGGGGCAGAAGCTTGCGCATTGCGCTGCCCTATTTCGCGGACATGTTTCGGCGTAGCTTTGAAAAAATTGCGGTGCCAGCCAGCCACTTGGTGGACCGCGCGCAGGCAGTGAAGGACCTTGCGGTCGCGCGCGCAACGCAGCTCCCCCATATTACTTGGTTGGGCCACGCGTCCTTTTTGTTTCAGCAAAGCGGTTATACCGTACTGACAGATCCTTATTTGACCTCTTATGCAGGACCAGCCGGATTAGGCCCAAAACGCTTTGTCAAAAGCGGCATTCCCATCGCCGACTTGCCGCCCATTGATGTGCTGGTCGTCAGCCATAACCATTATGACCATCTAGATGAGCGAGCTCTTGCCAAATTGTCTGGCAAAGAAACCATGCTGGTGATTGTGCCGTTGAAGTTGGGTGCCTTTTTTACTGAGCGTGGTTTTCGCAACGTCGTCGAATTAGATTGGTACGAGCATCACGACCTGCCACCGAAAACAACAGACCCTGCCGACGAAGGTTTGCGGGTGACCGCCTTGCCGGTGGTGCATTGGTCGCGCCGTGTTGGCTTCGACACCAATACAACGCTGTGGGCTGGTTTTGGATTTAAGAGCAGCGACCACAATCTCTTTTTTGGAGGAGACAGCGGTTACGGCGATATTTTCTCAGAAATTGGCAAAGCCTACGGCCCCTTCGATACGGCCCTCATTGGCATTGGCGCTTACGATCCGCGCGTGATGATGGCCGCGTCTCATGCAACCCCGGAAGAGGCTGTGCAAATTGGCCTTGATCTGCGCGCCCGCCAATTGGTTGGGATGCATTGGGGCACAGTGGTGCTCACCAGCGAACCCCCTTTCGAGCCACCCGAACGCTTTTTGGCGGCGGGAGCGGCCCAAGGTATTGCCCCAGAAAATTTGTGGATTATGAAAATTGGGGAAACACGTCCCTTGAATGGCACTTGGCCCGCAAACTCGATATAGTCAGGCACACTATTTACCCATCCCGCTGGTGACGCCGTAAGGAATGCCACGCGGCCTGACCTATTGAGATGTTCATGTCGTCCAAGCCCCTTCCTCTCACAAGTAATTCTGCCACAGGCCATTCAAACTCGCCCCTTTGGGGGGTACGGTTGCAAACCCAGGTTTTGCTGAGGTGGATGGCGGTGATCGGGCAACTGATTGCCGTGATTTTAGTGGATACAGTTTTAGATTACCCCGTGCCCCTGGGCATGTGTTTTGCTGCGATCTCAGCCTCGGCGTGGCTCAATGTTATTTTGACGATCCGATATCGGACAACCATTCGGTTGCCGGAAAATCAAGCCGCAATTTATTTCGGTTATGACCTGCTACAGCTTGCTGTTTTGCTCTACCTCACCGGTGGATTGCAAAATCCCTTTGCGCTTTTGTTTTTGGTGCCGGTCACCATTTCAGCGACCAGCCTGTCCTTGCGCTCGACGGTTATCTTGTGGGCGATGGCAGCCATTGCCGTCACCGTGCTTGCCTTTTATCACGAGCCATTGCCGTGGGCGGTAGGCGGTCAATTCCAAACGCCCCTCGTGTATACAATGGGCATGTGGGCCTCGCTGGAGTTGGGGTTAGGCTTTATGGCGGGCTATGCGTGGCGGATTGCGCAGGAAAGTCGGCGCATGTCTGATGCCTTAACCGCAACGCAATTGGTGCTGGGGCGCGAGCAGAGACTCTCCGCGCTAGATGGTTTGGCCGCCGCTGCGGCACACGAACTGGGCACGCCGCTGGGCACCATTGCATTGGTGAGTAAAGAGCTGCAACGAGAGTTTAAGGAAGATAGTCCTTGGCAAGAAGATTTGCAGTTGCTGCGGTCGCAGGCTGACCGATGCAAAGAAATTCTTTCCCGCCTCACCTTTCAGCCGGAAGAAAGTGACGCGCACTTTGCACAAATTCCGTTGTCTGCCCTTCTTGATGAGGTCGTCACGCCCTACCGAGGCGGCAATGTGGGATTCGAAATTGAATTGAAGGAACAAGAAGAAAGCGTGGAACCGGTTTTCGTGCGTCAGCCTGAAATTCTCTATGGCCTGAATAATATTGTGGAAAACGCAACCGATTTTGCGCGCACAACAGTGCGTCTGTCTGCCGCCTATACACAATCGCTTTTACAGATTTCGATCATTGATGATGGCGCAGGCTTTCCCCCAGACGTGATCGACAAGCTGGGGGAGCCTTATCTTACAACGCGCCCACGCCAACCAAAGCACCTGACCACCACCGATGAAAAAGATTTGCACGAAGGGATGGGCTTAGGGTTCTTCATTGCAAAGACATTTATTGAGCGCAGTGGGGGGACGTTAAGCATAGCCAACCGGCACGATGGAAAAACGGGTGCGGTTGTCACGGTCACCTGGCCGCGTTCCGCAGTTGAGGCCGCGTAACAGGGGGTGAGGCATATGGACTTAGGGCATGCCTTCGCCGTTGCAATCATCCCTGTGAGAGAGTAGCACTTTGAAAAGTGCTCTGGAACGAGTACATTAGGGACAAGGCCTTGGTCGGCTATCGCCTTCGGGCGGGGAACATCTATGCTCCTCTCTTTATAAGAGGAGGAGACATGAAGGAAGGGCACTTATGACCAGCATCAGTAATGAAGAAACGCCGGTAAACATTCCGCAGGATCGCTCTCTCCTTTTGGTGGACGATGATGTGCCTTTTCTCAATCGCCTACAGCGGGCCATGCAGTCGCGCGGGTTTGAAGTGCTCACGGCAAGTTCTGTTGAAGACGGCATTACGCTGGCTGAAAATGAAATGCCCGCTTTCGCCGTGGTGGATCTGCGTTTGGAAGATGGCAACGGCCTTGAGGTGGTTGCCGCTGTTCATGAAGCCCGGCCAGAAGCCCGCGCCATCGTGTTAACCGGATATGGCAATATTGCCACAGCCGTAACCGCAGTAAAATTAGGCGCGGTGGATTACCTCGCCAAGCCAGCAGATGCCGATGATGTGGAAGCTGCATTGCTTGCCAAGTCGGGTGAGAAGGCGGATCCCCCTGAAAATCCCATGTCAGCAGACCGGGTGCGGTGGGAGCATATTCAGCGGGTCTACGAATTGTGCGATCGCAATGTGTCTGAAACCGCCCGGCGCCTTAACATGCACCGCCGGACCCTTCAGCGCATTCTGGCAAAACGCGCTCCTAAATAGCAGCAGGCTCTAAACAAAATTAGGATCAACCGAGCGATAGGGTGGGCTGACAGCCAGTCAGACGGTGATGCCAGCTTGGCGGGCGCAATGGTCAACCAGCCCGCGCACTCTTTGCTCATCGCGAATGGTGCCGCCTGCGTGCAAGGCCATGCTGCACAAGGCGTTGACCGTGGCCGCCAAATAATAAAGCTCCCAATCGATTTTGCGGCCCGAGGCTATTTGGTAGCCCAAAATGACCGCGTCGCGCAGGTCGGGAAATAATTCAAAGTGCTTGAGATCGGTCTCAGCAGGTCCCATGCCACATTCAGCCCAATCAAAAACGCCCAACTCACCCGTGTCGCGGCGGCAAATATTCTCCGTATGAATATCCCCATGGGTGAGCACCAATTCTTTGTCTTGGCAGTGGCGGTCAATTTCTGTGCGTAGCAAGCCAAGCAGGTGAACCTCGTCAGGACGGCCCAACCGCCCGTCCAGTTCATCTAAGGTGCGTACTAAAGGGTTCTTTAAGGTCCGCAACGAGCTGTCGGCGGGCATCTGGAGGGTGTGAAAATGAGCAAGAGCAGCGCCAATTTCTTCCCCCAATTGCTGACGGCTTTCCCGCACGCTTTGTTCCCGGTGCAAGGTCGTGCGGCCCAAATGGCTCATGCGGATCCAGCCGTGCAGAGGGGCTGACCAAGCCGAGGCCCCCAGAGACAGCTCCCCAGCCCCCAGAAATTCTGGGGTTTCAAAGCCGCCAATCTCCAGTGAGCTTAACTTTTCTAAGACGTGGCGCTCTCTGGCCCATTTTGAAAGGCCGCTGCCCAACCCGCCTTGCTTGCGGATGGTTTTAAGAACGGTGCCATCGCCAAGGTCATAGACGCAGCCCCACACGCCTTCCCCCAGCTTGGGCCACTCAGGTGCGGGCAGATCAATATTTTGCTCCGACAGAGCATCAAAGAGGGCGTGTTCTTGAGTGTCATTCATCATGCGGCATAGTAAGGGGCGGAGGGGGGCAGAATAAAGCACAAAGGCCGGGGGCAGGGAGGTCTTCAGCGAGATTCGCGGTGCGACGCAAAGGTTGTGTTCTCTTTTTGGCATCTATTGCGATCTAAACGCATGGAAACCATCAATCCCCATTACATTTGGAGTCAATCTATGCTATCGACCTGTAATGACGGTATTTCGGCTGCCCAAAATTTAGGGTAAAAGAGGGACTGTTAGTTCCGGTGGAGCACAGCTTAGGGTAACCGAAAAATTAACCAAGCTGCGCTAAAAAATAAAATAACAACCGACACGTAATGTGTTGGCCACCAATAAATGGGACAAAGAGGGAGGGGGCGTTCAGCGTTGACCAGTGGGATGGTTGTTGAACGGCAGGCTAATTTGCACACGCCAATAGCACACCCTTTTGTCTTGTGAGGCATGGCAACTGCCAGCCATCGAGGGATATGTTTGTCTTTTGAGGTTGATGGAACCATGCATAGCGTTAGGTCACTGGGTTGTCTGCTCAATAGACAACCAGGAAACGGGATAGGTCCATGGTTAAGTTATTGGAAACCCTAGTCTTCAAGCTTCGTCCGCTTATTTTGGCGGGGCTTTTTGCATTTACAATATTTGCAGGGTTTTTTGCATTCGGCTTGAAACTAGACGCTGGCTTCGACAAGCAGCTTCCAACAGGTCACGAGTACATCCAAACATTCCAAGAGTATCGTGAGAAGCTCTTCGGCTCCAACCGCATCATTGTGGTGATGGAAGCTAAAGAGGGGAATATCTGGAATCAGGATTTTTTCTCGACATATAAAGATCTGACAGACGATATTTTCTTCCTGCCAGGCGTTGCGCGCCACACAGTGACATCACTGTGGACGCCCAATACACGGTATTTGGAAATCACAGAAGAAGGCATCAGTGCCGATGACGTGATCCCAGGTACAGTGACAGCCGACAGCATGGATAAAGCTGATCTGGAGCGGATTGAAAATAATGTGGTACGCGGCGGCTTTGTGGGCCGCCTTGTTGCATCTGACTTCACCGCTGCAATGATTACGGCTGAGCTTTTGGAGTACAATCCAAAAACACAAGAGAAACTGGATTATTTCGATCTGGCCGCTCAGTTGGAAAACAAGCTACGCACCAAATACGAAACTGAAGATGGCAAATATCGCATTCGCATCATTGGTTTTGCGAAACTGATCGGTGATATCGCCGATGGTGCGGCAGACGTTGTTGTCTTCTTTGGTCTGGCCTTTGTGCTTACTGTTTTGGCTGTGTATCTTTATGCACGTTCAGCAGCACTCACATTCCTACCGCTCTTCTGTTCCCTCACCTCAGTGGTCTGGCAGTTCGGCCTGTTGTCCTTCTTGGGCTACGGCTTGGACCCATTGGCCATCTTGGTACCTTTCTTGGTGTTTGCCATCGGGGTGTCGCACGGGGTGCAGCAGATCAATTTGATCACCGCCGAAATTTCGGCGGGTGCAACACCCGATGAAGCAGCAAGAACGTCATTCAGTGCGTTGTTGATCCCAGGGTCAATGGCGTTGCTCACTGACTTGGTTGGCTTCGGCACATTGATCATGATCCCAATTCAAATGATTCAAGAATTGGCGATTACGGCCTCTATCGGTGTGGCACTGAAAATTGTGACCAACTTGCTGATGCTGCCATTGCTTGCAGGCTACTTCAAATTTGATGAAGGCTTTGCGGCACGGGTTGCGAATGCACGTGAATTCCGGCTTAAAATCATGCGGTTCTTGGGCAAGGTTGCCAACCCGCGTGTAGCTGTTGTGACCTTCTTGATTTCTGTGGGCTTGTTCGGCGTTGCCGTCTTCCAAAGCCAAGACCGTCATGTGGGTGCGCTACATCCTGGTTCAGCTGAGTTGCGCCCTGAAGCGCGGTACAATGAAGACTCCACTGTGATTGCAAGTAAATTTGCATTGGGTCTGAACTTGTTGACCGTTGTGATCGAGACGCCAACTGAAGCCTGTATCAAATATCCATACATGCGCTACCTGAACCGGTTCTCACTGGCGATGGAAAATATCGATGGCGTATCTTTGGTGATCTCACTGCCTTACGCTGCCAAGGCGTCTTCTTCCGGTTGGAATGAGGGTAACTTGAAATGGCGTGCATTGCCGCGCAATTCATATGCGTTGGTGCAAGCTGTGGGTCCTGTGGCACCGTCAACTGGATTGCTGAACCAAAATTGTTCAGTGCTGCCAATGATGATGTTCTTGGATGACTCCAAAGCGACAACCATTTCAACGGCTATCGAAGCGGTGGAAGCGTATCGCAAAGAGAACCCAATGGAAGGCGTGACAATTCGATTGGCCTCAGGGAACATGGGCGTGCAAGCGGCTGTGAACCAAGAGATCGAAGAATCTGAATTGCCAATGATGCTGTGGGTTTATGTGGCGATCATCGGGTTGGTTATTTTGACCTACCGCGATTGGCGCGCAACGATCGCTTGTACAGTGCCTCTGACCTTTGCCACTTTCTTCGGCTATTGGTTCATGAAAGAGCTGGAGATTGGCCTAACGGTAGCGACCTTGCCAGTGATGGTGTTGGCTGTTGGTTTGGGTGTGGACTATGCGTTCTACATTTACAACCGCATTCAGTTCCACTTGTCAGAAGGGCTCAACATCACAGACTCTTACAAACAGACATTGTTTGAAACGGGTATGGCTGTTGTGTTTACCGCGTTGACAATGGCTGTGGGCGTGTCCACATGGACCTTCTCGCCATTGAAGTTCCAAGCTGATATGGGCTTGTTGTTGACCTTCATGTTTATGACAAACATGATTATGTCGATCACAACCTTGCCTTCTATTGCTGTGGTGTTGGAAATGATCTTCCCACGTCGCAAGCCAGTAAAAGCGCCAGGGGCAATGGCTCACTAAGCCAATCGCCTGAAGCTTGAACGATACGGATGAAAGTCCAAAGTTCTACCTGAAACGCCGCTCAGACGAAGGTCTGGGCGGCGTTTTGGTTTTACATACGCCCCAGAAGGGCCATACTAAGTTGAAGCAACGAGGAGGAACTTATGCTTGAGAATATTTTGAAGGCCCTTAAAGCGCCGGCAACTGGAACGGGTACGCGCAAAGAAGTGGCCGCTGCCGCGTTGATGGTGGAAGCCGCACGGCTAGACCGTAGTTTTGATCCTGAAGAGCGCGCCATCATTGTCCGTCTGATTGGGGAGCACTTCAAGCTGGACCAAGCCGACGCAGCAGAACTGGTTGCGGTTGCGGAAAAAACGCAGCGTGAAAATTATTCAGACTGGATTTTCATCAAAACAATCAATGAAGCCTTCAATGCTGGGGAGAAGCAGGCCTTGTTGGAAATGTTGTGGAAAGTGGCCTATGCGGATGGCTCGTTGCACAAGTTTGAAAAACACTTGATTGACCATGTCGCCAAGGAACTTGGTGTCTCTCAATCTGACCTCAAAATCGCTCAAAAGTCTGCGAAAGGCTAATTTGCAGGCAGGAATATAAGGCTTAAAGCCGCGTGCGAAATTCGCACATTAGAATTACTATAAACTAGTTGACTCGTCGAGGCCTCCTTCATACATTAGACCTATTCTAATGTATGAAGGAGCTCACCATGTCTGACCCGAATAAATCGCCACAAAATCCTACGCTGACCACTGCCACGGGGTGCCCGGTCGCCCATAACCAAAATTCTCTATCTGCAGGCCCGCGCGGGCCTCTGTTGATGGAAAATGTGCATCTGCTCGAAAAGCTCGCCCACTTTAATCGGGAGCGTATTCCTGAGCGTGTCGTGCACGCAAAAGGGTCAGGGGCCTTCGGCACCTTCACAGTGACAAAAGACATTTCCGAATTTACACGCGCTAAGTTTTTGTCGGGTGTTGGTACGCAGACAGACGTATTGTTGCGCTTCTCCACTGTGGCAGGCGAACGGGGGGCGGCGGATGCGGAACGCGATGTACGCGGCTTTGCGCTTAAGTTCTACACCCCGGAAGGTAACTGGGACCTCGTCGGCAATAATACGCCGGTGTTCTTTCTGCGGGACCCGTTGAAATTCCCCGACTTCATTCACACTCAAAAGCGGGACCCTCAGACCAATCTGCGCAATCCAACCGCCATGTGGGATTACTGGTCTCGCTCCCCAGAGGCCTTGCACCAAATGACGATCCTCTTTTCTGACCGTGGCTTGCCAGCCTCCTATCGGACCATGAACGGATATGGCTCACACACCTATTCTTTCATCAACGATCAGAACGAGCGGGTTTGGGTGAAGTTCCACTTCAAAACAGCCCAAGGGATCAAGTGCATTTCGGGCGAGGATAGCGCGCGCCAAATTGGCGAGGACCGCGAAACTCATCAGGCTGATTTGTATAATGCCATTGCTGAAGGCAACTTCCCTAAGTGGGCTGTTAAAGTGCAGGTGATGACAGAAACGCAAGCTGAGGCGGCACCATTTAATCCATTTGACCTGACGAAGGTGTGGCCGCACAAAGATTTCCCACTCATTGAAATGGGTGAGTTGGAATTGAACCGTAATCCAGAGAACTATTATGCCGATATTGAGCAAGCGGCGTTTTCACCTGCAAGCACAGTGCCCGGCATTGGGTTTTCTCCCGATAAGGTTTTGCAAGCGCGCTTGTTCTCATACGCCGATGCCCAGCGGTATCGGTTGGGGGCCAACCACATGCAAATCCCAGCGAACCAACCACGCTGCCCCGTGCATTCCTATCAACGCGATGGAACCATGCGGACAGATGGAAACGGTGGGGGCAGCGTGAATTATGAGCCCAACGGTTTTGGCGGCCCCGTGCAAGACGAGAGTTATGCAGAGCCTCCGCTACCACTTTACGGGGATGCGGCCCACTATGACCACCGCGAAGGCAATGATGATTACACGCAAGCTGGAGACTTGTTCCGGTTGATGCCAAGTGATGAGCAGCAGCGGTTGATGGCAACTATTGCGGGTGCGATGAGCACAGTGCCTGAAGATATCCAACGTCGACAGTTGGCGCACTTCAGCAAGGCTGACCCTAACTATGGGCAAGGGATCGCCAAGCACCTTGGGCTGGCCATCTAATCAAACCCCCGCGCCGATAGACTGTCGGCGCGGGGGGATCTTAAAATTAGCGTAATGAGAAACCAACGGCGGCTTCTAAGTCGTCGAGGGCTTGCGCTGCATTGAGCACTTTGATCGTGGTCATCCCAAGGGCGCGGGCAGGTTTCAGGTTGATCCCCAGATCATCCAGATAAACAGATTGGGCGGCGTCAACCCCCAAGGCCTCGCAGGCCATCGTGTAGATTTTCGGGTCTGGTTTACGAATGCCGATTTTGGAAGATTCAATCACATGGTCAAACAACGCCATGACTTCACTCACCTTCGCAGCTTTGTCTTCACTGCGTGCCATGCCAGCGCCCTTGCCAGCGGGCACATTATTTGTGATGCAGCCAACTTTGAATTTGGCCTTACACCGCTTTAACGCTTCAACCATTTCTGGGCGAATATCCCCGGCCAACAAATCAATGACTTCTTGTCCGCGCACGTTGCCGCCTAAGCGGTCTGCTTCAACCGCGAATTTTTTGTCAAACTCCGCCGCACTAATTTCGCTGCGTTCAAACAAAGCCCACGCATTTGTATCGGGATCAGTGGAGTTTACTTTGCGGATGAAGTCATGGGGCAATCCCCGGTCGGCTTCAAATCGGTTAAAAGCTTCAAACGGGCTGGAAGTGAGCACACCGCCAAAGTCCCAGATCACTGCGTCGACCATCTCTTGTCCTGACATATGTAATTTCAATCTGGCGAGTTTACGCGAGCCGTGCAGCAGAGCCAAGGTTTAGCTTACCGCGCCCTGTCCATAAAATACCCGACTCCAGTAAACTGAAGCCGGGTATTGTGTGGCAGAAAGTGAGGTGCGCGCGGGCTTACCGAAGCTTTTTCACCAAGCAATCTTGTTTGGCTTTTTTCAAGGCAGCGCAAACAGAATTGGCGGCCGCACTTGTGTCGTAAGCACCAAAACGAACTCGGTAATAGATACCGCGCTCTCCAAGGTCGGCTTTTTCAAGATTAAGCGTTTCTTGGGAGAGAAGGGCTGAATGCTTGGCTTGGGTTTTGGTCCATCCACGCTGGGCGTCTTTTTGCGAGCGCACAGAGAATAGTTGGATCAAATATTGTCCCTTTTGAGCAATGCGTGCTGTTTGCGCAGGCTTAGCAATTGTTGCCGCAGGCTTAGAAGGTGTTGCCGCCGCGGGAGGCGTTGCTTTTGCCACGTCAGCCTTTGTCGTTTCGGTTTTCGCAACTTTAGCCGCTGGCGCAACAGAAGCAGGCTTTTGGACAGGGACCACGTCTTCAGCAGGTGCCTTAGAGGCGGGAACTTCTACAGCCCCCTTGTTATAGGTCACCGGAGCGACGGAGCTGGAAGAGGAGCCGTCCGTGGTCTCTGGGCGCTCCACTGGTGCTGCCGGCGTGTTTGAGGAGCGAAGTGCGAGAGACTTGATCGCATCATCAATCGCAGGGTCGCGTGGTTCAATTTGTGCAGCGACTTTGCCACGTGCCGCATCAGTGTAGGGCGTGAGGGTTTTAGCCGTGCTGGCCTTCTCTGTGTCGATCGGCGCAGGCCCGGTCGTGTCATTGCTCTTGGGGGCATCACTTGCCTCCCCCTGGCTGCTCGCCAACGGGGCAATGCTGTCGCCAGACCGACCCGCTCCCAAGAAATCCAACGCAACCACGACACCCATGATGAGGATGACAAGAACCCCAATATAGGTCTTGAGATGTGAGGGCTTTTTCTCGGGCGCTGGTTCCATCACAATTTCAGGCTCAGGGCGCACAGGTTCTTGTTCTTCTGTCGGTTCCTGAGCAGGTTGCATCCCGTTAGGGGTCGCCGCAAAAACCGGGTCAGGTGTGTGCGAGGTCTCAGGCGTAGCACTTTCCGCAGAATCAGCAGCAGAAGCAGAATCAGCAGAAGTCTCCGGCTCATTTGCGGGCGCTGTCGCAGCCGTTTGTTCGGTCTGCTCTGCCTCTGGCACGGCAGCTGGAGTAGCATCCCCCTTGCGAACAAGGAGCTGCGAGGTAAGTGAAGCTGGCTTTTTCGTCATATCTTTCAGGCAGCGCCCATCATCGTGTCCGTGCTCAGTAAGGGCGAGGTAGACTCACCCACCAACCGGTGCTGTAGGAACGACCAGAGTTCTGTAATTTCTTTTGGCGACTTCGATTTTCCGCCCAGCTCCATAACGGTGCGACCGTCAATCATACTGGAAGCGAAATCGATGCGCTGATGAATAATGGTAGGCGCAACCGCACCGTGGTGGGACAGCGCGATGGCCGCCTCCGCAGTGATGCGCGCCCGTGGGCTTGCCGCATTAATAGTGAAGACAAGCGATTTGTCTAGGCGCTCGCAGATTTGCACGGTGGCCCCGGCGGCGCGTAAATCATGTGGGCTTGGACGAGTAGGAATAACAACCAAGTCTGATTGTTCAATGACCCGTCCAATAGTGGCTGTAATCGCGGGGGGTGTATCGATCACCACCAATTTGATGCCAGCCTCTTTAAGGTTTTTCAGGTCGTGTGCCAGGCCCATTTCACTTACTTTGGCGAACAGCGGAGCTTCTGCTTCCCGCGCGTTCCACCATTGTGAAAGGCTACCCTGTGGGTCCGTGTCAATAAGAGCGACTGGACCAGCACCTTGGCGTTCCGCTTCTACGGCTATGTGCCCGGCTAATGTTGTTTTACCGGATCCCCCCTTCTGGGAGGCAAAGGCGATCACGTGCATTAAAACGCGTCCCTATTTGAGGCGGGTTGGGGTTATGCGGACTACGCATAATGACGGTGTTTCAAAGCGTTCCCGCTTTTGCTCTGATTGCCGAACAGGAGACCCACGTTCTGCGAATCACTCCTGTCCGGTCAGACTAGCCACTGCCTTTTAGCTTCTCAACCTGTACCAACCGCTTAAACGGCCCTAGAGCGAAAAAAGTTAACTGATATGACACACTTATTATAAGAGTGCCCATTCTTTCGCCACTTCGACCATTGTATGGGTCAATTTGGACACATCTTCCTCACCTATAACTAAAGGTGGGGTTGTGTAAATGATGTTGCCAAAGGGGCGAACCCATACACCTTCTTCAATAAAGCGACGCTTGAGAAACTCTACATCTTTCAGGTCGGTTACCTCGATCACACCAATGGCACCGCGCACGCGCACATCCGTCACGCCGTCAATATCGCGCGCAGGCGAAAGGCCCGCTTCAAGTAGGGTGGCGAGGGCTTGTGCTTGTTCAATGCGTGGTTCTGTTTCAAACAAATCCAAGGAAGCATTCGCCGCCGCACACGCCAGCGGGTTCCCCGTATAGGTCGGGCCGTGCATCAAGGCATTGTCGCCGCTCTCGCCCAAGAAAGCCTCAAACACTGTGCGGGTTGCAATGGTGGCCGCAAGGGCCATCGTGCCCCCGGTCAAGGCTTTGGACAGGGTAACAATATCAGGCACAATATCGGCTTGCTCGCTGGCCCAAAGAGTGCCCGTGCGTCCAAAGCCTGTAAAAATTTCATCGACAATCAGCAAGACACCGTGCTTGTCACAGAGAGTGCGCAAGGTCTTGAGTGTTTCAGGCGAATGGAATTTCATGCCCGCTGCCCCTTGCACCAACGGTTCGGTTAAGACCGCTGCTGTTTCATGCGCGTGTGCGCCCAAGAAGGCATCAAAGGCGGCTGTGCTGGCTTCATCTATGGGAAGGTCTGTCAGTAATTGAACGGGCAGGGCGCCAGAGAAGAGAGAGTGCATTCCCTCTTCAGGATCGCACACTGCCATCGTGCCCATTGTGTCACCGTGGTAGGATCCACGGAAGCTCATCATCCGGGTTTTGCCGCGCACCCCTTTGTTGATCCAATATTGCACGGCCATCTTCATGCCAATTTCCACCGAGACCGAACCGGATTCAGAAAAGAAAACATGCGCGAGGTCACCCGGCAATTTGTCTGCCAACCGTTTCGCCAACCGAAAACCCGGCTCGTGCGAAAACCCGCCGAGCATGATGTGGGGCATGGCTTCAAGTTGTTTGATCACTGCTTCGCGGATATGGGGATGGTTATACCCATGCGCCGCCGTCCACCACGAGGAAACCCCATCAATCAATTCGCGCCCATCTGCCAAAGTGACCCGCACCCCTTGTGTGGAAACCGCTGGAATACTCATCGGTGTCGTTTGCATTTGGGTGTAGGGCAACCAAACATGCTCAGCCCCTTGGGCCAGCCATTCGGGAACATCTTTGATCAACGGGTTATGCGGAGGGATGGACATGAGGCACTCCAATAGGGGTAGAGGGAGGGGCGGGATAAAAAGAAACGCGCGCCTTGCCGGACGCGCGTTCCAAATTAGGTGGCGGAAAACATCCGCCGCACTTGATTAAATTTCAGAAGGACACGCATGGGCTGGCATCGGCTCAAGGCCCAATTTGTCAAACATCTTATTGTCTTTTTCAAGCTCTGGGTTCTTGGTGGTGAGCAACTCTTCCCCAATGAAGATGGAGTTAGCCCCAGCAAAGAAACATAGTGCTTGGGTTTCTTCTGACATGGCTTCACGCCCTGCAGAAAGCCGCACAATAGATTTCGGCATCAAGATACGCGCAACAGCAATCGTGCGCACAAAATCAACCGCATCAATCGGCTCTGAATGGCCAAGCGGCGTATTGTCAATTTGCACCAACATATTGATCGGTACGCTTTGCGGCTGCGGGTCAAGATTAGCGAGTGTTTGCAGCATGCCTGCGCGGTCGCTCTCTTCTTCACCCATGCCAACGATGCCACCCGAACACACATTGATGCCCGCATCTTGAACCAATGAAATGGTATTCAGACGGTCGGCATAGGTGCGCGTTGTGATGATTTCTTTATAATATTCTTCAGAGGTGTCGACGTTGTGATTGTAATAATCCAACCCGGCCGCTTTGAGTTTAAGGGTCTGCTCTTCAGACAGCATGCCCAAGGTCATGCACGTTTCCATGCCCAACTCTTTGACGCCCTCGATCATGGCAACAACTTTATCCATGTCGCGGTCTTTTGGGTTACGCCAAGCAGCACCCATGCAATAGCGAGACGAGCCGCCTTCTTTAGCGCGCTTAGCCCCTTCAATAACTTTGCGTACTTCCATCAATTTAGAAGCAGGCAGTCCTGTTTCAAATTTGGAGCTTTGGTTGCAATAGCCGCAATCCTCAGGGCACCCGCCGGTCTTAATGGACAGCAAGGTGCTTTTTTGAATTTGATTGGGGTCGAACCACTGACGGTGAACTGTTTGCGCTTGAAACAGCAGATCATTGAACGGCAAATCAAACAGCGCTTGAATTTGCTCTCGGTCCCAATCATGGCGCGGCTGGTCTTTGCCTGCATCGCCTTCATGGGCCAATTTTGTGGCTTCTGTCACGAGGGTTTGAATGTTCATGTCTGCTCCTCTGGGCGCTCTTAACGCTTGCCGCGTGCTCTACGCTTACCGCCCACTCTAACACTTACGCGCACTCTAACACTTAAAAGCGAAGCGCCGATAGGTCTTCAAAAATGGGAAAAGGCAATCCAACCCGCTTCCCTATGTCGGTTTGTTTCGATCGGCTGAGCATAGGGGCTGCGTGGCCCATTGCAAGCACTCAAACCGTGACTGCGACGGTTTTATTGCAGAAGGGGGCGCGCGCAAAGTGTTAAAATTTCCCAGAACTCCAAGCTTTTTGAGATTGACGTTACGGCCAGCTGGCTTCAGCCGATGTCACAGGGGCACGGGTTCAAAGAGAGGCGCGGCCCTCATAATAGACCCATAATAGAATTGACTTGCCAGGCCCTCTCCGCCATTTTGGCGCCAATTGGAGCGGACTGGTTAAGAGGAGCCGATAGATGGCACGTGAAACGCTTAACAGCTTTGCGCAACAGAAGTTAGACAGCTTAGAGGCCAAGAGTCTGCGACGTCGATTTGTCGATACAGACCGCCTAGGTCCCGCCCTCGCTGGACGAGATGGAAAAACCCTCGTTTCTTTTTGCTGCAACGATTATTTGAACCTGTCTTATCATCCCAAGGTGCTCAAAGCGGCCCAAGACGCAACCGCACGCTACGGTGTGGGGTCTGGCGCTTCCCGTCTTGTCACGGGCAATCATCCCCTGTTCCGCCAGTTGGAACAGCGGTTGGCGGCCCTCAAACAAGCCGATGATTGCATCATTTTCGGGTCAGGTTATTTAGCAAATTCAGGCATTGTGCCCACCTTGGTCGGCGGCAATGACCTGATCTTCATTGATGAACTGGCGCATGCGTGCTTGTTCTCGGGCGCCCAATTATCTGGCGCGCGCCCCTTTGTCTTTCGCCACAATGATATGGCCCATTTAGAGGACTTGCTCAAAACGCATCGGCCAACCGGGAGCCACGCCCTCATTTTAACGGACGGTGTCTTTTCTATGGACGGCGACCTTGCCCCCGTAGAGGCTTTAGCGGCCTTGGCCAATGCGCATGATGCGTGGTTGATGACAGATGATGCCCACGGCATTGGTGTGATCGGCGAGGGCAGAGGCTCCAGCTTTGTAGGGGGGCGTAAAGTGGACGTGCCCTTGCAAATGGGCACGCTCTCCAAGGCGGTCGGTGGGTATGGGGGCTATTTATGTGCCGATCAGCCTGTTATCGATCTCATGCGCACCCGCGCGCGCACCGTCATTTATTCAACTGGCTTGCCGCCCGCAACCATTGCAGCCGCACTTAAAGCGCTTGAAGTGATCGAGGCCAATCCAGAATTTGCCGCCAGCCCGCTCAAGAAAGCCAATCGCTTTACGCAAGCGCTGGGATTGCCCAACGCGGAAAGCCCCATTGTGCCGCTGATTATGGGCGATGCGGATATAACCTTAGCCGCTTCTGCCTTTTTGGAAAGCGAAGGGTTCTTGGTGACGGCCATTCGCCCGCCAACCGTGCCCGCCGGCACAGCGCGGTTGCGTTTCACATTCACCGCCGAGCACCGAGATGAAGACATCGACCGTTTAGCCGCCTTAGTAAAAGAAAAAATCCTCAACAAAAGAGCAGCGGAATGAAAACTATTTTTGTAACGGCCTCCGGCACAGAGCTTGGAAAAACCTTTGTCTCAACCGCATTGGTGCGCCAGTTGCGCGCGCAAGGGCTAAAGGTCCGGGCCTTAAAACCTGTCGTCAGCGATATTACAGCGGACAATTATGCGGGAAGTGACACGGCGTTGATTATTGAGGCCTTGGGCGAAGCACAAGACGAAAAAACCATCGACGCGGTGTCTCCATGGCGTTTTGAGCCAGCCTTATCTCCCGATATGGCCGCCCGCCGCGAAGGCCGCAGCATCGACTTTGAAGAGCTGATCCGTTTTTGTGAAGAAGGCCGTAAGGGCGACCATGATGTGACCGTCATCGAGGGAGTGGGCGGTTTGATGGTTCCCCTTGACGATCAACATTTGGTGCGCGATTGGATGGCCCGTCTCGCCCAAACCGCCCCGCTTGAAATTGCCGTGGTGGTGGGCGCCTATTTGGGCACCGTAAGCCATTCACTCACCACTCTCTCAACGCTGCGCGAAGTAGGGCTTGACCCGAAAGTGGTGATTGTAAGTGAACGCGACCCTGGGCCAGTGCCATTGGCAGAAACGATGGAAACCATTGCCCGCTTTGCACCCGGTGTAAACTTCATTGGCGTGCCGCAGCAAACCGAAGACGCCCCCGCAATGCCGGACCTAACCGCTGCATTGCTTTGAGGGCGCAGAGAGAGTGTAGTGTGAAAAGGGGGCGATCCGCGTTCCTATCAGCGTTCCGTAAATGCATTGTCCAGTGCCCGGTACACAGGCTTGAGCAAGTAGCGTGTCAGTGATTTGGAACCTGTGATGATTTCCGCATTCACAACCATACCCGGCAGAACCGCATGCTGCGCCGCTTCGCGCCCCACATGAGTGCTGTTGAGGGCGATAACTGTTTTATAATACGGCTCGCCTTCTTCATCCCGGAAAGTTGTTGCAGAAATCTTCTTCACGTTCCCTTTAAGGGCGCCGTAGCGGGCCGGGTCATAAGTGGTGATCTTAATTTGAGCAGGGTCCCCAAGGGCGACGTGGCCAATGTCATTGGGAGATACTTTGACTTCTGCCACAAGCTCATCATCAATCGGCACAATTTGAGCCACCATGCCCCCCGGCTCGATAATTTCGCCGATACCAGTAGACGTGACCTGCTGCACAATGCCCGTCGTGGTCGCGCGGACATCCAACCGGTCAACCCGGTCTTTGAGTTTTGAAATTGTGCTCGCCACTTCAGCAAGTTCTGATGTGGCGCTGGTCAATGCAACCAACGCATCATTTTCTAAGGTGGCGTCCAGCTCGGCCAATTGAGCTTCGGTTTCGTGCGCAGCCTCTCTTGCACTCGCCAAGTCACCGGCAATGCCAATAAGTTGCCCGCGTGTTTGTTCTAGCGTGCGCTGAGTTTCCAAATAGGTGACGCGAGAGACCAAGCCTTTTTCCACAAGCTTGCCCTTCATGGCCACTTGCTCCGTAATCAGATCAACTTGGCGCTTTAAGTTTTTGCGCTGCAGTATAAGAGAGTCAATGCTAGAGCGGTTTTGTTCGAGTTGAAAAATAATGCCCTGTCGTTGTCGCTCAGCGCGTTGGCGCTGTGTCATCAACGACGCAACTTCGGTTTGGAACAAAGCAGGTGATTTTTCTTCCATGCTTGGATCCATATCGCGGTCGTCAAGATATGCATTCAAACGCTCAGATTGAAGTTCAAGCGAAACACGACGAGCCAGCAATTGCCCCAAGTCGCCTGTGGCGGCAATCGGTTGGAACCGTGCTAGCACTTCGCCTTTTTCAACAACTTCGCCTTCATGCACCAAGATGTCGGAAAGGATACCGCCTTCCAAGTGCTGCACAAGATAGACCCGACCAATAGGTGTGATCTCACCTTCTGCGCGCGCCATCTCTTTAATTTCTGTGAGGGAAGACCAAATGATGAGGCCGGCGATAAAAAATCCACCAACAATCAAAAGACTTTCGGTAAAACGAGGCGGCCCTTTTTCTTCAAGCATAAGGGGCACGGAGAGGCGCTTGGCCAGCATATTTGCTGCACCTGCTTTCGCGCTCGGCTTTTGTGCTGTGTTTTTTCCGTCTGCCATTTTACCTCAAACTCATTACTCGAAAGAGTATTTTACCTGCTCACATGCAGTTGAAATATAAATCATAGATAGAATTCTACTGACTTTGATCATCGGCTAGGAACCTTACTACTCTCTTAAGCTTGGAAGGCACCCTGAACTTTTTGCCTAGTGATATAGATCAGCTGTGACCGTCTTACTTAAAGATTTTAGGAATGACCTCTTCAGGCGTATCGGCCAGCAACACACGGCCTTCATGCATATAGACAACCTTGTCCGCCAGTTTCATGTGGCTTGGACGGTGTGTCACCATGATCACGGTACGCTTGCCTTTGAGGGCTTTAAGTTTTTCAACCAAAATAGCATCTGCGTCAGGGTCCAATCCAAAGGCTGGTTCATCAAGTAATAAGACAGATGAATTTTTAACGTAGCACCGCGCCAGATTAAGTCGTTGGCGCACGCCCGTGGTCAGGATGCGACGATCAGATTCTGTGACCCGTGTATGGATACCATCCGGCAAGTCCGCGATCACATCTTCTAACCCAGCATCACGCAGGGCTTGTTTCACATCTGAATCTGTAGCCGTCGGGTGTGACAATCGAAGATTCTGGGCGATTGTGCCATGGAAAAAAGTTGCGGTTTGTGGCGCGTATCCAATGGCGTTGCGTAGCTCGCTGACATCGAGTTGGCGAATGTCGAGACCATCCATCATCACGGACCCGGCTTGCGGCGCATAAAGCCCGCACAGCATTTTAAGGACAGTTGATTTGCCTGATCCATTTGACCCGGTCAGCGCAATCAGCTCGCCCGGTTTAATGTCTAAGCTCACTCCAAGCAAAGCAGGTTCGCTACCTTGAGCGTAGCGCAAAGAAATGTTGCGCAAAGAAATCCGACCTTTGAAGTCCCGGAAGAAAGATGGCAGGACACCCGGTTGGCGCTCCAGCGGAATACGCATCATGCGGTTGATTTGGCGCAGGCTTTCGAGGGCCTGCTCCAATCGGTTGAAGCTCAGGAAAATAGATTGTAAAGGTGCAAGCACACGCCACACCAACGCCATTGTCGCAATCAAAGCGCCAATTGACATATCCCCTTCCATTGCGCGCACGGTGCCCATGCTAATGGTTGCCACGCCAGCCAGCATCATCATGGTTTGCGCAAAAATAGACGTATAAGAAACGATGCTGCCATTGCGTAAATTGAGCATGGCCGTATTGGCCGACATCTCACGGAAACGCGACCGCCAGATGTCTTCGCCGTTGCAGTTTTTCACCATGCGTTGCTTTGCAATCAGTTCAACAAGGAAAGATTGTTGGCGTGATTTTGAACTCATATCCGCTTCTGTAACCGCCCGTAAAATAGGTTCGGTCACCAGAAGGGCAATGGTGAAAATCATAAGGAGGACAACGGGGATCCAGCCCAGGGGGCCTGCAATCCAAAAGACAGCACCAAGAAAAATCACAAGGAAAGGAATATCCAGAATGGCGCTTGCAATCGGACCGGTGAAAACCTCCCGAACAGATTCAAACTGACGCAGCCGCGCCAATTGAGTGCTCACCGGCGCGCGTTCGGTCATGCTGATCGGCATGAGAATGAGATGCTGAAACGTTGCAGAGCCAACCAAGGCGTCAATCCGTGCGCCCAAATAGGCCAAGGCACGACTTCGCACAATGCGCAACGCCATTTCAGCGCCGATCACCAGCAGAATGCCCGCAACGAAATAAACCAATGTGTCCGGCGCCCGTGCGCCCATCACCTTGTCATAAACCCCCATGATAAATACCGGTACGGCGAGGGCTGTCAGATTGATGAAGAAACTGACCAAAGCAAGTTGCGCAATCAATCCTCGGAATTGAAAAATCAATCGATTGATCCATCCCTTCTTAGGATGGTTTGTTGCTTCGTGGCGCGCCTTTGGATCGTCATACTCCGGCTCATAGATAACGCCGGGTGTTTTATCCGCTTGTACTTGGCGGTATTCTCCCGTGCGCCCATCAAAGATGGTCAGCGCATTGCCTTGGCGCTCCATAATCATAATGACATTGGCCGCACCCTGAGAAAACAGACAAGGCAGATGTTCATCGCGCAGGTCATCAAGCGTTTTCTGGCTCTCACGCGTATTAAAATTCAAATTGGCGAGCACAGACCGCACATCATGCAAGTCTAATTCGTTAGAAAAGTGGGGGAGAGCTTCCACCAAATGACGTGCCTCGCCGCGCCATCCAATGGCTTGCAGCAGGGGCAGCAAACAGGCCGAGGCAGGTGAGCTGCTATCAAAGGCTTCAAGGCGTCCCCCATATAGGGTGGTTGCCAACCGATTGGCCGCATTGCGCTCAGCCAAATCTGCGGGACTAGGCGTATCTGCCGTGGTCGAAGGGCCTGTGGGGCCATTGGGTATAGAGGATGCAATTGTCATCAGCCAGCTATCCGATCATTGCTAGAGTCTGTCGTTTCAGAAGCCGTTGCTTCTGCGGCTTGTGTTGCGCGGTAGGCCGCAGCAGGGTCCACCCATTCCCGCAACTTGCCCTCAAACAGCTCAAATTGACTGTCAGCAATGCGCATCAGAGAAGGGCGGTGCGTGACCGCAATGATGGTTGGTCCCCCTTTAAGAGATTTCAACGCATCCACTACTTTCTGATCGCTTTTGTTGTCGAGGTTGTTGTTGGCTTCATCAAACAAAATGATTTTCGGTTGAGCCGCAATCGCACGGGCAATCACGATCAACTGCAAAAAGCCCTTCGACAATTCTTCGCTGATGGTTTCATTAAGCCGAGTGTCATATCCGTTCGGAAGTTTATTGATTTCAGTTTCAAGGCCGATCAAACGAGCGGCCGCCCGCGCGTCGTCAATGGCGTCACCAGTACGGAACATGGCAAGGTTCTCGATAATGCTGCCACGGAACACAACCGGGTCTGGGGGAATATAAGCGATATGTTGGGCAAGGCCTGCGCGGTGGGGGCCAGAAGTTTGAATACCATCGATCATGACATCCCCTTGCGACGGTGCCATATCCCCGGTGATCATTTCCATCATGCTTGATTTGCCGCAGCCTTCGCGACCGGTAATCGCGATCATTGATCCGGCTTCAAGTTTAAGCGTAAAATCATCAAGGACAGGGCGGTGGCTGTCTTCATACTGGTGCGTCACACCTACAAATTCAATAATGCCCGCAATTTCGGGAACTTCAGATGCCTCTAAATCCGCACGCTGTGGCAGTTCAAAGACCTTGCGTAACCGATCGCTGGCCAGCGTGATGTTTTGAATTTGCGACCATAGCTGCAATCCCCGCAACAGTGGTTGCACCGTGCGCCCAGACAAAAGCGTACAGGCGGCAACAGAACCGATTGAGAGCGAGCCATCAATCACAAACCATGCGCCGGTTGAAACAACCGCCACCATGGTGAGAGAAGAGAAGCTGTTCCCAAATGCTTGCGCCACACCGCCAAGTGAAATGGTGCGGTAGCTTACTTCAGCCGCAGATGTGAGCAGCCGGTCATAGCGGCGCTGCATCTGTGGTTCCATCGACATGGCTTTAATGGAATGAATGCCTGTCAGCGTTTCAATCACAAAACTATAGCGTCGGTCATCTAGTTGCGCCCGGTCCTGCAAAACCGCGCGTTGTGCTTTCCCGGTGATGAGCGTGGCCACGGCCAAAAGGGCAAACATCACAATCGGCACAATAACAATCGGCCCGCCGATGACCCAGACAAGACCCAAAAACATCAATACAAAGGGCAAATCCAAAATGAGCAAGCGAGACTGGCCCCCTTCAAATTCACGCAAAGTTTGAACCGCATTGATTTGATCCATCACAGAACCAGCTTCTTGTTTTTCCAAGGCGCTGGCCGGGGTTTGAAGAATACAATCCACAGCGGCAACATTAAGTTTGTGTTCCATACGCGCCGCATGCCAGGCAACCAAATGTGCCCGCGCGGCCTTAAAAACCCCATCAATCAAGAGAGCAATCACCAAGCCCCCCATCAGAATGCTCAGGGTATCCAATGCTTCATTGGGAATAATGCGATCATAAATTTGCAGCAGCGCAAGCGGCAGCGCCAAAGCGAGCACATTAATAACAAGCGAGCCAACATAAAGGGCAGGGGGAAGTTTTTCCCGAAAAGCCGCCGAGGCCATTGTACTGGTGGGTAAAACGGAGAGGCGATCTAAAAATCCGCCTGCAGAGCGTTGTGGACTTTTCTGTGTGGCTTTTGTTTTAGAAGCACTGTCTTGCTTATTCGTTTTGATATACGTGCGCATGGCTGTTGATCCGAGTTGTAAACACAAACCCGCAAACCCAACGTGTAAGGCCTGCATTCATAGTTCCTTAAAGTTAAAATGCGGCCAGATAAGTTGATTTTCGGTTAAATTTGACTGGCTTCGATCGTGCAATATTTAACGAAATCCATTGTTTTATTCTTTCAGCACGAAGCCCGCATCCGCCTCCAACAAGGTAAAGAATTGTTAACCACCTTTCCTTACCTGCTCTTAACAGGATTGGGGAGAAACTAACCGGAAGTAGATAGATCTAAGTATGTTCAATTTAAATCAATTTCAGTGAGAGCATCGCTTGCTTGTCGGTGTTCAAGGAGAGAACAGCCATGTCTGATACTCCAAAAAGCAACGACGCAACCAAATCAACTGTGCCCTCCGCCGGTAAGGATAATCCGGGGCAGAGCCCGGAAGAGGTGCTCGCGCTTTCTGAAATAGCGCGCTCTAAACGTCCAGCAGAAGCGATTGAAATTGATACCAGTGATGTGGGCAGTAGTTCTGACGAAGTGACGCTGGCCAACGTACATTTAGGATCAGAACAAGCAACGGACTTCCTGAAAGAAAACCTCCCCGAACGTGATGGCGCGACCCAAGTGGATGGCGACACCGACACCACGCCCAATTCCCCCTCTTCTCATGCCACAGAATATGTCCCAGCAAGCGACGCAGGAATGGGCGAAGGGTCAAGTGAACACACTGCATTCGAAGGCAGTGGCATTGGCGCAAACTACGCACTGTCTAATCCTGGACTCAATGGCACGCGCCAAGACGATAGCGTGCGTCATAATACCGGAGCCACAACAGGCCCAGGTGCTGGAAATGCAGGCAATGTCAACCAAGGCAGAACCAACCAGGGTCCTGACACATCCTCCCATGACCGCTCCCCCTCCTCCCTAGATTGGAACCACGCCCCCCTCGACATCACGCTAGATAATTTGAGCGTTGATGAGAATGCTGCGGGCGCAACGGTCGGGTCTTTGACAACGACAGATGTCGATGCTGGAGATACGGCAACCTATGCGGTGTCCGACGATCGCTTTGAGGTGGTTGGCGGCGACCTCAAGCTTAAAGACGGCGTGT
>JARGNZ010000030.1 GCA_029209985.1 Parvibaculaceae bacterium
CCGTGAAGGTGGCCGGACTGTGGGTGCGGGCGTTGTATCTACAATCGTTGAGTAATTAGTTGAGTGTGTGGCGCTCGATTAGGCGCCACACCTTATTTTTCGGGCAGGCATTAGGATAAAGATTATGCAAAGCCAAAACATTCGCATCCGGTTGAAAGCTTTCGACCACCGCGTTCTCGATACTTCCACTAAGGAAATCGTGAATACGGCTAAGCGGACAGGGGCACAAGTTCGTGGTCCGATCCCGCTGCCAACCCGGATCGAGAAATACACAGTGTTGCGTGGTCCGCACATTGATAAGAAAAGCCGGGAGCAATTCGAAATTCGCACGCACAAGCGCCTGCTGGATATCGTAGATCCCACGCCGCAAACGGTCGACGCGCTAATGAAGCTCGATCTTGCTGCAGGTGTTGATGTTGAGATCAAGCTTTAATAGAGCTTTAGGTCGCCAATAAGAGAAGGATTTCGGACAATGCGCTCCGGAGTAATAGTACAAAAACTGGGTATGACCCGCGTGTTCACAGACGAGGGCCGGCATGTTCCGGTTACCGTTCTGAAACTGGACAATTGCCAGGTCGTGTCACAGCGTACAGAAGAAAAAAACGGATACACGGCTGTTCAGCTCGGCGCAGGTCGCGCGAAAGTCAAGAATGTATCTAAAGCGATGCGTGGTCACTTTGCGGTAACTCACGTTGAACCTAAACGGAAGTTGGCAGAGTTTCGTGTCAGCCCTGAGAACCTTATTGAAGTGGGTGCAGAAATTACTGCTGAACACTTCCTTGCGGGTCAAAAGGTTGATGCAAGCGGGATTTCCATCGGTAAAGGTTTTGCCGGTGCGATGAAACGCCATAACTTTGGTGGATTGCGTGCGTCTCACGGTGTATCAGTTTCACACCGTAGCCATGGTTCAACTGGGCAATGCCAAGATCCTGGCCGTGTGTTCAAGGGCAAGAAAATGGCTGGTCACATGGGTGCCGTTCGCGTCACCACCCAAAACCTGGAAGTCGTCAAGACCGATCTCGATCGTGGCTTGATCCTGGTTAAAGGGGCAGTGCCTGGTTCCAAAGGTGGTTGGGTGTTCCTGCGTGATGCAGTGAAACTTCCTGCTCCTGATGGTTTGCCTATGCCGGCTGCGATACGTGTTGCTAAAGAAGCAGCCGTTGAAGCACCTGCGGACGCACCAGCTGTAGAGAAGGGCGAAGAATAATGAAAGCCGACGTTACAACACTTGATGCTGGTTCTGCCGGCAGTGTGGAGTTGCCAGACGCGGTTTTCGGTCTGGACCCTCGCAAAGATATTCTGCAACGGATGGTGACTTATCAGCTCGCCAAACGTCAGCAGGGCACACACAAGACCAAAGGTCGCTCGGAAATTACGGGCACGACGAAGAAATTCGTCAACCAAAAAGGGTCTGGTGGTGCACGTCACGGTAACCGCAAGGTTCCTCAGTTCCGTGGTGGTGGTAAGGCGTTCGGACCAGTGGTTCGCTCCCATGCTATCGACCTGCCGAAGAAGGTACGCGCGCTAGCACTTAAGCACGCTTTGTCTTCCAAGGTTAAAGAAGACAACTTGATCATCCTTGATGATGCTGCAATGGCCGCGCCTAAAACGGCTGAGCTTCGTGCATCATTTGGAAAACTTGGTCTCAAGTCTGCTTTGGTAATTGGCGGTTCTGAGCTAGATGCTAACTTTGAGTTGGCTGCACGTAACATTCCACTTGTGGATGTTCTGCCAGCGCAAGGCATCAATGTTTATGACATCCTACGTCGCGATAAATTGGTTTTGACCAAAGCGGCATTGGAAAGCCTGGAGGCTCGGTTCAAATGAGCACCGCAAAGCATTATGATGTGATTTTGGCGCCAGTGATTACGGAGAAATCCACACTGGCCTCAGAACATAACCAAGTGATCTTCAAGGTGGCCATCGATGCAACGAAACCTGCTGTTAAAGCAGCTATCGAAGCATTGTTCGAAGTTAAGGTAAAAGCCGTAAACACCATTAAGGTGAAGGGCAAAACCAAACGCTTCAAAGGTCGCATTGGTCATCAGAGCGATTTCAAAAAAGCGATTGTGACCCTCGAAGATGGTCACTCGATCGATGTCACAACGGGCCTTTGATCGGCTGGTAAGCGAAGAGAGCGCAAAATATAATGGCACTTAAAAGCTATAAACCTACTAGCCCAGGGCAGCGCGGTTTGGTCCTCGTGGATTATTCAGCGCTTTGGAAAGGCAAGCCTGTCAAGAAATTGACACAAGGTCTGACCAAATCCGGTGGGCGTAACAATACCGGGCGTATTACGTCGCGGCGTCGTGGTGGTGGTCATAAGCGCACCTACCGCATGGTTGACTTCAAACGGACTAAGTTTGATATCCCAGCGGTTGTTGAGCGCATTGAGTACGATCCAAACCGCACAGCGTTTATCGCTCTGATTAAATATGAAGACGGTGAGTTGTCTTACATCCTGGCGCCACAGCGCTTGGCTGAAGGTGACACGGTAATCGCCAGCGCTAAAGCTGACGTGAAGCCGGGCAACGCGATGCCATTGTCTGCGATCCCAGTGGGTACAATCATCCACAACATTGAGATGAAGCAGGGTAAAGGCGGGCAGATTGCTCGTTCAGCCGGCACATACGCTCAACTTGTTGGTCGGGACCGCGCATATGCAATCATTCGTCTGGGATCTGGCGAGCAACGCTTGGTCCGTGGTGAGTGCATGGCAACTGTTGGGGCCGTGTCCAATCCGGATAAATCTAACACCAAACTGGCTAAAGCTGGCCGGAACCGTTGGTTGGGCAAACGTCCATCTGTTCGGGGTGTTGCGATGAACCCGGTTGATCACCCGCATGGTGGTGGTGAAGGCCGTACCTCTGGTGGTCGTCACCCAGTTACCCCTTGGGGTAAGCCTACCAAGGGTAAGCGGACGCGTTCTAATAAACAGACGGACAAGTATATCGTTCGTAGCCGTCACCAGCGTCGGAAGTAAGGAAAACGAAAGATGACACGTTCTGTCTGGAAAGGTCCATTTGTCGACGGGTATCTGCTGAAGAAAGCAGAAACTTCTCGCGAGTCTGGCCGCAAAGAAGTGATCAAGATCTGGAGCCGTCGCTCTACGATCCTGCCGCAATTCGTTGGTCTAACCTTCGGTGTTTACAACGGCAACAAGCATGTCGCAGTAAATGTTTCCGAAGACATGGTTGGACACAAATTCGGTGAATTCGCGCCAAGCCGTACCTACTACGGCCATACCGCGGACAGGAAGGCGAAGAGGAAGTAATCATGGGCAAAAAGTCCAAAGAACGCAGCTTGGCTGATAATGAAGCACTGGCCGTTGGTCGGATGCTTCGTACAAGCCCGCAGAAGCTAAACCTCGTCGCTCAGACCATTCGTGGTCAGAAAGTTGAAAAAGCCTTGGCTGATTTGACTTTCTCACCAAAACGGATTGCTGGTGACGTTAAAAAGGTTTTGCAAAGCGCGATTGCGAATGCTGAAAACAACCATGACCTTGATGTCGATTCATTGGTTATCACCGAAGCTTATGTCGGTAAAAACTTGGTGATGAAACGCTGGCGTCCTCGGGCACGTGGCCGGGTTGGCAAAATTTTGAAGCCGTTCAGCCAGATCACAATTGTGGTTAAGCAAGTTGAGGAGACAGCGTAATGGGTCAGAAGATTAATCCAATTGGCCTTCGCCTTGGCATTAACCGCACTTGGGACAGCCGCTGGTATGCGGAAGGTCATGAGTATGGTCAGCTGCTTCACGAAGATTTCGCGATCCGTAAGTTCTTGCAAAAGAAACTTAAGGCTGCGGGTATCTCTAAGATCATTATCGAGCGCCCTCACAAGAAGTGCCGTGTGACAATTAACACAGCGCGTCCTGGTGTGGTTATTGGTAAGAAGGGTGCTGATATTGAAGCTCTTCGTCGCGCCATCAGCAAAATGACCGACAGCGAAGTTCACTTGAACATTGTTGAAGTTCGTAAGCCTGAGATTGATGCGATGTTGGTTGCTGACAATATTGCTCAGCAGTTGGAACGCCGGGTTGCTTTCCGTCGTGCTATGAAGCGGGCTGTTCAGTCAGCCATGCGTCTTGGCGCTGGTGGGATCCGGATCAACTGTGGTGGCCGTCTTGGTGGTGCTGAGATTGCTCGGACAGAATGGTACCGTGAAGGTCGTGTGCCGCTTCATACGATGCGTGCTGACATTGACTACGGCGTTGCTTCTGCGCACACCGCTTACGGTGTGATCGGGATCAAGTGCTGGATCTTCAAAGGAGAAATCCTTGAGCATGATCCAATGGCACATGACAATCGTGCGAATGTTGGTGGTCCGTCTGATGGCAATCGTGGCCGTCGTGATCGTGACTCACGGAAGTAAGAATTAATGCCGCTGACTGCTTTCGGGCAGGGCGGGGAATGAAGAGAGTTCTAAGATGCTGCAACCGAAGCGCACTAAGTTCCGTAAGGCCCATAAAGGCCGGATACACGGTAAAGCCAAAGGTGGTACTGATTTGAATTTCGGTGCCTATGGTCTGAAGGCGGTTGAGCCAGAGCGTATCACGTCTCGTCAAATTGAGGCAGCTCGTCGCGCGATGACCCGCCACATGAAACGGGCTGGTCGGGTCTGGATCCGGATTTTCCCGGATGTGCCTGTGTCCAAAAAGCCTACTGAGGTTCGGATGGGTAAAGGTAAGGGTACGCCGGAATATTGGGCCGCCCGCGTGAAACCTGGTCGGATTATGTTTGAAATCGACGGTGTGCCGCTAGAAGTTGCTAAACAAGCAATGGAATTGGCTGCTGCTAAACTACCGATTAAAACGCGTTTTGTTACGCGTCCGGGTGAAGGTAAATAACCACCATTTGGTTGTTTCACTGATCCGGAATTTGAAGAGAGGATAAGGCCATGAAGGCCAACGAGCTGAAAGACATGACGCCGGACCAACTTGAAGACGAGTTGGTAAAGCTGAAGAAGGAGCAGTTCAATCTGCGCTTCCAGGCAGCTAGCGGGCAGCTTGAGAACACCGCGCGACGCCGCCAAGTGCGCCGTGATATTGCACGTATTAAGACCTTTCAGCGCCCTGCGGCGTTGACAGGCGAGAAGTGAGGTCTAGACCATGCCGAAGCGAGTGCTACAGGGTACCGTGGTTAGCGATAAGAATGACAAGACTATTGTAGTCAACGTCGAGCGTCGCTTTACCGACCCGCTTTTGAAGAAAACTGTGCGCCGTACTAAAAAGTACAAAGCGCATGACGAGCAGAATGTTGCGAAAGAGGGCCAAATCGTTCGGATTCAGGAATGTGCCCCTATTTCTAAGCATAAACGTTGGGAATTGATTCAGGACGACGCGTAACCCACTTAAGTGAGGGTGTCGTTCTGCTTATTTATAAAGGCAGACAGCCATGATTCAGATGCAAACGAACCTGGATGTTGCGGACAATTCCGGTGCTCGCCGTGTACAGTGCATCAAAGTTCTGGGTGGTTCTAAACGTCGTTACGCTGGTGTCGGTGACATCATCGTAGTGAGTGTTAAAGAAGCCATCCCACGCGGCCGCGTGAAAAAAGGTGACGTAATGAAAGCTGTTGTGGTTCGCACCGCAAAAGACATTCGTCGCGCTGATGGAACGGTTATTCGTTTCGACAGCAATGCAGCCGTGATCATCAACAATAACGGTGAGCCTCTAGGTACTCGTATCTTTGGCCCTGTTACACGTGAATTGCGTGCGAAGAACCACATGAAAATTGTGTCTCTCGCGCCGGAGGTGCTCTAATGGCCGCTAAAATTAAAAAAGGCGACAAAGTTGTTGTGCTGGCCGGTAAAGACAAAGGCAAGCAAGGCGACGTGATCGGCATTTTCCCTGCTGACGAGAAAGCTTTGGTTCAAGGCGTGAATATGGTGAAACGCCATACGAAGCCGACCCAAACGTCTCAAGGTGGGATTGAAAGTCGCGAAGCGAAAATACATTTGTCCAACATTGCGCTGGTCGACCCTAAGGGTGGTAAAGCGACACGTGTTGGTTTCAAGACGCTCGAAGACGGAAAAAAAGTCCGTGTCGCTAAGGCGTCGGGAGAAGTAATCGATGGCTGAAGCATATAAGGCACGGCTCAAGGGCCTTTATGAAGACGAAATTCGTAAAGCAATGCAGGAAAAATTTGGGTACAAAAATGTAAACCAAATTCCTAAATTGGACAAAGTCGTCATCAATATGGGTATTGGCGAAGCGGTCAACGACAAAAAGAAAGTCGATGCTGCGTTTGCTGAATTGCAGAAGATTGCAGGTCAAAAGCCTGTTATCACGCGCGCTAAAAAATCAGAAGCGACATTCAAGCTTCGCGAAGAAATGCCAATTGGCTGTAAAGTTACACTTCGCAGAGAGCAAATGTATGAGTTTTTGGACCGTTTGGTGACAATTGCATTGCCTCGTGTAAGAGATTTTCGCGGATTGAACGCAAAAAGCTTCGACGGCAACGGTAATTATGCTATGGGCTTGAAGGAACAGTTAGTGTTCCCGGAAATCAGCTACGACGATGTTGATGCTACCCGTGGTATGGACATCATTGTCTGCACGACTGCTAAGACAGATGCAGAAGCACTTGAGCTTCTGACTCAATTTAATTTCCCCTTTCCTAAGTAGGGGTTTCATCGCTGATCCGCGTGTTTGAGCGGATATCGGAGGACTATATGGCTAAAAAGAGCGCCATCGATAAGAATAACAAGCGTAAGGCACAGGTTGCGAAATTCGCAGCCAAGCGTGCAGCGCTTAAGGCAACTGTCATGGACAGATCATTGCCAGTAGAAGAGCGGTTTAAGGCAACCTTGGCTTTGTCCGAATTGCCCCGTAATTCTGCGAAAAACCGTGTTCGTAACCGTTGTGAAGTCACAGGTCGTCCACGCGCTTATTATCGCAAACTTCGCATGTCTCGGATCCACCTTCGTGAGCTTGGCTCAAATGGTTTGATTCCGGGTCTTGTTAAGTCAAGCTGGTAAGGAGAACGCATCATGACTATGAGTGATCCACTCGGCGATATGCTGACACGCATTCGTAATGCCCAAATGCGCGGCAAAGGCACTGTTAAGACACCAGCTTCTAAGCTGCGTGGCTGGGTGCTCGACGTGTTGCAAGGCGAAGGCTACATTCGTGGCTATTCACGTGCAGATTTCGAAGGCGGCAAAGCTGAATTTGAAATTGAATTGAAGTATTCAGAAGGCCGTCCTGTTATTCAGGAAATCAGCCGGGTGTCTAAGCCTGGTCGCCGGGTTTATACGTCTGTAAACGAAATTCCATCAGTGCGTAACGGATTGGGGATTTCTATCGTCTCTACGCCGCGCGGTGTCATGTCTGACAACGACGCACGGGACAATAACGTAGGAGGTGAGGTGCTCTGTCGCGTCTTCTGATGAGACAAAGCTCCTGACGGATAAGGAACCAACGATGTCACGAATTGGTAAAAATCCCATCACTGTACCTGCGGCTGTCACTGTGACGGTGGACGGACAGAATGTTTCGGTTAAAGGCCCTAAAGGCACGATGACCCTAGCATTGGTGGACGAAGTAACTGTATCGATGGAAGATGACGGTTTGACCGTTGCGCCACGCGATGAAACGAAACGCGCTCGCTCTATGTGGGGCACTACTCGCACGAATTTGGCCAATATGGTTGAAGGCGTTGAGAAGGGCTTTGCAAAGAACCTCGAAATCAACGGTGTTGGTTATCGGGCACAGGTTCAGGGCAAAGTGCTTAATTTGGCACTCGGTTTTAGCCACGACGTTAATTACGAGATTCCTGAGGGAATTGAGATTAAGACGCCGAAGCAAACTGAGATCGAAATCTCCGGGATTGACAAACAACGCGTCGGTCAAGTCGCTGCGGAAATCCGTTCCTATCGGCCACCAGAGCCTTACAAAGGCAAGGGTGTCAAATATGCGGGTGAGTACATCTTCCGCAAGGAAGGGAAGAAGAAGTAAGAGCCATGAGCAAGCAACGCACAATCAACGAACGGCGCAAGCAGCGCTCTCGGACAAGACTTCGCAAGTTGGCCAATGGCCGCCCGCGTTTGTCAGTGTTCCGGTCTTCCAAGCATATTTATGCGCAGGTTATTGATGACCTTTCCGGCACTACGCTGGCATCTGCATCATCCAAGGAAGCAAACTTCTCTGGCGATAAAGGGAGCAATGCAGAAGCTGCTTCTCTTATCGGCAACTTGGTCGCCGAGCGCGCTGTGAAAGCAGGCGTAAAAGAGGTCATCTTTGACCGCGGCGGCTACATTTATCACGGGCGCGTCAAAGCGCTGGCAGAAGGCGCCCGCAACGGCGGCCTCCAGTTCTAAAGGAGCGGCACATTGGCTCGTAGAGAAAATAGAGATCGGGACGATCGCGACAGTGAATTTGTGGACAAGTTGGTCCACATCAACCGCGTTGCTAAAGTTGTAAAAGGGGGCCGTCGTTTTGGCTTCGCAGCTTTGGTGGTTGTGGGTGATCAAAAAGGTCGCGTAGGATTTGGTAAAGGCAAGGCTCGTGAGGTTCCTGAAGCAATTCGCAAGGCAACTGAACAAGCTAAACGTCAGATGATCCGTGTTCCACTTCGCGAAGGTCGTACTTTGCACCACGATATTGAGGGACGTCACGGCGCAGGTCGGGTTGTTCTTCGCACAGCACCAGCGGGTACAGGCATCATTGCCGGTGGTCCAATGCGTGCGGTGTTTGAGACATTGGGTGTTCAGGACGTTGTTGCTAAATCCATGGGGACTTCAAACCCATATAACATGGTACGTGCAACATTTGATGCGCTTAAGCTTGAGCAAAGCCCTCGTATGGTCGCAGCTCGTCGCGGTAAAAAAGTGGCTGACGTTGTCGGTCGCCGTAGCGAACCTGCTGAAGCGGCGGTTGCCGAGTAACACTGGTTTCGAAGGAATTTAGCGATGGCTAAAGACACTAAATCTGGCAAAACCGTTACTGTTAAGCAGACCGGTAGCCCCATTCGCCGTAAACCTGATCAGCGTCAAACGCTGGTCGGTTTGGGGCTTAACAAAATGAACCGTACTCGTACTTTGGAAGACACCCCATCCGTTCGCGGCATGATCAATAAAGTGTCTCACCTTGTACGTGTGATCGAAGATTAAAATCGCGATCAACGAGGACGAATACTATGAAGCTCAATCAGCTTGCAGATAATCCCGGTGCCCGTAAAGAACGCTTGCGCGTTGGTCGCGGTATCGGTTCGGGTAAAGGTAAGACCGGCGGCCGTGGTGTCAAAGGTCAGAAATCCCGTTCGGGTGTGGCGATTAAAGGGTATGAGGGCGGTCAGATGCCGATCCACATGCGTTTGCCAAAACGTGGCTTTAACGTGCCAAACCCGAAGAAGTACAACGAACTAAACTTGGGTCGCATTCAAACAGCTATCGATGCTGGTAAATTGGATGTTTCCAAGCCTCTAACAGAAGCTGCCTTGGTAGAAGCGGGCGTTGTGCGCCGTGCTGCTAAAGATGGTCTGCGTCTGTTGGCTAAGGGTGATCTAACTACAAAAGTTAGCTTTGAAGTTGCTGGTGCGTCTAAATCAGCAGTTGCGGCTGTCGAAAAAGTAGGTGGATCTGTAACAGTACTTGCAGCTAAAGCGGAAGCTGCTGAGTAAGTTGTGAGGCAGGGTGGGGTGATCTCCATCCTATACTCTTGGAGAGGCTAAACATGGCATCAGCGGCGGAACAGTTAGCAGCAAATATGAATTTTGCTGCCTTTTCCAAGGCAGATGAACTCAAGAAGCGCATCTGGTTCACTCTGGGCGCGCTTCTAGTTTATCGGCTCGGAACTTACATTCCGTTACCGGGAATTGACCCGGCAGCGTTGCAGCAAGTGTTTCAGGCGCAACAAGGCGGCATCTTCGATGTGCTCGACTTGTTTGCGGGTGGTGCGGTTGGTCGGATGGCGATTTTCGCGCTGACCATCATGCCTTACATCTCCGCGTCTATCATTATTCAGTTGATGACCAGCGTGTCATCTCACCTCGGTGATCTGAAGAAGGAAGGCGAACAAGGTCGTAAGACCATCAACCAATACACACGTTACGGAACGGTTGTGTTGGCGACGCTACAAGGTTATGCGATCGCGTCCGGGCTGTCGTCGGCTGAGGGCGTTGTGACAAACCCAGGCTTGTATTTCACCATTTCGGCGGTGATTACTCTGGTGGGTGGTACAGTATTCTTGATGTGGCTTGGTGAGCAGATTACTGCGCGCGGCGTCGGGAACGGTATCTCTCTGATTATTTTCGCTGGTATCGTGGCTGAATTGCCATCTGCGATTGTCAGCACATTAGAGCTTGGTCGCCAGGGCGCTTTGTCTGCGATCTTGATCGTTGGCTTGATTATTATGGTGATTGGCTTGATTGCTTTCATCGTGTTTATGGAAAGAGCGCAGCGCCGTCTGATCGTTCAATACCCTAAACGTCAAGTTGGGCAGAAAATGTACGGGGGAGATAGCTCTCACCTGCCATTGAAATTGAATACCGCTGGGGTGATCCCACCGATCTTCGCGTCTTCTTTGCTGCTGTTGCCGATTACGATCGCCAACTTCTCAGCAGGGCAAGGGCCTGAATGGTTGGGAACTGTCACAGCACTTCTTGGACATGGTCAGCCGCTTTATATGGCTTTCTATGCAGCAGGGATTATCTTCTTCTGTTTCTTCTACACAGCGATTGTTTTCAATCCTGAAGAGACTGCGGAAAACTTGAGAAAATATGGTGGCTTTATTCCGGGATATCGTCCGGGTAAACGGACTGCCGAGTATATTGACCATGTGTTGACCCGTTTGACGGTTCTTGGCGCAGCCTATCTTGCTTTTGTTTGCTTGCTGCCGGAATTGTTGATCTCGCAATATAACATTCCGTTCTATCTCGGCGGCACGTCGCTGCTGATCGTTGTGAGTGTTACAATGGACACTGTTGCTCAAATCCAAAGCCACTTGTTGGCGCACCAATATGAAGGGCTCGTCAAGAAGTCGAAGTTGCGGGGAAAGAAGAGCAGATGAAGTTGATTTTTCTAGGACCACCGGGTGCTGGTAAAGGCACTCAGGCGGAGCGCATTCAAAAAGCGCATGGGTTGGTTCAGCTCTCTACCGGAGATATGCTTCGAGCGGCGGTTAAGGCCGGCACTGAAGTTGGTAAAGTGGCTGAGAAATTGATGGCTGATGGACAGTTGGTTCCTGACGAAGTTGTTGTTGGCATTATTGCCGATCGCTCACAGGAAGCAGATTGTGCAAATGGTTACATTTTGGATGGTTTCCCACGCAATGTTGCGCAGGCGGAAGCTCTCGACAAAATGTTGGCGGCGCGGGGCGAAAGTCTCGACTCCGTTTTGGAACTAAAAGTTGATGATAAGATTTTGCTCGCTCGAATTGAAACGCGCGCAGCGGAAACAGAAGGTGGCCCAAGGGCTGATGACAATGCAGATGCGCTGAAAAAGCGGCTGGATGTCTATCATGCTCAAACGGCTCCGTTGGTTGATTATTATACAGGTAAAGGCCTGTTGAAGTCAGTTGACGGGATGAAATCGATGGACGAGGTGACAGCTGATATTGAAGCTGTTCTTGCCCTTTAATCTGGCTCAATAAGGAAGTGGAGAAGAGCGAGGCTAAGCAGTTGACGTGGAAGGGTAAATTCCTATAATCCCCGCTTCTGTAGAGCATAATCAGAGAGATTCTGGTTGTTTTTGGAAAAAGCCGCAGGTTTCTGCCAATTTTTCGTTAACAGTGAGAATGTTTTTGATGTGTTTGACTTGCGATTCCCTGAACTAGGAGAAAAACGTGGCTCGTATTGCTGGCGTTAACATCCCGACTAATAAGCGGGTTATAATTGCGCTGACCTATATTCATGGGATCGGCTCGGCGAAATCAAAAGAGATTTGTGCCAAAGTAGGTATCGAAGACACTCTTCGGGTTAATGAAATGAGCGATGCTCAGATTCTGCAAGTCCGGGAAGCAATCGATGCAGACTATCTTGTAGAAGGTGACTTGCGCCGTGAAAACGCCATGAACATCAAACGTTTGATGGACTTGGGTTGCTACCGTGGGCTGCGTCACCGTCGTGGTTTGCCTGTTCGCGGTCAGCGGACACACACCAACGCTCGGACTCGCAAGGGCCCTGCTAAAGCGATTGCTGGCAAAAAGAAGTAAAGTTTTTTGACACTTCGCCCTTATGGGTTAGCAGTGCGGAATTGAAGGTTAGACGATGGCTAAGGAAAAGACACGGGTTCGGCGCAAGGAACGCAAAAACATCAGCTCTGGTGTTGCGCATGTGAATTCCACATTCAACAACACGATGATCACAATCACGGATGCTCAAGGCAACGCGATTTCATGGTCTTCTGCTGGGATGATGGGCTTCAAAGGCAGCCGGAAATCAACACCTTTCGCAGCTCAGATGGCTGCTGAAGATGCTGGTAAAAAAGCTGCTGACCACGGCATGAAAACGCTAGAAGTTGAAGTTTGCGGTCCAGGTGCTGGTCGTGAATCTGCACTTCGCGCTTTGCAGGCAAGTGGTTTTACTATCACGACTATTCGTGACGTAACGCCGATCCCACACAATGGGTGTCGGCCTCCTAAGCGTCGCCGGGTTTAACGTTCGGTATAGCGATTGTCCGCCTCGTGATGTGTATCGCACGGGGCAGGTATTCTTGGGTGGCGCTGCCACCCATTCGCTCTCCATTCGCGTTACGAATGAGAGAGCGTTTTAACGGCATGAGGTTGAACAAGTGATCCAGAAGAACTGGGAAGAGCTGATCAAACCGACAAAGTTGGAAATTCAATCCGGGCATGATGCCAATCGGGTTGCGACTGTTGTTGCTGAACCACTAGAGCGCGGCTTTGGCCTGACGCTTGGTAATGCGCTGCGTCGTATTCTGCTTTCTTCTTTGCAGGGTGCTGCAATCACCGCTGTTCATATTGATGGCGTGTTGCATGAATTTTCATCTATTGCTGGTGTGCGGGAAGATGTCACTGACATCATTTTGAACATCAAGCAGTTGGAAATCCGCTTGCACTCTGAAGGTCCAAAACGCATGACCTTGATTAAGCAGGGGCCAGGTGTTGTGACCGCTGCTGACATTCAAGGCGGTGCTGAGGTTGATATCTTGGACCCTGAGCACGTGATTTGTACCCTTGATGAGGGTGCTGAATTGCGGATTGAGTTCACAGTGAACACAGGTAAAGGCTATGTAGCTGCAGACCGGAACCGTCCGGATGATGCGCCTATCGGCTTGATCCCTGTGGATAGTCTCTACAGCCCGTGCAAACGCGTTTCTTACAAAGTTGAGAACACACGTGAAGGTCAGATCCTCGATTATGATAAACTGACTTTGACGGTTGAGACAGATGCATCTGTGACGCCAGAAGACGCGATCGCGTTGGCTGCTCGCATTTTGCAAGATCAGTTGCAAATCTTTGTGAACTTTGACGAACCGGAAGATGCGGTTGTGGAAGAGCTTCACCCAGAGCTGGAATTCAACCCAGCGCTGTTGAAGAAAGTGGACGAGCTGGAACTTTCAGTGCGTTCTGCGAACTGCTTGAAAAACGATAACATCGTTTACATTGGCGATTTGATCCAAAAGTCCGAAGGCGAGATGCTGCGGACACCAAACTTTGGGCGTAAATCGTTGAATGAGATTAAAGAAGTGTTGGCTCAAATGGGTCTGCACCTTGGAATGGAAGTTCCAAATTGGCCGCCTGAGAATATCGAAGATCTGGCCAAGCGTTTTGAAGACCAATTTTGATTTGACTAAGTTCGGCCGCGCGTGAGCGCCGCCCCATGATTTAAGGAGACGGGTCATGCGTCACGGGATCGCCCGCCGCAAGCTCAATCGGACAGCAAGCCACCGGAAAGCCATGCTACAAAACATGGCGGTTGCACTGATTAAGCACGAGCAGATTGTTACTACTCTGCCAAAAGCTAAAGAACTTCGCCCCTTCGTTGAGAAGTTGGTGACGTTGGCAAAGCGTGAGGACCTTCATGCACGCCGTCAAGCTTACTCAAAATTGCCTGAGAAAAAATGGGCACAAAAGCTATTTGATGAGCTAGGCCCGCGCTACAAAGAACGTCCAGGTGGTTACATCCGCGTTCTTAAAGCTGGCTTCCGTCATGGGGACAATGCTCCTATGGCTGTGATCGAATTTGTTGATCGCGACGTTACAGCTAAAGGCCAAGACAGCGGCCCTGTGCTTGTAAACGAAGATGCGATGGAAGCAGCAACCGCGTAACTTTTACGTTGGTGGTTAGATTAAAGGCAGTTGGGCTTGGCTCAGCTGCCTTTTTTGCGTCTTTAGGAATGGTTTCATGACTTGCCTTTGACGTGGGGCATGGCAAAATTGGACCATCTTCTCGTGTGGTGAGTTTGAAGTGTTTTAAGATTGGTGGAGTGAGATTGCATGGCGAGCGACAGGGAAATGACCGAATTGATGACAGAAAACAATTGGGGCGGTTTAGGCATGGCTTTGTTTGGCGTGATGCTGACCGTTGCTTTTGCCTTTTTGAGTGGGGCTGTTTCTGCCGATACGGTCAAAAAAGTTCCAGGTTCTCACCTTGAGGTTCAGCTTTCCTATGCGCCAGTGGTGCAGAAGACGGCGCCTGCTGTGGTGAATGTTTACTCCAAGCGCACAGTAAAGGAAGCGCGTTCACCGTTCAGCAATGATCCATTTTTCAAACGCTTTTTTGGGGATCGGTTTAGTTTTGGGATGCCACGCGAGCGGGTGCAACAGTCGCTGGGATCGGGGGTTATTGTCGGTTCAAATGGTATCATTGTTACGAATAATCATGTGATTGCCGAAGGTGATGAATTTACGGTCGCCTTAGCAGACCGACGGGAGTTTCAGGCGGAAGTCGTGCTTGCTGATGAGCAAACAGATTTGGCAGTGCTGCGGATCGATCCCAAAGGGGAAACGCTTCCAGCATTGACCTTTAAGGACTCTGATACGGTTGAGGTGGGCGACCTTGTGCTGGCCGTCGGCAATCCTTTCGGGGTGGGGCAAACGGTAACCAGCGGTATTGTGTCGGCTTTGGCGCGTACTCAAGTCGGTGTTTCTGATTATCAATTTTTCATTCAAACCGATGCGGCCATTAATCCGGGTAACTCTGGCGGGGCATTGGTGACATTGGATGGAAAACTTATTGGCATCAATACCGCCATTTTTTCTCGCTCGGGCGGCTCTGTCGGGATCGGCTTTGCCATTCCCGCCAATATGGTGCGGGCTGTGGTTGATTCAGCGGTAGATGGCGGACAGGTGGAACGCCCATGGTTGGGCGCTTCGCTGCAGGTTGTCACATCGGAGCTTGCGGAAACCCTTGGCCTAGACAGACCGGGGGGGGCGCTCGTGCAAAACATTTATCCGGGCAGTCCGGCTGACCAAGGTGGGCTGAACACAGGTGACGTTATTCGGGCGGTTGATGGGCGTGAAGTTGTGGACCCTCAAAGCGTTCAGTACCGGATGGCGACACGGGGCCTTGGAGGATCGATCGCGATTGAATTTAGCCGGGATGGGTCGATTAAGAAGACGAAGGTTGCTTTGTTGAGTGCGCCGGAGAACCCGCCGCGCGACTTGCGGGAGTTGAAGGGAGAGCATCCTTTTAATGGCAGCACTGTTGGCAACCTGTCGCCGGCTTTTGCCGAGGAGTTGCGCATTGACGCCTTCTCTCAAGGGGTTGTGGTGGTGCGCATATTGCGGGGCAGTTCCGCTCACCGTGTTGGTTTGCGGCCTCGCGATGTGATCTTAGAGATCAGTGGCGAAAAGGTGAAAAGTGTCTCGCAACTTGAGGCAATGGTGGGAGAAAACCGACGGGTCTGGGAGTTGAAGATTAAGCGCGGCAATGAGGTTATTACGGCATCTGTTCGCGGGTGAGCGGGGGTGCTTCGGGGATCTACGGTTCTGTTTTGATTGGTTTTCGGGTATATCTCTGCCATGAGCACCTTATTTGAAAGTGATGACCTTGCTGCTGGAGCGCCTCGGCCTTTGGCGGACCGTCTGCGCCCGCAAACATTGGAAGATGTTGTGGGGCAGGACCACCTGCTTGGCCCTGAGGGGCCGATCGGGCGTATGGTGCAGGCAGGGCATCTCAGCTCAATCATTTTGTGGGGACCGCCGGGAACCGGAAAAACCACCACGGCACGTTTGTTAGCGGAGCGGGTTGGCCTGAAGTTCGAACAAATTTCGGCGATTTTTTCGGGTGTTGGTGATCTAAAAAAAGTCTTTGAGACGGCGCGCGTGACGCGGCTTTCAGGGCGGGGCACCTTGCTTTTTGTGGATGAGATCCATCGGTTCAATAAAGCGCAACAAGACAGCTTTTTGCCGGTGCTGGAAGATGGCACCATTACCTTGGTGGGGGCGACCACTGAGAACCCCTCATTTGAGCTGAATGCGGCGTTACTTTCGCGGGCGCAGGTGCTTGTTCTACGGCGCTTGGACGATGCGGCCCTTGATGTGCTGCTTTGTCGTGCGGAAGCCTTTGAGGGGCGCGCGTTGCCCGTTACAGCCGATGCACGCGCGGCGCTGCGGGCCATGGCAGATGGGGATGGGCGGTTTTCGCTTAATTTGGCCCAAGACCTTTATGCCTTGAACATTGATGAGCCGTTGGACGTGGCCGAATTGGCGCAAGCGGTGCAACGGCGGGCGCCTGTGTATGATAAATCAGGCGAAGGGCATTATAATCTCGTCAGTGCACTGCATAAGTCTGTGCGTGGCTCAGATCCAGATGCCGCACTTTATTGGTTGGCGCGTATGCTGGTGGGCGGGGAGCAGCCCTTAGCTATTTTGCGCCGGGTGGTTCGGATGGCTGTGGAAGATATCGGTTTGGCCGACCCGCAAGCGTTAAGTCAAACTTTAGCCGCAAAAGAAGCTTATGATTTTTTAGGTAGCCCAGAAGGTGAATTGGCGATTGCGCAAGCGGTGCTATATGTTGCCACAGCTCCTAAATCGAATGGGGCGTATGTCGCGTATAAAGCTGCGATGCAGGAGGCGAAGGACACGGGTTCCATTGCCCCGCCGGCTCATATTTTGAATGCGCCGACTAAGACAATGAAAGAGCTTGGCATTGGCGCAGGCTATGTATACGACCATGATACGGCGGACGCTTTTTCAGGCCAAAACTATTTCCCAGAGGAAATGGGCCGCCGTCAGTTCTATGCACCACCAGATCGCGGCTTTGAGCGCGAAATTAATAAGCGGCTGACCTATTGGGCGCGGTTGCGACAGGAGAAGTCATCATGAAAATGTTGATGGCCGTAGCTATGGGAGGCGCCGTTGGGGCCTCCGCTCGATATTTATTTGCTGCACAAGCGTTGCGCCTCATGGGGCCGGGGTTTCCGTGGGGCACCCTTGGGGTGAACTTAGTTGGCTCCTTTTTGATGGGGGCGATCGTGGAGCTGTTGGCTTTGCGGTTTTCTGTGAGCGCGGAAATGCGTGTGTTTTTAGTGACGGGTGTTCTTGGTGGATTTACGACGTTCTCCGCCTATTCACTGGATATTGCCAATATGCTGGAACGTCGAGATATGGCCCTTGCGGGGCTTTATGCATTTGGTTCATTGGGCGGCGGTGTTGTCGCACTCTTTTTTGGTCTTTGGTTAGTTCGGACGGTGTTGTCATGAGTGGTGTAGCGAAAATTATTGTTCGGAAAGATGACGATGACATCCGAGTGGATCGGTGGTTCAAACGCCATTACCCAGACCTTAGCCATATTCGGTTGGAAAAATTACTGCGCAAGGGAGAAGTGCGGGTTGATGGGGGGCGCGTGAAAGCGGGTGCTCGTTTGGTTGCTGGGCAAGAAATTCGAGTGCCTCCGATGAGCTTTGATGGCGAGCGCTCGCGCAAAGCACCGGGACTTAAAATGACGCTTGAAGATGTGCAGTTCATCAAAAATCTGGTGCTGTATAGAGATGATGATGTGATCGTGCTGAACAAGCCGTGTGGGCTGGCGGTGCAAGGTGGCACCAAAACGGAACGCCATATTGATGGGTTATTGGGGGGGCTTAAATATGACCTGCCTGACCGGCCTAAATTGGTTCACCGACTTGACCGGGATACCAGCGGTGTTTTGGTGTTGGCTCGAACAAGCTGGGCGGCGAGCCGCTTGGCCAAGGCGTTCAAGGAAAAAGACGCTCAAAAAATTTACTGGGGTCTTGTGGCTGGTGCTCCTGCAGCGGAAGCAGGAACGATCAACCTTGCCTTGAGAAAAGGCGGCGGGGCTGGCAATGAAAAAATGTTTGCTGTGGCACCGGGAACGGAAATTGACGGCGTTGTAAAATCAGCAACGACACATTTCACAACGGTGGGCAGTGCAGGGCGCCGGTTGGCATGGGTTGCCTTTATGCCTGTAACGGGACGGACCCACCAAATTCGGGTGCACGCAGCTACCGCGCTCGAGACGCCTATTGTGGGTGATGGAAAATATGGCGGTGAGGCCGCGCATCCAGGTGGGGCGTTGTCGAACAAACTTCATTTGCATGCGCGCGAAATTAACATAGCGCATCCAAGCGGCGGGCGTTTAATTGTGACAGCGAATTTACCGCCTCATATGGCTGAGAGTTGGAAAACGCTTGGCTTTGAATTGGCGGATGGCAACGAGCCTTTTGCGGAGATGAAACTTTGAGCGATCGCTTGAAATTAGTTCTCTTTGATTGCGACGGCACACTTGTTGATAGTCAGCATATGATTGTGGCGGCGATGCACCATGCGTTTGATGCACACGACTTGCCGTTGCTTGAACGAGAAAAAGTGCTGTCGATTGTCGGCCTCTCTTTGTTTGAAGCTGTTGGCACACTGTTGGGGCCGGTTGATCCTAAGCTGTTGGCTTCTGTGGTAGATGGTTACAAAAACGCATTTACGCATTTGCGGGGGCAACCGGATTTGCACGAGCCACTGTATGAGGGGGCGCTGGATGCCCTTGATGCTTTGGCTCAGGATGAAAACCTTTTGTTGGGTGTTGCAACAGGCAAATCTCAAAAAGGCTTGCAGAATATTCTCGCGCTTCACGGTATTCGTGATCGGTTTGTGACATTGCAAACCGCAGATGATGCCCCCTCGAAGCCACACCCTGCGATGGTGCAGCAGGCAATGGCGGCAACTGGTGTGCGACCTGAGAATACGATTGTGATTGGCGATACAACTTTTGATATTCAAATGGCGCGGAATGCAGGGGCTCATGCGCTTGGCGTTGATTGGGGATATCATCAGAGCACTGATCTTTTTGATGCAGGTGCGTCGCGTGTGCTGGAAGGCTTTGGCGAAGTGCCTGAGGCTGTAACCGCTTTATGGCGAGCGGACTAAATCAATTTCTAAAGGAGTGCGTGATGAAGTGGTTTATACGCGGTGTGATTGGCTTGGTTGGTCTTCTCCTTGTTGGTGGGTTTGCTCTGTCATTTGTCAGTCTCAATGATTTTAAGCCGGAGATAGAGAGCGCTGTTGAAGACGCCACGGGGCGCAAGCTCGTTATTACGGGCGATCTTAATATGGGCTTTTCTTTGGTCCCGACATTGGTGGCAACAGACATTCGTTTTTCAAATGCTGCAGGGGCAAAGGGACCGCATATGGTCACCGCCCAATTATTGCGCGTGAAATTTGATCTGTTGAGCTTGCTGGGCGACAAACCAAATATTCTCGGGGTTGCTCTTAAAGACGCCGACATTTGGATTGAAACGAACCGGGCTGGCGTGGGGAATTGGAATTTCGATAATGGCAAAAAAACATCACCAGCTGTTGTTGCAGAAGAGACAAATTCGCAAACAAACCAGCTAAGTGATGTGCCGCCTTTATGGGCGCGCAATGTGGTGGTGCATTATTTTGATGGCGTCACGCAACATCTGACAGAAGTGACGTTAAGTGAATTGAATGCAGAGCCACGCGGCGCGCGCATTGACTTGTCTATGGTGGGAGAGTTAAACGCCGATGCCGTGGTGTTTTCTGCTTTGATTGGTCAAGAGGGAGAAACTTTCAGCGCTCAAAACCTTTCACTTTCATACAATGGGCTGGACATTAGCGGTAGTGTAACGGGCCGTAATTCGGCACCAGGACGCCGCGCGCGCCTCACGGGTACGCTTGATATTGAGACGTTGGATGTTGGATCATTTTTGGCAGAGGCGGTCTCAGTTGAAGAGGTTGTTGAGGGGGAGGGCACTGCGGAGCTTTTTAGTTCTGACCCATTGCCATTTGGTCTGTTGGAACTTGCGGATGCTGAGTTAACGGTCAATATTGGGCAGCTTTCCTATCAAAACTTTGAGCTTTCATCTCTTGCTGTGCCGGTGTCGTTGTTGAAGGGCCGGTTAGAGGTGCCTTTGACTGCGGCTTATGCGGGGAAGGATCTGAGTTTGGCTTTTAAGGCACGCGGCGGAGAGAATGCGGGGGTCGATATAAAGTTTGATGCCCCTGAGTTTGATTTGGGCCGGTTTCTTGACGAGGCAGACGTGACCAATCTCATCGAAGGACGGGCATGGGTTGCCGTTGACCTCAAGGGGACTGGCCACTCGCTCAAAGAGATTGTTGGTTCTTTGAATGGCAGCACGAATGTTGTGGGTGGGCGCGGTACGATTGGTACCAAGGCCATTGAATTGATTGCGACGGACCTTGTGTGGGCTTTGGTGCCCAAGGGAAGCAAGGGCGACGGGAAGGCGCAGATGACGTGCTCGCTAACGGCCATGGAGTTTAAGCAGGGGGTTGGAGAGTTTACAGCTTTTGCTTTGGTGACAGACCGTATGCGGACATCGGGCAAGGGCGAGCTTAATTTCAAAGATGAAACGGTTAATATGTCGCTCTATCCGTCTCCCAATGACCCTAGCTTGTTGAGCCTTTCGACCACCATTCGGGTGACGGGTGCGATGGGGGATCCGCGCATTTATCCTGATACAGGGGCTCTGCTCGTTGACATTGCAACCGCTGTTGGTGCGGGTGTGTTTACGGGGGGCATTGGTGCCATTCTCCCTATGATTAGTTTGGATAGTTTTGATGCTAAAAGTGCGTCTGCCTGTGCGGAAGTTGTGGCGAGAAGCGGCCATGGTTCCGGGGGGATGACGGGTATTGTGAAAGATATGAAGGGCGGCGTTGGCAGCGTTATTGGTAGTGCTGTTGAGGGTGTTGGAGACATTATTGCGTCTCCGTTTTGAGAACCTTTAAGGCTGTACGTGGCGCTTAGAAAATTGGAAAGAAAAGATGAGTACGGAAAAAGGTTTTGGCGGCATGAACATGGGTGACGTGCCAGACGATGATGCTGCTAAGGATCGCTATGTCAGCCATCCGGGGCGCGAAAAGCCGAAGTTGCCGAAGCGGTTTTATAAAGAAACAGACTTTGAGGCGCAGGAGGGTGGCTTTGCCATCACTTTGGATGGGCGTGCTGTGAAAACACCAGCTAAGGCACCGCTGCTTATTCCGCATGAAAACTTGGCCAAAGCGGTTGCAGAGGAATGGGCGGCGCAGGAAACCCATATTGATCCGGCTGTGATGCATTTGACCCGCTTGGCCAATACGGCCGTGGACCGGGTTTCTGTGCAGCGGGCTTATGTTTTGGAAGAGCTTGCCCGTTTTGGCGATACAGAGCTTTTGTGTTACCGGGCGGAAAGCCCAAGTGAGCTTGTGCGATTAGAGGCTGAAAAGTGGGACCCATTGGTGGCGTGGGCGGCTGATGAGTTTCAGGCTCCTTTTCAGACCACATCTGGTATTTTGCATATAGAACAACCCGATACTGTGAAAAGCGCGGTTGAGGGGGCGTTGACAGATGTGCCCGACTTTGCACTGGCTGGCCTTCATAATGTGATTTCGCTGACTGGGTCGTTGATTTTGGGGTTTGCGTTGTTGCGAGGCCGGCTTGATGCGGCGGAAGCCTTTGACGTGGCGCATGTGGATGAAGCGTATCAGGCCAAGCTTTGGGGAGAGGATTCGGAGGCGCAAGAGCGCCTAGCCCTGCGCCGAACCGAACTGGAGCAGTCCGTATTTTACCTGACATTATTGTAGTTTGTGGCGCCCTTGAAGGCCAATGCCTTATACACGCAACGTAAAGCGAGCCAGGTTTGGGGGAGGGGGTGCCTCCCCGGCTCTTTGAATGGCGTTAGATGGCATAAGTCGTTGGCAAATGGGCCTTTCCAGTGCTATCAAGCGCCTCAAATGTGCTTGATCAGAGCCTACTAAATTGATTGAGTAGCACCGCCTGATGTGGGGGTGTTCTGTCTGAAACCATAAGACCGGCCTGATATTCAGGTGTTCGGCTTAGGGGGTGTCATGAAAGATATCTTACGCCAGCTTGAAGAGCGACGTGCTGCAGCCCGTATGGGTGGTGGTGAGCGCCGCATTGAAGCGCAACACAGCAAGGGTAAATTGACAGCGCGGGAACGTGTTGAGCTTTTCCTTGATGAAGGATCCTTTGAAGAGTTCGACACATTTGTTGAGCACGATTGCCAAGACTTTGGCATGGCTGACAATAAAACGCCGGGGGACGGTGTTGTCACAGGATGGGGCACGGTGAATGGCCGAACCGTCTTCTTGTTTGCCAAAGACTTCACCGTGCTGGGCGGATCTCTTTCTCGCAATCACTCCAAAAAAATCAATAAAGTTCAAGATATGGCGCTGAAAATGGGCGCGCCGATTATTGGGCTGTTTGATGCAGGTGGTGCACGTATTCAGGAAGGCGTGGATGCGCTGGGTGGATACGGGGAAGTGTTTTCGCGCAATGTGAAAGCATCTGGTGTCATCCCGCAGATTTCAATTATCATGGGGCCTTGCGCGGGCGGTGACGTGTACTCACCCGCCATGACCGACTTCATCTTTATGGTGAAGGATACGTCCTACATGTTTGTGACGGGTCCTGATGTTGTGAAGACTGTGACGAATGAAGAAGTCACGGCTGAGGAACTGGGTGGGGCGAAGGTGCACAGCTCACGAACATCTGTTGCAGATGGGGCATGGGAAAATGATGTTGTGGCGATGACGCAATTGCGCCGCCTGATTGATTTCCTACCCTCGAACAACAGAGCAGACGTGCCAGAGCGTCCTTTCTTTGACGACGCTGAGCGCAAAGAAATGTCTTTGGATACATTGATCCCTGAAAATCCAAATATGCCTTACGACATGAAAGAACTGGTCGTGAAGTTTGTGGACGAGGGTGACTTTTTCGAAATTCAAGAAGACTTTGCCAAGAACGTCATCACGGGCTTTGGCCGGTTGGAAGGGCGCACTGTTGGCGTTATTGCCAATCAGCCATTGGTTTTGGCCGGGGTGTTGGACAGTGATGCCAGCCGGAAGGCCGCGCGGTTTGTTCGGTTCTGTGATTGCTTCTCCATTCCGTTGGTGACCTTTGTGGACGTGCCGGGCTTCTTGCCGGGAACGTCGCAGGAATATGGCGGCTTGATTAAGCACGGGGCGAAATTGCTTTATGCTTATGCAGAAGCAACGGTGCCGAAAATTACAGTGATTACCCGTAAAGCTTATGGGGGCGCTTATGTTGTGATGTCCTCTAAACACTTACGGGGCGATTTCAACTATGCTTGGCCAACAGCTGAAATTGCTGTGATGGGCGCTAAGGGTGCGGTTGAGATTATTCACCGAAAAGATATTGGTAATGATGAGAAGATCGCGGCTCATACCAAAGAGTATGAAGAGCGGTTCTTGAACCCATTCGTTGCTGCTGAACGCGGATATATTGATGAAGTGATCATGCCGCATTCTACTCGCACGCGTGTTGCACGTGCACTGGCTCTTCTCAAGGATAAAGACTTGGATAATCCTTGGAAGAAACACGACAACATTCCACTTTAAGGGGCGATCGATATGTTTAAGAAAATTCTGATCGCCAACCGTGGCGAAATCGCATGCCGTGTGATTAAAACAGCGAAGAAAATGGGCATCCAAACGGTTGCTGTTTATTCTGATGCAGATAAAGACGCGTTGCATGTAGAGATGGCTGATGAGGCCGTGAACATTGGTCCGGCGGCATCTGCCCAGTCTTATTTGGTGATGGAGAATATCCTCAAAGCCATTAAAGACACTGGCGCTGAAGCTGTTCATCCGGGCTATGGTTTCCTTTCTGAGAACCCAAAATTTGCAGAAGCTTTGGAAGCGGCTGGCGTTGCCTTCATCGGGCCAAATGTCAAAGCTATCGAAGTGATGGGCGACAAGATCGCGTCCAAAAAGTTTGCGAATGAAGCAAAAGTCAACACTGTGCCGGGCCATATGGGGCTTATTAAAGATAGTGATGAGGCGATTAGAATTGCCAATGACATTGGCTATCCGGTGATGATTAAAGCCTCTGCCGGTGGCGGCGGTAAAGGTATGCGGATTGCTGAAAGCGAAAGCGACGTTGCTGAAGGTTTCCAGTCTGCGGTCAACGAAGCGATCAACAGCTTTGGCGATGACCGAATCTTTATTGAGAAGTTTATTACCGAGCCGCGCCACATTGAAATTCAAGTGATGGCAGATAAGCACGGCAATACAATTTATGTCGGTGAGCGGGAATGTTCCATTCAGCGCCGAAATCAAAAAGTTATCGAAGAAGCGCCAAGTCCATTCTTGGATGAAGCCACCCGCAAAATGATGGGTGAGCAGTCGGTTGCTCTGGCTGCCGCTGTTGATTACGAAAGTGCAGGGACAGTTGAATTTATCGTCGACAAAGACCGTAACTTCTACTTCCTTGAAATGAATACGCGGCTTCAGGTTGAACACCCTGTAACAGAGTTGATCACGGGCATTGACCTTGTTGAGCAGATGATCCGTGTGGCAGCTGGTGAGAAACTGTCTATTGCACAAGACGATGTGAAGCTGACGGGTTGGGCTATGGAAAGCCGTATTTATGCGGAAGATCCATATCGCAACTTCTTGCCGTCAACAGGTCGTTTGGTGCGTTACCAGCCGCCTGAGGAGCGCGTTGAAAATGGCGTAACAGTGCGTAATGATACGGGCGTATATGAAGGTGGTGAAATTTCCATCTTCTATGATCCGATGATTGCAAAACTGTGTACCCATGCCGATACGCGCGAAGAAGCCGTTGATGCGATGTCTGATGCATTGGACACTTTCTACATTGAAGGTATTCAGCACAACATTCCGTTCCTTGGGGCCATCATGGAGCATGAGCGCTTCCGGTCTGGCAACATCACCACAGGCTTCATTGCTGAAGAATACCCTGATGGTTTTGAAGGCGTTGCGGTTGATGACGGGCGGGCGGAAATGCTTGCCGTCGTTGCGGTGTTCTTGAACGAAATTCATGCCGCGCGGGCGACAATGATTTCGGGCCAGCTTTCGGGCCGTGGCCGGGAGCTGCCAGAGGACTGGGTGGTGTCGCTTGACGATGAGATTGCCATTCCTGTGCGCGCATTTGAAGGCCCTGAAGGGCTGGACGTGTCGATCCTTGATGCAGAAGGGGAAGTGGTTTCTTCTCACACTGTGGAGAGCGATTGGTGTCCTGGCGATACGGTCTTTACCGGCGAAGTAGACGGTAAAAATGTGGTTGTGCAGACTTTGCGGGCCAAAGGCTTGCAAGGCTACAATCTGGGTTACCGTGGCTCATTGGTGAATGCTGCTGTCCGCACTGAGCGTGGATATGAGCTTTCTAAATTGATGCCTGAGAAGATTGAGCCGGATACGTCCAATCTTCTGCTGTGCCCAATGCCGGGCCTTGTTGTCTCGATCCATGTTGAGGTTGGGCAGTCGGTTCAAGCTGGCGAAACGCTTGCTGTGGTTGAAGCCATGAAAATGGAAAACATTCTACGTGCCGAACGTGATGGGGTGATTTCTGTTGTGAATGCAGAAGCCGGTGACAGCCTTGCGGTTGATGCGATTATCCTTGAATTTGAATAGGGTTCGCCTTGGTGAATTTGAAAGGCCCGCTGGAGTTTCCGGCGGGCCTTTTTGTTGAATGGGAAGAGCTACGCGGATGTGCCACAATTGGCGTATAGGTATAAGGTGTGCCCCTGAGATAACCGTTTGGAGATCCCGTGATGACCTTTCAAAAATTATGCAGCTCTTGTTTGTTGATGCTTTTTTCTGTGGTTGTGCATGGCCTTATGGCCAGCGCCGCTCATGCGGGAGCGCAGGGGGAAGGCACGGAATGGGAACATGATGGCGCTACTTATTATGTGAGCCCATCGGCTGAATTGGACAAAGCCATTGCGGGTAACATTGTGATGCTTGGCGAGCAGGTGCAGCTTGGCCAAGGGGCAATGGTAGAGGGGGATGCCTGGTTGAGTGGGCGCCAAGTGGCAGTTGAAGGGGGCGTTAAAGGGGACGTTGAGATTTACGGCAGCCGTGTTGTGCTGAACGGTCTTGTGGAAGGCAACGTGCTTGTGTTTGCGCAGGAAATGCAACTCGGCCCGGATGCAAAGATTGGGGGGGATTTGTCCTATACGCTTGCACGTGAGCCAGATGTGTCTTTGCAAGCGGTTGTGGACGGTGCGCTCAATGGGGCTGTGCTGGGTGAGAAATGGGCGGGGTCTGTGGAAGGGCTTTCCGAGCGCACGGGAAGCCGGGCGCATGATGCTCAAAAGTCTAAACCCGGTGCTCCTGAACACTCTCTTTTGGAGGATAGCGGCTTGGCCTTTTCGATGGCCATGGTGCTTGGGTTTATCGCCAGTGTTGTTGCGCTTGGTGTGCCAGACCTTTTGCGTGCACCGGGGCGGGTGTTTGATGAGCGCCCCGCACAGACCCTTGGCTTTGGGTTGTTGTGGTTGGTCGGGCTGCCGGTTGTTGGGGCTGTGGCGACGGTGAGCTTGGTGGGCTTGCCCATTGGTTTGGTCTTGATGGTGGTTTACCCGTTGATGCTTTTTGTTGGGCTGATTGTCTCTTTAGCTTTGTTAGGTGCTCTTATTCGCCGGATTATCCCCTTTGAGGGCGATGTGCGCACAACGACGCTGATTGGCGTATGGGCAGGGGTGTTGGCTTTGTGGATTGGAACAGCGTTGCCTTTGATCGGGGTTTTAATTTGGACCGCTGCCGTCACCGCAGGAACGGGCGCTGTGTTGATTGTCATTAAAGAGAAAGCACTGAGCTAGGTTTATGGGCGTTGTTTGGTGACGCCGGAGCCTTCGGGCCCAAAGACCTGCTTGAAGCAGCTTTCAAGGGCTGCATCTGCTTCGATATAGGAAACGGGCAGTCCTAAATCTACTAAGCTCGTGACACCATGTTGAGAAATACCGCAGGGCACGATGCCGCTGAAATGCTCAAGGTCGGGCTCTACGTTGAGGCTGATACCGTGGAAGGTCACCCATTTGCGAATGCGGATGCCGATTGCCGCAATTTTGTCTTCGCGGGTTGGCCCCAGTTCAGGGCGTTGCACCCATACGCCGACGCGGCCTTCGCGCACTTCACCGCGCACATTGAAGGTGTCGAGGGTGTTGATGATCCACTGTTCAAGGTCTTGCACAAAGGCGCGCACATCTTGTTTGCGCTCTTTGAGGTTCAGCATGACATAGGCCACCCGTTGGCCAGGGCCGTGATAGGTGTATTGGCCGCCGCGCCCGGTCTGGTAGACAGGGAAACGGTCTGGTGCAATCAGGTCCACGGGGTCAGCACTGGTTCCGGCTGTATAGAGGGGCGGGTGCTCTAAAAGCCAAATGAGTTCGGGCTGCGTGCCATCGGCAATGGCCGCTGCACGGGCTTCCATTGTGGCTAAAGCCTCTTCGTAGGGCACGGGAGCCTCAGAAATGCGCCATTCTGGAGAAGATTGAACCATATTAAGGGATGCTTCTTTTTTTGGGGATATGTTGACTTGAGTGAGCTTGGGTCTGTTCATATTAACGAGTGGCTAACCCTAGCATGAAATTCTCTGACTCGTCGCGCTGTGCGGTGGTGTAATTAGTATCTCAGGGGTGTGTTGTGAATTCAGTCGGTAAGGTCAATGTTGAACTGTCTGTCGTGTTGGGCCGGGCAAGCATGCCAATTCACCAGCTCTTGAAAATGGGCCGGGGGGCGGTGATTGAGCTGGACGCCCATCAAGATGAAGAAATTTGGATTCTGGCCAATAATATCCCTATCGCGCGTGGCGAAATTATGGTGCAGGGCGAAAAAATCGCTGTCTCTATCACGCATAAGATCAAAACTTATGAGACGATGAATTAGCGGGAGCGGGCCGGTCATGGGCCGGAAATGGATAATTATTGTAGATTGGCGCTGATTTGGGCCATTTTTACACATAAGTGAAAGGGAGGAAGGGTGCTTTACTCCCTTTAATTTTGCGCCTTAATCACACTTAATTATTGTTATATAAGTTAAATAACTTATTCTAGTTGAATTATTATCTCCAAGGCCCTATCTCTTGGAAAATAACCGATGAGATAATGTCTCGCCCCTAATGTGGGACGGGTAATTATGTCGCCTCTATCCCGATTGACGGGGTTTGCTGAGGCCTTTGATTTGAATAGGGACTTACATGTTTCCGCTCATGCTCGATACTAAAAAGATGACCGTCGGGCTTGTGATCGAAGGCGAGATTGGGCTTGGACGCTTGGAGCTTATGGAGGCCGCGTATGCGCAGTCTTTGGTGATCTTCAGCCAAGACCCTGAGATCCGCAAAAAAGCAGGTGAGAGATTGGCTGGTGTGCGTCCGGGTCCTGGTGACCTTGGGGATGCGGCGGCTGTGTTTATCGCTGGGATTGACCGTCCAGAAGCTGATGACCTTGCAGCTCTTGTGCGCTCTGAAAAGCGATTGCTGAATGTTGAAGATCAACGTGATCTTTGTGATTTCCATGTGCCTTCTATGGTGCGGCGAGGGGACCTCACTCTTGCCATCGCCACGGGGGGAAAGTCGCCGGGTATGGCGCGCCGACTGCGGCAATATCTTGAGAACCATTTTGGTCCTGAATGGGCCGGTTATTTAGATGATGTTGCACAGCGCCGGATGACTTGGCGATCTGAGGGGCTGTCACTTAAGCAAGTGAGTGCCCGAGTGGAAGCGTATATTGAGGAGAAAGGGTGGCTCAAATGAGTGCTGCTGTTGAAGCTGAACTAATTGATCCGCGTGCTGCGGCTATGGATTCCACGACCACATCGTCGGCGGAACTTAGTATGCTGCAGAAGAAATATGGGGACCTCTCTGGTCCTGAGTTGTTGGAAAAGATGATCCGCTATGAATTTCCCGGCGAAGTGGCTGTTGTGTCCTCGTTCGGTGCGGAATCTGCTGTGCTGTTGCACATGGTGTCGGAAATTGACCCAACAACGCCCGTGATTTTTCTCAATACAGGCAAACTGTTTGGGGAGACCATGCGCTACCGGGATCGTCTGCAAGATAAGTTTGGGTTGACCGACTTGCGATCCATTGCTCCGCATCCGGATGATTTGATGTTGCGTGACCCTAATGGTGTTTTATGGAACACGGATGAGGATGGATGTTGCTTTGTGCGTAAGGTGGTTCCGTTGGAGCGTGCTTTGACGCATTTCCGAGCGTCTATTACGGGCCGTAAACGGTTTCAAACCTCAGCGCGCTCCGGCATGAAGGCGATTGAGGAAGAGATTGTAAAGGGCACGTCTTTGGACGGTGCCAAAGTGGACCTTGGGACGCGCTTTAAGATCAATCCACTGCTCAATATGGACTTGGATGATTTGCAGTCCTATTTGAAAGAGCACAAGTTGCCGGTGCATCCGTTGGTCAAGGATGGATATCCTTCGATTGGGTGTATGCCGTGTACCTCTCGGGTCGCTGAGGGCGGCTCTTACCGCGATGGGCGATGGGCCAGTTCTGGGAAAGACGAATGCGGCATTCATATCGCATCTTCTCCGGTCCACTCTGATGGCGACGGTATTTAGAATGAGAGGCTCTCCGGTTGGAGGGCCTTTTTCTTGAGGAGGAGGGGCTGCGGGTCTTTATTCCTTGTTGTTTGTGGAAATAAAGGCACCTAAGGACGATTAGAAGGCTTTTCCACTGAAAACCGCCGCGTTTATGCATTCCGGGCTTGTGTCCCTGACATTGTTTTGATACACACCGCAAACCAAGTCATAGATTATGCGGTCGTGGCGGAATTGGTAGACGCGCAGCGTTGAGGTCGCTGTGGGGTAACACCCGTGGAAGTTCGAGTCTTCTCGACCGCACCATCTATCTTCTCATTCAGTATTTGAATGAACAAGGGTTGCTACGGCAGCCTTTTTTATTGCCTAGACTTTGCTGATAAGTTTATGGTTATGAGAATGGGTCATAGTGATAAATTGAAATTCGCTTTCCCAAAACTTTTTCCATTTATTTGAATTTCAAGTTGATGCAGTCCCGCGTAATAGACACGGGTAGTGATGGGTTTGAGCGCGTGTCTCTTGGAGACCGTTATGGACTTGCCCGCAGGCAGGTCGAGAGCTTTCCATTTGAATATTTTGGGGCTGGTCGTGCCGTTGGCCTTTTGGTGGTGGATTACATAGTCGATGATGAGCGGCTGGGTTGATGGGGCGTCTGAGGCTATGGATACTTCAAAGCTCACATGCGTGCCCAGTTCAACAGTTGTGTTCTCAATTTTAATCGACCCAACTTTGAGGGCGGGGATGCCGTAGCCAAAAGCTTCTAGGGTTTTGGCATGCCCCTGTTTGATGAGTGTGCGGCAGGCATGTTTGACAAGCCTCTTGCGTGCGGGGGATGCGCCCTTTAGCCAACGATGCACAATTTCAGCGACAAGGTCTGGATGGTCTTTTGCGATGTCATTGAGATTGTTGGCGACCGATCGACGGACGTATTCTTCTGGGTCGTCTTTTAGGCATTCGAGCACAGCCAGCACTGGTGTGGGGTCTGAGACGAATTGGGGAAGTCGTAGCCCCCACGGAAGTTTTGGGCGGGACCCTTCAGAGGCAAGGCGGCGGATGTGATGATTGTCATCCTGCGCCCATTGCTGCACATGGCGTAGGGTTTGGTCGGTGTCGGTAATGAAGAATATGCGAATGGCAAATTCAGCGGTGAAGCGCGTGGTGAGTTCTTTGAGTGTGTTGAGGCTGGTGCCAAAATCATGCAAGCCATGCTCGGCCACATATTCTGCCATCGGCATGACTGCCCAGCCGCGTATGCCATCCTCATCCATGACCGTGCCGGACAGGTCGATGTTTGAGGCTGGGTGCAAGGTGGCAATCAGCAACTTACAGGCTTCTGCAAAATCTGTGGGCAGGGTATCTTCCAGTGCCTTGCGGATATGGGTTGCCCGTTGCTTTAGCTCAAGCAGCTCAAGGCCGGAGGTGGCGTTATCGATAAACCTTTGCGCGTCAAAGCTGGGGGACACTCTGTGAAAGTGTTGGCCCATGAGGGTGATCATGTGTGGATTAAAAGCATTTTTGAATGGTTCGGGCATAGGGCAGATTAGGTTTTGGCCCAGGGAGCTGTCTAGGGCTATTTTCAGAAGATCGATAAGGGGGGGCGGCAAAGGCGCGTGGCCGATTGGGGTGATCGGGCTTGTGATGCTAAGCTGAAACACAGTTTTGTAAGGCGTGGGATCGTTGGGAGGAAGTGAAATGTTGAAAGTGG